>DASXSF010000083.1:0-82372 GCA_036506155.1 Jatrophihabitantaceae bacterium
GCGGCGAAGTGACCGCCCTTGTCCACCTCGTTGAAGTAGATGACGTTGGGGTACGCCTTCTCGACCCAGCTGCGCGGGGTCCGCCAGATCTCCCCGGGGAACGTCGTGAAGCCGACCGGAATCGAGACCGGCGTGGGAGCCTGGCCGGCCGCACGAGCATTTTCTTGTCCTTCTTCCCAGTACGAGCGCGCAGCCGACCCCCCGGTGCTTGTCAGCCAATACAGCGTGATGTTGTCGACGATGTGTTCCCGGGTGAGATTGCCCGAAGGTTGTCCGTCGACAAAACCGCGGGCGATCTTCTGGTAGCTGTCCGTATCGTGATCGATCATCCACGCCGCCAGCGCGACGGGTGAATCCAGCAGGGCGTAGCCGATCGTCTGCGGGCGTGTCGCCTGCTCCACGAAGTACCCAGCGCCGGTCGCATGGAATTCGGCAAGCGCGTCGAGGGCGGCACGTTCTGCTGTCGAGGGCGGGGACTCGCTCAGGGCCTCGGCATCGCCCAGCGCCGGCGTGAGAAGGTTGGTGTGGATGCCGATCAGCCCGTCGAGTCCCAGGCGGCCCATCGCGTCGGTGACCTGGGAGCCCACGTCGCCCCCCTGCGCGACGTACCGGGTGTAGCCCAGGCGCCGCATAAGCTCCGCCCACGCCTGTCCGATACGGATGGGGCCCCAGCCGAGCTCGGTCGGCTCGTCGGAGAACCCGTAGCCGGGGATCGACGGCAGCACGAGGTGGAACGCGTCCTCAGCGCGGCCGCCATGCGCGGTCGGGTCGGTGAGTGGACCGATAGTCTCGAGCAGCTCGACAACCGAGCCCGGCCAGCCGTGCGTCATGATCAATGGCAACGCGTTCTTGTGTGCCGACTCGACATGGATGAAGTGGATGTCCAGCCCGTCGATCTCGGTCTTGAACTGCGGCAGCGCGTTCAATCGCGCCTCGCACCGACGCCAGTCGTACTCGGTCGTCCAGTAGCGCGCGAGGTTCTGTATCGCAGCCAATTGCACACCCTGCGACCGATCGGCGACGAGCTCCCTGGTCGGCCAGCGCGTCGCATTGATGCGGCGGCGCAGCTCGTCGATCTCGCCCTGAGGTACTTCGATTCGGAACGGCCGGACCGCGCTCTCCGCACTCGCAGTCGTGGCGTCGCTCATTATCGTGTCCTCCCGGTTCGCGTCCGCTGGGCGTCTCGAGATCGTCGAGCGTCGCGGCGTCGAAGCGAACATCCCGCGATGACCATAGAGCCGAAGACTCCATCAAGCGAGAGGCGGCGCACGACTCACGCGCGCCGTTGGCGATCGGCAACTCCCGACGAAGCTATCGGTCGGACACCCGGTCCCCCGGGACTCCGATCATCACGGCCGAGACGTAGCGAGCACTCAGATTGCCCGACCGCGGTGATCGAGACCGTGCTGGCCGAGGTGCAAGCAGCCCAGGCGTCGTGGACAGAAGCCGACCTGGCCAGCGCGATCAACAACGCACTGCCGACACGTTGCCCGCCGAGCTGCGCCTGGCCAACGGCGCGTCGGCATACCTACGGCCCGGTGAGCACGAGTACGCCACCCGCGAACATGTGGTGCGGCTACTCGTCCTCTTCGCCGTATTGGCCTGCTTTTCTTCGCTCGAGCCGCCAGTGGACCTCGTGGGTCTCGGGATGCGGCCACTCGCGTAGCCGGTACTCGAATCCCGGTAGCAGCACGATCGGGATCGGATCGGGGGACGCCGGCGCGACCACGCCCACGACGATCTTCGCGTCAGCGGGGATGAACGGGGACTGCGCGGGCACCGGCGCGGTGTGGATCTCCACTGGGTCTCTATAGGGACGCGCCATCTGTCGGTGTCGCCCTCCGAGCCGACCGGCGTCTACCCGATGTCGATCTTCGCGACCAATATCACAGCAACCAGACCGGCGCCAAGCTAAAGGTGGGCACGGTCAGCATCTACAAGGTCACCGTTGTTCCGCTCACGGACGTCACACCGCCCTCGCTGTTCCTGCGTACTGACATCCATGTCAGCGCCCAGGACTCCAGCGGCGCGACGGTCAGCTACACCGCGACCGCCCACGACAATCTGGACGGCATCGTGCCTGTGAACTGCTCACCCGCCTCGGGCAGCAAGTTTCCCGATCGGCACCACCTCGGTCAACTGCTCGGCTACCGACAGCCACGACAACACTGCGAACGGTTCGTTCAACGTGGTCGTGTCCGACACCACCGCCCCGGTTGTGACGGTGCCAGCCGACATCACGAAGGAAGCCGCCGGCCCGTCCGGTGCTCAGGTGACCTACATCGCCACCGCGAGCGATGCAGTCGACGGCATGATCACGCCGACCTGCGATACGCCGTCGGGCAGCGTGTTTCCGTTGGGCACCACGACGGTGACCTGCTCGGCCCAGGACGCCGCTGGCAACACCGGTAGCGCCAGCTTCCACGTCACGGTCCAGGACACCACCCCGCCCACGCTGACCCTCTACAACGCGACGGTGGAAGCCACCGACGACGCCGAGCAGCTTCGGTGCCTCAGCAATGGACCTGGTCGAGGTTCGGTGCCGGTGACATGTGATCATGCCTCGGGCAGCGGCTTCCCGGTGGGCCAGACCACGGTCAACTGCACCGCGACCGACGCCCATGGCAATACCGCGAGCGGCACCCTAACGGTGACCGTCACGGACACCACGCCGCCGGAGGTCACCGCCCCGAACATCACCGCGGAAGCAACCGGCTCCACCACGTCGGTCAGCTTCGGCGCCGTCGCGACCGACCTGGTCGACGGCAGTGTCGCGGCGAGCTACGACGACAACGCCCCGTTCTCGGTGGGTCAGCACACGGTGACCGCTACCGCGACGGATGCGCATCACAACACGGCCACCGAGCACTTCACAGTGACCATCAGCGACACCACCCCGCCGACCATCACCATGCCGTCGAACATGAGCGTCAAGACGACCGGCAACGGTCAGGCGGCCGTGACGTACCAGGTGTCTGCGACGGATCTGGCCGACGGTTCGGTGCCGGTGAGCTGCGATCACGCCTCGGGCAGCGCATTCGGGATCGGAACCACTACGGTCACCTGCACCGCGACCGATGCTCACGGCAACAAGACCACCAGCTCGTTCAAGGTGACCGTGTCCTACAACTGGACGGGTTTCTTCCAGCCGATCGACAACGACAAGGTCAACACCGCCAAGGCCGGTCAGTCGATTCCGGTCAAGTTCAGCCTGGGCGGCAACCAGGGCCTGAGCGTGCTGGCACGCCTGCCGTCGTCAACGGCAACACGACCGGTGACACCGGAACGGACGACATCGAGACCTACACCACCTCGGTCCCGGGCCTGACCTACGACGCCTCGGCCAACCAGTACGTCTACGTCTGGAAGACCGACAAAGCGTGGGCGGGTACGGCCAAGACCCTCAAGGTGATGCTGGCCGACGGCAGCGTCCACCAGGCCGTGTTCGCCTTCGCCAAGTAGCCGACGTGGCTTCCGGCGGGTTCGGGGGGCCCGCCGGGAGCCACCACCAGCGGCAGCGAGCCATCGTCGTGAAGATGATGCCTCGCTGCGCGTGCGCGCCGAGGTGCTCGAACAAGGCGGCACCGCACTCTGGCAAGAGTTGATGGACGAGCTTCGCCGCGAGCACGCTGGCTCCAAATCCCCAGCGCGACCACCGAGCGTTCGCGAGCGCCTGAACGAGGCATACCTCGCTGTTACCAGCTCCTCGTAGCTGCCGGGCAGTCGACCCGTACTACGTCCCGAACACCAAGATCCCGGTGGTCTGAGGGCACTGGCCGGTGTCCTCTTCGTGCGACACCTGCGCGACCGCGCAGACCTTCTCGCGGAAGAGGGACCGGCGCTACTCGTCGTCCTCGTCGTACCGAGCCGACTTTCTCCGTTCCAGCCGCCAGTGGATCTCGTGGGTGTCTGGGTGGCGCCACTCGCGCATCCGGTACTCGAACCCGGGGAGGAGCACGATCGGGATCGGATCCGGAACGGCCGGGCCGATCGCGCCCACCACGATCTTCGCGTCAGCCGGAATGAACGGGGACGTCGCCGGAATCGGAGCGGTGATGATTTCCACAGGGTCGGTATAGGGGCGCGGCATAAGACGGACTGTAGCATCCTATGTGCCAGAGGTCACCCGTGCCAAGCCTTCAACGGCCTGATAGAGACCTGATAGAGTCAGCATCGAGCAACGAACAATTAAACTCAGAGCGTGGCGATCCGGCGAGCCTCGGACCAGCCAGACGACAACGAGCACGCCGCCGACGCCGCCGGCTAGTGGCGAAGGCCAGGCCCGGCGACAGGCCCATTCGATCGTCTTTTGGAGCTCTCGCCGACTTCCTCCCGCCCCGAGATCGGTGTGGCCGTCCTCGGCGCCGGTCCGACGGCCGGGCGCACCGGCCACCAACGCGACGGAGCCGGCGGAAGACGTACCCGCACACCGCCTATCCGCGCACCGGCTACGTACCAACACCAAAAGGAGTAAGACCATGTCAGACATCGTCGACGCCGCCCAGCCGGACGGCGGGCCTGTCTCCAGCGACCCCGGCTACGCCGCGTGGCTGGGCAACACCCCGGACCGGCCTGGCGGCTACACGCCGCCGCCGGTCGAGAACAACACCCAGCCGCTGGGCTGGGCCGCCCCGCCACCCCCGCCGCAGCCGGTACCGCCGGTGCCGCCGAAGAAGTCACACAAGCTACGCAACACTCTGCTCGGCATTGTCGGCCTGATCGTTGCGATCGCTGTCGCCACCAACGTGGGGGGCGGGAGCAAGCACAGCGGCAGCTCAAACTCGGGCAGCTCGAACTCCGGCGTCAGTCAGGGCGTCGCCTCGCAGGACGCCACCGGCGACGTCAAACTCGGCCCGATGCAGGCACCGGACGTTCTCGGGATCCGTTACGAGACGATCACCGTCGTCAACCACTCGTCGAAGCGGTCGGACTACGTAGTCGACGTGGCGGTGCAGTCCGCCGACGGCAGGACCCGGTACGACACCGGCACGGCGCTGATCAACAACGTCGACCCCAGCCAGACCGCCAGCGATAAGGTGATGTTCACCAACCGCATCCCGGCGGGGGCCAAGGTCGTCCTGAAGACCGTCGAGCGCACCGCCTCGCTCTGATGCCGCGATCTCTGCTGTCTGTTTGCTACCCGCTGGGAGACCGAGCGGGGTTTGGGCCTGCGAGGCCGGACACGAGGCTGCCCTGGTGCGCCGCGACGGCACGGCTGCGGTGGCAATGGACGAAGGCTCGATCTGATGAGGCCCCAAGACACCATGCAGCAGCACGCAATCCTGCGGCAAAGCGGGATCGCCCGCACGGTACGAGCCTAATATCCGGTGGGGTCGAGGGTGCACGCGCGGGTCCATGACAAGAGCGGGCACACGGTGGTCGCGCTGTCCGTGCTGGGCGGCGAAGTGCTCCGGCACGTCCCCGCCGTCAACGCCGACGGCGGGCACCTGACGGTGCGCTGGGACAACGGCCGTGTGGGCCACATGTCCCCGATCAACCTGGAGCTGGAGTCGCGATGACCACCACCCCCACGGCACACCACATCTGCCAACGCTGCGGCCGCAGCGGCACCGGCGAGTTCGTCAACGTGGGCACCGGCCGCTGGGAATGCACCGACGGCACAGCCTGCCGCAAGCGGTCCATCCATGCGGCGCGACGCCAGAAAACGGCGCGCGCCGCGCTGGCCCAGCTGCCCACACTGCTCGGCGACGGCACCGTGGAGACCTACGGCGACGAGGCCTGGTTCGAGATCGGCACCGGCGGCAACCGCGAGGCCGTGGTGGTCGAGTACCACCCGAACGAGGAACACCCGTTCCAGGTGTGGGTTCGCAGCCGGGGCCCGGACCACAGGCTGACCAACGAGTCCGAGGGCGGCGCCTTCGACACATCCGCCGACGCCGCCAAGCAAGTCGGCACCGTGCTGGCCGCCATCGCCCGCAGCCAGGCACAGCTGGAGAACTGGTGATGACCAACGCTCGGATTGACACCGGCCAGCTCACACGCCGGAGCAGTAGTGGCCGGTGACTTACGACAAGCTGTTCAACAAGCCTGCGTCCGAGTGGACCGACGCTGAGCTGCAAGCAGGCGTCCGCGCGGTCATCGACACCCGTAACGCCGCATCGACCGCCGGTGACCTGCTGGGTGCAGATGCCTGGAACAACGTGCTGTACGTCCTGGCAAACGAGCGATCGACCCGCACACAGCTGTACCAACAGACGCGTGAGGCGGTCGAGTACGGCGCTCTCGAAGACGACACCAATATCCGGCCAATCTCCGATCTGCTGCGGCTCGAGGACGACGACGAGCAGCACTAGACAACATTTCGGGTCCCGGCGAGATCGACCAGATGACGATCGTGCGCAGCATTTGCACCCCGGCCGAGGCCAGCTGATAGGCCATCTGCACGAGCATCGCCGCGGCCCGGCTGGGCAGGTCGTCGTGGATTTCGGCCGCACCAAATCGGTTTAGCAAGATCACCCGACGGCCCGGTGGGTGCCACATTGTTGGCACATTCCGACGTGCCCCAGCGCGCGCCGGCCGCGTGCTCCAATCGCAGCGCTTCAGCCCTGAGGCGATCGGTCGATCATGGGGCCATGCCGGAGTCGATCCATTGACGTAGCGTGTCGACCTTGTCTTGCGGCCAGGCTCCGTCGCAGGGCATGCGACCCTGCTGCAGGACGTTGAGGATCGGCGCCGCATTCGCGCGCACATCTTCCACCGACCAGAGGTCGAAGCGGCGCTTCATCGATTCTCGGTCGCGCTCACGAAACAGCGGGCGGATGTCTTGCTCGTATGACAACGTCATGGTGGGCGCTCACAATCTTCAGCGGCTCCGGGATATGTTGGGGCCGCCACCAGCGCCGACGCAACCGGAGCGGGCCAGAGTGCATGCCCGTCACGGCCGGGCGATTGTGGGCTCAGCCGGATAGCGTCGCGCGTACCCGGGCCAGTGTCGCCGGCGCAACGCTCACGTCCACCTCGCTGATCAGCTCGCCGGTCACCGTCAGCTCGATCAGCGCGCGGAGCTCGCGGTCGACGAAGCCGAGCAGTATCGGCGCGCGCCCCGTGGTGACGGCAACAAGGCGCGCCGGGGCCCCCCAGAAGTTGAGGAAGTTGCGAGCCACTACGTCCGCGCCGGTCACGATCACATTCGGTCGAATGTCCACGCCCCCGGATACCTCGGGATCGAGTACCTCCAACAGTCCGGCCAGGTCGCCCGACGCGCAGGCCTCGATGAACCGCTCAGCGACGAGCCGGTGTTCCGCGCTGGCCAGGCCGATGCCGGTCCCGGCCGCGTCATCGATCTTGATGCGGGCGCGGCGCGCGAGCTGCCTGCAGGCCGGTGCGCTGCGGCCGACCGTCTCGGCGACGGCCTCGAACGGCACCTGGAAGATGTCGTGCAGCACGAACACCACGCGTTCGGCCGGAGTGAGTCGGTCCAGCACGACGGTCAGAGCAAGGCGCACGCTGTCGTCGAGTGTCACCCGGTCTGCCGGGTCGACGAACGACGGTCCGATGCCGGGCAGGCGCGACTCCATCGCGTCGAGGTCGTGCGCGTGTTGCAGGCGCCGGCGCGACGAGCGGATCTGGTCCAGGCACAGCCGGCTGGTGACCACGGTGAGCCAGCCACGCGCGTCGGCGATGTCGGCGACGTCGGCGGCGATCAGCCGGGCGAAGGCCTCTTGTACGGTGTCCTCCGCCTCGCCGATGTCGCCGAGCATCCGGAACGCCAGACCGACCAGGTACGGCCGGTGCCGGGCCCACACATCGCTGACCTGCGCCCGCGCCGCCACCTCTGAATCCGCCACAACATCAAGGACGATCGGAACACCTGCAGTGTGACGCGGCGTGCAGCGTCACACTCCGGTGCCTCCGCCCGTCGTGTATGTCATGCGACTCATACAGGCGCGGTTCGTGACCGAGGACGTTGCGGCACTCGCGCAGCACTACGCATTGCTCGTCGGCACGTCCCCGACCGTCAACGACTATTACGTCGAGGTACCGGCCGGTGCGATGAGCGTGGGTTTCTCACGACCGCGCTTCACCGAGGACCACCAGCCCGTGGCCGGCGGCGCCAGGCCGAACGCGGTCCGGCGGGGTGAAGTGATCCTGGATTTCCTCGTCGACGACGTCGACAGGGAGTTCGACCGCATCGGCGGACTCGGCGTTCAGTGGCTGTTCAGACCGACCACCCAGCCGTGGGGCACCCGCTCGATGATGTACCGCGATCCGGAGGGCCACCTCGTCAATGTCGTCTCGGGCAAGCAACCACGAAGGACAGCACAATGACCATGACCACCACACCAGCGGTCGAGGCCGACCAGCTCGTCAAGATCTACCGGGGCGGCGTGCGCGCGGTGGACGGGATCAGCTTCTCGGTCGAGCACGGCGAGGCGTTCGGCCTGCTCGGGCCCAACGGCGCCGGCAAGTCCACGACGATCGGGATGCTGACCACCACGGTCAAACCGACGTCCGGGCGGGCCACCCTCGGCGGCATCGACGTCGCCTCCAACCCCACCGCCACCCGGGCCGTCAGCAGCGTCGTCTTCCAGGACACGGTCGTCGACCGGCCGCTGACCGGCCGGCAGAACCTGATGCTGCACCTGCGCCTGTGGGGCGTAGAACCCACCGCCGGGCGCACACGCTACGAGCAACTCAGCGACGCCGTTGGTATCACCGACCTTCTCGACCGCTCGGTCGCCACCTACAGCGGCGGGGAGCGGCGGCGGCTGGAGATCGTGCGCGCGCTGCTGTCCGCCCCGCAGGTGCTGTTCCTCGACGAACCGACCGTCGGCCTGGACACCCGGGTGCGGCACGACCTGTTCGACGCGATCACCACGATCCGCGAACGCACCGGTGTCACGATCATCATGACCACGCACTACCTCGACGAGGCCGAGCGACTCTGCGATCGGCTCGCCATCATCGACGCCGGCCGCATCGTCGCCTGCGACAGTCCGCGCAACCTGCTCGCCTCGGTCGGCGCCGAGGTGCTCGACCTACGCGTGGCCAACCCGAACAAGGCGATCGCGGTGCTACGCGGACGTGGCATCGCCAAGCAGGACATTGCCGTCACCGGATTCACCGTCACCGCGTCGCTGCGTGACGTGTCCGCCCAGCAGATCAGCCAAGCGCTGAACGAGTTCTCGGTGACGGTGCAGTCCGCGACCACCCGGCGACCCAGCCTCGACGACGTCTACCTCCGCCTCACCGGCGCGCGCATCACCGCCGGAACCGACAACTGACACGAAGGACCACCGATGACCGCAACCACAGCGACGGCGACGCCCACCATCCTGGCGGCGCCCACCATCTCCCGCCCCACCAACGTCGTGCCCGCGCTTGCGTTGCGCCGCCTGGCGCTAACGATCCGCTCGCCGCGGGCAGTCGCCATACCTGTGCTCGCCCCTGTCCTGTTCGCGCTGATCGTCGCACCCGCGCTGGGCAACACGCTCGGGACGCCCGGACAGCACCGCACGTACATGACCTTCGTCGCCCTCGCCGCCGCCGGCCTGCTCATCCCCGTCAACTGCATGTTCTCCGGCCTCGGCGTACTCACCGACCGGCAGCAAGGCGCGATGCGCGAACTGCTCGTTGCCCCCATCCGCCGGTCCTCGATCGTGCTGGGCAACCTGCTGGCCGCCCTCGTGATCACGACCCTGCAGGTCACCGTCCTGATCTTCGCCGCCGCGCTGCGCGGCGCCCACTTCCACTCCGGGCGGCATCTGCTGTGGTTCGCCGCGGCTGCGGTCGCGCTCGCGGTGTTCGTCTACGGCCTGGCAGAAACCTTCGCAACCAAGATCACCAATGCCGAGGAGTACACCGGCCTGGTACCGCCGATCGCGATCGTCCCGTTCTTCTTCGCCGGCACCCTCTACCCCATCACCTCGCTTCCCGCATGGCTCGACGGCATTGCGAAAGTCCTTCCGCTAACCCACGCCGTGGCCCTGTTCCGCTACGGGCTGACCCCCCAAGGCACCCAGGCCCTACACAACATCTGGGGCATGAGCGATCCGACGCGCATGGCCCTGCTCTCCCTAGCCGTTGTCGTCGCGTATGCAGCCATCACCCTCACAGTCGCGATTCGGCTCTTCACCAAGTCAGGAACCAACTGACCGGCTCCCGTCGACCACGAGCAATCCGGAAGACAACCGCGGCGCTGCCGTGTGGCGCGGAGTGCACCGAAGCTCGCTCACGCTCTGCGCGGTGCCTGGATCCGGGAGTGGTCAGCGGCCGGCCACAGGCATGTGGCCGACGGCGATTTCGGCAAAGTCGTGGATGAGCCGGTTGTGACGGCTCGGTGCTGTGTACTTAGCAAGCTCTTAACGTTGATCCGCACGTCATGGCGCGTTCGCGGCTATGTTGTCTGCACCGTCGCGGCAGGGGGCCGCGACGCGTGTTGATTCGGGGGGATCAATGATGCTTCGTGCTTTGCTGCGCTGTCGTACGGCGGCGGTGATCATCGCTGCGGCGGCGGCCACGCTGATACCGGCGTCGGCCGCGTTCGCCGGCGGCAATGGGTCGACAACACAAACCCAGCACGTCCATGGCGCCGGCGCCGCCGGCATCATCGTGATCGATTTCCTGCCGCAGGACGCGCCTGCGCTGCCGGCCGGCTGCTGGGCGAACCCGACGCTCGCGATCGTGTCCGTTGACGGCAACGCGGTGCAGCACGTCACCGTGAACAAGGCACAGGACTTCTGGTTCACGTCTACCTTCACCGGCGACGCAGCGGTGTACCCGGTGGTGCAGCCGGTGCAGTTCGACAGCGACGGGAACGTCATCGTGGACACCAGCGGCCCCGCGCTGTACACCGGGCACCTAACCACATGGTTCGGTCAGGAGGACAACAAGCAGAACGGCGTTGACCACGCCACCGTGTCCTTCCACGGAGCTGACGCCGCCGGCAACATGGTGAACGTCAACGGCCACGTCCAATACGCGACCAACGCCGCCGGGCAGCCCACCGCCCAGGTCGCGCGCGTGACCTGCTGACAATAAGCGTGAGCCGGCACACCGTGCGGTGTGCCGGCTCACCATGGCGGTACCCGCCGGCCTAGCGGCTCGCGGGCGTCCGCTGTGGTTAGCCTTGCCGGGCGGTCCAGCGCGGGTGCTTCTTGTTGATCACGAACAGCCGCCCGCGGCGGCGCACCACGATCGCCCCGTCCTTGGCGGCCAGCGATCGCAGCGAGTTGCGCTTCTTCATGGAGGTTCCTCTCGGATCGATTCGGATAGGGGCGTCCCGGGTTAGCGGGCTTCGCGGAACTCGACGTGCCGGCGCACGGCCGGGTCGTACTTGCGCAGCACGAGCCGGTCCGGATCGTTGCGCCGGCTCTTGGTCGTGACGTACGAGTAGCCGGTGCGCGCGCTGCTCACCAGTCGGACGATGGCTCGGGCATCCCTGGAGCGGGCCACTGTGGCCTCCTCGGCACTAGTCGGGAATGGTTACCACTATTAACTACAACCGAGCCGTTCCTGTTCCATTACTTGATCAAGCCGGCCCGTTGCGCCAGGCGCGTGGCGCTACTCCTCGGCGCCCATGCTGTGCCAGGGCGGCTTGCGAGTGGCCGCGGCGCCCCATTCGTCGCCAGGGTCGGTCCGTTCGTCGCCGGCGGCGCCCCAGCGGATCACCTGCCTCGGCCTCGTCCTGCCGGTTCCGCGGGAGTAAATCCGGTCGCCGGTGTAGATCATGACGGCGTGGTCGTGCCCGTCGTGGTCGCTGAACAGCTGGCACCGGCCGCGGCTGGACCGTGCCGTGCACCGAGACGCGTCGTGATCGGCAGGTAGCACCATGGCCTGACATTAGTCGAACTGGCGTTCGATGAAAAGGGCGGTGCTGGCGGTGCTGGCGGTGCTGGCGGGGGGATGTCCGCGTCGGCGGCCGGGCGGCGGTATGGGTAGGCGCACGGTCCCAGCTGATAAGCGGGACGGCGAGGCCGGTGCGGAAGCGGGTGCTCTTCATGCGTGCGGGGTGAGGTTGTGCCCACGTCGGGCGCCGAGGATCGCGGATGCGGTTCGAATTGTGCGGGGCCGCGCAGCCTATCGACGGTGCTCAGGAACCGGACGTGGTCGCAGTCTGTTGGCTTGGGAGGGATGGCTGATGCCGGCACGGGATGGGTCCCACGCCTTGGATCACGTCGTGGTGGTGCTGTTCGAGAACCGGTCGCTGGACAACGTGCTGGGGCACTTGTACGGCCCGGGCGATGGCAAGGACTTCGACGGGGTCATCGGCAAGCAGCTGAGCAATCCCATTCCCGCGTGGGCCGAGCACGGTGCTGAACGCAAGGTGGTTCCGTACAGCGTCGCCACCGACATGGACTCACCCAACCCGGATTCCGGTGAGGAGTACTTCCACACCAACACCCAACTGTTCAACAGCATCGACGACCACAACCGGTCCAAGATCGGTGAGGCCGTAACGGCTCCGTGGAATGTGCCGCCGCCGGGGGCGGTCCCGGCGATGGATGGGTTCGTGACCGACTACATCTCCACCTTCACCGGCGAGACCGGCCGCCAGCCGACCTACGACGAGTACGCGCACATCATGACCGAGTGCACGCCCGAGCAGCTGCCGGTGCTCAGCGGCATCGCCCGCGACTTCGGGGTCTTCGACCACTGGTTCAGCGAGGTGCCCTCGCAGACGTTCATGAACCGCTCGTTCTGGACGGCGGCGACCTCGTCGGGGTTCGTGGTGAACAGCCCGATCGGCAAGTGGCTGGCCAAGAACAATGCCGAGACGATCTTCGACCGGCTGGAGGCGCATGGGCGGACCTGGAAGGTCTACATCATGGAGCCGATGCCGATCTCGTTCACCGGAGTGATCCACTATCCCCGGCTGAAAGACCGGCTGGCCACCCACTTCGTTCCCTTCGCCGAGTTCGAAAAAGACGCCGCAGCGGGCACCCTGCCGGACTTCTCGCTCATCGAGCCGAACATGCTGGGCGGGCACGGTGACTACCACCCCGCATTCGGGCGGTCGTTTTCTGACACGGTGGACCTGGCTATGGACAACCCGTCCGCGATGCTGGCCGGCGAGGCATTCTTGCAACGGGTGTTCACCGCCTACCGGTCCGCCACCTCACAGACGGGCCCAAACGTATGGAACACCCCACTGCTGATCGGCTGGGACGAGCCCGGCGGCACCTACGACCACGTCCCTCCCGGGCCGGTCCCGCCACCGGACCCATTCGCACCCCCGGGCGAGTTCGGCTTCACCTTCGACCGCTCCGGCTACCGGGTACCGGCCATCCTCGTCTCCCCGTGGATCGCACCGGGTTCCGTCTACAACGAGGAATACCGGCACACCTCCCTGATCGCCACGCTGCGCAAGAGCTGGGACTCGGTGAGGCATTCACGCTGCGAGACGCCTCGGCCCGCACCCTCGAGCACGTCTTCTCCCTCGACACGCCCCGCGACCCAGACACCTGGGCCACCGTCACGGCCCGTCCGGTGCCCGAGTGGACGATGGACCCCGAAGTGGTGGGCCAGGCGCTAAGCACCCTCGGCAAAGGCATCGCACCCGCGCTCATCGCCAAGGCCCAGGAACTCGGGCTGCCACTCCCGGCCGAGCTCGACAGCCCCGCAGCGGACCTTCCACCCCGGCGCATCATCGGCGTCCTCAGGCAGATCGCCGGCCACTTCTTTCCGCTTCTAGCCAGATACGACCGCCTGCAGATGAACTCGGACCCGTAGAAGCCCTCCACTACAGCCTCCGCTCAGCCCCGCGGACAGGACAGCTGACGCCACCCGCATGTGATTCGCATCCACCCGGCACGTCCAGCGCGCGGATCTCGTCGTCCGGGCGGGCACCGACCCTAGTCGGCACGGGATCGGACGATGAGATCGGCGAGCAGCGCGATAGCGCCGACCAGCAGCCCGGCCACGATCAGCAGCAGGGTGCTCGTGGCGATCTGCAGTGGGAAGCGGACCAGGTCAACGACCGCCTTGACTACGCCGATTCCGACGAGCCACAGGGCAATCGGCATAAGCACCTTGATCGGGTTGAAGTACATGATCATCCGCAACACTTGAAGGATGTAGCGGTACGCGTCGCTGATGAAATGGAACTTGCTCCGGCCCGCGCGCTTCGCGTACTCGATGGGCAGGTAGTCGACCGTGCGCTGGTTGGACAGGAACGACAACGTGATCGTGGTGACGCAGGAGAAGCCCGGCGGCAATAGACGCAAGTAAGGCAGCGACACGTCCCGCTTGAATGCGCGGAAGCCGGAGTTCAGGTCGGGGATCTTCGTCGACGAGAGCCGCTCGGCGAGCTTGCGGATCAGCCATTTCGCGGGCACGCGCAGGAGCTTGTGCGTGCCCCGCTCGCTGGTGCGAGCGCCGACGACCTGGTCGACATCCGGGTTGTCGATCAGGTACTGGACGAACTGCGGGATCCGCTCGTTCGGATACGTCATGTCGGCATCGGTCCACACGACGATGCGACCGTATGCCTCCGCGGTGCCGATCCGCCGGGCTGTGCCGGATCCCCCGTTGCGGCGGAACGCCATTACCCGCAAACGCGGAAACCGTGTCTGCGCCTCAGTCAGCACGCGAAGCGTGTCGTCAGTGGACTTGTCGTCGATCGCGAGGATCTCGTAGCTGAACGGGCTCGCGTCCATGGCCGCGGCGATGCGCTCCAGCTCGGTCAGGACATGATCTTGCTCGTTGTAGCAAGGCAACACGATCGTGACGTCCAGCGTGCTGCGACTCGGATCCTCGTGGAGTGAGAGCTGGGAGAGCTGGTTCGTCCTCGCCGGCAACGTCGTCGTCACTGCCTGTCCTCCATGGTCAACCTCCTGTTGGGGCCAGCTTGCTGGGGAGACTCGGATCAGCTATTCGACTAAGTCTATAGATACGCTATAAAAGTGTGGACACGGATCGACGAGGAGGTGGCAATGGCTCACCCGACTGGCGGCTCCGACGTTGGAGGCAGCGCGGCTTCCACGTCAGTCCTGGAGCTCTCCGACTTGCCGGACACGCCTGAGCGGCCGCAGCATCGGCGACGACGGCAGGCGCCGGCACGGCTGGTTCGGGTGGCCGGCCTGCTGGTAGCCCTGGCCGCGGTTGCCTTCTGTGTCAAGACGCTCGTCGATGACTGGTCGAGGATCGGCCCGTCCGTCGAGCACGCGTCGCCGGCGTGGATGGCGTTAGCTCTGGGCTGCGGCGCGCTCTCGATGACCGGGCTGGGCGTCCTTTGGTGGAAGTGCCTCGCAGCGTTCGGCCACCAGCGCGGCCTCGCCCTGTCGTTGTCGTGGTATTTCGGCGGTGAGCTGGGCAAGTACGTTCCGGGTGGGATCTGGCCGGTCGTGGGCCGCGGCGAATTGGCCGCGCGCGGCGGCGTTCGCCGCGGCACCGGCTACGCGACCACGTTGATCGCGTATGGCTGCATGTGCGCGGCCGCGATGGTCGTCTGCGGTGTGCTCGCGCCGATTGCGGCCTCGTGGGGATGGGCGTTGATCGCGCTCGTCCCGATCGCGCTCGTCGCAGCGCACCCTGCGGTGCTGCACCGGCTGCTGGCGGTCGGGCAGCGGATCAGCCGCGGCCGGCTGAGCACCGAACCGCTGTCGTGGCCGGGCATGCTCCGCCTCGTCGCGTGGTCACTGCCGACCTGGCTGCTGCTCGGGGCTTCGTCGGCGGCGATCGCTCGCGCTCTGGGCGAGCACCAGGACCTCGCCCGCGTCATGTTCGCCACGGTCGCTGCCTGGGCGATCGGATTTCTCGCCCTACCGGTGCCGGCCGGCATTGGGTTGCGCGAGGTGGTATTCGTCGCGTTGAGCGGGCTGCCCGCTGCCGAGGCGACGGCCGTCGCGGCCGCCGCCCGCTTGGTCCTCGTCGTCGTGGACGCGGTCGGCGGAGTGCTGGGTCTGTCGTACGCGTACAAGAGCCAGCTGGTGACCCGTAGCAAAAGGGCGTACGCGACCGGAGCCCGCGGGATGGGTCGCGCACTCACCAAGGTCGGCCTGCTGGCGCGCGAGTCGCCGGCGCGGGAGCGCCGGCTGCGGCACTGGGCCCACAGCCTCACCAAGGTGCACGACGTCCGCGCGATGGTCGACTTGGACGTGCCGTGGTGGACGTACCGCGCGATCGACATCGTGGACACCTGGCTTGCGGCGCAGCAGCGTCCGATCCGAGTCCTCGAGTACGGCTCCGGTGCGAGCACCGTCTGGCTGGCACGGCGCGCCGACGAGGTGCACTCGGTCGAGCACGACGCGCGATTCGCCGAGCATCTGCGACCGATGCTCGAGGCGTACCCGCACGTCACCCTGCACGTCGTCGAGCCGGTGCCATCCGCCTCCCCGGTAGTGCCCTCGGCCAAGAGCGGCTACGCCGGGCTCGACTTCAGCGATTACGTCAGCACGATCGAGCGCGTGCCTTGCCCCTTCGACCTCGTGGTGATCGACGGCCGAGCCCGCGAGGCCTGCCTCAGCGCGGCGCTGTCCCGCCTGGCGCCCGGTGGCCTCATCGTGTATGACAACACCCGGCGAGCACGCTACCGGCGCGCCATCGCCGCTGCGGGCGTCACGGAGCAGCGCTTCCGCGGCCTCACCCCGGCACTGCCCTACCCAGACCAGACCTCGATGCTGCGCGCGTCGTGATCACTTCAAGTCGATCTTCTGCGCCACTGGGCTTATTGATCACCGCTGGGGCGCCTGGGCCCGGAAGTACGCGGCGACGGCGTTCCCGTGTCGAACCGGCTTGTAATCCGGCGGGCCTTCCGCCTCGATCAGTGGCTGGACGCGTTCGACGAAGAAATCGGCGACTGCTGACGGGTTGTCCCAGACGTGGACGCTGGTGATCGTATCGTCGCCGACGTCCCACGCGACGAGGGCAGCCAGGGCCGACGGGGGCTCGGAGACCAGGCGGAGACGGCTGGTCCATTGCTGCCAGAGTTCCCGCGGAGCAGTCACGGTCTCAACGAACATGCTGACTCCGTCCCCTGGGCCGAGCACCCGTACGAACGTACTCCGATGCACCGGATCGTGGTCAACGGTCGTCATGGAGGCAAGCGGTGTTGCGGATTTGCGCTTGCCGGCGAAACGGGCGGGTAGGTTCAACAAATGGAGGTCATCAATCTGGGTGAGGCCGATGGGCTGCCACCGGTGGATTGGGCCGCGGTTGTCGAGAAGCTCGATGCGGGTTCGGCGCCGGCTCCCGACGCGGCGAATTCCCGCACGACGTGGCTGTCCACGGTCAATGAGGACGGCAGCCCGCATGTGACTGCCGTGGGTGCCGTCTGGGTCGACGGCACGTTCTGGTTCCAGACGGGCGCGGGTACCCGCAAGGGGCGCAACGTCGCCCGTGATCCGCGGTGTTCGGTCGCAGTGTCGATCCGCGACGCGGACCTCGTGGTCGAGGGTGACGCCGTGCGCGTGACCGAGCCGGGCGCAGTGGCGCGCGCCGCGAAGGCGTGGGCGGCAAGCGGCTGGCCGGCGGAGCCAGACAGCAGCGGATCGGGCATCACTGCCCCGTTCAACGCACCGTCACAAGGGCCGCCGCCGTGGAACGTGTACCGCATCGTGCCACGCTCGGCGATCGTGGTCTCGGCGACCGAACCGGGCGGCCTGACCCGCTTCCTCTTCTGAGGCTGTCCGGGGCTTATATCGGCGGGCGGGATCTCCCTCTACCGCGTCACGGTCACGTTCGCTCGACTCACCGCGGTGTCACGCGCAACGCTGTCCGTCACGTCCGTCTCGACCGTGCCCGTTCCCGGGCTTACCCCGCGCCACGTCGAGGTGAAGCTCGCCGACCCGCCGGGCACACCCGGCGTGCTGTCGACGACGAGGTCGGCGCTGGGGATTCCCGGCACGCTGTTGCCGAACTGGCCGCTGGTGTCCTCGGCGCCGACCTGGAAGGGGGTGCCGGGATCGGTGAGTGGGTGACTCGCGTCGTAGGTGTACGAGATGTCCTGCGTCCCGTTGACGCCGATCCAGACCTGGAACGTCTCCAGGGTCGACGCCGACTCGCCGAACGGGTGCTCGTTCCACTGCACGACGATCCAGCTGTGGACACCGTCGGAGAGCACGCCGATGCGGTACCCCTGGCCCGGCGACCGTACCGGCACCACCGTCGAGGTCGTTCCCGAACGGCGCGAGCACATTGTTCGGACGCGCCGGGTTGGGGATGTTGGGCGGCGTCGGCTGAATGTCGTTGCCGTCGCCTCCGCCCACGACGAGGTAGCCGTCGGAGACGATGCCGAACTGGGCGTACGACTGCCCGTCGTAGACGAATGACGGCACGTTGAAGTTGACGATCTGCTCGTCACCGATCGACCGCAACGGGATCCCGAACTGGGCGAGGTCGAGGTATCCGGCCGGACTCGAGCCTGCCGCTACGTTGGGCTTCGGCGGCGTAGCTGCCGCGAGATTCACCGGACCGAAGGTCATCTCCTGACCGACCCGGACGCCGGACGGCGACGAGACCGGCTTCAATTCGCTCGTCGAGCGCATCGTCGCGTTGACTGTCGCCGCATCGAACGCGTTGTTCTGCACGTGTGCAGTGCACGTCGTCTGAGCCTTGACGGCGATCGACGACGGGGTGCACGAGCTGGCGACGGTAACGAGCGGTGCGGACGACGCATCACTCGGCGTGAATGCCACCGACAGGTGCAGGTGATTCGAACCATCCTTCGTCTGTGTCAGGTCGATCTGGCCCGTGTACGTGTTGCCAACCGTGCCGTTGACGCCGCTGAGGGTGACGCGGACGACCGCGGTTCCGTGAGGCGGCACGTGGATCGTGCCCGGCGAGACGGTGACGCCACCGGGCAAGGTCGATGTGGCCGTGACGTTGTACGTCGCCGCACGCGAGGTGATGTTCGTGAACGTGCGGGTTGTCGTGACCTTGCCCGGCAAGGACGCGTCGTACACCGACGGTTCGTTCAGGTCGACTCGGTGAATCGAATCGGTGAGTACGGCGTCCATCTGCGCCTGCGTGACGTTCAGGACGAGGCCGGGGTCGACGACTCCGTTGAGGTCAACCCGCCCGGCACCGTCGTCGAACGGCTTCGCCGGCGTCGATCCGTCCGCCTGCACGACATCGGTGTTGGCAGTCATCATCAGCGCTGACTTCACTTCGGCGGGCGTCATCCCGGGATGCAACGCCAAGACCAGCGCGGCCGATCCGGTGATGTGCGGCGCGGACATCGACGTGCCGGCGATCGCCTGGTACAGCTGCCCGGACGGCCCGGATGCGACATCGGTCGGCGTCGGGGTGTTGCCGGCGAGGATCTGCACGCCCGGCGCGGCGATGTCGGGCTTGAGGAAGTCGCCGCCCGGACCGGTCGAGGAGAACGCGGCCATCACGTCACCTTGACCGACGGACTTCTGCCCCGTCGTGAACGTCGCCGTCACGCCTGTGTGGCCCGACATGAACGATTGCAGCTGGTTGCCGGCGGGGGCATCGAAGTGGACGGCCGGCAGGAAGTGGTTGTCGGTCTCGGTGTCCTCGACCACCGGGTTGATCAGGAACATGCCGGCGGCGCCGCCCTGAGCGACGTCGAACCCCTTCTGGGCACGTCCGATCGCGCCGTTGGCGTTGATGCCGCCGCGCACGCAGATCACGATCTTTCCGGTGAACGTGCCCGGCGCCGCGGGATGGCCGCACAGCCCGTCGGAGTACGGCGCATCCGATGCCTCGACGACCGAGGCGGGAGTCGGGATTCCGGGCATGATCGACGCGCCGGTGATCGTCAGGCTGGCGCCGCCGGTCGCTGTCAGCGTCGCCGTTGAGGTGAATGCCCGCGAAAGCGTCGTCGCGCCGACCGTCATCTCCCAGGGGCCTAGGTGCGACGCGGTCCCGGGTCCGGAGTTACCCGCGGAGGTGCTCACGAACACGCCCGCATCGAATGCATCGAGGAACGCGAGGTCGTCGGGTGCTGTGTAGGCACTCTGCGGCGTGTTGGGGCCGATGGAGTAGTTGATGACGTTGGCCCCGTCGTAGATCGCCTGCTCGATCGCGGCGACCAGGTCGGAGTCGAAGCCGCCCTGTGGCCCGAGCGCCTTGTAGGACATGAGGTAGGCCCCTGGGGCGATTCCCTGGATCGGGCCACGATCGACGCCGAACAGCGTCGGGTGCGCGATCGGGTTGCCGCCGGCGGTGCTGGTGGTGTGCGTGCCATGACCGTTGGAGTCACGGGCCGTCGTGGGGTAGAGCTCGTCGTGAAGGACGCTGTTGTAGGTGTCGAGGAATACCTGCCCCTCGATCAGCTTGTCGTTGCAGACGAACGGAGTTCCGGTGAGTGGGTTGGTCCCGAAGTTGCACGCACGGGCGTGCCCGTCGGCCGTCGCCGGGGGCGCCGTGAGATCGCTACGGGCCGCGAAGGACGGGTGCTCCGGCCAAACGCCGGTGTCTACGTCCGCGATGATGACGCCCTTGCCGGCCGTCTCGCTCGACCCCAGCGCGTCGTACGCGGCGTTCGCGCCGATGAAGGACGCGTCGTCGTCGTTGACCGGGTCGGCGTTCAGCTTGTGCAAGGTGTCGGCCTGGACCGCGGCCACGCCCGGCAGCGCGAGAAGCTCCGACACCTGGTTGGCGGGCACACGGACGGCGACGCCGCCGTAGACGCCTTCGTACCTGTTGCCCACGGCGGCGGCCGGAACAGGCGCGGACGGTGATCATGGTGAGCACCATGAGGACGAAGGCGGCGGCGTAGGTGTTCGCAGTGACATGGTGGGAGCGGGAGAAGGCGTCGAGGGAGCCCGCGAACCAGTGGGTGGAGCCGTAGGCGAAGCCCACAGGCCGGTGTAGAGCAGGTAGTCGGTGGTGGTCATCGGTGGCTCCGTGTGTTGGCTGGCTGACTGGTTACATCTGTAAAATGCATCTCTAGAGATTATCTGTCAAGATGTATCTTGGCTTAAGATGTAGGAGGGCCGGGTCAGCCTGTGGTCCACGGCCGCAGCTTGTCGGGGTTCAGTACGGCCCAGATGTGCTTGATCCGGCCGCCTGCAATATCGAAGGCCATGACGTTCACGGTGACGCTGTCCAGCTGGATCACGAGGCCGGGCTGACCGTTCACCGTGCGTTCCAGGATTGTCAGCTCGGACGCCGGGCCGGCCCGGTCGGCGAAGAACCGCGCGATCTGCTCGGCGCCCTCGACCGGGTGGGGCTCGGCCCTGACGAGACCGCCACCGTCGCCGGTCGCCGTCGCGTCGGGGTCGAGCAGGCCGATGAGGGCGTTGATGTCCCTCGCTTGCCAGGCACGCTTGAAGTCTCTGACGATGTCGGCCTGCTGGGGCGCGGGTGTCGCGGGAGCCTGCGACTCGCGTATGCGGCGGCGCGCCGAGGAGGCCAGCTGACGACATGCCGCTGGCGTACGGCCGACGATCTTGGCGACTTCGGCGAAGGAGTAGCGGAAGACGTCGTGCAGGATGAACGCGACGCGCTCGGCCGGGGTCATCGATTCGAGCACGACGAGGAAGGCCATGTTGATCGACTCGTCGAGGGTGACCCGGTCGGCCGGGTCGGCGGGGCCGCCGCCGGAGCGTCCGTTGATCCACTCCGTACGATCGGGTAGTGGCTCGGGGATCCATTCGCCGACGTACCGCTCGCGCCGCGACCGGGCCGAGCCGAGCAGGTCGAGGCAAATGCGGCTCGCGACCGTTGTCAGCCAAGCGCCAGGGGATTCGATGACTTCCTGCTGCTGTCGGGACAGGGCGTACCAGCGGGCGTAGGTCTCCTGCACTACGTCCTCGGCATCGGCCAGGGAGCCGAGCAGTCGGTACGCGAGGTTGATCAGCTGACGCCGCTCGCTCATGATCGCGTCCAGGCTCGGATCGAGCCGGCCCTGTCCTGGCTGGGACGGGGTGTTCATGGTGTGGCCGACCCCCTCGGTCGTCTCTGCCCTCACCAGTTCGACGAGACTGCGCAGCGAACTGTCAGGTCGGCGTCTAGCCTCACACTCCGGGAGACCGTGTCGTCGGACTTGTGAGACGAATACACCGCCTAGCGACAGGACACCGACCATGCAACACGTAAATGCGGCGATCATCTACTACAGCTCTACCGGCACCGTGCACGCCCTGGCGCAAGCTGCCGCCGAGGGCGCAGAGAAAGCCGGCGCACAAGTGCGACTGCGCAAGGTCGCCGAACTGGCCCCACCGGAAGCAATCAACGCCAGGCCCGACTGGGCCCGACACATCCAGGACACGGCCGAGGTCGCCGAGGCCAGCCTCGACGACCTGGACTGGGCCGACGTGGTTCTGTTCGGCACCCCAACGCGCTTCGGCAACCCAGCCAGCCAGCTCAGGGCGTTCATCGATACCACTGGGCCCCTGTGGCTTGCGGGCAAACTCGCCGGCAAGGTGTACTCGGCTTTCACCGCCAGCAACACAACCCACGGTGGCCAGGAGTCGACCATCCTGGCGCTGGGGAACACCTTCTACCACTGGGGCGGCATCATCGTGGCCCCCGGGTACACCGACCCCGTCCAGCTCAAGTTGGGCAACCCCTACGGCACGTCCCACGTGACGGGCGAGGGCCCGCCAGACGACGTGGCGCTGGAAGCGGCCCGCTACCAGGCCCGCCTGGCCGTCGACACCGCGGCCGCACTCAAGGCCGGCCGCGCCGCGTGACATCCGGCCGGCCGCGAAAGGACTGACGCATGACTGTGAATCAGATTGACACAGCCTGGGCCGAGGTCATGGCGGTGGGACTGCAACGCCCCCGTACCGGATAGGCGCCGGGCCGTGTGGCGATCGAGTGCCAGGATCGGTGCGTGGCAGACGAGCAGAATGGTGACGAGGCTCCCGCACCGGTCGTCGACGAAGCGCACCGGCACGCGGACGAGCTGCCCGTACTCGGGGCGATCGCGTCGAACGGAACCGAGTCCCTCACGACGGTGTTGGTTGCCTTCGTCGCCAATGCACTCATCGCGACGGCGAAAACCGTCGCCGCTTTGATAACGGGCTCCGCATCACTGGTCGCCGAGGCGGCGCACTCATGGGCAGATACCGGCAACGAGATCTTCCTCGTCGTCGCCAACCGGCGCTCCCACCGTCCGCCCGACCGCGCCCATCCGTTCGGTCACGGCCGCGAGGCCTATGTCTGGTCGCTGTTCGCGGCGCTGGGCCTGTTTGTCGCGGGCGCCGCCGTCTCGGTCACGCACGGCATACAGGAGCTCATTCACCCGGAACCGGCCAGCGATTTCATTGTCGGCTACGTCGTGTTGGCGGTTTCCTTTGTGCTGGAAGCGATCTCGTTCCTCCAGTCGGCCCGGCAGGCGAAAGAAGAGGCCGAATCATTGCAGCGTGACCTCCTCGAACACGTGCTGGCGACCTCGGATCCGACGCTCCGAGCGGTGTTCGCGGAGGATTCCGCCGCGCTGATAGGCCTGGTCATCGCGGCCGCCGGCCTCGGGGCACACGAGGCGACCGGCTCCACGATTCCCGATGCGGTCGGGTCGATTCTTGTGGGAGTGCTGCTCGCGGTGGTGGCGGGCGTGTTGATCAACCGAAATCGGCGCTTCCTGGTCGGCGAGGAGGCCGACCCTCGGGTGCGCACAGCTGCGCTCACTGCGCTGATGAATGCGCCGGAAGTGGCCCGGGTGACATATCTGCGCCTCGAGGTCGTCGGGCCGCGCATGGTGTCCGTGATCGGCGACGTCGACCTCACCGGCGACGACACCGAATCACACGTTGCCGTTCGCCTACGTGCGCTCGAGGCGAAGATCAGCAGATCGCCAGCGGTTGCCGGCGCGGTCCTGAGCCTGTCGGCGCCCGACGAACCGTCGCTCGAGGCCTAGGCCGGCTGCGCACCGGTTCCCGGGCCTAGTGCTGCGTAGAGCAGTCCGCCGATCATGGCCATGTTCTTGTGGAATTGGACCCGTTGCTGCCCGCGGGCCGCCGGATCGTCGACGGTCCAGTATGCGTGGCCGGCGATCGTGGTTGGGACCAGCGACCCGAGCAGTACCCACGCGGACAACCTCGGCACCACGCCGACCGTCAGCAAAAGCGCCGGCGAACACCTGGGCAGCGCCGTTCGCTCTCACCATCAGCGCATCGTCAGTCGGAAGCGGTACGTGACGGCGTACGGCGGCCAGCACCGGGGCGGCGTGGTCGACGCGGCCTTCCGGCGTGCGGACCGTATCGACGCCGAGCGCTACATAGGTCGATCCGGTGAGCACGCGGGCGGTCAGGCGCAGCAGGTTGGGCATGGTGGGTCTCCTCGTCACGGCAAGCCGGGACAACGTGGATCAGCCGACGGGGCTGCGCCGTCGGCGTCCGCTTCGAAGGATACGTGCCGGTCATAGAGGTGACTGCGGCTACAGCCGCGCTGTACAGCACGTCGGCGTCGGATCTGCGCGCGCTTCTGTAGCATGACGGAAGCGTGACGGCTGACCGCGCCCCGTAGCATCGTCGCATGGATCTTGGGCTGGCCGGCAAGACGGCTGTCGTCACCGGCGCGAGCAGGGGCATTGGCCTCGCGATTGCCCGTGGGCTTGCTGCTGAAGGGGCACGCGTCGTCGCCGGGGCACTGAAGATCTCCGGCGAGTTGGACGAGCTCGCCGCCGGAGGTGCGGTGATGCCGGTCGAGGTCGATCTGTCGACCGTGGACGGCCCGGCGCGGCTGGTCGCTGCCGCGGGCGCCGATCTCGACATCTTGGTGAACAACGTCGGCGCGGCGCCGCCGCGACTCGACGGATTCTTCGCGGTGACCGACGACATGTGGTTGGCGACGCTGAATCTGAACCTGATGGCTGCGGTACGTGCCACGCGGAGCGCGCTGCCGGTGATGCTGGCCCGCCAGGGTGGCGCGATCGTGAATGTCGGATCGCTCAATGCGCGCCTGCCTGACCCGGCCGTCATCGACTACTCGGCAGCGAAGGCGGCGTTGGTGAACTTCGCCAAATCGCTGTCGAAGGAGTTCGGCGCCCGCGGAATCCGCGTCAATACGGTCGACCCCGGCCCGGTCGCCACGGACCTGTGGCTTGGTCCCGACGGCGTGGCCGCGAGAGTGAGCCGAGCCAGCGGCCAGCGCGCGCAGGACGTGGCGGCGGCCGCGGCAGCGGGCATGGTTACCGGCCGGTTCTCTCGCCCGGACGAGGTGGCCGACCTCGTGCTGCTGCTCGCGAGCGAGCGAACGGCCAACGTCACCGGGTCCGACTTCGTCATCGACGGCGGCATGGTCGCCACCATCTGAGGTGCTTCACGGACTCGCACCGAGCCGATCGATCAGCCAGTCCCTCGTGACGCCGTACCGGGCGAATATCGCGACGATCTGCTCGACGTCTGCGGGGTAGGACAGCGCGAGGATGTTTCGCTCCTGCTCCGGGGTGAGGTGCGCGTGCGCGAGGACGTCGCGCACGTGCTCGCGGGTGACCTGGCTCATCTGTCCTCCAATCACTAGCCCGGACGACGAACGGGAAGCGGCTAGGGCACAACCCTGGGTACGCCGCAATGTAAGGCCGGTCGGAACCACTGTGTTGCTGACACGGTTAACAGCACTTCGGGGCCGTCGTCAGCCAGCGTACGACCGTTGAGTCCGCCGCCGACGTAGTCCCGCCGGTTGTCGGGGCGTCGCGGCTGAAGGCCGGCGCCCGTGACCTGTGCCGCTCATCGAGGGCCCGGGCGTCAGTAAGCCGGGAGGACGGCGTGATGAAGCCGTGAGAACGCGCCTTCGGCCCTACCGACGTGTTTCGGGAGCGTCTTGACTCACTTCGCCGGGCAGGAAATTGGCCGGGCCGGTCAGGTGTGCCGTTCACCCGTCGTCTTTTGGAGTCCCTGGTGCATGACGTGCTGTTCGTGCTGCTGGTGATCTTGGTCTTCGCGATCCTGGCGTTGATTGCCAAGGGGGCGGAGAAGCTATGAGTGCCGCGAATCTGATCGGGCTGATTCTGTCGGTGCTCGTGACCGTGTTCTTGGTGGTTGCGCTGGTGTTTCCGGAGAAGTTCTGATGAGTACGACGTGGGCCGGCATCATCTTTGCCGGCACGCTGATCATCGCGCTCGCGCTCGTCCACAAGCCACTGGGCGACTACATGGCGCGGGTGCTGACCGGCAAGCGGCACCTCGCCGTGGAGAAAGGCGTCTACCGCGTCGGCGGTATCGACCCGGAGGCTGACCAGACGTGGGGTCGCTATCTGCGCTCGATGCTGGCGTTCAGCGCGGTGTCAGTGGTGTTCTTGTACGTCTTCCTGCGGGTGCAGCAGCACTTCTGGCCGCCGTACGACGTGCCACTCATGAGCCGCAGCCAGTCCTTCAACACGGCGACGAGCTTCGTCACCAACACGAACTGGCAGTCCTACTCTGGCGAAAACGCGCTGGGCTACGTCGTGCAGATGGCCGGCCTGGCCGTACAGAACTTCGCGTCCGCCGCCGTGGGCATCGCGGTGGCGATCGCCCTGGTGCGCGGGTTCGCACGGCACAAGACCGACCGGCTGGGCAACTTCTGGGTGGACCTCACCCGCATCTCATTGCGCATCTTGCTGCCGATCTCGATCGTGTTCGCGATCGTCTTCGTCGGCGCCGGCATGATCCAGAACTTCCACCACTACCAGGACATCCACACGATCACCGGCGGCACGCAGACGCTGACGGGTGGTCCGGTGTCCAGCCAGGAAGCCATCAAAGAACTCGGCACGAACGGCGGAGGCTTCTACAACGCGAACTCCGCGCACCCATTCGAGAACGCCACGGTGTGGACGAACTGGCTGGAGATCTTCCTGCTGCTGTGCATCTCGTTCTCGCTGCCGCGGACGTTCGGCAAGATCATCGGCGACAAGCGGCAGGGCTACACGATCGTCGCGGTGATGGCGCTGCTCGCGATCCTCAGCCTGGGCCTGAACATCGGCTTCCAGACCGCGCACCACGGGACGGTGCCGACCGCGGTCGGCGGGGCCACCGAGGGCACAGAAACACGGTTCGGGGTGCCCGACTCGGCGACGTTCGCCACCGGAACGACGCTGACGTCGACGGGTGCGGTCGACAGCTACCACGACTCGTACACGAGCCTCGGCGGCATGATGACGCTGCTGAACATGATGCTCGGCGAAGTGGCACCGGGCGGTACCGGCTCCGGGTTGTACGGCATCTTGGTCCTGGCCGTGATCACGGTGTTCGTCGCCGGGTTGATGGTCGGGCGAACACCCGAGTACCTAGGAAAGAAGCTAGGTGGGAGGGAGTTGAAGTTCGCCTCGCTGTACCTGTTGACCACACCGGCTCTGGTGCTGGCCGGAACGGCGATCGCGATGGCGATGCCCGGGCAGCGCGCCGGGATGCTCAATACCGGCCCGCACGGCTTCTCCGAGGTGCTCTACGCCTTCACCTCGGCGGCTAACAACAACGGCAGCGCGTTCGCAGGTATCTCGGTGAACACCGTCTGGTACAACACCGCGCTCGGCCTCACAATGCTGTTCGGGCGCTTCCTGCCGATGATCTTCGTCCTTGGCCTCGCCGGGTCACTGTCGCGGCAGGCGCCAACGCCGGTCACCGAAGGCACGCTGCCGACACACCGAACCTTGTTCGTCGGCATGCTCACCGGCGTCACGATCATCGTGGTCGCCCTGACCTACTTCCCCGCTCTCGCTCTCGGTCCTCTTGCGGAGGGTCTGCACTGATGACAACCATGCTGCAAACTCCAACCGGGCGCCCGTCGCGGCCGGTGAGTCCACACCGGGTGCAGGCCGGCCTCCTCGACCCGAAGATGCTGTGGCAGTCGACACCGGACGCGCTGCGCAAGCTGAATCCGCTCACGCTCTACAAGAACCCGGTCATGTTCATCGTCGAGGTCGGTGCCGTGTTCACGACGGTGATCGCGATCGCGGACCCGAGCGTATTCGCCTGGCTGATCGTCGTGTGGTTGTGGCTGACCGTGCTGTTCGCGAACCTGGCCGAGGCGGTGGCCGAGGGACGCGGCAAGGCGCAGGCCGACGCGTTGCGGCGTGCGAAGACGGACACGATCGCACGTCGGCTGGTCGACAACCGCGATTACGAGGGTGCGACCGAACCGGTACCGGCGCCGCAGCTGCAACTGGGCGACGTGGTGGTCGTCGAGGCCGGCGAGATGATCCCGGGCGACGGCGATGTCGTCGACGGGATCGCAAGCGTGGACGAGAGCGCGATCACCGGCGAGTCCGCGCCGGTCATCCGGGAGTCGGGCGGTGACCGCAGTTCGGTTACCGGTGGGACGAGGGTGCTCTCCGACCGGATCGTCGTGGAGATCACGCAGAAGCCGGGGGAGAGCTTCATCGACCGGATGATCGCGCTCGTCGAAGGAGCGAGCCGGCAGAAGACCCCGAACGAGATCGCGCTGAACATTCTGCTGGCGTCGCTGACGATCATCTTCCTGCTCGCGACCGTGACGTTGCAGCCGATGGCGATCTTCGCCAAGGTCAACCAGCCAGGCATCCCGAACACGGCGGCGCTGGACACGAACGGGATCACCGGCATCGTCATCGTGTCGTTGCTGGTCTGCCTGATCCCGACGACGATCGGGGCGCTGCTGTCGGCGATCGGCATCGCCGGTATGGACCGGCTGGTGCAGCGCAATGTGCTGGCGATGTCCGGACGGGCCGTCGAAGCGGCCGGAGATGTCAACACGCTGCTGCTAGACAAGACCGGCACCATCACGCTCGGAAACCGGCAGGCGACCGACTTCATCCCGATCGGCGACGTGCCCGTCGATCAGCTCGCCGACGCCGCGCAGCTGTCTTCGCTGGCCGACGAGACTCCGGAGGGCCGCTCCGTCGTGGTGCTCGCCAAGTCACGGTACGGACTGCGCGAACGGAACACCGGTGAGCTGGTCAACGCGGTCTGGGTACCGTTCACCGCGCAGTCACGGATGAGCGGAGTGGACCTGCGCCGGCACAACGGCCAGCCCGGCCGGCAGGTGCGCAAGGGCGCAGCGGGGGCGGTCACGGCGTGGGTACGCGACAACGGCGGCGCCGTTCTGCCCCGGACGAGCGAGATCGTGGACGGCATCAGCGCCGCCGGCGGCACGCCGCTGGTGGTGGCGGAGCGCGTCGACGAGGCGGCGCCGGCAGTGCTGGGCGTCATCCAGCTCAAGGACATCGTCAAGGAAGGCATGTCCGAGCGGTTCGACGAGCTGCGCCGGATGGGCATCCGCACCGTGATGATCACGGGTGACAATCCCCTTACCGCGCAGGCCATTGCGGACGAGGCAGGTGTGGACGACTTTCTCGCCGAGGCCAAGCCCGAGGACAAGATGGCGCTGATCAAGCGAGAGCAGGAGGGCGGCAAGCTCGTCGCGATGACCGGCGACGGCACGAACGACGCGCCCGCGCTGGCGCAGGCGGACGTCGGTGTGGCGATGAACACCGGTACGTCCGCGGCGAAAGAGGCCGGCAACATGGTCGACCTCGACTCCGACCCGACGAAGCTCATAGAGATCGTCGAGATCGGCAAACAGTTGCTCATCACCCGCGGCGCACTGACCACGTTCTCGATCGCGAACGACGTCGCGAAGTACTTCGCGATCATCCCGGCGATGTTCGCGGCCGTGTATCCAGGGCTGGACAAGTTGAACATCATGCGGCTGCACTCGCCGGAGTCGGCGATCCTGTCCGCGGTGATCTTCAACGCGTTGATCATCGTCGCGTTGATCCCGCTTGCGCTGCGGGGCGTGCGCTACCGGCCGTCCAGCGCCAGCGCAATGCTGCGCCGCAACCTTTACATCTACGGCGTCGGTGGGCTGATCATGCCGTTCCTCGGCATCAAACTCATCGACCTGATAATCCAATTCATCCCCGGAGTGCGGTAATGCGGTCCTTCATCGGTGCCATGCGGCAGCACGTTGCCGCACTGCGCATGCTGCTCGTCTTCACGGTCCTGCTCGGGATCGGCTACCCGCTGTTCATCACGCTGGTCGCGCAGATCCCGGGCCTTTCAAGGCGGGCGGACGGCTCACTGATCAAGGTCGACGGCAAGGTCGTCGGTTCCAAGATCATCGGACAGAGTTTCACCGACAAGAACGGCAACGCGCTGGTGCAGTACTTCCAGTCGCGCCCGTCCGCTGCCGGCGACGGCTACGACCCGACCGCGTCGAGCGCGAGCAACCTCGGCCCGGAGTCCATTGTCGACACCCTGCCTGATCCCTCGGTGAAGGGCGACACCGGGACGCAGAGCCTGCTCACCCAGGTGTGCTCGCGAAGCCTCGCGATCGGCGAGCTGGAAGGCGTGGACGGCTCGCGGCCGTTTTGCACTTCCGACGGCGTGGGCGCGGTGCTGGCGGTGTTCTGGTCCGGGCCGGGCTACCACGGGCACGTCACCCGTGTGGTCAGCCTGAACCAGGCCGCGCCGGCCAAGCCCTTCGTGGCGACCTACAAGGGTGTCCCGGTCGAGCTCGCCAAGTTCGGCGAGGACTACTCCAAGGGACAGGTCGTGCCCATCCGCGGCAACGCCCCGGGGAAGCCGGCCGTGCCTGCTGATGCGGTCACCGCGTCCGGCTCCGGGCTCGATCCGGAGATCAGCCCCGCGTACGCGCGGCTGCAGGAAGCGCGTGTGGCAAAGGCGCGCGGGGTCAGCGTGGCGCAAGTCGCCGCGCTGGTCGACAAGTACGAGAAGAAGCGCGACCTGGGCTTCCTCGGCGAGCCGCGCGTCAACGTCCTGCAACTCAACATCGCCCTCGACAGGACCTACCCGTACCACAAGGGATAACGGATGACCGCACGCGGCCAGCTTCGGGTCTATCTGGGCGCTGCGCCAGGCGTCGGCAAGACGTACGCGATGATCGACGAGGGCCATCGGCGGGCCGCCCGTGGCACCGACGTCGTCGTCGCGTACGTCGAGACCCACGGCAGGCAGCGCACCGAGGAGAAGCTCACCGGGCTCGAAGTCATCCCGCGGCGCACCGTGACGTACCGCGGCTCTCAATTCACCGAGCTGGACCTGCCGGCGGTACTCGCGCGAGCGCCGCAGGTCGCGCTCGTCGACGAACTGGCGCACACGAACGTGCCGGGTGTGGAGCACGCCAAGCGGTGGCAGGACATCGAGCAGCTGCTCGAGGCCGGCATCACCGTCATCAGCAACGTCAACATCCAGCACCTGGAATCACTCAACGACGTGGTCCAGGAGATCACCGGCGTCGTCCAGCGCGAGACGGTTCCTGACTCGGTCGTGCGCGCAGCCGAGCAGGTCGAGCTCATTGACATGACGGCCGAAGCTCTGCGACGGCGCATGGCGCACGGCAACGTCTACCAGCTCGACAGAATCGACGCCGCGCTATCGAACTACTTCCGGCCCGGCAACCTCACCGCGCTGCGGGAGCTCGCGCTCTTGTGGCTCGCAGACGCCGTCGAGGACAACCTGCAGCGCTACCGCGAGGAACACGGCATCGCCCGCAAATGGGAGACCCGCGAACGAGTCGTCGTCGCTTTGACGGGTGGGCCCGAGGGTGAGGCGCTGCTTCGCCGAGCCGCGCGCATCGCCGCACGCGTGGGCGGTGGCGACCTGCTCGCCGTGCATGTCGCTCGCAGCGACGGCCTGGCCGGGTCGAGTGTGGCCGAGCTCGACCGTCAACGCGCGCTCGTCGAATCACTCGGCGGCAGCTACCACTCCGTTGTCGGCGACAACATTCCCGCTGCGGTACTCGACTTCGCCCGTGCCAGCAATGCGACACAGATCGTCATCGGCGCCAGCCGACGAAATCCGATCATCGCGGCGCTCACCGGCCCGGGCACCGGCATGACGATCACCCGGCTGTCCGGGCCGATCGACGTCCACGTCGTCAGCCACGACTACATGGGCAGGGGACGGGTCCTGCCGAAGGTGAGCAGCGGACTCACCAGGAAGCGCCGGTTTGCCGGGCTCCTCACCGCAGCCGTCCTCCTCAGTGCACTCGTTCCCATCTGTGCGGCGCCGCGGGGCGATCTCGGTTTCGGCAGCGACCTATTGCTGTTCCTCCTCGCGGTGATCATCGTCAGCCTCATCGGCGGCTTCATCACGGCATTCGTCACCGCGATCGCTGCCAGCTTGCTGCTCAACTACTACTTCGTTCCGCCGATTCACAAACTGACCATCTCCGAGCCGGAGAACATCTTCGCGCTGAACGTGTTCGTGGTAGTCGCGCTGCTGGTGGCGAAGGTCGTCGACGTGGCCGCCCGACACAGCTCCGAGGCAGCGCGTTCCAACGCGGAAGCCGAAACGATCTCCACGCTGGCCGGCAGCCTGCTGCGTGGCGAGCAGGCGATTCCCGCGATGCTGGAACGTGTTCGGGAGAGTTTCGGCGCGCAGGACGCAGCGCTGCTGCGCCGTGAGTCCGGTGCCCCCGCCAGCAGCAGTGGCCGGTCCGCCGGCATGCGCGGAACCTGGTCGTGCGTCGCCAGCGTCGGTGACAACCCGTGCCTACGGCCCGAAGACGCCGACACCGAGGTTCCCGTCGGTGAGGACATGATCCTCGTGCTACGCGGACGCCTGCTCGCGGCCGAGGACCAGCGGGTGCTCACTGCCTTCGCGACTCAGGTCGCGATCGCCTACGAGCAACGCCGGCTTACCGAAGTGGCCGAGGCCGCCGTACCGCTCGTTGAAGCCGATCGGGTGCGCACGGCCTTGCTCAATGCCGTCAGCCACGACCTGCGCACGCCCCTGGCGTCCGCCAAGGCCGCGGTGTCAAGCCTGCGCAGTCCCGATGTCGCGTGGAGCGAGCAGGATCAGCAAGAGTTCCTTGCCAATGCGGACGACGCACTTGATCGTCTGACCGCGCTGGTCACCAACCTGCTCGACCTTTCCCGGTTGCAGGTGGGGGTGCTGGCCGTCGAGACCGCGCCGGTGGCGGTCGAGGACGTCGTCAGCCACGCCCTCGACCATGCGGCGCGCGACGCCAAGGTCGAGGTGGACATCCCCGCTGAGCTGCCCGCGATCGCTGCCGACCCGGGTCTGCTGGAGCGAGCCGTGGCCAACCTGGTCGAGAACGCGCTGCGCTACTCGCCGTCCGGCGACATCGTACGTATCGCAGCCAGCGCCCATCGGGACACGATCCAGATCCGCGTCATCGACCACGGCCCGGGTATCCCGGCCGCCGACAGGGCAGCCGTGTTCGCCCCGTTCCAACGCCGCGACGATCACACCACCGCCGACGGACAAGGCGTCGGTCTGGGGTTGGCAATCGCCCGCGGCTTCGTCGAGGCAATGCACGGGACGATCACGCTCGACGACACACCAGGCGGCGGCCTGATCGCCGCGATCGAGCTCCCGATCGCGCGACCGTAGTGAGCGTCAAAGCTGCTTCAGGCGGAACGCGAGTATGGCGACGATGGCGTCGGTGCGTGAGCGAAGCGCGGCGGCGAGGATCAGTCCGCGCTGGTTGTGCAGGAGCTGATAACGACGGCTCGTAGGCTCGACCTCGGACAGCAGCACGGTGACCTGCATGCCGTGTTCTATCTGGTGGCGGACGTAACCGACGATGGGCGCGACCAGCGTCCGATGCGGGCTGGGGAGCACCTTGAGGTCGACGCCCGGGTCCCAGATTGCCCACTGCTCGTCCAGCCGCCGTGTCGCGTCCGGGTCGAGGTCGACAGCGATCGGGACGACCTGCCCGCCCATCCGCATGCCGGCGGTGAGGGCGCGCTCGGTCAGCTTGTTGACGGCAACCACCGGGATGACGACGAGTGCGTGCTCGGCTGTTATCGGTGCGGGTCGAGGTGGGAGCTGCCCGAGGCCGAGTTGCTCGCCGACGAGACGGTAGTAGCGCTCGATCCGCGCGAACAGCAGCATCAGCGCGGGGATGATGATCAGCAACTGCCAGGCACCCTCGGTGAACTTGCTGGCCATGAAGATGACGGCCGCGGCGGCCGTGAGCACCGCGCCCACGCCGTTGAGCACGGCGCGCGGAACCCAGCCCGGGGCGCGGTGGGTACGCCAGTGCTGGACCATCCCGACCTGGCTGATCGTGAAGCCGATGAACACACCGATCGCGAACAGCGGCAGCAGCCGGTGGGTATCCGCGCCCAGGGCGACCAGCAGCAGCGCCGACAGGATCGCCAACGCACCGACGCCGTACCGGAACACCGGCCGTTCGGCACGTAACGCGAACAGGTGCGGGAGGCGATGGTCCTTGGCGAGTAGGCTCATCAAAACCGGCAGGCCGCCGAAACTGGTGTTGGCGGCAAATGCGAGAACCAGGGTGACCGTGAGGTTCGTGACGTAGAAGGCCCAGCCCGTGCCGAACGCAGCCGCTGACAGTTGGGCCAGCACCGTGACATTGCCGCGCGGGACGACGTGGTGCAGCCTGATCAGCAACGAGAGCCCGAGCAGCATTGATCCGAGCAGCACGCCCAGTGCCACCTCCGTGTGCTGGGCTCGCTTGACAGCCGGGGCGCGAAACTGGGGCACCCCGTTGGCGATCGCCTCCACTCCGGTCAGCGCCGAGCAGCCCGCGGCGAACGCCTTGAGCAGGACAACGATCCCGAGTGCCTCGGTCGCGTGGATCGGGCCGAGGTCCTGGCCGATGGTCTTGACCGGGTGGTCGCGGGCCAGCCCGACGCCGATGATCGCCGCGATTCCGGCGATGAACACGATGGTCGGCAACATGAGCACCCTTGCCGACTCGGCGATACCGATCAGGTTGAGCACGGTGAGTACCGCCAGACCGACCAGGCTCACGGCGAGCAGGTGGTGCGACAGTGCTGGGAACACACTGCCCAGGCTGGCGGCCCCGGCAGCCAAACTCACCGCGACCGTCAGCACGTAGTCCACGACGAGGCTCGCTGCCGCAAGCAGGCTCGTCCGTCGTCCCAGGTTCTTCTTCGCCACCGCGTAGGCGCCACCCCCGTCGGGGTAGACCGCGATCACCTGCCGGTAGGACATCACCAGAACCAGCAGCAGGATGACGATCGCCACCGACACCGGCACGACCTCCCGCACGGCGGCCGCGCCGGCCGCGACCAGTGCGAGAACGATCGCCTCAGGTCCGTACGCGACACTTGACAGCGCGTCCAGCGACAAAGCCGCGATGCCGCCGAGCGTGGTCAGCTTGTGCGCGTCCTCGCGCTCCTCCTGGCGCACCCGCCGGTCACGGATCCGTTCAGGCGGCGTCTTCAGCGGGCGTCCCATCGACACCGTTCCTACCGGATCGCCAGTGGCGGCGCATCACTCTCGCCGGGCGAGGCCCTTCTCGCGGGCGGCAGTCGGCCTCCTGAGTCGCTCGCGCCGCGTCGATTCGGCTTGCAGTGCCTCATATCGGGGCCCGCCGCGCCATCGGCATCGCCGCCCAGGACCAGGGCATTACCCGGGTTCGATATCGCGCCGAAACGACGAGCCTTGCGTCATCGGCCCCGCAGATACGGCGCCCAGAAACGAGGAGCACGTAATGGACACCAGGCTCGAAGTGATCGTTATCCCGGTACGCGACGCCGATCGGTCGGCCCACTTCTACAAGACGCTGGGCTGGCGCATGGACGCCGACGCCACTGTCGACGACCTGCGCGTCGTCCAGCTGACGCCTCCGGGTTCGCAGGCGTCCGTGATCTTCGGACTGAATGTCACCACAGCGGTGCCGGGGACCGCGGACGGCATGATGCTCGTCGTCGACGACATCGACGCAGCGCGCGGAGAGCTCGTCGAGCACGGCGTGGACGTCAGCGAGGTCTTTCACGACGCCGGCGGCGTCTTCCACCACGGCGGGACCGCCAAGCGAGTACCGGGCCCCGGGGCGGACCACGCGAGCTACGGATCGTTCGCCTCGTTCAGCGACCCGGACGGCAACACCTGGTACCTGCAGGAGATCACCACGCGACTGCCCGGACGCGTCGACCCGACAACGACGACCTACACGTCGACTGACGACCTGGAAGCTGCACTTCGCCGCGCAGCCAAGGCGCACGGTGAACACGAAGCCCGCATCGGCGAGGCGGACGAGAACTGGCCTGCCTGGTACGCGGACTACGCGGACTACATGGTGCGCGAGCGCGCCGGTGCCGAACTCCCGACGTGAGCGATGTCGGGCGCGACCGGCGCGCGGCTGTGCGAACCTGAGCACTGCACCACCTCCGACGGCTGAAGAGCGGAAGGGAATCAGACATGAGATTGAAATGGTCGTGGAGGAAGTCGCGACACACCGACGATTCCGGGCAGGCGCCGGGCAGCGCCAAGCAGGCGACCGGCCGTTCTGCTGCGGATCAGCCCCGATCTGGGCGATTCACCCACCTTCCCGAGCGAGCTGATCCCAAGGACACGGTGACGAGCAAGCGCGTCGATCCGCCGCGCGACGCGGAAGGCGGACGCGACACCGAGCGCGACTTCCTGCTCCGCTACGGCGCCGGCGGTGATGACACCCCCTGGGACGCGACGGACGGGTGAGGTCCCGGTGCCGTGGTTTCCGGATTTCGTCGGCGCAGTGGAACTGGCGCGCGTACAGACCCGGGCCGCCGGTCAGGCCGATCCTGTTGCCAGCTACCTGGTAGCACTGGATCGCGGCGATACCAGCACGCTGGAGACCGTGTGGCCCGGCAAGGTGGTGGTCTACGACCCTCGGGCCGGCGAGGTCCGGGGCCATCGGCAGCTGCGTCGCTTCGTCAGGCGCAACGCGGCCTGGAGGGCCGAGCACCACGTCAGCACCGAGATCGTCGCGTCCACGCGGGTAGACGGGCGGGCCGTGGTGGAACTGCTGGCGCACTTCGCGCTGGACGCGGTGGAACTGGCCTGGCCGGTGGCGGTCGTCGCCGAATCCCACGACGATTCGGCGGTGGTGTTTCGCACCTACTGCAGCCAGTTTCCGGTCGATCGACGGCGTCACCTGAGGCCGCCGATACTCGGTCCGGGCTCCGCCCACCCTGGTGACGTCGTCGCTCGCTATCAGGTTGCACTGGAGGCCGGCGATGCCGAGGCGATAGTGAAACTGTTTGCGCCGGACGGGTATTTGCGCGAGCCCATCGGCTCGCCGTATACGCACCGCGGTGCCGCTGAGTTGCGTGCGTTCTTCGCCATGTGCTTCAGCGCAGGCGGCGGCGTCAGCCAGGAGCACTGCGCCGTCACCGATGACGGGGTGCGCTGCGCGCTGGAATACAACTGTGTCAGGTGGGGCAGCCGCGAGGTGGCGCCGCAGGCGGGTCTCGCGGTGTACGAGCGCGGCGCGAACGGGCTGTTGGCAGCGGCGCGTGTCTATGACGACATCGAGACGCCGGTCGTTCGTCCTGGGCTGCCCGGCCACGACGCGTCACCGGGCTAATCCCGCGCTGATGGCCCGGCGCTCGGCTCGAGAGAGGCCGCCCCCTTGTCCCACCCGTGGAAATGCGAAAGGTCGCCCGCGTCCCATGCTTCGCGCAGCCCAGGTGAGCTCAGGTCCCAGTCGGGGCGGATCTCCTTTGTCACGTCGCGCAGGTCACGGCGGAGGTCTTCGACCGACGGCCGACCCCAGAACCAGTACCCGTTGTAGATGCTATGGACGACAAGACCCGGCTTGAGCACAAGGGTGTGCGGGATCATCGGGTCGTGCTCCGGGTCGGTGTACTCCTGGATGTCGAGGTCCCGCTGGACGGTGCGCTCCGGGTCGGAGAGGAACGGCCATTGCGCGCCGACCGACGCACGGAACTCCTGGCTGGCGTGGTGCTCATCCGTCGAGATCGTGGCGATCTGCGTGTAGGCAACGGCGATCTGCGGATAGAACGCGGCGAGCTGCAGATGCTGCTGGTGCTCCTTCGGGCAGTAGTGGCCGCGCGCGAGGGTAAGGATCAGCGGATCGTCGCCCTGCAACTCGCTCAGGCGGCGGATGGTGCTGGTGTGGTCGGGCAGCTCGTAGTCGGGAAAGGTGGCTCCGGGAACGATGTCGGAACGCATGACGTGCCTCCTTCGTCGTCGAGATGCAATAAAGATTGGAACGCGGCGGGCGTCGTCGCGCCTGTCGAAACCCCTGGCCCACAGGGTCTTTCCCGGGCTCGACGAGTCGCCCGACGTGCGACGTTGTCAGCACCCTCAAGGAAAGGAAGCGGTCATGCCGTACGTCACGGTCGGGCGGGAGAACACCGCCGACATCCAGCTCTACTACGAGGACCACGGCACCGGTCAGCCGATCGTTCTCATCCACGGCTTCCCGCTGAGCGGGCGGGCCTGGGAGCGGCAGGAGCGGGCGTTGCTCGGCACCGGTTTCCGGGTCATCGCCTACGATCGGCGCGGCTTCGGCAAGTCCAGCCAGCCGAGCGTCGGCTACGACTACAACACGTTCGCGGCTGACCTCGCCGCGCTGATCGAGGCGCTCGACCTGCGCGACGTCGATCTGGCCGGCCACTCGATGGGTGGCGGCGAGATCGTCCGGTACCTCGGGAACTACGGCTCTGACCGGGTCCGGCGCGCGGTGATCATCTCGGGTGTGCCCCCGTACCTGCTCAAGACGCCGGATACCCCGAACGGGGTGCCGCAGGAGGTCTTCGACGAGATCACCGCAGCGCTGCGGACGGATCGGCTCGCGTACTTCACCGAGTGGAACAAGAACTTCTACAACCTCGATCAGACGCTCGGCACCCGGATCAGCGAGGAGGCCGTTCGGGACGCCTGGAACACCGCCGCTGGAGCCTCACCCACCGGCACGATCGCCTGCGTCGCGACGTGGTACACCGACTTCCGCGCCGATCTGCCGAAGATCGATGCGCCGGTGCTGGTCATGCACGGCAGCGCCGACCGGATCCTCCCGATCGAGGCCTGCGGCCCGCGAACGCACGAAGGCATTTCGGGCAGCGAGTACGTCGTTATCGACGGGGCCCCCCACGGCTTGTGCTGGACCCATGCCGACGAGGTCAACGAGGCACTTCTGTCGTTCCTCGGCGAGTAGGCGCGCGCCGGCTACTTGTGGGATTCCGCGGCGGCCGCACGGATCAGCCGGACCGCCTCGGAGACGCCGCCGTCCCATGCCGGTCCGTGACCGGGGAGCACCCATGTCGCATCGACGCCGTCGATCCGGCCCAGCGAGGCGACGGCCTCCTCGGGCTGGAGGGTGAACGGCGCTGGCTTGGGACCGGTGACGCCGGTGAGCACGTTGCGGGTCGTCATGGTGTCCCCGAGGAACAGTGCGTCGACCCCCGGCACGTGCACGGTGACGCTGCCGGGCGTGTGCCCGGGCGTGTGGATGATCCGCGGCGAGCCCGGGACATCGAGCACGTCGCCGTCCGCGATGGTCGAAAGCTCGGTCGCAGGCTTGATCCGCAGGCCGCCGCGGCGCGCGGAGTACCACAGGAAGCCTGCAAGTGGGCCGATCTTGACGGGCCCCCAGCCCGAGTTGGGCTTTTTGACCTTCAGCCGTGCGCGGTCGACGTCCGCCTCGTGGATGTACGGCACGATGCCTGTCTCCTGGTACAGCCGGGCGGCGAAGCCGATATGGTCCGTGTCCCCGTGCGTGAGGACGAGCGCGCGCACGTCGGCGGTGGTCTTGCCGATCGCGCCGAGCTCTTTCTGGAGCAGTCCCCAGTACTTCGGCAGCCCCGCGTCGATGATCGTCACGCCGTCCTCGTCGACGATCAGATAGCTGTTGACGATGTCCGAGCCGACCCGGTACAGCCCGCTGGCAATCTGCATGACACCTTCCTACCTGGGGGATGGCTGCTAGCGCAGCTGACGATAGAAGCCGCGAATGTCGTCGGTCACGACCTCCGGTTGCAGGTGCGCAGCGTAGTGGCCGCCGGGTGCGTCGTAGAGGTGCCACTGGACGATTTTGTGGCCGTCGCGGTCGCTCGGCTTTGCGGGTACGCGCGGTGCGTGTGCGTTCTCGTAGTAGAAGCGGATGGATGAGCCGCCGGTGTTCGTGAACCAGTAGATCGCGACGTTGGTCAGGATGAAGTCCGCGTCGAGGCGCCCGTCGCCCATCGCACCGGGGTCCATCAACTGCAGGTTCCATCCGAGCAGCCCGACGGGTGAGTCGGCCAAGGCGTGTGCCAGGGTCTGGGGCTGCTGGGAGTGCAGCTGGTTGAACGAGAACTTGGTGTCCATGAACCACTGCAGTTTCTGCAGGGCGGCCATGTCGTCGGCGGACATGCCTTCGAATTCGGCGGGATCGCCGGATGGGAAGGAGTAGATCTGCGCGACGTGAACGCCGGCGACATGATCCGCGTCGATGCGAGCCAGCTCAGGAGATACAAGCGAGCCGGCATCGCTGCCGCCCGCGCCGTAGCGGTCGTATCCGAGCCGGGCCATCAGCGCCGCCCACGCTTTGGCCGTGCGGGACGTGCCCCAATCGGCTTCGACGGTACGGCCGGAGAACCCGAATCCGGGTAGGGACGGGATCACGATGTGGAAGGCATCCGCGGGGTCGCCGCCGTGGGCCGCCGGATTGGTCAGGGGTTCGATGATGTCCAGGAACTCGACGACGGAGCCCGGCCAGCCGTGTGTGAGGATCAGCGGCAGTGCGCCGTGTTCGGGGGAGCGCACATGCAGGAAGTGGATGGGTTGGCCGTCGATGACGGTGGTGTATTGCGGGTATCGGTTCAGGCGCGCCTCCCAGGCGCGCCTGTCATAGCGGTCGCGCCAGTACCGAACCAAGTCCTGGACATCATCAAGACCGACCCCGTAGCCGTCGCCGGGTGCGGGATCGGTCCACCGCACCCGCGTCAGCCGCTCAGCCAGGTCGTCAAGCTCGGCTTGGGCAACGTTCACCTCGAAACGTTCGATGTCCGTCATGCCGCAACGCTCGCGTGCCCGCGCTGACCGATCAACGCCGAAGCGGGCGAGCAGCGTGATGCCACGCGAAACGATCAGCCGGCAGCCTTCGCGAACGCGTCGGGCGCCAGCTCGGCAAAGGCGCGCGCGTACGACCCGTTCGGCCCGTCCGGCCATACCGCGCGCACCGGCATGGGAGGCAGTCCGGTCAAGGGCGCCAGAACCACGCCCGGACGCCGGTAGGCCGTCAAGAGCGAGGCGTAGGTCAGATGCGCCAGGCCGCTCTGCGCCACCAGCCGCAGCACGTCCTCGATGTAGCGCGCGGCGGTGTGGCGCCGTCGGAGCGGCCGGCCGCTCGGGGTAGTAGCCGGCACCCAGAGCTCGCGAAACCAGTCGGGCACCTGCGGATACACGACCTCGAAGGCCGACAGGTCCTCGATGTCGACGGTGCCGCGCCCGATCAGCGGGTGGCCGGCCGGCAACATGATGGCCCGCGGCACCAGATGGATCACCGGCCCGATGTTCAGGCGCGGCTGTACCGGGGCGTACGCGGCCGGCATCCAGGTCACGAACACATCCACCGGCCAGTCTCGGCCGAGCCAGCCGAACAGGTCGGTGGTCGGCAACCCGGAGGAAACCGTCCGGCAGTCCGGGTAGCGCCGCTCGAATGCCGCCGCTGAGACGCCGCGCAGCTTCTCCGGCAATGTCGTGGCGAAGCCGACGCGCAACACCCGCCCCTCGAGACCCGCGGACCAGCGCACGTCGCGCAGCGCCTGCTCGATGTGGATGTGCGCAGCACGCAACTCTGCGAACAGCTGCGCGCCCGGTGGCGTCAGCGTCACCACCCTGCTGGTGCGCTTGAACAGCGCGATCCCGACTCGGCGCCCCATGGCCCGCACGAGGTTGCTCACCCGCGACGTGGACAGTCGCAGCCGTTGCGCCGCGCCCGAAGTGGAGCTCCTCGGCCACCGCCAGGAACGCCTCGAGCTCCCGCGTCTCCAGCACTCAGGCCTCCGTGAGCCTTGACAGCGAAGTTACGAGTAATAACTTTAAGGCTATTGCTCATAACTTACAAGTGCAGAATGACCGAGGAGGCAGGCGAGTGCCTAGAGCCGGACTGAGCACAGATCAGGTCGTCGCCGCAGCTGCGGCGCTTTCCGACGAGATCGGTTTCCACGACCTCACCCTTGCTGTGCTGGCGGAGCGGCTGGGGGTGAAACCACCGGCGCTGTACAAGCACGTCGACAGCCTCGCCGACCTGCAGCACCGCATCGCCGCGCTCGCCATGAACGAGCTCGGCGACGCCGTCCAGGACGCGCTGCAGGGCAAGGCCGGGCTCGACGCGCTCACCGCGCTGTTCGAGGCGATGCGGAGTTACGTCGAGCGGTATCCCGGCCGCTATGGCGCAACCATCGGCGCCCGGTTCGAGGGGGATGACGACCCGCTGTTCGTGGCCGGGCTGCGGGTGATCAACTCGATCCGAGCGGTGCTGTCCGGCTACGGCATCAAGCCGGACGACCTCGACCACGCGATCCGTAGCCTGCGCTGCACCCTCCATGGATTTGCGGCGCTGCAGTCAGCCGATGCGTTCCAGTGGAGCAACGACCCCGACGAGAGCTTCAACTGGATGATCACATTCGCCGACGCCGGCCTGCGCGCGGTCGGCGGCCGGCGGCCATGACCGTCCCCACCTGTACGTAACGCCGAACGCGAGGAGCACACCGTGTACGAGAATCGTGACGCCTACCCCGAACTCCTCTACGCGATAGCCGCGGACCGCGTCCGGGCGATGCGCGATGAGCAGGCCGCCTGGCAGGCACGCCGTGCCCGCCGGCAGCGCTGGGTTCTGCGGGTACGCGCCAGGTTGCGCGACAGGCTCGCTAGGAGCCGTACTCGTCGTGGCGGCGGAACCAGCTGAGCGGATCGTCGTCGGCGCGTTCCTCGTTGCGCCCCCGCGGTGCGCGGTCGAGCCACTGGTACATCCCCCACAGACCGTCGAGTCCGCGGGAATACGCCGAATAGGTGTGGTACACGACCCCGTCGTCGAGCACGAAGGCGCTCATCCCGGGCGCCTCCTGCGTGTAGGTCGCCCAGTCGGTGCCGGTCGTGGCAGCCCAGTCGGCGAGCGGCCCCTCGGCTCCGGCCTCGGCGGACGCCTTCATGTCGAACGTGCGGTAGTTGTAGTCGCCGACTCCCGACTGCTGCTGCGCGTCGGTGTAGCCGACCTGGAAGTCGGAGTTGAAGTCGCCGCCGTACGAGGACGCCCACGGGAAGGTCCAGCCCATCCGCTTCTTGAATGCCGAAAGCTGCGGCAACGGAGCCCGCGAGACGGCCCAGAGCATCACGTCGTGATTGGCCAGGTGGACGGCGAACCCGTCGAAGCCGTCTGCTATCGATGAGCAGGACGGGCAGCCGGCCGCGTACTCAGGGCCGAACATGAAGTGATAGACCAGCAACTGCGAGCGGCCGCGGAACAGGTCGGCAAGCGAGGCACTGCCGTCGTCGGTGTCGAAGCGGTACTCCTTGTCGACGCGAACCCAGGGGAGCTCTTGCCGCTGCCGGGCCAGCTCATCGCTGCGCCGGGTCAGGGCCTTCTCGGCGTCGAGCAGCTGCAGCCGCGCGGCCACCCACTCGTCCCGCGTCCCGATCTTGTGGTCAGTCATTTCTCTCTCCTCAGAGTGGTGCCGTTTGCGCGACGATGATCCAGATCCCGAGTCCGACGATTGCCAGCGCCAGAGGCACATCGATCGCGAGATTCGCGGGCCACAGCTTCTGCACCAGCACGACGACGGCGATCACCGACATCCAGGCGAGGCTCATGGCGCCCAAGGCCAGCCATATCAACATCAGGCCGATCGTCGAGCCCACGCAGCACAGGCCGAACCAGACGCCGGACGAGGCGCTCTCGAGACAACGCTGCCGGAAGTAGCGCTTCACCGGCGTGAGCTCGTAGATCCCGGCGCCTACTACGAGCGCGCCGGCGGCCGTGAGCCCGTGCGGCCGATAGGCGGCGTACACCCCGAGGCCCGCCAGCGCCCACACGGCTACGTAGGAGCCGACGAACACCGGCACGGCGCGCGCACCCGCGGCGCGAGCGCGTCGTAGCACCGCCGGGGCCGCACCCGGCAGCATCATCGCCGCCATCATCGCGACCCACAGCGCGGCGAAGAAGCCGAACGAACCGAGCTGGGTCGCCGTGCCCATGTCCATGCCGTTCATCTGCCAGACCACCACGCCCCAGCACGCGGCGGCAAGCCCCAGGGTCCCGGCCAGGACGACGGCGCTCCCTCTGGGCCGTGTCGGGGGCGTGGCTCCGACGGCGTACGCGGAGCCGAATCGGTGGTCAGCCATGGTGGCCTCGGGCTTTCACGAGTGGACGGGTGGCGGACCTGTCAAGGTGTTCGGTCAATGCCTCGAGCCTGGCGTCCCAGTCACGGGCCAGCGCGGCCAGGAACTGCTGTGCCGTGCGCATCGGCGCCGAGCGCAGCCGGTACCCGCACCCGGCGCCGCTCACCCGGTTCAGCCGTCACCAGGCCAGCCTCGGCAAGCAGCGTCAGGTGCTTGGCGATCGCTTGGCGGGTGACCGGCAAACGATCGGCCAGGTCAGTGGCCGTGGCCGGACCGTGTGCGGCCAACGCCGCCAGGATCGCTCGGCGCGTCGGGTCGGTCAGTGCAGTGAAGACCTGCTCGGCTATCGCCTCGACGTCAGGCGGCATCAAGGTAGCTGATCAGTTCGTCCAGCTCGAGCGCCCAGCCCTTGGTGTTGCAGTCGTACGCAGTGCTGTAGGCGTCCGGGGAGAGCTGGGCGAAGCCACTCTCGACGACGGTGAGGCGCGTGCCGGCTCCGATGGGTTCGAGCGTGAACTCGACATAGGTGCGACGCGGATCGTCCTTGGGAAGGCCGTAGATATGCCAGGTGAATCCGAACACGGTCGGCTCCTCCACCCGTTCCACGCGCATGTCGACCGTGAAGCCGCCGGTCCAGCTCATTCGTGCCGACCCACCCGGACGCAGGTCGATCGTCGCCTCGTCGCCGAACCAGGCGGCCAGCCCGTCGGCTGTGGTGAGTGCCGCCCACACCGTGCTGAGTGGGTGGGCGATCTCGACGGTCCGCTCGATGCGATCAGGGAAACCCACGACAACCTCCGGCATATAGCAATCGATTGGTTGCTACATTATTGCAACCAACCGATTGCGTCAAGGGCCGGCTCACGTGCCCACCAGAGCCGGTCGACGCCGCGACACGGGCGTGCCGCAGTCTGACCGGTTCAGTTGGGGCCGGCGTCGCTGCCGGCCTGCGCGGACGCCGGGCGGCTCTCCGGATCTCGTCGGCGGCCGCGTCCAGCCCGCTCCTGCCGCGCACGAGCAGCGCCACTCGATCGTGCCGCGCCCCGAACGCGCGGGCCACTGCCCGGCCGACTCCGGCGCTCGCTCCGGTCACCACCACGGTTCGCACCAGGCGCAGCCTTCCCGGACGGCCGGCGATTCAGGCCCGCAGAGTGCGGGTAGAGGTGAGACATGGCAAGCAAGGGCAGCGTCGTCACCGTGCTGCTGGCGCTGCTCGCCAACGCAGCGGTCGGGGTCCTCAAGCTCATCGCCGGCCTGCTGTCCGGATCGGCGGCGCTGCTGTCCGAGGCGGCGCACTCTGCGGGCGATACGTCTACCGAGCTGCTGTTGCTGACGGCACTACACCGGTCGGAGCGTCCCGCCGACCCGACGCACCCGTTCGGGTACGGCAAGGAGCGGTTCTTCTGGTCTTTGCTCGCGGCCGTCGCGATCTTGGCGTCCGGGGCGGCGTTCTCGGTGTACGAAGGGCTGCGCACCATCATTGCCGGTGCCGAGCCGAGCCGCATGTTGTGGATCAACTATCCGGTACTGGCGCTCGCGTTCGTGTTCGAGGCGGTATCTCTGCGCAAAGCCGTCCGGGAAACGCGCGGCGAGGCACGGCAGCGACGGCTCTCGGTGCGCGCAGTGGTGCGCCAGCCGCATGATCCGACGGTGCGCAGCGTGCTGCTCGAGGATTCCGCGGCGGTGATCGGCCTGATCGTCGCTGCCATCGGCGTCGGGATGCACCAACTGACCGGTTCAGCACTATGGGACGGCGCGGCCTCCCTGGTGATCGGAGGCTTGCTGGTGATGGCCGCGGTGCTGCTCGTGCGGGCCTGCAAGCCATTGCTCATCGGCAGACAGGCCGACCCGCGGCTCATGCGCAGCATCGAGACCGTGCTCGAGCAGCAGGACGAGGTGGACGACGTCGTCGACCTGCTCACGATGATGACCGGCACGGACCGCGTCTTGCTGTGCACCCGCGTCGACTTCGTTGACGGCTTCACGGCCTCCGAGCTGGAAGAGGCGTGCGTGCGCATCGACCGGACGCTACGGGAACGGTTCTCCGACCTGGACGAGATCTTCATTCAGCCCGCACCGAAATGGGATCCGCAGGTACGCGCTCGGGTCCGGCGTCGCTACGGCCACGATCTCGCGGGACGCTGACCACCCGGAGCATTCCCCGTTTGATCGTCGGCCCGGGCAGGGAACCTAGAGGCATGCCCCTTCCCTGCGAGGTAACTCGCGTCTACGAGCACCCCGGCCCGTTCGCCACGGCCTACCTGGATGCCACTCACCCGACCGAGCTGGGTGCCGAGCAGGTCCGGATGCGTTGGCAGGCGCTGCGGTCGACGCTGCTGCACGCGGGGGCGGACGAAGCGACGGTGGCCGCGCTCGATGACTCCGCCGAAGACCGGGCGCCCGGCGAGCAGGGCGCCGCTGCCACACGTTCTGCCTTATCTCGCCCAGCAGGGGGTGCGCATTCCGCATGTGGTGGTGTTCGCCGACCTGGAAGGCGCGGACATCTCGACATCGTCGGGGTCGACCACGAGCGTCAAGGGCAGCCACGACGACCCGCGCCGCAAGACGTCGACGGCGGACTGCTCTCAGCAGCACTTCCAGTAGGGGGTCGAGAACAACTCGGCGGCCGATGCCCGGGAGGTGGCGGCGGTCGTCGCCGACGATGCGGCCCGCGTCAGAGCAACCGTTGTCATATCGGCCGGAGACCCGCGGGCGTGCGGCTTGCTGCGGGGTGAGCTGCCGGCGTTTCTGGATCCGGATGTCGAGATCGTCCCGCTCAGCGAAGGCGGCCGCGAGCCCAGCGCCGAACACCGCGAGCTCGGCGACGCAATACACGCTGTGCTGCTCCAGCGGGCGTTGCGAGAGTCGCCTCGGGTGCTCGATCGGCTGGCGCGGCGCGCGAGCACGGCGTGATCGTCACGGGTGCAGAGGCCGTGGTGGCTGCGGTTCGCCGCAGCCAGGTCGATACCGCGCTGCTCGTGGAGGACCCGTCGTCCACGTTGCACGCCTGGATCGGTCCGCAACCGCTGCAGCTCGGACTCGCCGAGGACGAGCTCTACGCAATGGGCGTCCCCGCGCCGCAGCGTGATCGGCTCGACGCGGCACTGATCCGCGCCTTGGCCGGCAGCGACGCGTCGCTGCTCACCGTGCCGCCCGACGATGCCACACTTCCGGGCGGAATCGCCGCCCTGCTGCGCTGCACCGACGAGGCCACTCCGCTGTGACACCCCGATCGCCAGCATGGGCGGGACATGTCAGAGTGGCGGCATGTCGAGTGAGCAAGGAGGACCGGTATCCGCGGTCCCCGAACACTTGGATCTGTTGGGATTGGGTCTAGGCGGTGCGTGTTCGTGCCCGGTGGGATCGTCCGGGGGGTAGCCCGATTGGTGTGCGATGGCTAGGGTCTGCCGATCGGGTGGTCGATCGAGGGGGCGGTCTTGATGCGACGCTGGACGATTTTTGCCGCGGCGGGCGCGGTCGTGGTTGCCGGAGCCGTGGCGGTATCGGGCACTCCGGGTGCCGCGGCAGCGGCGAAGGGCCCTCTGGGTGATTACTCGCATCTGGTGGTGATCTACGAGGAGAACCACAGTTTCGACAATCTCTACGGGCTATGGGGCGCGGTCGGTCACCAGAAGGTGAACGGCCTGCCTAACGCGCAAGCCGGTACGACCCAGGTGGATCAGTCCGGCGCGCCGATCGGGTGTCTGCTGCAGAACGACAACAACCTCGTCCCGACCACTGCCACCGTCAAGTGGCTCGACGGGTCGACACATCCCGGCCTGCTGTCACCCGAATGCTCAGCTACCACGCCTCGTGGGGTGGCGTTCGACAGCCATTTCACCACCAGCGCGCCGTTCTCGATCAACGACTACATCGCGGCGGCAGACGCGACGTGCCCGCCGCCGACAGTGTTCGCCGCGAATGGCGTGGAAAAGGGCGACCCGGCCGGCTTGCCGGGCGGGTGCACCCGCGACGTAGTGCACCGCTTCTACCAGGAGCAGTACCAGCTCGACGGTGGTAAGCAGGACCGCTACTCGACCGGCAGCGACGCGGCGGGGCTGACGCAGGGTTATTACGACACGACGCAACTGCCGGTTTACAGATACCTGCACGCGGCTGGCGCGCCCAACTACGTGATCGCCGACAACTTCTTCCAGGCGGCGTTCGGCGGGTCGTTCCTCAACCATCAGTACCTGGTCGCGGCTCAGGCGCCGAAGTGGGACACCTCGCAGCTGGCCGTGCCCGGCGGCAAGAACAGCGTCCTGGACGCTGCAGGTTTCCCGAACAGCGGCTACCCGCTGTACAAGCCGGACCCGGCTGTCTCGTATGTCGATGGTCCGCTGACCCAGGCCTGCGGGCTGCCGAGCACGATCGCCGGCTACGCCTGCGGCAACTATGCGGTAAACACGATGCAGCCGTCGTGGCAGCCAAGCGCTTTCGGGTCGAATGTGCTGCCCGGCATCAACGACGTCGACCCGTCCAAGCCGTTCTACGAGACCAACATCGGTGACGAGCTGTCGGCAAAGAACATCTCCTGGAACTGGTACTCGGGCGGATGGAATGACGCCGTCGCCGGCCACCCGGATCCGCTTTTCCAATTCCACCACCAGCCGCTCAACTACTTCCAGAACTACGCGCCCGGAATGCCAGGGCGGGCGCACCTGCGGGATGAGACCGAGTTCGTCGCCGCCGCACAGGCGGGCACGCTGCCTGCGGTCTCGTTCGTCAAGCCGGTCGGCGAGGAGAACGAGCACCCCGGGTACGCCAGCACCGACCACGGCGACAACCACCTGGTCGAACTGCTCAAGACCATCCTCGACGGACCGGACGGCAAGAACACGCTGGTCGTGGTCACCTACGACGAGTTCGGTGGCCAATGGGACCACGTAGCCCCACCCGGGCAGGGCCCAACCGCAGCAGACGGGCCGTCGGATCCGTTCGGCCCTAGCACCCGCATCCCGGCGCTGATCATCGGCGGTAACTTCACCCGGTCAGGCGTCGACCACCAGGCGCACGACACCACCTCGATCCTCGCCACCCTCGAACGCCAGTACGGGCTCGCGCCCCTCGGAACCCGCGACAAACAGGTCACGGACCTCCGTCACGTGTTGAACGTCGGCGGTAACCCGTAGCCGTCTATCGAGCGGCCTCACAAGGCCGCGCGTCACACTCCGGTTGACCACACGCCGACCGACGCCTCGCCAGGCGAATGAGACACTGGGGCGCCGCGAGAACCGACACCACGCGGCGAGATCCGAGCGCCATCGCCGAAGCCGGGCTGGTGATCCGAAACGCGCTGCTTGCCGCCCCAGGGCTGCCACGCGGCGGGCGCCGGCGCTCAATGCCGCGGCCGCGACGCGTGCGGCAGCTGCCGATGCGATGGGTACGTGTCCTCCTAGCCGGTCCCGCCACACCGAACCCGACCGCGGCCACCCCGAAGACCACAGCGTAGCTGTGGACCGCGGCATGTACCTCGACGCACGTGATCCTCACCGGTGTGGGCGGCGCCGAGGGCTGGCTCGACTCGACCGGATCGTCGTGCGAGCGACTCCTGCAGCGCCTGCAGTTCGACGAGGCGAACTGAGCCAGCAGACCGTCTATCACGGCTCGCCTAACCGGCTCACACGGCGACGATCCGGAGCCCCGCGAAACAAACCACAGCACCGCACAGTTGACCTTTGGACGACGCGGCCGGGCGGGGCCAGCCTGCCCCGGCCCAACTGTTGTGCACGCGCCGTCGAGCCAACGCCGTTGACAGCCGCGACGCGTTATCCACCGCGCCGCCGAGCGACCACCGGACCGCTGACCCGACAACCCCGATCAGCCATACTCGTCGGATGCCTGGCCGGCGCGGCCAGCTGGCGTCGATCCTTCTCGATGTTGTCAAATGAGGGGCACCGCGGCGCGTACCGCAACCGTTGGCCTCCCCATCGCTGCGCTGCTGCTGGCCGCCCCTCCGGACCGATCCAGCAGGTATCCGACGGATGCACTTGTCCTCGCGGACTTGAAGGCGTCGGCCTCCCCGAGCAGGTTGGTACGCACCTTCTCCGCCTCACGCAGCATGCGGCCGGTGCCGTGCATGTCACCACGGGCGTTCTCGGCGACCGCGCCGAAGTGCTCGGCGCTGCAGCGCTGATCCTGGCCCAATCGCCCCTCGCGCTCGCCGAGCGGGTACGCAGCTGAGCTGCGGGTTACGAGTGGGTGTTGGACACCAGTAGAGGGACGCTCGGCGGGCGAGGCGAGGTCGTCGTTTGGGGTGTGCGAAGGTGGAGCTGAGGGTGGAGCTGAGGGGACTCGAACCCCTGACCCCCACACTGCCAGTGTGGTGCGCTACCAGCTGCGCCACAGCCCCAAACTAGCGGTCCGGCTGGACCGACAAGCAATCGTACACACGCCGCGAGCGCGCACAGCAGCGCGCGACGAAAGGGCTCGAAATGGGCTCTCGCGCCACGCCGGGACCCCCGGAATACCGAGGATTCGGGGCCTTCGCTCATACTGGAGCTAGTACGTACCCGACGATCAAGGGAGATGTGCGTGAACCGCAAGGAACTCGTGGCAGCCGTGGCTGACGAGGCCTCGCTCGAGCAGAAGACCGTCGACGCGGTCCTACGCGCCCTGCAGGCCACTTTGGAGGACGCCGCTGCCAAGGGTGAGAAGGTCAGCGTGCCGGGTTTCTTCGCGCTGTCTGTCGGCCACAGTGCCGCGCGCGAGGGCCGCAACCCGGCGACCGGCGCGACGATCACGATCCCGGCGCGCAACACCGTCAAGCTCACTGCAGGCAGCACGCTGAAGGACGCTGCGAACCGGTAACCAGCAAGCCCGGCAAGCAGCAAACAGCGAACCGACGCCAACCGGATGGGCCGGTCGGCGCGGGCTTCAACGCCCCGCCGACCGGCCTTCCGCATCACGGGCTGGGCGTGGACGACGGCGTCGAGCTTGAGGTCGAGCCGGACGGTGAGGGTGCTGGGGATGTCGACGCCTTGGCCGCGGCGTTCGCCACCGCGGCGTCGAACGCCGCCTTGGTGACCGTACCCAGCCTCTTGCCGTCGACCATGACCGTCGGCGTGCCGGTGACTCCGCGTTGGGACGCGTTGTCGGTGATGGCTGCGACGAGCGCCTTGTGCAGCTCACCGCTCATACAGCTCTGGAATGTGGTCAGGTCGTTGCCCTTGATGCCGGCTTGCTTGGCGTAGTCGAGCAACTGGGTGTTCGAGCGGCCGTTACTGCCTTCCTTCGGCTGCACCTGCTGCCCGCTGCTGTCCTTGCCGTACAGGATGTCGTGGTACTTGGCGAAGTCGTCGACGCTGACGTCCGAGGCGCACAGCGCAGCGTTGGCCGCCCGGGACGAATAGCGGTTGCCGCTGGACGCACTGTCCAGAAACGCCATCGTGTGATAGCGCACCTGGATCTGGCCCGCCTTGACCTTGGCGGCGATGTCCTTGCCTGTGGTTTGCTCGAACTGCAGGCAGATGGGGCACTGGAAGTCCTCGAATACGTCGACCTTGACCGGTGCGCCTGCCTTGCCGACGACCACGCCGTTGCTGACGCTGGCGTTCGTCGCGGTCAGGTCTCCTTGGATCTTCGCCCGATTCGCCTGCACGCCGATCCCGATCACGCTCACGAGCACCACGACCAGACCGAACGCCAGGCTCAGATACCGGGTGCGAATCTCTGCCTCGCGGCGGCGCGCCTCGAGCATCGCGTTGTACTTGCGCTGCCCCTGGTCGCTGCGCATGCGCTTCGCCGACGGCATAGCGACCGTGTCGTTGCGGGCGAGGAATTCATCGACCGAGAAGCGGGTAACCGGCCATATCACCAGGTACGCCGACAGCGCGATCAGCCCGACGTCACGGAGGATGTCGAGCATGTAGTGCGTCGAGCCGATCGTGGTCCCGCCGCCGCCGAAGCAGCCGCACTCGAGCTTGAGGCCACGCGCGCTTGCCTCGATCAGGCCGATCAGGAACACGAACAACAGCAGGCCGGACACGATGGCGGCCGCCCGGGTCACGATGCCCAGCACGAGCAGCAGACCTATGCACACCTCGAGTACCGGCAGCCCGTAGCCGATCGCCTTGGACAGCCACTCCGGCGTCGCGTCGTAGGCGCGGACGGTCTGCACGAACCCACGTGGATTGCCGAGCTTCGACCAGGCGGCCCAGATCCAGATCCCCCCCAGCGCGAGCCGGGCGACGGTGCCGACCCAGGGTCGGATCGAGCTCCAGTTCACGAAGACGCCTCCTTGGAGACCAGCGGTAGATCGTGTGCGATCTGGTCCGATTCGTTGTCGCTTTGCAGGTACTTGACGTGCGCGTAGTCGTCAGCACCGTAGAGCAACACGTCCGCGGCGTGCGTCTGACCCCCGTCCTCCGCGAGGACGATGTGAGCTGCCGCCTGCGCGGCATCGATCTGCGCCTGCGTGCCGGTCAGGCCGACGAACTTGTGCGGCAGGTCGGTGTCGAAGTGCCGCAGCCACGCGGCAATCACCTTGCCGGTATCGCGCTTGACGTCTGTGGTGACGAACACCACCCGTGTCTGGGACCGCACTGCCGCCGGCTGCTCGGCAACCGCTTGCGCGATGTCGGCCATCGTCGTGGGGCAGACGTCCGGGCAGTGCGTGTAGCCGAAGTACAGCAACGTCGGATGTCCGGCGGTTTGGCTGAACGAGAACCGCTTACCGTCCGTGTCGGTGAGCGTGAAAGACGGCCGCGGCAGCGGCGGCACCAGCCCGAACCCCTGGTACCGGCCGACATGCGGCTGGTTGTTCAGGTCGGACGGTTTGGCCTTTCCGCCACTGGACGAGCAGCCGGCCAGCACGACGAGAGCCACAAGCAGCACGGCAGGCCTCATCCGGGCGGCTCCGCGTTGATCGCGATCACCGGTGCCGACACGTTCACGGGCCCGGCGTTGACAAAGTTCAACTCCAGATTGACGTACTGCCCGGGCCGTAGCGTCCCGACTAGGTGCTCGATCATCACATGACCTTTACCTGGCTTGAGTGTGACGCTGCTGTGCGCGGGGATGCGCAGCCCGGCTGCCGACACGCGCATCCCGCCGCTCGCGTCCTCGGTCATGACCGAGGCGCTCTCCCCTGCGCCGCTCGCGACGCTGGTGAGCGTGTCGTCGGTGCCCGTCGTGTTGTAAACGGTGAAGTACGCGGCTGCGACATCGGGCGACGCGGGCTCCCGGACATACGCACCGCTGACCACGATCGGGTCGGTTGCCGCGCCGCCGAGTCCGCCGCTGGCCGCCTGCGGTACGGCGCCACGGATCAGCCCGGCGAAGCCCACCACGGCAACAGCGACCGCGACGAAGGCGGATGCGGGCGGACGGCTCATGTCGTGCGCCGCCTCACGACCGCCGCGCCGAGTGTGACGACCGTCACAGCCGGGGCGATGCTCGCATGGACCACGCAGCCAGTCTGACTGCTGGCCGAGGGCGTGCGTGTCGCCGGGTTGACCTCCGCGCTCTTCAGCATGCGTCGGATCCAGCTGCGACGGTGGGCAGGCGCATCGATTTGACTCCTCAGTAAAGGCGAATCTTGGTGTCTGCGACGACGGACTCGAACTCCGACATCCGGACCGTGAGCGCGATCGTCCATCGTCCCGCAGCAGGCAGCACGACGCCGGACGCGGAGTACTCACCACCACTGGGCCGCAACGGAATCGGGATCGGGCCGAGCTGCTCGTCGGCCAGGGCGGCCGTGGCGGTGAGCTCCTGCGGCTTCGGTCCCGGCGACAGCGCGACCGTGACGGTGACCGGCCCGTGCCGTCCGGGATCGAGCGTGACCGTAGCGGTGCGACCGCCGCCGAGCGCTACATGCGCCGATCGGGCGCCGGCCCGGTCGGTGGCCAGTGCCGCCTTCCCCGGCGGCTCGGCCACGAGCACGGACGTCACCGCCAGCACGGCCACGCCGATGACCAGCTCGGCGAAGACGCTGCGCCGCATCCGCGCGACGGGTGGAGCTACGGCGTCGGCCGGCGGCGCGACGACGTCGACCGGCGTGTCGGTCATCGCATACGCCACGGTACGGATGTAGCGACGCTGCACGACGACCCGGGAGACGTTGGCCACGACAAGGATGCACAGGAACAGCCCTGCCTTGACCAGGACGAGCTGCCCGTAGCGCGTGGACGTGAGCGCGTCCAGTGTGCCGACGCCCAGCCATGCCTGGTACGTGCCGCTCACGGCCAGCACGGCCACGCAGCACATCGCGGTGCGCGAGAACACCGGCAGCACGCGGCGCAGTTCGCCGGACTCACCGCGGGGCAGGAGGGCGACCAGCAGGTACACCAGGCCGCCGAGCCACATGGCCATCGCGGTCAGGTGCGCCGCGTAGCTCGTCATCGTCAACCAGCGCGGGTCCTCCGATTCGGCGTGCCCGCTCGCCGCATAGGTCAGCACGATCCCGACGCCCAGCCCGCCCGAAACCTCGGCCAGGCGGCTGCGATGCGGGTCGCGCAACTGCGCGCCCAGCACCAACCCCAACGCGCCGAGCAGCAGCAGCCGGATCGAGTGCGCGGTGCCGTACGTGGTGTGCAGCGTGGCGTTGAGCAGCGGCCAGCTGCCGAGCTGCCCGAGGCCCTCGCCCGCCGCGTAAGGTCCCTGCACGAGCACCTCGGCCAGCGCCGCCACGGTTGTGGTGGCCCAGCCGCCCCAGGCCAGCGCCCGTGCGCGGCGGTCGTCGCGCCCCTCAGGCCATACGGTGAGCAGCAGCCAGGCGCCCCCGAGCAGTGCCAGCCCGGCGAATGCCAGCCAGCGCACGGCGTCGAACACGACGCTTGTCGTGGCGTCCACAGTGGACGACGGCGGGGCGCCCGCGACGAGCGACCCGCTGCCGACGACGAAGCGGATCGCGCCTGCGACGGGGTGACCGTCCGCAGAGATGATGCGGAAGCTCGCCGTATATGTGCCGTCGCCCAGCCCGGACTTGACGGCTACGGCGATCTTCGAGCCGACGCCGTTCGGATGCGACGGCTGCCCCGAGTCCACGCGGCGGCCTGCCTGGTCAACGACGCGCAGGTAGCCCTCGGCGTTCAGCGTTACGGCCTGGTCGAACGTGATCGAGACGCTCGCCGGGGCGGTCTTCAGCCGGGACCCGTCCACCGGGTCGGAGCCGACGACGGTCGCGTGCGCCCAGGCTCGCGGCGCGGCGAACAACACCAGGCCGAACACGGCGGCCACGAGCAGCTTCTTCACGCAACCCCCCGCAGGCCGCGCCCGTCCTCCTCGTCGCCCGACGCGGACGCGGCCCGGCGTTCCGGCGGCAGCGCCCGCTCGGCACGCGCCAGCGCGAACACGAGCACGAGCCCGACGACAATGCCGAGGTGCGTCGCCAGCCGCCCGATCGCCACCGCACCGCTTGCCACGTCCCGGATGCTGAGCGCCGCGAGCACGCCCACGAAGACCCCGAGCCCGGGCAGCAGCCCGGCGGCGCGCTGCGGGCGCACAGCGGTCGCGAGGAACGCCGCGCCGAGTGCGACGTTCCAGGCGGCATTCTCGTGCGCGGCGTGCGCCGACATGACGAGGTCTAAACTGCCGCCGAACAGGGACGGCGCCCCGATGCCGACCTGGACGACCCCCACCACCGCCAGCGCCAGACGCAGCAGCCGGCGCCGGCGCAGTACCCGCTGCGCCGGCAACGCGGCGCCGGCCAGAATCGACTCGGCCAGGTCGCGAACCTCGGCCGCCCCGAGGCGGGCCTGCCGGGTCACCCGGGTGGCCGCCTCGAGCCATCGGGCACAATCGACACAGCTCGTGAGGTGATGGTCGAGCACCGTCGCGGACATGCCGATCAGCTCGCCGTCCAGGCGCGCTGACGCGGCTTCGCGGAACCGATCGCACCTCACGCAGGTAGTAGTCGGCGGAACCCGCGCGCTGGTTCCCGAGGAGTTCCGGATGGACGAGCTCGACCCGATCACGGAGGCGGCACTGCGTGCCCGTCGCGGGGACACCGTGTCGGCGGCGGCCTTCGTGCGGGCTACCCAGGCCGACGTGTGGCGGCTGTGCGCGCATCTCTCCGCCCGGGACGGCGCCGACGACCTGACCCAGGAGACGTACGCCCGTGCGTTCGCGTCGCTGCACCGCTTCGCGGGCCGATCCTCGGCCCGGACGTGGCTGCTCTCGATCGCCCGGCGGGTGTGCGCCGACGCGGTCCGCACAGCCGTACGGGCCCGATCGGTGGCGCCGGCGGAGCGGGTCGCCGCCGACCCCGCCGAGGCGGTGACGGTGCGGGCGCTGCTTGCCGCGCTGGATCCCGAGCGCCGCGAGGCGTTCGTGCTGACGCAGCTTGTGGGGCTGTCCTACGCGGAGGCGGCCGAAGTGTGCGGCTGCCCTGTGGGCACGATTCGGTCGCGGGTGGCGCGCGCCCGCGCCGATCTGGTTGCCGCGTTCGGCGGCGGCGCCCAGTCGGCGTCAGGCTGAGCCGCGTATCTCCCGGGTGATCTTGCGCTCGGCGATGAACGAGCAGAACGGCACGGTCCCGGCGATCATCACCAGGCCCAGCTTGACGAGGTGCCACCGCCGGCGCACGCCGAGGTCTAGAGCCGTGACGAGGTAGACGATGAACAGAAAGCCGTGCGCGGTACCGATCACCGCCGCCGGCCCGTCTTTGTGCGCCCAGATCTGAAGCGGTACCGCAACGAAGACGAGCAGCACGAGCATGGTGCCGGTCAAGATCGCCATCACCCGGTAGCGCAGCAGCGCGCCGCCCAGGCGCATGCCGCGTCGGGCCGGCGCCTCAGTGTCCATGCTCTTCATAGGTAGATGAGCTGCGCTGCTCGGCCCTCACGCGACCCGGGAATGCTCGCTCATGGCTCATCATTCGTCCTGTCGGCGAGGTCGGCGAGGTAGGCGTTGTACGCGGCGAGCTCAGGGTCGCTGGTATCTGGGCGGTCGGTGCGCATGACGTAGCGACGGTATGTCACGGGTGCAGGCACGACTGGCGCGGGTGGCTGCTGGAGGGGCCGGCGGTGCAGGGCATCTCGCATGACCCGTCCCCACATGAACACCGCGAACACGGTGAAAGCCCACCACTGGAAGGCGTACGCGTAGTTCTGAACCGAGCCGTGGTGCACGTGCGCTACGTGCCACTGCCAGCGTCCGAGCAGCACCATCGTCACGCACGCCGCGATGACTACGACATGCAATGCCAGCCACCGCGGCGCGAGCAGCATCAGCGCGCGCCGCATGCCGACGACGGTACGTCACGGCGCACGGGCTCGCGCGCCTGCCCGCCGGCTGCGGAGTCACGCAGGGGCCCTGACCGGCATCGGGGGGAATCCGGTCAGAGCCCTACACCAGTGTGACTCGCGATTGACAAGATCGCACGTATCTGGTGTGACACGTCGTCAACACAATCTGGTGACAGCGACATGTGTGTTTTGTGCCGCACATCGGAGGGAGAGAGCGCGAGCGCTCTCTCCCTCGTTCGTTGTGGAGGTGGCGGGAATCGAACCCGCGTCCTCCGTCGCCTCAACAGGGCTTCTCCGGGCGCAGTGTGCCTCGTCCCTACTCGGCCCTACCGGTCATGCACACGAGCCGGTACGACGAGCCCAGTCGCTGTGAGTTGTCCCGTCCACGCCCGCGACCGGCGAGGACGGTAAGTCACCTGACTGATGCCAGCGGACCGGACCGGTGACGAGCCCGGGCTGACAGACCCGCTATCGCTTAGGCAGCGAGAGCGTAGTCAGCGCGATTGGAATCGGCGCTTATTGATGTTGCGTCGCATGATTAACGAGGTCAGCAACGCGATCCTCGGCCCGCTTCCCCTGTCTCGACGTCCGGAGTCGAGACCTTTCACCCCCTCGGCGTGGAGAAACCGAGGATACCGTCGACACATTCCCAGCGGGTACAACTGGAGACATGGTGGAGGTCGCGCCCGAGGTCGAGGCGAAATATGACGTCGCGCCCGATTTCGCCGTGCCGAAGCTCTCGGGGCCGGGACGTCACGTCGACATCGACACGGTGCGTCTGTCGAGCACCTACCACGACACGAGCCAGATGGACCTGCTGCGGTTTCGGCTGACGCTGCGGCGCCGCGAGGGCGACGCCGACACCGGATGGCAGCTCAAGGTGCCAGCGCGCCGCGGACGCACCGAACTGCGTTGGCCCCCCAGCGAGGGTCCCCCGGACGAACTCACAGAGCAGGTGCGTCCGTTCGTACGTGATCGGCCGCTGGCGGCGGCGGTACGGCTCTCCGTCATACGCGTCCGGCACCGGCTGTGCGACGACGCCGGCACGCTACTCGCCGAGGTCGCCCTCGACGACGTTCGGGCGAGCGGTCTCGGTGTCGACGTGCGAGCGCCTCGCTGGCACGAGGCGGAGATCGAACTCGGTCCGGCCGGCGACGACGCCCTGCTGGCCGAGATCGGCCGAATCCTGATCTCGGCCGGCGCGGTCGCCTCGACCAGCCGGTCGAAGCTTGCCCGCGCCGTGGTCGGCATCGGCAACGAGGAAGTCGGCACGCCGCGCACGTCGGCAGGTGCCGTGCTCGTCGATTACCTCTCCCGGCAAGTCGACGCCGTGGTGGCCGGCCACTTCGCGATCATTTCGGACGCCGACGACTCGGTGCACCGCACCCGGGTCGCCTGCCGTCGCATGCGCAGCACGCTGCGCACGTTCGAGCACTGTTTCGACACCGAGCAGGCGGCGGCGTTCGAGGACGAGCTGCGCTGGTACGCCGGGGTACTCGGTGGCGTCCGCGATGCGGAGGTACTGCGCAGCCGGCTGCTCGCCGCCATCGACGACTTGCCGGGCGATCTCGTGGTCGGCCCGATCGCCGAGCATGTCGACAAGCGGCTGCTCTCCGATCTGGAGCGGCATCGCGCGGAACTGCTCGACACTATGCGCAGCAGCCGCTACGCGGATCTGCTCTCGGAGGCCTGCCGCTGGCGCGACGATCCGCCGTTCACCGCCGCGGCCGGACGTCCCGCCGAGACGCTGCACGAGGCGATCGACCGCGTCGAGCGCACACTAGGCAGGCGCCTGCGCCGAGCCACGAAGCGCTCCGGCACGGACGAGCAGATGCACGGCGCGCGCAAAGCAGGCAAGCGTGTGCGCTATGCGGCCGAGGCGGCGGCTGCTGCGGGCGACAACCAGGCGCCGCAGTTGGCCCAGGACATCAGCAAGCTGCAGGACCTGCTCGGCGAGTTCCAGGACAGTGTCGTCGCCGCGCACCTGGCGCGCCAGCTGGCCGAGGACGCCCATGAGCACGGTGAGGACGCGTTCACCTATGGCGTGCTGGTCGCCGAGCAACGCCGGCACGCCGCCGAGGCGCGGAACCGAGCGCGCCGCTATCGCTCGTAGCCGGCGCCTTTGGCGCGACGGCCTATGGCGCGGCGCACCTCCCGATCAGCGTCGCGCCGGGCGAGGTCCTGCCGCTTGTCGTACGAGCGTTTGCCCCGTGCGAGCGCAAGTTCGACCTTGACCTTGCCCTCGGAGAAGTACAGGGACAGCGGGACGAGCGTGAGCCCGCTCTCGCGCGTCTTGCCGATCAGCCGGGTGATCTCGGCGCGGTGCAGCAGGAGCTTGCGAGTCCGCCGTGGCTCGTGGTTCGTCCAGCTTCCCTGGGTGTACTCAGGAATGTGAACGTTGCGCAGGAAGATCTCGCCGTCGTCGATCGTCGCGAAACCGTCGACCAACGAGGCCCGGCCGGCCCGCAGCGACTTCACCTCCGTGCCGGTGAGCGCGATGCCCGCCTCGTACGTGTCGAGGATCGCGTAATCGTGGCGCGCCTTGCGGTTCTGCGCGATGACCTTCCGGCTGCCGGGCTTGGCGGCCATCACAACCGGACGTAGGCGCGCAGCGTGACGTAGGCGGTGACGATCGCAAGCGCCGCGCCCACGAGGACGGATTCACCGCTGGCGATGAGCACGTCGTTGATCGACAGATCCGGCAGCACACCGTGGCTCACTGAGTGGCCGAAGATCCCATTCAGCACGTATGTCTTGCTGAACCACAGCGCCGGGATGATGAGCACGCCGCCGATCAACGCGGTGATCACCGCCTCGATCACGAACGGGAGCTGCGTCATCCACCGTGAGGCGCCCACGAGTCGCATGATGTTCGTCTCATTGCGCCGCTGGGCGGCCGCTACCTGGATCGTGATCGCCATCAGAAGGATCGCGGCGACCAGCACAAGGAGCGCGAACGCCAGCGCGCCGATCCGCGACTTGTCGAAGATGTCGAGGATCGTCTTCAGGCTCGCGTCCTGGTTCTGCACCCGGTCGACACCGGCGGCCCGGTTGTAGCGCGCCGCCACCGTCACGTAGTCGCGCTTGATGTCCTTGAGCTTGACCGAGATCAGGTTCGGGAAGTCGCTGGCCTGCAGGATGTCGAGATCGCCGAGGCCAAGGTAATTCGGATTGTTCTTGAAAATCTGATTCTGGCTGACGAACCGTTCCGACGCGATCAAGGGGTCTGACCGCAGCTGTCCTTCAAGGCTGGCACGCTCCTGTGCCGTGAACGGATGCTTGCAGTTCTGGTCCTTCGTCGGGCCGCACAGGTAGATCGAGACGTCCAGCCTGTCCTCGTATGTGCTGCGGAACTTATCGATCTCCTTCTGGGTCAGCAGCGCGCCGCCGAGGAAATACAGCGACACGAAGGTGATCATGATCAGGGCGATCGACATCAGGACGTTGCGGCGCAGGCCCTGCCCGACGCCTGACATTACGAAGCTGGCGCGCATGACTTCCTTCGGTTGAGCAGCCGTTCAGCGGCCGACGCCGTAGACGCCGCGGGACTGGTCGCGAACGATGTGGCCGTAGTCGAGTTCGATCACCCGCCGGCGCATGGCGTCGACGATGTTGTTGTCGTGTGTCGCCATCAGCACGGTGGTACCCGTTCGGTTGATGCGTTCGAGGAGGTTCATAATCCCCTGGCTCGTGTCCGGATCGAGGTTTCCCGTCGGCTCGTCGGCGAGCAGCACCAAGGGCCGGTTGACGAAGGCGCGGGCGATGGCAACACGCTGCTGCTCCCCGCCTGAGAGCTCGTGCGGCATGCGCAGCGCCTTGCCCTCGAGCCCGACCAGATCCAGCACCTCAGGCACCGAGCGGCGGATGGTGCGCTGCGGCTTGTTGATCACCTCGAGCGCGAAGGCAACGTTGTTGTAGACGTTCTTCTTCGGCAGCAGCCGGAAGTCCTGGAACACGCAACCGATCTTGCGGCGAAGCTCCGGAACCCGGCGGCGGCGCAGCCGTCCGACGTTGCGTCCGTCGACGAACACCTTGCCGACAGTGGCTAGCTCCTCGCGGAGCAGCAGCCGCAGTACGGTCGATTTGCCCGATCCGGACTGACCGATGAGAAAGACGAACTCGCCCTTGGCGATGTCGATCGTCACATCTTCGATGGCCGGACGGGTGCCCGCCGGGTAGACCTTTGTGACGTGGTCGAGTCGGATCACGCCGGGGAAGTCTACCTAGTGGTCTTGGCCGCGCCCCGGCGGCGCCACCGAATGCCCGCCTCGATGAAGTCGTCGATCTCCCCGTCGAGGACGGCTTGCGGGTTGCCGACTTCGTGCTCGGTACGCAAGTCCTTCACCATCTGGTAGGGGTGCAGCACGTAACTGCGCATCTGGTTGCCCCAGCTGTTGCCGCTGTCCTTGAGCGCGTCCAGCTTGGCTTGCTCCTCCTGCCTACGCCGCTCAAGGAGCTTGGCCTGGAGCACCGCCATGGCGCTCGCGCGATTCTGGATCTGGCTGCGTTCGTTCTGGCAGCTGACCACGATGCCGGTGGGCAGGTGCGTAATCCGGACGGCGGAGTCCGTGGTGTTGACGCCCTGCCCGCCCGGACCGCTGCTGCGGAACACGTCCACCCGGAGGTCCTCGTCCGGGATGTCGATGTGATCGGACTGCTCGACGACCGGGAGCACCTCCACGCCGGCGAAGCTCGTCTGACGGCGCCCCTGGTTGTCGAACGGGCTGATGCGCACGAGCCGGTGCGTCCCCTGCTCGACGCTGAGCGTGCCGTACGCGTACGGTGCCTTGACCTTGAAGGTGGCGGACTTGATGCCCGCTTCCTCCGCGTAGGACGTGTCGAGCATCTCGACCGGGTAACCGTGCCGTTCGGCCCAGCGCAGGTACATGCGCAGCAGCATCTCCGCCCAGTCGGCCGCGTCGACGCCACCCGCCTCCGAGCGGATCGTGACGAGCGCCTCCCGGGAGTCGTACTCACCGGACAGGAGCGTGCGCACCTCGAGTTCGTCGATGCTCTTGCGGAGGGACGCGACCTCGGACGCTGCCTCGGCCTTCTCTTTCTCGTCCCCGGCGTCCTCGGCCAGGTCCCACAGCACCTGTGCGTCGTCCAGACGTCGCCTCAGGTCCTCGGCGCGACGGATCTCGCCCTGTACGGCGGACAGCCGGCTCGTCACCTGCTGTGCCTTGTCCGGGTCGTCCCACAGGTCGGGAGCGGACGCCTGCTTCTCGAGCGCCGTCGCCTCGCCCCGGAGCTTGCCCAGGTCGAGTACGGCCTCGATGCTGGCCATCGTGGTGGAGAGCTCTTTGAGCTCAGTGGGGACGTCGGTCACGTCCGATCACGGTACCTTCTGGGCCGGTCACGCGCTGGGATCGTCGAGCCGCGCCCGCAGCGCCTCGGGCGCGACCTGCCTGTAGGCGTCGCGCACGATCTCTGCGATCGCGGCCCAGTCGGGCACCTCGTCGATGCGTACCCCTATCCAGCCACGGTGCCCGACATACGGCGGCCGGTAGTAGTGGTGCGGATCGTCGGCGACGTACGCCTCTTGTGCCCCGGGTGGCGCGGCGCACCAGAAGCCGAGGTGATCCGCGCCGTGGTGGTGGTCGTCCAGCATCGCGAACAGCTTCTTGTCTCGAACGAAGAAGCCGGGCTCGCCGTGAGTCGGCCGCTCGGTTACTTCGGGCAGCGCGAGACACAGCTCGCGTAGCCGCTGGACGGCTAGCTCGTCGGGACGGAGTCGAGCCAACGGATCAACGCCCGCTCGTATGCGACGGCGAACTCGACGGCAACGGCACCGTAAGTGTCACCGGCCTTCTTCAGCTCGGCGGCCTCCCTCTTGTGCGCGGCAAGCGCGGCCTCGTGTTCCTGCCTCGCCGACTCGACGATCTCGCGGCGCTGCCGGGTCGACAGGTGCTTGCCGAAACCGAGCCGAAGCACAGCCTGGCTGCGCACTGAGTCACCGCCGTTGTGCGCATTCGCCCATTGGGCGAATGCCTTTCGTCCCGAGGCGGTAAGGGAATACGGGTGACTGGAGCGCGCACCCTCTTTGCCCGCCTTGACGTAGCCGACACGCGCGAGCCCCGGCAACTCGCGGTAGACCTGACTACGTGTGACCCCACCCTGAGCTGTCAGCCGTCGTGACGCGGCCGCCACGATGTTTCCGCCGGTTGCCGGGCCATCGTGCAGCACGCCGAGGATGACGGCGGACGTTGAGTTCAGCCCCATTCACGCAGATTCGCAGATGCGCTCGGTAACTGTCCAGTCGAACTTGCGAGGCCTGAGACACGCATACAGGTAACATTCAGCACATTCTGCTGCACGGCTCACTGGCCGACGACGCTCGACCGTGCTGAGGAGCTCACCGTCGCCACGACGCCATCGGGCTTGCCGAACAGCCACCCGAAGGCAATCTTCGACCGCCGCCGGCAGGACACGGTGACCTCGGTACGGTCTTCGTTCAACGAGGCGGTGAGCCGGATCGGCGAACGCCACGGATCGCGTGCCAGGTATGCGTCCACGGCGACCTGGACGTCGCCGAGCTGCAAGAACCCGCTGCTCTGTGCGGCGCCGACGTCGCGCCCGCCGGCGAAGTCGACGGAGTTGGCCGCGGCGATCGCCGCGCCGTCGCAGACGTCCTGCAGGTCGACGCGCTTGGCGAAGGCATCCGTGGCCGCGACGTAGCCAGCAGCGACCAGCATCACCAGCAACCAACAGCCCAGAATCAACGGGATCACTGAGCCCCGATCGTCCCGCAGCCTTGCGATCACGACGGCTGCACGGTCCGGAAGTCGTCGACATGGATGACGTAGCGCCCGATCGTCGTGATGCCGTGTCCCGCCACCAGCGTCGGGACGCCGGGCAGCTGCGCATGCCGCACGACGCAGACTGCGAACACCGCGCCGGGCGCCAGCACGGGCGCGACCGTCGCGGACCGGCAGGATGTGTTCGGGGGCACGAATCGCACCTCGGCGTCGTCGGGTAAGCCCTCGTCGGCGAGCGCCAGGCGCACCGCAGCGCGGGCGCGCGCCAGCGCGTCGGCGGTCGAGGCGCCCGACGCGAAGGCTCGGCCGGCTTCACGCGCCGCCTGCGCGACGGCGACGTTGCTGCGCTGGATCGAGGCGACCGCCGTCACGAAGTACACGATCGGCACGAGAATCATCAGCGCCACGAAGATGAACTCGATCGCGGCGTTGCCCGACTCCTGGGTCCTCACGGCGCGCCCTCTTTGAGCACCCGCGCCGTCACGTCGATCGACAACACGCGCCCGAGCGGCAGGAAGATCGACTTGACGTGTCCTCGGCAGTGCACGACTGCCAGCGTCAAACCGGTGACGTCCCGGCCGGCGCTGCCGTGGCAGGGCAGACTGCGGGCAATCGTCGCACTCGAGCCCTGACGCACCAGCGCGGTCGCGTGTTCGCCCCCGTCGCGGTAGTCGACGCCCTGGTTCGCCGCGTACCGGGCGCCTGCCGCCGCGCCGGCCTGCACGATGTTGCGGACGTAGAGATAGACCGCCACCTGCAGGACGCCGAATACCAGAAAGATCAGCAGCACGGCGATCAGCACGAACTCGGCGACCGCAGAGCCGCCTTCGCGGCGCGGACTATTTGGTGTTGCTCGTGACCGAGTCGATCGCATTGCTGATCGCATCGACGATCTTCCCTCGGAACACGGCGAAGATCACGACCACGAGCCCGGCCGTCATCACGGTCACCATCACCCAGCCCGGCACATCGCCACGCTCCGCGTCGCGTCCCCGTACCCGCGCGTATGCGCCGGCCATCCAGGCGGCCAGCATGTCCAAGGGCACCATCGCCGGGTCATCCCTTCCTTACCGGGTAAGCGATACCAACGTCGAGACCGCCGGAAAGAGCGCGAACAGCACTGTGACCGGCAACAGCATGAACACCACGGGAAGCATCATCGAGATCTCCTTGCGCCCACCGGCCTCGAGCAGCGCGCGCTTGCCCGCCTCACGGACGTCAACCGCCTGCGCGCGCAGCACATCGGCGAGCGGGGTGCCGCGCTCGATCGCCACGACCAGTCCCTGCACGAAACGCGAGAACTCGTCGAGCGTTGTCCGCTCGGCTAGGTCAGCGAGGGCCGTCGTCAGCGGCGTGCCGGACCGCGCGCGGGCCAGAGCCGCCGCCAGGTCGCGGGCGAGTTCGCCGTGGGTGAGCCGGCACACCCGTAGCAGCGCGTCCGGCGGCGCCTCGCCGGCCACCACAGCCAACGCGAGGAGGTCGGCAACCACCGGAAATTCCGCGAGCATGGCGGCCTCGCGGCGCTGCAACTGCCGGGTGAGCTGCCAGTCTCGGGACAGCACGCCCGCAGCGAGACCGATCAGCGCCGCACCCCCTGCGAGCACCGGGTCGACGCCGCCGCGGGCCACCCCGATCAGCACGACCACCAGCCCGCCGCCGACCATGCCGATCGCGCCCCACACGACCTGCTCGATGCGGAACTCCTCCACGGTGGCGCCAGAACCCAACCCACCGAGGCGGCGGCGCACCGACACCGAGCCGCCCACCACCCGGTCGAGGAAGCCCACCGCATCGCCGATCACCGGCCCGAACAACCGGCGCACAACGATGAACGGCGCCGCCGTGGCCGTGGGACGCGCCAGCAGCTTCGACGGCTGCGGGGTGTCGCCGAGGTACGGGGCCACCCGATCGACCAGGCGGACCGGGCGCATCGGCGGAGCCGCCCGCACCGCAAGCAGGACGCCCGCGGCAAACAGCAGCCCGAGCAGTGCACCCAGTAGGAGCGACGTCATCGCAGCACCCGTCGCTCCTGAGGCAGCATGCCTATGCGCAGCATGATGCGGTAGGCGACGACGCAGACCGCCGCGCCGACGGCCAGCAGCACGACGCCGCCCGTCGAGTTGTACGCCTGCAACGTGGCCGACTCTGTGCCTAGAAGCAGCAGCACGATCCATGGGGCCGCGACGGCCAGACGTGCCGCGTTCACCACCCAGCCCTGGCGGGTCTCGAGCTCGGCGCGGGTGCGGGCATCGGAACGCAGCAGCTCGGACAACGTCCGCAGCACGGTGCCCAGGTCGCTTCCGCCGACCTCGCGGGCGACCCGCATCGTCTCGCAGACCCGGTCGCCAACCGGGTCGGCCAGATCGTCCTTCAACGCGTCAAGGCACTCGCCGAACCGGCCGCTGGCGCGGTATGCGCCGCTGAACCGGGCGAACGCCGGTCGCAGCGGCTCCGGGCCGCGCAACGCCAGCGCGGACAGGCCCTCAGGCAGCGACATGCCGGCGCGTACGGCCGAGGCGAGGTTGTCGACCGCCTCGGGCCAGAGCTCGCGCAGCGCAACCTGCCGGCGCCGGCGCATCCGCTGCAGCACCGTGATCGGGCCGAAGAACCCGAACACTGCGAAGCATGCCGCAACGGCGAGGGTCGACGTCATCCCCACGACGATCGCCCCGACGACGACGGCAGACAGAAGCTGTACACCGAGCAACTGCGCCGGCCCGACACCGTCGACGCCGGCCTGGCGCAGCAGGTCGGTGCAGCTCACGATCCACGTCCGCGTCGTCGCGGCCCGCCGGCGTGGCGCCCGCGGGCCACTGCGCCAGATCAGTAGCAACCCGCAGCCGAACACCAGCCCCAGCAGGGCCCCCACGTCACGCCTCCCCGACTGCGCGAGGCACCATCCGATGCCCGAGCGCCGAGATGACGTCGATACCGGCCGCCTCGAACTGCTCGGGACGGGGCGGGTAGCCGTCGGCGCGTTCGAGACGTCCGCTCCGCGAGGAGAAAATGTCCGTGGTCTCGATGACGTCGCGTTCCACCCTGCCGGGTACTCCGACGATCTCGCGCACCCGCCGGTGCCCGGTGCCGTCGGAGGCCAGGTGCACGACAATGTCGACGCTGGCCGCCACGGTCGGCACCACGAACGCGGCCGACACATTCTCGCCCGCCAGCAGCGGCAGCGTGCACATCTTGACCAGCGCCTCGCGCGCCGAGTTCGCGTGCAGGCTGCACATGCCCGGGATTCCGGAATTCAAGGCAATCAGCAAATCCAGGCACTCCTCTTGGCGCACCTCGCCGACGATCAGCCGGGACGGGCGCATGCGAAGTGCCTCTTTCACCAGGCGGCGCAACGGGATGTCCCCGGTGCCCTCGAGGTTGGCCTGCCGAGTTTGCATCGACACCACGTCCGGCAGGACAAGCTGAAGTTCGAAGACCTCCTCGACGGTGACCACCCGCTCGCGGGCCGGGATCGCCCCGCAGAGCGCGTTCAGGAGCGTCGTCTTTCCTGCCTGCGTCCCGCCCGACACGAGAATGTTCAGCCCCGCCGCGACGCAGGCTTCCAGGAAGTGGGCCGCCTGGTCGGTGAGCGATCCGATGGCGACCAGCTCGTCCAGCGTGTGCAGCCCTAGAACGAACTTGCGGATGTTGACCGCCATGTGTTCGCGGGTGATCTGCGGGATGACGACGTGCAATCGCGAGCCGTCGGTGAGCATTGCGTCCACGAAGGGGTGGCTGAGATCAAGGCGGCGGCCGGACGTCCGTAGCATGCGCTCGACCAGCTCGGCGACCTGGTCGGCGGTGAGGATCAGCGTGGTGAGCTCGGAGCGACCGCGCCTGGCGACGAAGACCCGGCCCGGCTCATTGATCCAGATCTCCTCGATGGACGGATCGTCGAGGAACGGTTGCAGCGGCCCGAATCCGGCAACGGCGTCGAGAATCGCGCGGGCCAGCTGCGTCGCGTCGCCTAGCGGTGGCAGGGCCGACGTGACGGCCCGGTCGAGGTAGTCGGCGATGACGTCGTCGATCAGCCGCCGGACGACGCCCGGCTCGGCGACGGGGTCGATGCCGCGCCGCCGGACGAGTTCGCGCACCTCGCCCTCGACGATCGCCAATCCCGTTGCCACACGCCTCTCCCAGATGGGCGCTTACGTCCGGGAGAGCGTAGTGCGTCCACGTACCTGGTGGGATGGGGTGGGTACACGCTGTGGACAAGGCCCAACGAAAGTCCCTCGCACCGCATCCGAGCCATCAGGGAAAGTGGTAGAGGTGACCATCACGGCGCCGGCACGGACCCGGCAGCGGGCCCGGGCCGCTGTCGCGGTCACCTTCGCCGCGAACGGGATGCTGTTCGGCTCGTGGGTGCCGCGCATCCCGGAGATCAAGCACAACCTGCACCTGTCGTCTGCCGCGCTGGGCTTTGCCCTGCTCGCGCCCGCTGTCGGCTCGGTGCTGTCCATGAAGGTGTACGGGCGGGCCAGCGCGCGGTTCGGGAGCGCCCGGCTGACCCGGTTCAGCATGGTGCTGTTCTGCGCGTTGGCCTGGCTGCCCGGCCTCGCCGGCAATCTGCCGGCACTGTGGCTCACCCTGTTCCTCTGGGGCGGCGCGGTCGGCGGGCTGGACGTGGTGATGAACGCCCAGGGCGTCACCGTCGAGCAGGCGTACGGGCGCCCTGTCTTGTCGGGGTTTCACGCGGCCTGGAGCATCGGCTCGCTCACCGGCGCGCTCATCGGGGGCGCCTGCGCCGGCGCGCATGTCCCGATCGCCGCACAGCAGGCCGCACTTGCCGCCGTGTTGCTGGTCGTGGTCCTACTTGCGAGCCGCGCGTTCCTGCCGGACCCTGCGCACCACGCCGAGGTCACGCAGCCAGGCCGGCGCGGCTTGCCGGAACTACGTCTCGTCCTGCTCGGCATCGCCGGGCTGTTCGCGCTTATGAGCGAGGGCGCCGTTGCCGACTGGAGCGGCGTGCTGCTGCGTGACAACCTGCACGCGAGCCCTGGCCAGGTCGGCCTCGCGTACGCGGCCTTCAGCGCGACGATGACGGCCGGACGGTTCGTCGGCGACCGACTGGTGCACTCGCTGGGGCGGGTTCGCTCGATCGCCGCGCTCACTGTCGTCGGCGGGGCCGGGCTCGCCGGCGGAATGGCATTCCACTCGCTGCCGGGAGCGGTGATCGGCTTCGCGCTGCTGGGCGTCGGGTTGTCGGTCATGGTTCCCGTGGTGTTCAGCACGGCTGCGGACGGTGCTGCGCCGGGGCCGGCCATCGCCACGGTGTCGACCCTGGGCTACACGGGATTCCTCGTCGGCCCGACCGCGATCGGCCTGATCGCGCAGGGCACCAGCGTGCCGTTCGCACTGTGGCTACTGCCGATCTTCACTGTCGTCGGCGGTGTGCTCGGAATCTCAGCGGTGCACCTGACGGCCCGCCGAGGCTAGCGCTCGGCGGAGTGCTCACGCAGGAACGCATCGATCTCGGCTCGGTCCGGCAGGGACGCCGAGGCGCCGAACCGCTGGACGGACAGCGCTGCCGCGGCGCTCGCCCAACGCAGCGCGCCATCCAGATCCGTGTGCTCGCCGCGGGCGACCGCGAAGGCGCCGACGAACGCGTCGCCGGCCCCCGTGGTGTCGACGGCGGCCACCTGGAATGCCGGGATGGTCAGCGACGCCAAGCCGCGTCGTTCATAGCGCGCACCGGCGGCGCCGAGGGTGACGAGCAGGTCGCGATGCTCAGCCGGGCTGAGGTTGAGTGCGGCGGCCTCATGCTCGTTGGGCACGAGCAGGTCGACGGCATCGAGCAGTTCGGCAGGCAGCCGCGCAGCGGGCGCGGGCGTGAGCACGACAGCAACACCTCGACTGTGCGCGCACCGCGCCGCTTCGACGACGGCCGCCATGGGAAGCTCCAGCTGCAGCAGCAGGACCTCGGCGCCGGCGATCGCCGCACGATGGACCTCGCTCAAGGCCTGCACGGTGCCGTTCGCGCCGGGCACGACAACGATCGAGTTCGCGCCCGCCGCGTCGACCGTGATGTGTGCCGTGCCGGTAGGTGCGGCCGCCGTGTCCAGCGCGGAGACGTCCACTCCGCCGGCGGCGAGCAGCGCGCGGATCTGTGTGCCGTACACGTCGTCCCCGACGGCACCGGCGAAGCGAACCTCTCCCCCGGCGCGTGCTGCGGCGAGCGCCTGGTTGGCCCCCTTGCCACCGGGCACCGTCCGGAACCTGCCGCCGGTCACCGTCTCACCGAGCCGCGGTGCGCGGTCGGCGTTCACCACCAGGTCCATGTTGGCGCTACCCAGCACCGTGATCCGAATCGGCATGGCAACGGCATACCACGAGGCGGAACGTGCGTTCGGTAGGGTCGTGTTGACTGCTCGGGGAGGCACCGCGTGAATACAGCTCGGCTGCGGTTTCGGGCACCGCCCGCGCTGCTGTTCTCCCCGGCTCCGTGGACGGCGACGTGGTACCTGTTCTGCTCGCTGCTGCTCGGAGTTGTGGGGTTCGTGCTCGCGCTGACTGCACTGCTGACCGGCGCGATCCTCGGCTGGTTGTGGCTGGGCCTTCCGCTACTCGCCGCCGGATTGGCTGTCACTCGGGCTATAGCCAGCGTCGAGCGGCATCGGATCAGACCGCCGATCCCGGCGCCGTACCGCCCGGTGCACATGCACGGCTTCCGGGCGCGGATCGGCGAGCGGCTGCGCGACCCGGCCACGCGACGCGACACGGTCTTGCTCGTCGTCCTGTGGGTACCGCTGTTCGCGCTCGACACGGTGGCGCTGACGTTATGGCTGGTCAGCTTCGCACTGATCAGCCTGCCGATCTGGTATCGGTACGTGCCGGCGACGTTCGACAACGGCACGACGGCGCACGGCGTGGCGTTCGGCTCCTTCCCGAACGGTCCGCACGGCGAGGGCGCTCGGGGCGTGTTCGTCGGCGACCTGCCCACGGCGCTGCTCGCCGCGGCAGTCGGCGTGGTGCTGCTGGTCGCCGCCGCGAACTACGTCATCGTGGCCGCGGCCCGCGCGCACGCGGGCATGACCCGCGCCTTGCTGCGTCCGACAGCCGATCGGCCCGCCCCGGTCCGGCAGGTGCGCAGCGCCGATGCGGAGGTCCGCGTCACGCGGTGAGCGGTCAGCCGTTGCGGTATTCGCGCAACAGTCCCCGGCTGATGATCGTTTTCTGAATCTCGGACGTCCCCTCGCCGATGAGCAGGAACGGCGCCTCGCGCATGAGCCGTTCGATCTCGTATTCCGTGGAGTAGCCGTACCCGCCGTGAATACGGAACGCCTCCTGCGTCACCTCGGCGCAGTATTCGGAGGCGAGCAGCTTCGCCATGCCCGCCTCGACGTCGTTGCGCTCGCCGGCATCCTTCAGCCTGGCTGCATTCACCATCATGAGGTGTGCTGCCTCGACCTTGGTAGCCATCTCCGCGAGCTTGAATGCGATCGCCTGGTGCTCGGCGATCGGCTTGCCGAATGCCTTGCGTTGCTGGGCATATGCGACCGCCAGTTCGAACGCCCGTAACGCAACGCCACAACCCCGGGCCGCCACATTCACCCGGCCCACCTCGATGCCGTCCATCATCTGATAGAAGCCGCGGCCGCGCGCACCACCGAGGATCGACGAGGCCGGCACGCGCACGCCGTCGAGCACCATCTCGGTCGTCTCGACACCTTTGTAGCCCATCTTGTCGATCTTGCCGGGGATGGTGAGCCCGGGACGGGTCTCGCCGAAGCCGGGCTCCTTCTCTATCAGGAACGTAGTCATGTTCCGGTAGACCGACTCGGCGCCCAGCTCGTCGCGCACCAGCGTGGCGACGACGCCGGCGCGGGCGCCGTTGGTCAGCCACATCTTCTGCCCGGTAAGCACGAAGTCGTCGTGATCAGCAGCAGCGCGCGTCTTGATCGCCGCGACGTCAGAGCCGCATTCGGGCTCGCTCATCGAGAACGCACCACGCAGGTCGCCGGTGGCCATGCGCGGCAGCAGCCGCTGCTTCTGCTCGTCCGTACCGTGCTGCGCGATCAGGTAGGCGACGATGAAATGGGTGTTGATCACCCCGGAGATCGACATCCAGCCCCGGGCGAGCTGCTCTACGACCAGCGCGTACGTCAACAGCGATTCTCCGAGGCCGCCGAACCCCTCGCTGATGGTCAGGCCGAACAGGCCCATCTCCCTCATGCCGTCGACGATCGCGCCGGGGAACTCGTCCTTGTGCTCGAGCTCGGTGGCGTGCGGCAGGATCTCCTTGTCCACGAAGGTCTTGACCGTCGAGAGGATCTCCGTCTGGAACTCTGTCAGGCCGGACGTCTGGGCAAGGCGAGACATGTCGAACGCTCCTCGGGGAACGAGCTGTTACCGAGAAGTATCGCCCGAGGCACCGGGACGCCAACCGTGAGATGGCTCTCAGTGCGGGGTGCCCTCCAGCTTGGCGATGTCGACCGTCTGGCTGTCCGGGGGCGGCGTTACCGAATACGCCTTGTCGTACTCGGAAAACATCAGCGTGCCGCCGCTGCTGGACGGATCCACGATCTTGAGGATCACCGGCGCACCGTTGGCGGCGAGGTACAGCTCGGTGTGATCGGACTCGGCGCGGTACTTGGTCGCGGGCGTCCCGTTGACCGTGGCCGGGCCCACCTTCTGAAGGTCGGAGTCAGAAGAGCTGCTGCTCCCCGACATCATCTGGCTGACGAAGGCATCCTTGTCGAACGACTTGGTCAGATCGGTGAACCGCTGGTCGTCAGCGGGCACCTTCACCCACTTCCCGTGGAAGAGCGCCACGGCGGCGGCACCGCCCTGCTGCTGCCACAAGGAGTCCGGCGCCTTGAAGTACACCGACTGGCCCCCCGGGTTGATCAGCTCGATCTTCATGCCTTCCTGGAGGATCGAGCCGGCCGCCTGGTGCCTGCCGAAATGGATGTCGAACTGGATCGGTTTGCCGCTGTCGTCCGTGGCGTTACCGACCATGTGGAACGACGTGGCCGCATGCATCGCCTGCTCCACGTCCTTCTTGAGGTCGGCCGCCGATGTGCTCGATCCGCCGCTCGGGCTGCTCGGCGCGCTCGACGGCGACCCCTTGGTAGTCGAACTGCAAGCCGCGATGAGTGCGGCGCCGGCGACTGCCGTGGCGACGCAGAGACGCTTGTGCATGATGCCCTCCCGTTGCGGTTATGTGCGCGCCCGGCGAGAACGTCGATCGCCCTGCGCCGCGACGTAGATCCTGCTGCTGGCGTTCGTGTTACCTAGACGGCCGACGAGCGGTTGCGGTTCGACGGCTGAGCCGACGCCGTCGGATGGCCCGGTGGCGAACTCTAACGGATGTCCGTTCCGGGAGTTCTACTCGGGAACCGTCGCGCGCTCGGACGGCCCTGGCCGCCGTCGACCGCAACGTTCACCCCGGTTATCCAGGAGGCGCGGTCGGAGAGCAGGAACGCGACGGCATCCGCCACCTCGGCGGCGGTGCCCAGCCGTCCCCACGGGAACTCGCCGGAAAGCCAGTCGGCGAACTCGTCCGGGTGCTCGGCCCGGAACTGGTCGTGTCCGCCGCCCGGGATCAGAATCGAGCCCGGGCTCACCGCGTTCACCCGGATCGATAGTGACGCCAGCTCGTGTGCGAGCTGCGCGGCCAGCGCGATCTCGGCCGCCTTCGCGGTCGCGTAGCTGGTCCGAGGCGTGGGCCGCATGCCACTGATGGACGAGATGATCACCGCCGAACCGCCGTCCGCCATGTGCCGGGCGGCGGCGCTGATGAGCGTGGCCGCGTGCACGACGTTGAGGTTCAGCGTGGCCGAGATGTTCGCCGCGACCTCGTCCGGAGCGGCGCCGAGGATCGCGCCGCCCACGGTGCCACCGGCGTTGGCGACGACATGCTCGAGCCCGCCCAACTCGCCGGCCAGCTCATCGACGGCGGCGACCAGCGCGGCCGCGTCCGTCACGTCGGCGGTGCGGGTGACGACCCGGGTACCGCGCTCGGCGATCTCGTCGTGCACAGCGGCGAGCCGGGTGGGGTCACGGGCCACCAGGCCGAGGTCGGCGCCCTCCTCGGCCAGCCGGTGCGCGATCGCCAGGCCGATACCGGCGCTGCCACCGGTGATGATCGCGCGTGCGCCCACGAGATGCAGGTCCATCAGGACTCCGGCGGGGTGAACGCGGACGTGCGGGTCAGGCCGGCCGCCCGCCCCTTGGCCGCGATCACCAAGGCCATCTTGCGGGACGCCTCGTCGATCATCTCGTCGCCGAGCATCGCCGAGCCTTTCATGCCGCCCGCAGCCGACGTCGCCCACTCGTAAGCGTCCAGAATCAGCTCAGCGTGGTCGTAGTCCTCCTGGGCCGGGGCGTAGATCTCGTTCGCGGCCTCGATCTGGCCCGGGTGCAGCACCCACTTGCCGTCGAAGCCGAGGGCTGCCGAACGTCGTGCCACCCGGCGGAACCCCTCGACGTCGCGGATCTGCAGATATGGCCCGTCGATTGCTTGCTTGTCGTTGGTCCGGGCCGCCATGAGGATCGACATGAGGACGTGGTGGTACGCATCGCCGACGTCGTAGCCCGGCGGCTGCTCGCCCACGACGAGCGACTTCATGTTGATGGACGCCATGAAGTCCGCCGGCCCGAAGATGATGGTCTCGACACGCGGCGACGCTTGCGCGATCTCGTTCACCGCGAGCAGCCCGGCGGCGTTCTCGATCTGCGCCTCGATCCCGATGCGGCCGACCTCGAAACCCATCGTCTTCTCGACCTGGGTAAGCGTCATGGAAAGCCACTGCACCTGCGCAGCGCTTTGCACCTTGGGCAGCATGACGCAGTCGAGGTTCGGCCCGGCACCCTCGACGACCTCGATCACGTCGCGGTACGTCCAGTGCGTCGTGAGGTCGTTGACGCGCACCACGCGGATCTTCCGTTCCCAACCGCCCTCGTTCAGCGCGGCAACGACGTTCTTACGAGCCTCCGGCTTGGCCAGCGGCGCGACGGCGTCCTCCAAGTCGAGGAACACCTGGTCGGCCGGCAGGCTCTTGGCCTTCTCGAGGAAGCGCGGATTGCTGCCGGGGACGGCGAGGCACGAGCGGCGGGGCCGCGGCGTCTGGCTCATGGGGCCGAGCATGCCACCGCGCCGGGCGGTCCGGCTGTGACGGTCGGCTCAGTCGATGTCCGCCGGGACACCACGGGCACGCACCACCAGGGCAAGCCCGGCCAGCAGCATCGCGATGCCGGGCAGCGCCGATACGGGCGGGCGCTGATGCAGCCACAGATACGCGACGAGCGCGGCGCCCGGCGTCTCGAGCAGCAGGGCCAGGCTGACGACGGTCGGACTGGTCGAGTGCAGCACCACGTTGATGAGCGTGTGCCCGAGTAGCTGCGCGCACACCGTGACGAGCACGATCTTGAGCCACGCGTTGCCCGAGAAGCCGGTGACAGGCACGCCACCCACCGCGCAGGCGATCAGCAGCAATACTGCGCAGGTCGAGTAGCAGGCGGCCGTGTACGTCGCGGTCGACATGCGGACCCGCGCCGCCGCGCCGATCGTCACGTACACGGCGGCTGCCGCGCCGCCGGCGAGCGCAAGCAGATCGCCGGCGAGCGCGCGTACCGACACCGAGACGTCGGCGCCTGCGACGAGCGCTGCGCCGAGCGTCGCTACGCCCATGCCGAGCCAGGCAACGCGGGGCAACGCGTGCCCGGCCAACGTCGCGAGCAGCCCGGCGAATATCGGCTGGGTGCCCACCAGCGCGGTCGCAGAGGCGACGGACGTCATCGTCAGGCTCGGCACCCAGGTGCCGAAGTGGACAGCGAGCGCAACTCCGGCGAGCATCGCGGTCGCCCACGCGCGAGCACCGACGCGCAGCTGTCGCACCGCGAGCGCGGTGATGCCGGCGCCGAACACGTTGCGCCACAGGGCGATCGCGAGCGCGGGTGCCGCAGTGGCGGCCATGAGCGGCCCGGAGAACGACACTCCGGCTATGGCCACGGCGAGCAACGCGCCGTCACGCGGCGGAGGCGGGGCAAGATCAACCGCAGCCACGCCCACCACATCGGCCATCCTGGCACGCACGGTCACCGGAATACGGCGCGGCGGCGACTAGCCTTCACACACGTGAGCGCAGTGTCGAGGGTGTTCATCGCGCACCTGGCGGGCATCGGCGTCTTCGACCCGAACGGTGACCAGATCGGGCGGGTACGTGACGCCGTCGCCACCCTGCGTGTCGGGCGGCAGCCGCCGCGCGTGCTCGGCCTCGTCGTCGAGCTGCTGCACCGACATCGCATCTTCGTCCCCATGGGACGGGTCACCCGCATCGAGAGCGACGCCGTCGCGCTCACCACCGGCACGGTGAACATGAGGCGGTTCGAGCGGCGGCCGAGCGAGCTGCTCGTGCTGAGCGAACTGCTCGACCGAACCGTGACGATCAGCGAGGACGGTCGCCGCGTGAGCATCGTCGACGCGGGTATGGAGCAGAACCGCATCAACGACTGGGAGATCACCCGGCTCGCGGTTCGCGGTGCCGCCAGCCGGATCACGCGGCGCCGCGGTGAGCTGTTTCAGGTCGACTGGAGCGAGGTCGACGGGCTGTCCCTGTCCGAGACGAGCCAGGGCACCGAGACACTTCTGTCCGTGCTCGCAGGCATGCGCCCGGCTGATGTGGCCGCCGCCCTGCGCGACATGCCGGACAAGCGGCGCGTGGAGGTTGCCTTGGCGCTGGACGACGAACGGCTGGCGGACATCCTCGAGGAACTGCCAGAAGACGACCAGGTGCGGCTGCTTTCGGCGCTGGCCGACGAGCGCGCGGCGGATGTCCTGGAAGCGATGGACGACGACGACGCAGCCGACCTGCTGGGAGAGCTGCCGACCGACGAGCAGGAGCGCCTGCTCAAGCTCATGGAACCCGAAGAGGCCGCACCGGTGCGTCGCCTGATGACCTACGAGGAGTACACCGCCGGCGGGATGATGACCACTGAGCCGGTGATCCTGCTCCCCGACGCCACGGTGGCCGAGGCGCTGGCCCTTGTCCGCAATCCGGATCTGCCCACGGCGCTGGCCGCGCAGGTCTTCGTGGTGCGTCCCCCGCACGCGACGCCGACCGGGCGGTTTCTCGGCACCGCGGGCGTGCAGCGACTGCTGCGTGAGGCGCCGTATGCCCTGGTCAGCGGGTTGGCTGACAGGGACCCGGCGGCGCTGCGGCCGGACACACCGATCGCCGAGGTCACCCGGTATCTGGCGACGTACGACCTGGTGGCCGCGCCAGTAGTGGATGAGAACGACCGGCTGCTCGGTGCGGTCTCGGTCGACGACGTGCTCGACCACCTGCTGCCCGAGGACTGGCGCGACGTGATCGCCGGGAGCGACGGCCATGGCTGAGCGTCGGGACCGCCTCGACCAGCCGCGGGAGCCGCGGGGGCTGCGCCCGCCGCGGATCGACCCCGAGGCGTTCGGCCAGTGGACCGAGAAGGTCGCCCGTCTCCTGGGCACCGGCCGCTACCTGATCTTCCAGACCGTCCTGATCATCGTGTGGCTCGGCTGGAACACGCTCACGCCCAAGCACTGGCACTTCGATCCGTACGCGTTCCTGTTCCTGACCCTGATCCTGTCGCTGCAGGCCGCCTATTCTGCGCCGCTGATCCTGCTCGCGCAGAACCGGCAAGACGACCGGGACCGCATCAACCTCGAGGAGGACCGACGACAGGACCGCCAGGCAAAAGCCGACCTCGAGTATCTCGCCCGGGAGGTGGCCGCGGTACGGCTGGCCCTCGGCGATGTGGTCACCCGCGACTTCCTGCGTGCCGAGCTATCCCGGCTCGACGGTGCCCGCGAACAGTCACCGTCCTAGATCTGCCGGACGGCGGCGGCCACCACTGCGGCGGTCACGACCACGGCGAGGAACGGGGCGCGGCGCCAAACCGCCACCGCCCCGGCACCGAAGCCGGTCAACCGGGCCGCGTCCCACTGCAGGTGCCGACCGGATGCCACTGCCTAGACGACCACCAAGGCAGCCAGCAGCGCGATCGGCAACAACTCGACGAGGCGGCGCACCTGTGGCGCGTCAAGGAACCGCGCCGGCACCAGATACCCGGCCACCTTGAGCGCGTAGCAGCCGCCGGCGGTGGCCAGCACGAGCACCCACAGATTCACCGCAGCCGCCCAGCCAGCAGAACCGCTGCCGCGGCCGCCAGCACCGGAACACCAGGCGGCGTGACCGGGATCAGCGCCAGCGCGATCAGGGCCGCACCGGCGGCAATGCGCAGACTTACCCGCCTGGTGTGTCTCATCGCGTGGTGGGGTCGTTCCCGCCGGTCGCCTTCCGCGGTCCCTTCGCGCTCATCGCCGGCGCGCAGCCGAGGCGCCAGTAGGGCCAGGAACGCGGCCGGCACAACCGCATCCAGCCCGAACTTCGCCGGATCGCCCAGCGCCTGCGCCCCGACCGCACCGGCCAGCGTCGTCGCGTTCCAGCACACGTAGATCCCGGCGAACGTCCACCAGAACGCCACCCGAGCGACGGCCGGATCGCGACGCGCCACTGCCATCGCGGTCGACTCGTCGATCGTCCCCTGTGCCGCGACGAACCGCCGCAGGCCGCGCACTCGCAGCAGCGGCGCCAGCCGCATCGCGTACAGGGTGTTGCGCGCGCCGAGCAGCAGCCCGCCGCCGAGCGCCGTGCCGAGCGTGCCGCCCCCGCTCACGACACCCACGACGGCGAACTGCGTCCCACCCGTGAACGCCAGCAACGACAGCAAGCTGGTTTGCAGCACAGACAGCCCGGCCGCCACCGATGCGGCGCCGAACGCCACGCCGTACGCGCCGACCGCGAGGCCCACGCCTAGCGAGTCGCGCACTGCGGCGCGCCGGCTCTCCTCCAGCACAGGTTCGGACGCTAGGCGGCGGGCTCTCCGGATTCTTGAACGTTCCTGCGCTCGCGCGCGAACCGCCCAGGCGGCACGCCGACGTGCCGGCGGAAGTGCCGGGTCAGGTGCGCCTGGTCGGCGAAGCCGACAGCGAACGCTGTGCTCGCGACATCCTGGCCCGCGCCGAGCAGGACGCGGGCCCGGTCGACGCGGCACTGCGTCAGATATGCGTGCGGCGGCAGCCCGACATGCCGGCGGAATGCGCGGGTGAGCGCAAACGGGCTGCATCCGGCGAACTCGGCCAGCTCGTCGACGCTCGGTGGGTCGACAAGCCGCTCGCGCAGTAGCGCGGCACATTCGCGAACCGGGCGGGCGCCGAGATCAGGCGGCGGTGCCATCGCCCGCGCCGGACGGCCGTAGCGGTATACCAGGAGCTCGATCAGCTCCCGGGTGAGCGCCGAGGCAGCCAGCCGATCGGGGCCCGCCGAGGCCTCGTGCGCCCGACGAAGGGCAGCCACCGCCTCGGCGTCGCGCACGACCGCATCCGCGAAGCTGGGCCGCACCCCGCCGGCCAGCTCGCGGACCAACTCGACATCGGCGTAGAGCACCTCGTATCGCCAGCCGCCGTCGATTCCGGGCTCGCCGGTGTGCACGGTCTCCGCGTCGACCAGCGCCACCGCACCGGGCACGACGTGGTGCACCATCCCGCGGTACTCGAAGTCCTCGACGCCGGCGGTCACCGTGGCGAACGTGTACTGCGCGTGGCGGTGCCGCCCGAAGCGGTGCGTGACATAGCGGGCACGCAGCAGGTCGGTCCCGACAAAGACCGGATGCGGCCAGTGCCGCGCCTGTTCGCCCGGGTCGTTCGTTGTCGAGCGCGCTGTCGGCGCGCACTGCTGAATCGCCCCGCATGCGTCGCTCATGGTCACGGGCAGGTATCGGCCTCGCTCTCGACGCTCGCGGGCTCCGGAGCGAGCCGGCCCAGGAGCATGTGGAGGTCGTGCAGTTCTCGGTCGGAGAACTTCGACAGCCAGTAGGCCTGCACGCCGGCGAGGTGTGTCGGAGAGGCGCCGCGGAGCTTCTCGTAGCCGAGCGGGGTCAGGACGGTGTACAGCCCGCGCGCGTCACCCGGATAAGGCTCGCGGGCGACCAGCCCGTCGGACGCCATCCGGTCGATCAGTCGCGTCAACCCGGAACGGGACAGCAGCACCTTGTCGGCGAGGTCGGCCATGCGCAGCCGCCGTCCGGGTGCCTCGGTGAGCTGTACGAGTACGTCGTACCAGCCCAAGGGCATTCCGGTCTCGTTGACGAGATCGCGCTCCAGCTTCCGCAGCACCGACGCGTGTGCCCGCAGGAACGCCCGCCACGCGGCGATGCGCCAGTCCGTGGCGCGAAGCGGTTGCTCGGTTCGCGTCAATACTCGACCCTCCTCTTCCCAGAAAGGCGGGTCGCCCCGAGCACGCCTAGCGGCGCGCGCCCCCGTTTCCCTCCGCAAGCGTCGCTCACACCTGACGATCCTAGTGTCGCGGTTAGCCGATATGTTTCGGTGCGGACAGGCGCATGCCTCGCACGTACGATCGGAGGCGTGTCCAATCCCAATCGCGACGATGTGATCTCCGCCCTGGCCACGGTGCTCGACCCGGAGATCCGCAAGCCGATCACCGAGCTCAACATGGTGGCCTCGGTCGACATCGCACCGGACGGGCGTGCCCGAGTGGCCGTGTTGCTCACCGTGCCGGGGTGCCCGATGAAGGATCGGCTGACCCGCGACGTCACAGCGGCCGTCTCCCGCGTGTCAGGTATCACCGCCGTCGACGTCGAGCTCGACGTGATGAGCGACGCACAGCGGGCGGAGCTGCGTCAGCAGTTGCGCGGTGACGCGCCGGTGAACCAGATCCCGTTCGCGCAGCCCGGCTCGCGCACCCGCGTGTACGCCGTCGCGTCCGGCAAGGGCGGGGTGGGCAAGTCCTCCGTCACCGTGAACGTCGCCGTCGCGCTCACGGCCCGCGGAATCACGGTCGGCGTGCTGGACGCCGACATCTACGGCTTCTCGGTCCCTCGGATGCTCGGGGTCACCGGCAAGCCGACCCAGGTCGAGCAGATGATCATGCCACCGGTGGCGCACGAGGTGCGGGTCATCTCGATCGGGATGTTCACCCCGGGGAACACCGCGGTCGTGTGGCGCGGGCCGATGCTGCACCGTGCGCTTCAGCAATTCCTGGCCGACGTGTTCTGGGGCGATCTCGACGTGCTGCTCATGGACCTGCCCCCGGGCACGGGCGACATCGCGATCTCGGTCGCCCAGCTCGTCCCGTCCGCGGAGCTGCTTGTGGTGACGACCCCGCAGCTCGCCGCCCGCGAGGTGGCCGAGCGGGCCGGCTCGATCGCGCTGCAGACACACCAGCAAATAGCCGGCGTCGTCGAGAACATGAGCTGGCTCGACCTGCCCGACGGCACCCGCATGGAGCTGTTCGGAGCCGGCGGCGGACAGTCGGTCGCAGACTCGCTCGCCGCCGCCACCGGAACCCGGGTGCCGTTGCTCGGGCAGGTGCCGATCGACCAGAACGTGCGCGAGGGCGGGGACGCGGGCGCTCCGGTCGTCCTCAGCCACCCTGATTCACCGGCCGCAAAGGCGTACGGACGCATCGCCGACGCGCTCGCGGCCCGGCAGCACAGCCTCGTCGGCCGCTCCCTAGGCCTCAGCCCAACCAGATAGCTCATCCCGGCCCCGAGGAACCCAACCACGGGGCGATGAGCGCTCGCGCGAAGAGCGTGCGCCCCGCGCGTCGCGAAGCGACGCTTGCGTGGCGATTGCCGCCCCCGCCCTTGGGGCGGGCGGTGGCAGTCGCCGTGGCGCACAGAATTAAGTGGCGTCTTCGTCGAAGGGAGCCTTGTCGCCGCGGCCGAGCGGCTGCTGCGCAACCGGACGTGGCGGCGGCGGTTGCGGTGCGGCCGGCGGCGGGGTTGCGGCGACGCCGGCGTCCTCGTCGTCGCCGAGTAGGGCCCGCGAAATCGCGGTCCGCGGGTTCAGGCCACGCAGGTCGCGCAGCGCCTGCAAGTCGACGTCTGAGAACTCCGGGCCGAGTTCGTTCTTCAGCTGGTTGCGGGCACCTGTGGCCATGTCGCGCAGTTGGCGGAGCACGTTCGCAGCGTCGCGGGCAAGGCCGGGCAGCCGCTCCGGGCCGAGCACGATGACACCGACGAACGCAAGTACCAGGAGCTCCCACGGCCCGATGTTGAACATTGGCGATCAGCCCTAGTCCGCGCCCAGCGTCACGGTGACGTCGAACTTCTTGGCCCCACGGTAGTAGCGCACCTTCACCTTGTCGCCAGGGTTGTGCGCCAGCACGACGACGGTGAGCCGATAGGACGATTCGATCAGTGTCGAGTCAACGACAGTGATAACGTCGCCCGCCTTCAAGCCTGCCTGGTCGGCCGGCCCTTCCGGCTGCACCTGGCTGACGTACGCGCCCTCGTGAACACCGTCGGTGGTACTGGCGCTACGTGTTTGGAGTCCGATCGTCGCGTGCACGACCTTGCCGGTGTGGATCAGCGATTCCGCGATGGGCCGCGCCTCGTTGATCGGGATGGCGAACCCCAGGCCGACGCCCTCGTTGGGGCCGCCCTGCAGCACCGACTCCGACAGGTTCGCGGTGTTGATGCCGATGATCGCCCCGGACGCGTCGACGAGCGCGCCGCCGGAGTTGCCCGGATTGATCGACGCGTCGGTCTGGATG
>DASXSF010000084.1:0-4664 GCA_036506155.1 Jatrophihabitantaceae bacterium
GCCCCACGCGATCGAATGGTCGTTGGCGACGCCGAAGACGAGCGCCCGACGGCCGTCCAGGAGGCCCACGTCAGGAGGATACGCTGCGAGCCTGCGGTCGCGGATTGGTACGCCGAGTTCCGATCCGTTTGGGCTGGAACGCGTCCCCCGATCTGTGCGGAATCGAAGCGTTCCGGTCCGCCGCCAGGCGACATTGCGATTTCGCATATCCGCCGGCGCCCAATTGCGCGCGCAGGCCGGCGCTGCGATTTCGGAATGCGATTTCGGATCGTGGTGACGTTCGGGGAAGCCGCCTCGCGGGATGTGCGTTTTCGGATTGATCGGGGGAGGGCGACCAGGGCGGCCGGCCCTGGCCGTGAGCTAGGCCCGGACTTCCTGCCGCATGAACAGGACGTAGGCGACCGCGAAGCAGACGACCGTGAGCGCGATGAGCGCCACGGCCTGCGGCCAGACGACAAGCAGGCTCTGGTCGAGCGACAGGAACGATGGCGCCGCGCTGCTCAGCTGGTCCTGCTGCGACGGCAGCAGCACGCCGACCGTTCGAACCGCGGGGTTCAGCAGTGCCTGGGTCGCCTCCTGGTAGAGGGTGATCGGCGACAGTTCCTGGAGTCGCTGGGTGACGGAATCCAGCGAATCCGACGAACCGCCTGCGAACACTCCGGCGACCAGCCCGGCGATGAGATTGAAGAACAGCGAAAAGACCAGCCACACGCCGACGGCCACCAGGGCGGCGGTCGAGCTGCGCCGGATGGCCACCGAGCAGAGCATTGCGAATGCCAGCCAGAACGCCACGAAGACGATCGAGACGATCACCCACGCGACGATCCGCGCGACCTCGTCGGACGAGGGGACGATGCCCAGCCGGAAGATGCCGAATCCGGCGACAAAGGCCGTAACGGACGCCAGGATCAGCGCGATAACCGCCAGACCGGCGGCGAACTTCCCGTTGACCACGTCGTCGCGGTGGATCGGCTGGGCCAGCAGGCGAGGCAGCGTTCCTTCGGCGCGCTCGCCGTTGATCGCGTCGAAGCCGAAGGCGATCCCGATCAGTGGCAGCACGAAGCTGATCAGGCTGAAGAAGGGGAACGGCAGGGGATTGCCGGTCACGGTGAAAAGCAGCAGGAACAGCGGCGCCTGACCGGTGTACTGGCGAGCCTGCTCGCCAACCGACTGGGCCGCGTCCTTGAGACCCTGCGACGAGAAGTAAACCGTCCCGATTGCAGCCAGTCCAACGATCGCGAGCAGAACGTAGAAGCGAACATTCAGAATGTTGTCCGAGAGTTCCTTGGCCGCGATGGTTCGCCATCCCGTGCCCATTCCGGCAAGTGCCGCGAGCCGCTCGCTCCAACGGGGGCGCGCCGCCTCTTCGTCCTCGATCGGCTGGAGCTCGATTGCGCGGCTCATCTGGGTCGCCTCCCGGGAATCGTCTGCTGCGTCCCGTTCACGCCGGCCGCCGGCGCGCTCACGTCCGACGCCTTCGGCCCGACGTGCCCCGCCCTGCGCTCCCACGGCTCGGCGAACCGCCGCGGCCACCCTTTCGAGGAGAGGGCCGCCGGACATGATCGACGGGCTGGCCGGCTGACGGCGTGGCCGAAAGGCCGCTGCGCTGGGCCACCGCCCGGCGGTACACCTGCTCCAGTGAGGGCGCGGCGCGGGTAAGGCGCGTGAGCAGGAGTCCCTGCTCCAGTACGACGCGCAGGATGGCCCGTCGCGCCTGGGCTTCGGCCACACCCTGTCCAACCCTGAGATCCCACGCCAGCTCGCCGGGCACGGCCCCGTCCCGCTCGACCGCCGCGATCTCAGGCAGCGCAGCAAACGCTTCGGCAATGCGCGGGCCATCGACGTCCGGTCCGGCTTCGACACCAACCGTCACGCTCGCCTGCCGGTCGCCGTATCGGTTCGCGAGCTCCTCGACCGTTCCAAGGGCGATCAGGCGCCCGGCCGAGAAGATGCCGACGCGGTCGCAGACCGACTGGACCTGGTCGAGCAGGTGGCTCGCGAGCAGCAGCGCCATGCCACGCTCGCGGACGAGCTGGCGCATCAGCTCCAGCATCTCGGCGACACCGATCGGGTCGATGGCGATCGTCGGCTCGTCGAGGATCAGGACGTCCGGATCCTTGACCAGCGCGTCGGCGATGCCGAGACGCTGGCGCATGCCCCGCGAGTACGTGTCCACACGGGTATCGGCCCGGTCGATCAGCCCGACCTGCCCCAGCACGTCATCGATCTGGCCCTCGGCCGACTCACCGCGCAGGCCGTTGAGCCGCGCGGTATAGCGCAGGTTCTGGCGGCCGGTCATGTTCCCGTAGAAGCCGGCGTTGTCCGGCAGGTAGCCGACCCGCCGCTTCACCCCGAGCGGATTGCGAGTCGGATCCAGGCCGACCACCGAGACATCGCCCTCCGTCGGCTCGGACAGCCCGAGCAGCATCAGGATCGTGGTCGTCTTGCCGGCGCCGTTGGGCCCCAGCAGCCCGAAGATCTCGCCGCGATGGACTTCCAGGTCGAGCCGGTCGACCGCCGTGAGGTCGCCGTAGCGCTTGGTCAGCCGGCGAGTCCGGATGAGCGGCGCGCCGCCGGTGTGCGGCCGCGGACGCACGCGAGGGGCCTGTGGCGGTGCGAGGACGCCCGGGCTTGCCGCGAGGTTGCCGCCCGGTGTGGCGTCGCCGCCCCCCGGTGCGGCATCGCCCCCGGCGTCGGCCAGGCCGCTAACGTCGGCCATAGCGCCGGAAGACCCAGCCCAGCGAGCCGAGCGCGATCGCGATGATCCCGATGCCGACGATTGCCCACAGCGCGGACGTCTCGACCGTGAACCGGATGTCGGTCTTGCCCGTCGCCGCCGACTGGTCGGCCACAGCGTTGAAGGTCACGACGTAGTCGCCAGCCACCGCGTCACCGGCGGGCACGATGGTTGCGGTGATCGTCGCATCGCTGTTTGGGGCGATGGTGACGGTCGGCTTGTCGAACGTGACCTTCCAGTTGGACGGCGGTGCGGTGGTCAGCTTCACCCCGGTCAGCGGCGCCGAGCCAGTGTTCTTGATCGTGATCTGCTGCTCCGTCGACGAGCCGGCGGGCCCGTGCGTGCTCAGACGGCCGTCCGGCGTGGTCACCTGGAGGCTGTAGTTGCCCGTGATCTCGACCGCGAGCTGGGCCTGGATTGGCTGTCCGTTGGCAGTGGCGGTCACATTGATCGGGTACTGGCCGGCCGCGACGCCATCCGGCGGAGTGGCAGTGACAGTCACCGAGGAGGTGTTCCCGGCGGTCACGGTCGCGCTGGCTGCGTTGGTCTGGGCACCCGGCAGGGCCTTGATCTGCCAGCCGTCGGGACCCTCCGCCTGCACCGTGTACGTGACGTCGGCCGGGGAGTCGTTATTGAGCGTCAGGTTGAACGTGAAGTCCGTGCCCGCCGCCCCACGCAGTTGCGGGTAGTCGGTCGAGAACGAGACGCCACCGCTGGTCGCCTTCGGAATCGTGATATCGATCGGGAGCAGCGAGCTGACGCCCGAGCCGGACGCCTTGACGCTCATGTGGTAGGTGCCCGGCGCGGCGTTGTCCGGGATCCCGATCTGCAGCTTGACGTCCGGCGATGTCTTCGAGTCGACCAGCACCCCGCCGACGATGAAGCCGCCGCCGTGCAGCGTGGCGCTCCAGCCACTGGGCACGCCCGCCACGTTGAGGCTGACGCGAGTCGACGACGTGCCCTTGATGGTCAGGTCGAGGCTGACCTTGGTACCCGCAGCCGCTTCCACGGATGGATAGGGGGTCGTCACGGTCACCGAGCTCGCTGCGGATGCCGGTCCAGCGATGAGACCAAGCGATAGCGCAATCGCAGATCCGATGGCAAGACCAGCGCGCCTTACCGCTGCCGCCGGGACTCGCCCGCGCACCTGAAGCACAAAACACCTCCATGACCGTGCACTGCGCCGATCCGCCTCCCGCGACGGCGCACCGTTGCCCTCTCGTGGCGTCCTCTCGTGTCCGGACGTCCGGTCCCGCGGGCACACCCTCACCGCGGCCCCATCCGGCCACCAATGGGTCGAATCTCAGCCAGCGGCGCCGCAGGTTACAACCTCCGGTCGATGAATGCTTGGCAAGGATTCCTGAATCCGGCGTTGTGGGCAAGCAACGATCGCTAGGCTGACGCCGATGACCGGATCGAAAGGCGTGACGGGTGCACTTGCCGGCGTGCGCGGCTTGCTGCTCGACCTGGATGGTGTCCTGCTGCTCGCGGGAAAGCCCATTCCAGGCGCGGCAGATGCCATTCGAGCGCTGGACGCCCGCCGGGTGCCCTACCGGATCGTGACCAATACATCGCTGTGGAGCCGGCCAACGCTTTCCCGGTACGGCGAGAGCCTCGGCCTCTCGATCCCGCCCGGTCGCATCCTGTCGGCGCTGTCGGTGTCGGCTGCTTACACGCGCGAGCATTTCGACGGTCGGCCCATCTACGTCCTGGCCACCGACGACGCGCGCGTCGAGTTCGACGGCCAGCGCCTCCTGTCGCATGAGAATGCCGCCGCGCCGGGGGCACGAGCGGCAGCAGTGGTCATCGGCGACGCCCCGGACGAAGCGAACTACCCCAACCTGAACGTCGCATTCCGGCTCATCCGCGGCGGCGCGCAGCTCATCGGCATGCACCGCAACCGCTGGTGGATCACCCCGGAGGGACC
>DASXSF010000085.1:0-6746 GCA_036506155.1 Jatrophihabitantaceae bacterium
TGATCACGTCGGTGCTGCTGGAGGGGCGGTCCAAGAGCGAGGTCGCGCGCGACTACCGGATCTCCCGCTACTGGGTCCACCAGCTGGTCACCCGGTTCCAGGTCGAGGGTGAGGCCGCCTACCAGCCGCGGTCGCGGCGACACCTGCATGGCGCCTGCGCGAACTCGGCCTGCTGGGGTTCCCGGTTCTGGCCGTGCTGGCCGCGGCCGACGGCGGCCCCAGTCACGCGTCCTGTTCTGGGGCGAGGCCCTGGGTGCTGGGCGACTTGGCCAGGAACAGCTGGAGTTGCTCGCCGCTGGGAAGGTGGACCGTGGGGCCTGCGGTGAGGTCGAGCCTGGAGCCGTGGGCGATGTCCTTGACCACGCTGGTAACTGTCACCTGTCCGACGGGCGATTCGTTTACCGCCCTCGCGACGGTCTCTGCGGCCGGGCCGGAGATGCGTCCGGCGGTGAACTCGAGTTCTCCTGCGTGCACTGTCAGCCGTAGGGTTGGCTGCTGGTCCATCAGGGCGAGCGCGCATTCGACCGCGCGGACCGCGCCGTCGAATGTGTAGATGATGTCGCCGGGGCGGGCGGTAGGTCGTCCCCGGAACCGCTCGATGGTGCCGAGCAGGGACGCGTCCGGGGTGTGGTCGGCGGCCAGCAGGGCTGCTAGGAGCCGGGACGGGCTGGATGGTGCCGGGTGGTCGGCGTTGAGGAAGCGGTTCACCTCGTCGAAGAATCGGTCATTCTCGCCGAGCCAGGGCGGATGATCGACGCCTTCCAGCTCGACGTAGCGCGCGTCGGGAAGATGCTCCGCTAGGTACCGGCTGTTGGCCGGGGGGACCAGAAGATCGTCACGCCGGTGCAGGACGAGGCTGGGGGCGTGCACGGCGGGGCACAAGCCCCGCACCTCGATAGCGGCTCCCATGCGGATGATGGCATAGGCCGCCGCGGGGCTGGCGCCGTGGCGCTCGAAGCGTGCGACGTGGGCCATCCCGCTCTCGGTGCTGGTTGCGGTGGGAAGGAAGGGGGCCAGGAATTGGCCGCTGCCCCACAATTGTCGCATGGTCTCCCACGCCGCCGCCGGGTCGGCGAAGACGTTGACGACGGCGTTGGCGGCGGTGTCCAGGGCGGGACTGATGAGTCCCCCGTACAGGACCAGGCCGTTTGTCCGGGATGGGTATGAGGCGGCGAAGAGCATGGCGAGGACGGCGCCTTCGGAGAACCCGAACAGGGCGGCCCGATGTGCGCCGGCGGCGTCCATGACCGCCCGCACGTCATCCATGCGCTGTTCCAGGGTCAGGCAGGAAGGGTCGGCGACCGGGTCGGACAGTCCGGTGCCTCGCTTGTCGAACACGATGAGGCGCCGACCGACCGCGAGCCGGCGCAGAAAGCGGGCCTGCGCCGGCCAGGTCCACGCCGTTTCCACGTTGGACACGAAGCCGGGAATGAGGATCAGGTCGCGAGTGCCGTCGCCCAGGACCTGGTAGGCGATGTGAGTATCGCCACTGAGGGCGTAACGGGTGACCGGTGTCTGGTCCGGCGCTCTGTCGCGCAGCAAGGCGACCAGCGCGGCCCGGTTCGCCACGCCGAGCTTGCGGTAAGCGGCCGACAGGTGGTGCTCGACGGTGCGGGGGCTGAGGAACAACCGGTCGGCAATGGCGCGGGTGTCGGCGCCGTCGGCAGCCGCCAGAACGACTTCACGTTCCCTGGACGTCAACTCGCCAAGGTCTTTGGCGGCGGCCATGGCTTCAGGATGTCATAAGCCCTGATCCTGCGTGGTTTCACCCATGTCCCGTGCGTTGGAACGGGTAGCCACCCCGATGCCGGGACCGCAGCTTGGTCTCCACACTGAGTTCTGTGCCAGGAACCTCCTGGCCGCGGAGGAGATCACGGTCATGGCTTCCAGGCTCACGTCGCTCGCGTCGCACCCTCGGGCTAGTGCCCGAAGGGCTGCGCTTTGGCGTCGGCTTCGCCGGAACCTGCACCAATGGCCGGCTGCCGGGCGTCGGTGCCGCGGTCCTCGACTACCTGCTGATCCGGCGGGGTTAGGTGCGCCGGCCACGGCCGCCTCTACGTCACCGCCCAGCGCCGACCGAATGAAACCGTCGCAACATCAGGGAGGCACCACATGACCGCAACCGAGATTCCGGTCGACAACGGCGTAAATGTCGACGCGCTGCTTGGCGTCCGCGACGCCCTGGCTGACACCCCGGAGATCGCCCAGTTCCAATGGCGGTCGACGGTGTCATGGGTCAACGGCACGCACAGCCGCTCGGACGTCGAGACGTTCTACGGCTTCGGCGACGAGCAGCAGCACCACACGACGTTCAGCTACGACGTCGACCACCCGCTGCAGTTCGCCGCACAGGACAACGGTGTCACGCCGGTGGAGTATGTCCTGGTCGCCCTCGGCAGCTGCCTGACCGCCGGGGTCGCCGCCGTGGCCCAGCAGAGGTCGATCCAGCTCCGGTCGGTGCGGGCCACCCTTGCCGCCGAGATGGACCTGCACGGCATCCTCGGCGCCGACCCGGATGTCCGCAACGGCTTCAGCGGCGTGACCGTCAGCTACCAGATCGACGCCGACGCCACTGCCGGGGAGATCAGGGCGCTGGTCGCGCAGTCGCAGAAGCGCTCCGCGGTCTATGACATTCTCACCAACCCGACCAGCGTCACCGTCGACGTCTCCTGATCGGGTCCGGGCGAGCAGGAGGCACAGCCGTGCCGAATACGACCACCGTGATCGTCGGTGCCGGCCACTGCGGGCTGGCCATGAGCCACTGCCTCACCGCTCGCTCGATCGACCACGTCGTCCTCGAACGCGGAGAAGTCGCGAACTCGTGGCGCACACAGCGGTGGGACTCGCTGCGGCTGCTCACCCCGAACTGGATGACCCGGCTGCCCGGTTATGCGTACCGCGGTGCCGACCCGGACGGCTACCTCAGCGCACGGCAGGTCACGGCGATGCTCGAGGACTACGCCGATGCGTCCGCGGCGCCGATACTGACCGGCACGACGGTGACCTCGGTGCGGGCAGCCGGAGGCGGGTACGTCGTGCGGACCGACCAGGGCAGCTGGCGCGCGCCGACGGTGGTGCTGGCATGCGGGGCGGCGACGGTGCCCGCAGTGCCGGCGTTGGCGTGGCTGGTGCCGGCCGGGATCACCTCGGTCACCCCGGCGGGCTACCGCAACCCGGGCGAGCTGCCCCGTGGCGGCGTGCTCGTGGTCGGCGCCTCGGCCGGCGGGATCCAGCTCGCCGACGAGCTGCACCGCTCCGGGCGGCCGGTCACGCTCGCCGTCGGCGAGCACGTCCGGATGCCACGCACCTACCGCGGCCGGGACATCCTGTGGTGGCTGGACGCCTCGGGGCTGCTGGACCAGCGCTACGACAAGGTCGACGATCTGGTGCAGGCGCGGAACGTGCCGTCCATGCAGCTGGTTGGCTCGCCGGGCCGAACGGTCGACCTGAACGCGTTGAGCTCGGCCGGGGTGCGGTTGGTCGGCCGTCTGGCCGGGATCCAGGACGGGGTCGCCCAGTTCTCCGGCTCCCTGCCGAACGTGTGCGCGCTGGCCGATCTGAAGCTGGGGCGGCTGCTGGACACGATCGACGCCTGGGCGGGGGCGGCCGGTGAGCGGTTCGCGCCGACGATCGCGTCCACCGCGCCGCTGGGCCTCGACCTCCGGTCCGGGGAGATCGGCACGATCGTATGGGCGACCGGATACCGGCCCGATCTGTCCTGGCTCGACGTCCCGGTGCTCGACCGCAGGGGCCGGGTCGTCCACGACGGCGGTGTGACGGCCAGCCCGGGCCTGTACCTGATCGGCATGCCATTCCTGCGCCGCCGCAAGTCGAGCCTGATAGACGGGGCAGCGGACGACGCCGCCGAGCTGACCAGGCACCTCGCCCGCCACCTCGACGCACTAGCCGGGCGCTGCGAAAGGAGCGCATCATGAACGAGCATCCCCAAGCCACGGCGATCGCCGCCGCCGTGGCCGACCGGGACGGCGTCCAGCTAGCCGCTGCGGTCACCGACACCGTCCGGCTGCGGGCGTTGCTGCCCGGTGGCCCGATCGAAGAGCACGGCCGCGATGCCGTCGTCGCCCGCTTCGGCGGGTGGTTCGCTGACATGGACACCGTCGGCCTGGTGGAGTCGGCAGGCGAGGCGGTGGCGGACCGACTGCTGATCCACTACCGGCTTGACCTGGCGCAGCGCGGCACCCGATGGGCCTGCACACAGACCTCGATCTGCAAGATCGACAATGGCCGGCTGGCCACCATCGATCTGCTCTGTTCAGGCTTCCGCGAGATCTAGGGCGGTCGACATGCGCAATCCGGCACTCGACGCGTGGGGCGACTACGACCGTGACGACCCGTACCCGCTGTTCGCGCAGGTCCAGGCGGACGGTCCGGTGCACGAGGTCACGCTGGCCGACGGACACCGTGCGTGGCTGATCGTCCGCCACGAGGAGGCGAGGACCGCGCTCAACCACGCCGGCCTGTCCAAGGACATGCACGCCGCGCTGGCCCACGACGGAGCCGTGGTCGCCGAAGGCCTGCCCGGTCCCGCGTTCGCCCGGCACATGCTCAGCGTCGACCCGCCCGACCACACCCGGCTGCGCCGGCTGACCTCGGCTGCGTTCAGCCGGCCGCGGATCGCGGCCCTTCGACCACGTGTCCAGGCGATCGTCGACCGGCTGCTGGACGACCTCGAGACACGCGGCGACGCTGTCGTCGACCTGGTCAAGGGCTTCGCCTTCCCGCTGCCGTTCACCGTAATCAGCGAGCTGCTCGGCGTCCCCGAACCAGACCGGGACCACCTCGGGAGCTGGTTCACCACGCTGCTCGCACCGTCGTTGGCGCCCGAGCCACCAGCCGAAGCCGCGGCGGCGTCAGACAGCATCGTGCGATATCTGACCGAGCTGCTCGCCCGCAAACGTGCCGCCCCGGGCGAGGATCTAGTCACCGACCTCGTGCACGCGGCCGATCAGCACGGCGCGCTGTCCGAGCAGGAGATGCTCTCCACGATCTTCCAGCTCGTCGTCGCCGGGCACGACACCACGACCAGCCTGATCGGCAACGGAACGGTCGCCCTGCTGCTGCACCCGAAACAGCGCGACGCACTCGTCGCCGACCCGGCCCTGGTGTCGCACGCGATCGATGAAATCCTGCGATGGGACGCACCGGTCCCGCACTCGACGTTCAGATACACCCGGCAGGCCGTCACCCTCGGCGGGACCGTCATCCCAGCCTTCGCCCAGGTGATCGTCTCGCTGGCCGCAGCCAACCGCGACCCGGACCGGTACCCCAACCCGGAAACCCTCGACATCACCCGGGCGAACACCAGCCACCTGGCCTTCGGCCACGGCATCCACCACTGCCTGGGCGCCCGACTGGCCCGGCTCGAAGCAGAGATCGCCTTCACCACCCTGCACGGCCGCTTCCCTACCATGCGCCTGGCCGTCCCACGGTCCGCGCTGCGCTGGGGCCACGGCGACGGACTGGTACTGCGGGGCCTGTCCGAGCTGCCGGTCATCCTCGGCCCATAAGGGGAAACCGCTACGACGCCCACGGTCGTCTCGCTAGCGGTCCTCTTACGGCACACGTGAGCGGAACACCCCGTACGGTGCAGCGGAGGGACAGTCAACGACGTGCGACTGAGCGCGCATAACGACGCGATAGCCACCCAGGATCCTTGCAGACCCGCGCACCTAATCGCTGTTCTCTTGAGTAGCGTTCCTCACGTCGGCGACACCGCTTCAGGGAACGGGTCCACGACGGGCGCATACGTCCAAAGAATCGACGTCGTGGACACCTCCTAGAGCGCTCAAGAGAACCGGCGTTCCGGCCACGTGCGCAGGCCCAGCGAGAGCAGGTCGCTCATATCCGGCCCTTCGGATCTCAGCGGGGTCTGGGATGCCGGGAAATGGGACGAAGGCGCCTCAGGCTTGAGGTGTGAGCCAACAAGTTAGAAGCACCTTCGTCGTTCGTGAGCCTAGTGAGGTTGTCCAGGCGCTGGTCGGGTTGAAGGACGTCCGAGTGCTGCACTATCGGCGTTGCGGCCCGGATGTGGAGCTGATGATCGAGCAGGTCGTTGAGCAGATCCGATGTCCCAGCTGCGGCGGCGCGACGCAGGTCAAGGAGCGGCCGGTGGTCCGCTATGTCGACCTGCCGGTCTACGGAACCCCGATGCGGCTGGCGTGGCGCAAGCACCGGATGCGCTGTGTCGACGTCGACTGTTCGAGGCGGTCGTTCGTGCTGCAAGATCATCGGATCGCCGCGAAGGGTTGCCTGCTGACGACCCGGGCGGCGAAGTGGGCGACGGTGCAGGTCGGCGGCGGCCGCACTGTCTGCGAGGTCGCCGCCGAGCTGGCATGTGACTGGCACACCGTCAACGACGCGGTCACCATCTACGGCGCGGCGCTGCTGGCCGCGGACCGCAAACGGCTGACCAAGACTCGGGCGATCGGGTTGGACGAAACCAGCTTCGTCCGGCTCAGCGGGCACGCCCAGGCCGACTACGCGACCACGGTCGCCGACGTCGAGCATCACCAGATCATCGACATCCTGCCGTCCCGGAACTATCGAGACGTCGCGGCTTTCCTCGACAAACAGGCCGATGAGCCGAAGGCGCGGATCGCCTTCGGCGCGCTGGACATGTCGAACACCTACGCGGCGGTCTACTCGGTGATCCTGCCCAAGGCAGCCCAGGTGGTCGACGCCTTCCACGTGATCACCTTGGCGAACCGGGCGCTGGACACGGTCCG
>DASXSF010000086.1:0-26883 GCA_036506155.1 Jatrophihabitantaceae bacterium
CCGCACGAGAACCCGACGTCACGCCCGTTGATCTTGCGAAAGGGCGCGTGCGCCAAGAAGCATTTCCACGGCCGAGGCGCTTGCCCGCGGTCATACCGGCGCGCGACACGCTCCGCTGTCTGGCACGTCGTCCCGCGCAGCACCACAATGTGCGTCGTTCTGCCGGAGAAGCGGATCGTGCCGCAGTCGTGGTACCGGCGAGCGTCCGCGACCGCTGGCCACAGCGCGATCGCCGCCGCGCCGACCGCCACGAGCTTCACCACAGATCGCACCTGATGGAGTGTGGCGGCGAAGTCGTCCCGTGGCAAGAAGCGCACCGGCATGCGCCCCTTTCCTCTGATGCCCGGGCATCGACGAGATCAGAGCCGCGCCGGTCGAGCTCGTCGCGCAAAGCGGCGGTACGTCGCGCTGGGCAGCCGGCCAATCGTGACGCGTCGGCGGAACGCCTCTAGGCCATGTGCCTCGGGCAACTCCTCGTTGCTCGGATCGCATTGCCAGCGCCGCGCGGATGAACGTATGGTCGGACTGACCGCCACGGATCCAGGAGGTCCGTCATGTCCGTCACCCGCCTGCTCGTCCCCCTGCTCGGCGCCGGCGTGGTCGCCGGTGGCATCGTCGCCGCGTCCGCCGGCGGCCAGGGCGCCGGGCCACCCACCGGAACGCTCACGCTAAACGTCGTCACGAAGGAGACGAACGGCACCTTCGTCGACGTCCCGCCGAAATCGAAGAAGTTCTTCAGCGACGGCGACGAGTTCGTCGGCCGCGGCACCGTGAGCGGCGGTGCTCAGGGCACGGTCGCCTATGAGTTCACATACGTCGGCAAGAGCGCCTTCCTGCGCGGCGTCGTCTCACTTCCGGGCGGCAAGCTGTTCTTCGAGGAGTTCGACAAGAGCGGCAGCAAGCTCACGCGCGGGGCGATCCTCGGCGGGTCGGGAAGCTACGCGGGCGCCAGAGGCGACTTCGAGGACCGCACGATTAAGAGCACGAACACGAGCACGACGTCGCGTGTGACAATCACGTTCGTGGGCTAGCAGTCGAGCTGACGCGGAACCTCCCGAGCCTGGCGTTCCGCTTGTCGCGCGAAGCGGCGCTCTCGTTGACCATCTTGGCGATGGCTTCGGGCCGCCTCCCGCTGACAGCCGATAGCAGCAGTCAGCGGCGACCGCGCGAGTAAGGGCGAGAACTCGACACAGGGAGGTCCCGGATGAAGGCGATTGTGGTGACGGACGAGGCCGCGGGAACGGCCGGGATGACGCTGGTGGAGCGGCCCGAGCCGCCGGCGGCGATCAACGACGTCATCGTTCAGGTTCATGCGTCGGGATTCGTCCCGACTGAGATGGCGTGGCCCTCGACCTGGACCGATCGCCGCGACCGTGACCGGACACCGTCGATCCCTGGGCACGAGCTGGCCAGAGTGGTCACCGCCCTCGGCTATGGCACGACGGGGCTGTCGGTGGGACAGCGAGTGTTCGGCCTCACGGACTGGCATCGCGACGGCACCCTGGCGGAGTACGTGGCCGTCGAGGCGCGCAACCTCGCGCCGCTGCCGGGCGATGTCGATTTCACGGTGGGCGCGAGCCTGCCGATTTCGGGCCTGACCGCGTGGCAGGGACTGTTCGACCACGGCCGCCTTCAGGTGGGGCAGAGTGTCCTCGTGCACGGCGCGGCCGGCGCAGTCGGGTCGATGGTGACGCAGCTCGCACGTGAGTTCGGCGCGTACGTCATCGGCACCGGACGCGCCGCCGACCGTCAGAAGACGCTCGACTTCGGCGCGATGGAGTTCGTCGACCTTGAGAACGACGCGCTGGAAGACGTCGGCGGAGTCGACCTCGTGTTCGACGTCATCGGCGGCGACATCCAGAAGCGGTCCGCAGGCCTGATTCGAGCCGGAGGAACATTGGTGACCGTCGTCGGGCCGCCCGAAGCGCGGCCCGCCTACGGCTTGGCGATCGACTTCGTTGTCGAGTCCGATCGCGGCCAACTGGGTGAGATCGTCCGGCGGGTACGGGACGGACGGCTGCGGACGAACATCGGCAACGTCGCGACCCTCGACGACGCCGTCGCCGCCTTAAACGCGGCCGAGCGACGCAACGGGAAGACGATCATCCGCATTCGCCCGTAAGGACTCGGCGACGCGATCAACAAGCGACAGATCGGCACAGCGAGCTTGCCGTCCCTACCCAAGCTCACCCGGATCGCCGACCGTCCAGGTCTCCTCACCATCCCAGCCGGAACACCTTACGCGTGACAGTACGCGAAGAGGGAGCTAAGACAGTCCACCAGCGCCTTGACGCGCATCGATCTCTAGGCTTCCATTTACCTAGTTCCCTAGATGTATGGAGTGGGTGCTAGTGATCGAGTTCCATCTGGATACCCGCTCGGGGGTGTCGCCGTATAGGCAGATCGTGGATCAGGTGCGCCGCGCGCTGCGCTTAGGGCTACTGAACGAAGGTGATCAACTGCCGACCATCAAGGAGGTGGTGGGTCAGCTCGCGATCAACCCAAACACGGTGCTCAAGGCGTACAAGGAGCTCGAGCACACCGGGCTGGTGGCACCCCGCCCTGGCGTCGGCACGTTCGTCACCGCGACCCTGCGCGACGGATCGCTCGCCGCTCACGGACCACTGCGGCGCGAGCTGGTCCGCTGGTTGGCAAAAGCTCGTCGGGCTGGGCTTGATGAGGAGAGCATTGAGGCGCTGTTCCGGGACGCCTTTCGAGCCGGCGCCGAACAGGACATAGCGTGAGCGCCGTCCTGCAGGCCGACGGCCTGGGCAAGCGGTACCGGCGCCGGTGGGCGCTGACCGACTGCACGCTGCGCATCCCGTCCGGACGGGTTGTGGGGCTGGTCGGCCCGAACGGGGCCGGCAAGTCCACCCTGCTGAACCTCGCCGTGGGTCTGCTCACCCCGACCCGCGGACGCATCGACGTCCTTGACGCCCCGCCCGCGCTCGGTCCGGCAGAACTGGCGCGGGTCGGCTTCATGGCCCAGGAGACCCCGACCTATTCCGGGCTGAGCGTCGCCGACCATCTGCGGATGGGCGCACGGCTGAACCCCGGCTGGGATCGCAAGCTTGCCGAGGACCGCATCGCGCAGCTCGGACTCGATCCGGCGCAGAGGGCCGGGAAGCTGTCCGCCGGACAGCGAGCCCAGTTGGCGCTGACCGTCGCGGTGGCCAAGCGTCCCGAGCTGCTGATTCTGGACGAGCCGGTGGCCAGCCTCGACCCGCTCGCCCGCCGGCAGTTCCTGCAGGGCCTGATGGAGGTTGTTGCTGAGCAGGGCGTGACCGTGGTGCTCTCCTCGCACCTGATCGCCGACCTGGAACGGGTGTGCGACCACCTGATCGTGCTGATCGCCTCGCGGGTCCGGCTGGCCGGCGACGTCGACCAACTGCTGGCCACCCACCACTTGCTCACCGGACCGCGCCGCGATCCTGAGCGGCTCCAGGCGGGTCAGCAGGTCGTCTCGGCGAGCCACACCGATCGGCAATCCACGCTGCTGGTCCGCACCGACGAGCCCATCCTGGACCCGGCGTGGACGGTGGAACCGGTCGGCCTCGAAGACCTGGTGCTTGCCTACATGAGCCCCGAGCCAACCGGGCGGGGCGGCTTGACGGGGGTGCCGCGATGATCTGGCTGGCCTGGCGGCAGTTCCGGGCGCAAGCCGCCGTCGTCTTCGGCGCGCTCGCCGTCCTGGCGATCGTTCTGATCGTCACCGGGCTGCGCCTGCGGCACTGGTACGACACCGACGGCCTCGCGAACTGCACGACAGGCGACGCTTGCGACGCGCTCACCTCTTGGTTCACCGGACGCTACAGCTGGCTGCAGACCCTGCTCAGCAATGTGCTGATCCTGTTCCTGCCCGGGCTGACCGGAGTGTTCTGGGGCGCTCCGCTGATCGCTCGCGAACTCGAGTCGGGGACCTACCGGCTGGCCTGGACGCAGTCGGTCACCCGCACTCGCTGGCTGGCCGGCAAGATCGCCGTCGTCGGCACGGCCAGCGTCGCCGCCTCAGCCCTGCTGACCTGGATGGTCTCGTGGTGGTACACGCCGTTCGACAAAATCGCCCACAACAAGTTCGACCCGACCATCTTCTCCGAACGCGACCTCGCGCCGATCGGTTACGCCGCGTTCGGCTTCGCCCTCGGGCTGATCGCCGGGCTGCTGATCCGCCGCACGCTGCCGGCGATGGCCACCACGCTCGTCGGCTACATCGCCGCCCGCATCATCGTCGTCTACTGGATCCGGCCCCACTTCCAGGCACCGCTGCACATCACGGCGCTGCTGCAGCAGCCCGGCGCCGGCTCGGCCAGGGCGGCGAAGGCGCCCGCAGTGGGGCAGATACCACAGGGGTCGTGGATAGTCTCCACCAAGCTCACCGACCCGTCGGGCCACTCCGTCGGCGCTATACGGATACCCCTCGGTAGCCCGTGCATGGCCACCAACAGCTGCGTGGCCGGCTACCACCAAACCCTCACCTACCAGCCCGCCAGCCGGTACTGGCCGTTCCAGTGGTACGAGCTGACGCTGTTCACCGGCGTCGCACTGATCCTGATCGGCTTCTGCTTCTGGTGGATCAACGGCCACTCGCTACGCCCAGCATCCGGGGGCGCCGCGCACGCCAGCCGACCCGACGCTACGTTGCCGTCCCAACAGGCTCCCGCGCCCGTCCAGTAAAACCCGCGCCGCCGAGAGCGGGCAGAATCCGGGCACCGCGCCACCCGAGTCCGATCAAGCGGGCAGCGGGGAACGCCGGCGACACCACCCGGCCAAACCTCAGGTCGCTCCGTTCAGCGGGCTGTGCTGGTCGATGAGGTCGCGCAGCTGGTGCCGGCCGGCGATACCGAGCTTGGGGTAGGAGCGGTACAGGTGCGAGGCGACGGTTCGCGGAGACAGGAACAGCCGGTCGGCGATCTCGCTGTTGGTCAGGCCGCGGCCGGCGAGGGTGACGATCTCGCGTTGCTGGGCGGTGAGTTCGCTGAGTGCGCCCGGGACGGCCGGCGCGGCGTGCACGGTGACGCCGCAGGCGCGCAGTTCGGATTCCGTGCGCCGGATCCATGGGACCGCGGCGAGGTGGTGGAACGTGTCCAGGGCGGTCCCGAGGAGGGGTTTGGCGTCGTTGATCCGCCGTTGCCGGCGCAGCCACTCCGCGTAGTCCAGCTGGAGCTGGGCCCACTCGAACGGCCACGCATCCCCGGCGGAATCGGCCAAGGGCGCGGTGAAATGGGCCTCGGCCCGGTCGGTCTCGGCGAGCAGCCCGCAGGCGCGAGCTGCGAGCTGCTCGAGGCGCGGCCCGGGTGCCGGGTCCACAGTGCCCAGTACGCGCTCCAGCAGTGCCCGCGCCTCCAGGTGCCGTTCGGCGCGGGCCGCCGCGGCGGCGAGGTCGGCGATCGCCAGATACGAGAAGTGGTGGTGCAGCGGCGTTCCGTCGGCGGCGAGGAGGTGGCTGAGCTGGGCGTACGCGGTGACGTAGGCGCCCTGGGATAGCGCGGTGAGACCTGCGGCGTGCCAGGCCCGGGCGGCGTACCCGCGGTATTCGGCCGTGTCGACCGTAGCGCGTACCCGGGCCAGCAACGGCGCCACCTGTTCGTGATCGCCGCGCATGGCCGCCACGGTGGCCGTCGTGAGGTCAGCCGAGCCCGCGACGGTCTCCATGGCGTACGCAGCCGCGATGTTGCCGGCCTCCCGGGCGGCGACCAGCGCCTCGTCCCAACGTCCGCTGTCGATGCATGCCCATTCCAGCGCGGACAACACAGCGCCGCTGGAACCGCGTACGCGGGGAGCGCGCAGGCGGTCGAGGGCCTCGCGGAGCAGGCGGATCGCCAGTTCAGTCTCGTGCAGCACCCAGGCCGCCGCGCCTACGGTGCCCGGTTCGTTGACATGCCGGGCGGCGATGCGGTGAAGGTCGCGGATGTTTTCGGCCTTCGCCCGGAACGGATCCATGCAAGCCCTGATCCATAAGCGGCTCTCGGCCTCGGCAGACCGTGGCGCTCCCTGGGCGTCGAGGGAGTCGGCGGCGGAGCGCACTTTGGCGCGGTCCTCGGCCAGTCCGGTTTGGTGGGCGACGGTGGCCGCCATCGAGGTGGCCGCCCAGGCGATGGACGGCAGCCGCGGGTTCGCGTCGGCGATTGCGAGCAGTTCCCGCAGCGCTTCGGCGTTTCGATTCGACCAAGTCAGCGACCAGCCGATTTTCAGCCGTGCAGCTATGCACAGGTGCGGGTCGGACGTCGCGGCGAGGACCTTGCCCGCCAGCTCGCGTACCCAGTCGGCTTGGCCGGTGGACAGGGCGAGGTCGGCGGTGGCCAGCAGCCTGCGGGCTCTGTCGGGTTCGCTGGGGCTGAGCTCGGCGGCGCGTTCCAGGGCGCGCGCCGCCGCGGCGGCGCCCCCGCGGCGGCGCGCCTTGGCCGCGCTGTCTTCGAGGAGTACGGCGATGTCCTCGTCGGGATTGAGCGTCGCGGCCGCCAGATGCCAGGCGTAGCGGTCGGGCTGGTCGCGGTACGCCTGCGCGACCTGCCGGTGCGCCGCGGCGCGTTCGGCGAAGGACACGGCGTGGTAAACGGCTGAGCGGGCGAGAGGATGGGAGAACTGCGGTCCCCGCGTGTCGACTCGGATCAGCCCGGCCGTCTCGCCTGGGGCGAAGGCGTCGGCGCGGATCCCTGGGATCGCGGCGGCGGCCAGGTCCGAGCCGTCGGCGACCGCGGCCAGCAGCAACGCTGATCGCGTCGCCCCGGGCAGGGCGGCATATCGAGCGGTCATGATGGCGGTCAGTTGGCCGGCCGGCGAGATGGGCTCGGCCGACCAGCGGCGCCCGGCGTCGGGATCGGCGGCGATCGCCTTCGCCATCTCGATCAGGGCAAGCGGGTTGCCAGCCGCTTGGGCGAGTATCTGTTCGCGGGGGCGGCCGCGCGGCGGCCGTGGCTGGGCATCCAGGAGCCGTCCGGCCTCGGGTAGGGCCAGCGGCGCCAGCGGCAGGTCCGGGAAGTCCCGCTCGAATCCGGCGGGGGGCACCTCCCCACGGGCGCAGGCCAGCAGTACGAGCCGTTCCGCTTCGAGGCGCCTGGCGGCGAAGGCGAGCGCGTCGAGGGTGGCCCGGTCCAGCCAGTGCGCGTCGTCGACCGCCACCAGCAGCGGCTGATCGTCCGACAGCCCGGACAGCAGGGTCAGCACGGCGATCCCGGTCAGCAGTGGGTCGGGTGGCGCGGGGTCGTCGGAGAGCGCGAAGGCGGCGCGCAGTGCCTCGGCCTGGCGCGGCGGCAGCATGGGTAGTCGGTCCAGCGCCGGGCGCAGCAGCTGATGCAGGCCGGCGTAGGCCAGATCCTGCTCCGACTCCCGTCCGGTCGCGCACTGCACGCGCATCCCCGCCGACCTGGCCTGCCGCGCTGCCTCGGCGAGCAGCACCGTCTTGCCCAGGCCGGGGTCGCCCATGAGCAGCAGCACGCGGCTTTGCGTGTACGGCGGGGCGACCAGGTCGCGCAGCCGGGGCAGTTCGACGGCCCGTCCAACGAGATTCGTTCTCCGGTCAGTCATGGAGCCCTCATCCCGACGAAGATAGCCGCCGAGATCGGCACCCATCTGCAGTGAAGTTGCGGATACCCATCGACCGCCGCATGGCCACAAGGTAGGGGCATGCCGTATGTCACGGTCGGCCGTGAGAACAGCGGTGACATTCAGATCTGCTACGAAGACCACGGAACGGGCATGCCCGTCGTCTTGATCCACGGGTACCTCGCCGACGGGCATTCGTGGGAGAAACAGGAGACGACATTGCTCGCCGCCGGGTACCGCGTGATCAGCTACGACCGGCGCGGTGGCGGCGCCTCTAGCCGGCCCGCCGGCGGGTACGACTACGACACGTTGTCCGCCGACCTGAACGTGCTCCTCGAAACCCTGGATGTACGCGGCGCGGTGCTGGTCGGCTGCTGCTCCGGCACCGGGGAGGTGACCCGCTACCTCGGCACCCACAGGCCGGCCAGGGTACGTGCGGCCGCGCTGCTGGCACCGCTGCCTCCGCTCCTTCGCTGGTCGGCCGACCGGCACAGTTTCCTGACGGCACTCGCATCCGATCGCCCGGCGGCGATCAAGGCTCACCTCGACCGGCACTACAACGTCGACCTGCTCGGCGGCGGCCGCGTCAGCGATCAGGCCTGGCAGAACAGCTTCCATGTCGCGATCCGTGCGTCCGCTGCGGCGGCCGTGGGTGGCGCGCTCGCGTGGCAAGAGGACTTCCGTGCCGATGTCGCCCGCATCACCGTTCCCGTTCTGATCGTGCAGGGCGCGCTCGACCAGATCATGCCGCCCGCGGAGACCGGCGACCGCCTGGCGGCGATGCTGGCCGATGCCCGCGCCGTGGTGATCCCCGGCGGCGGGCATGCGATCACCTGGACGCATGCGGCCGAGATCAATGGCGCGCTCACCGGATTCCTGCGCGCACTGTAGCGGCTTGGCCGCACCCGGCGAGGTAGCCTCCCGGGCTCGGCTGATGGGCGTCCACGCGAGTTGACGCCGGCGCACGTCGCGACGGCGGGACTGCAGTCAACATGCGGATTCCCTGGCGGTGGTCGTGCGGACGATGGTGGGGACATGTCCACCACCTCCTACGCTGGCCTGCCGAACCTGCGGGTCGGCGCCGCCAATGGCATCGAGTACACCTACCGCGACACTGGCGCTCAGCGCGACCAAGTGCCGTTGGTGCTGCTCCAGCACTTCCGCGGGAACCTCGACAACTGGGATCCCGCCCTGGTCGACGCCCTCGCCTCGCGGCGGCGGGTCATCGCGTTCGACAACGTCGGCGTCGGCGGCACCACGGGGACGACGCCGTCGGCCGTGGAACAAATGGCGTACGACGTCATCGCGTTCATTGCGTCCCTCGGCCTCGACCGGGTCGATCTGCTGGGCTTCTCGCTTGGCAGCTTCGTCGCGCAGCAGGTCGCGTTGACCAGGCCCGCCCTAGTCCGGCGGCTCGTCCTCGCATCGGCCGCGCCGCAGGGTGCCGCGGGTATGCACGGATGGGCGCCGGAGGTCATCGGCGCGATCGGCGCGCCCGAGACCAGCCCCGGTGAGTACCTCGACGTCTTCTTCGCGCGATCCGCGGCCAGCCGCCAGGCGGGCCAGGCGACGTTGCAGCGGATCTACGCTCGAACCGAGGACCGTGACGAGCCGACCAGTTGGTCGACCCGCGAGGCGCAGTACGACGCGGTGTGCACGTGGGGGATCCCCGACCACGCGAAACTGCAGCGGCTCGCCGGGCTGACGCTGCCGGTGTTCGTGGCGAACGGCGACAGCGACCCGATGATCCTGCCGCACTACTCCTACCTGCTGGCGGGGTTGATCCCGCGGGCGCGGGTCCGGATCTACCCCGACGCGGCGCATGGGTTCCTGTTCCAGCACCACACGCAGTTCGCCGCCGACGTCGAGGCATTCCTCGCCGACTAGCGGTTCCCACCACTGACCGCGGCGGCGAAGCTACGCGACCTGGGCGCGGGCGGCCGCGACGGGGGTGAAGTCGCGGTCGATCAGGTCCGGCGACGGTGCGGCAGCCGTGCCGGGGTATCCGCAGACTGACTGCATTTTGCGCGGCGTCTGCTGGCACTGCAGTCAATGTGCGGATACTGCACCACCGCTCTCTGGGGCGAACATGATCCAGGTAACCACTGGTCCTGCGCCGTACGTCGCGATACCTGCGGCCCACGGGCGCCGGCTACGGCGGAGGAAACAATGAGCCCCAAGTTTGATGTGTTCCTGGTCCAACCCAAACCGATCCCCAGCTTCATCCCCGGATTCGAGGACGCAGTCGGCCAGGCGACCTGGCCGCCGAGCACCTCGACGTTAATCAGCGACGGCGGCGAGTCAGTTCTGGTGGACTGCCTCGTCACTCGGAACGAGGCCCGGGAACTCGCGGCCTGGGTCAAGTCTCTCGGCCACCAGCCGAGCTACGTGTACATCACGCATCCGCACGGGGACCACCTCATGGGCCTGTCAGAGATCCTGGACGCATTCCCGAACGCCCAACCCGTCGCCTTAGCCGAGTCGATGGCCGCCATGCAGGAGCAGATCTCACCCGAATTCATGCAGATCTGGAGCGCCTTCTTTCCAGGGCAGGTGACCACCGCACCCCTAGTGCCGGGACCCCTGCCAGGGGACACCCTGCGTGTCGGCGGCACGGAGATCAACCTCGTACCTGTAGGGGGCAGCGACGCCGAGCACTCCACAGTGGTCCACGTCCCCGCCCTGGACCTCGTCGTTTCGGGCGACGTTGTCTACAACCGGACCCACATGTGGTTCTACCTCTCTACCCCCGAGTCGCGAGCAAACTGGGCAAAGGCCCTCGACGCGGTGGCGGCGCTCGACGTCGGCACACTGATCGCCGGGCACCGCAATCCAGCGGCACCAGACGACGATGCCCACCGGCAGATCACCGAATCCCAGCAATACCTGGCCCATTTCGAGCAGTCGCTGGCGCGCAGCTCCACGCCCGCCGAGCTCATCGACCGAGTCACAAGCGCCTATCCCGACTGGGCCAACCCGTACACGGTGTGGTTTGCCGCGTACAACCTTCTCGGCAACAACGAATAGCGCCAACTGCCTCCCTCGGAGACGCGCACATCGTAAGGCGCGGGGCAGGCACGTCCTCGTCTGCCGCAAGTCGCGCGCGACCCTGCCGAATTTGGTGTATTCGGCGGGGTGGACGGGTCAGGCCACGCCGGTCAGGTCGGCGGGACGCTTCGGCCGGGTGGTCGGTCCAGGTGAGGAAGCCGGCGAGTGCTGCCCGTGCCGCACGGTCGCGAGTGACGGCGAGGTGGCCTCGGTGAGGGAAGAGGCGCAGTTGGCTGTTCGGGATCAGTTGCGCGGTTTCCGCGAACAGCGCCGGACTGTAGAACCGGTCCTGACCACCGGCGATGATCAGAGTTGGCGCCTGGATTTGCCTGTGGCACGTGGCGAGGTCGAACTCGTCCTCGGCGTCGATGGTCGCTGCGAGGTCGTCCCCGTCACGGGTCGTGGTGATGATCCGCGACGCGAGGATCCATCCGGCGGCGGAGGCGAGGTGTTGGCCGCGTCGGGGCGGCACCAGGGCGCCGGCGGCCGTCGCGGCCGCTCGCCGGTAGTCGCCCGCGCGGAGCTGGGAAGCTACTTGCCGCTGCAACGCGCGCCCGAGCGGGCCGAGGCGGCAGGCGGTACTGACCAGGGCGAGGCGCCTGATCATGGTGGGATGGCCTGCCGCTAGTTGCTGGGCGATCGTGCCGCCGGTGGACATGCCGAGCAGATCGACCGGTGCGTCAAATTGCGACTGCAGCGCGGCGGCGTGCTCTGCGGCGAGTGCCTCCATGGTGAGGTATCCGGGCAGGCCGGGGCGGCGATTCACGACAATCAATCGACGCTGCGTAGCCAGACCTCGCACTGGTCTGAGCGCTGCACGGACTAGCGCATCACTGCGCACCCCCGTCGTGGGTGACAACCCCGCAACAAGCACCACCGGCGGCCCCGAGCCAGTCGCCGCGTACGGGATCCGACCGATCACGCCACGTTCGATCTGCACGACGGCAAATGATGTCAGCCTCGCCGGAGACCGCAGCTACGCATCGCGGCGTTTCGGCGCGCGGCTGAGCGAATCCGTCCGCCGCAGCCTCGCTCGAGCCGGCCAGACGAGGCTCGCAAGCAGATCCTCGACGGGACCGGGCGGCCTACGGACCCCGCGTACCTCATGCAGTCCGGCTAAGGGTCCGGCGAGCTTGACGTAAAGCCCATCATCCGACGCCTTACTTCCAACCTGGCGTGCGGCATGCTTGCGCTATCCACTCGTGCAGCTCTGGTCGCTGCCCGTCCTGCAGGGTGGTGACCTTGACGTAGCGGGTCCGGTCGGTAGTTCCGAGTGGAGGCGGGGGATCGAAGTCCGCGCCGCCGAGGAAGACGACATTCACCGAAACGTCGTAGGGGGCTATCTCGATGATCCACCCGAGTCCTGGTAGCCCGTAGAACGCCCTCTTCCACTTGACGGCGTACCGAAGGCCTGGGATTCCCGCTCGGATTGACTCGTCCAGCTCCTTGACGATCGGCTGCAGGTACGGCATCAGGAGCCCGAACCAATCGTCGACGGCGGAGTGTCCCGCGGACGGCTCCGGGGGCTCACGCCCTGCCTTTCCCTTGATTGCTTTCGGCATCGCGTGTCCTCCTCCGTCAGATGCCGGAGCAACTTTGCATCCGCGCGCGGCGAGAACGCCGCCACCCATGCGTCTGTGCCGTTCAGTTGCTCGTCGTCAGTATTCGACGGACCAGCAGAGGTCGCTCGCCGGCCACAAATTATCAAAGTCGATGGTGAACCGACCGGACACGCCGCCGATAGCGCGCTGACCTGCCGAGTTTGGGGAGGAACGCGGGGCAGCAGGGCTTGTCAACATAGCGGTCGGCGATCGAGGGCGGGCAAGCCCACCACTGAGATACTCATCCCGTGGAGAACGCCCTTCCCGTGGACGGATTCCGTCTTGCGTACGAGCGGAGCGGTGACGGTGCCGCGATGGTGCTGCTGCACGGATGGCCAGGCGATCACGGCAGGCCCGACCTCATTCGCGCGCTGGTTGTCTCACCACCTCTGCCCGGCCTCGGCAACCGCCGAGTAGATGCCCGAGTTCGGCCTCGTGTGAAGCCGATCGCTACGGTGAGTGCGACGAGCGTCAGCGAGTGCAGAAACGATCGGAGCGGCGATGACGACGAAATCCGACTTCTCGGCCGAGGAGTGGCAGCTCATTCTGGAGGCCCCTCCGAGTGCTGGCATGATCGTGGTCACGGCCCAACGCGGGGGGATGGTCCGCGAAACCATCGCTATGGCCAAGGCTTACGCGCAGGCGCGCCAGCAGCACGGTGAGAGCGAGCTGCTGGATGAGATCGTATCGGCTAAACCTGAACGGGATCACACTCACTACCACTCCTTCGACGAGCTCAAGCAGCACGGACTGCAGCACGTGCGCGAATCGGTCGAGGTGCTTGAGCGCAAGGCCACGCCTGTTGAGGTAGAGGAGTACCGGCAGTTCATCGTCAACTTGACCCACAAGGTCGCAGCTGCCCACCGCGAGCACGGCAAGGACGTGAGCGAGTCGGAGCAGGCGGCGATCGACGAGATTGCGGCCGCCCTGAACACACCGCCCGATGGAACGCCTTGAGAGGGCTCGGTCAGTCCGGATGGCGCGACGTGAGGTGACGATTCCAGCCCGATCCCCACGCCTCGTCGAAACCAGGACGCCACGACGCGTCCCAGTGGACCGCTGAGCACCCGAACGACTTCGGCACCCGCGCCGAGGGATGCCGGCGCAGCCCGTCGCCTTTGAGCGTCAATCGACCCTCAACCTCCCCGGACGGGAAGGGGCTGGTGTCCCAGGGCGTGCCAATACCTCGACCGCAGGGCGATCGCCTCAGAGGTGGAGAACCACACGACCATTTACCGATTGGTTCTCCAGCCGTTCATGTGCCGCTGCCGCACTGGAGAGGGGAAGCGTCTCGACATTGGCCTGGGCGAGATCGACGGCATGATCGAGCCGTCGGCGATCCGGAGCCCGGACTCACCCCTCATGGCTCGGGCCCCTCGGGCCCGGCTGAGCTAGTGAGAGCACCGAGGCGAGTCGAGGTCTGGACGAACTCGACGTCAACCCCGGTCAGCCGGTGAGCCGTAGTACGGCGCGTTGTAATTGAAGACGTCGCCGCTCTGCGTGGCGAGCAGGTATCCAGCGTTGCTGGACACGATCGTCGTGACGGGGGCGGTGAGTGTCGTACCAGCGGTCGACCCGTACCAGGGAGCGTTGTAGTTGTAGACGTTGCCTTTGCTTGTGACGAGCCAGTACCCGCCGCTGGGGGCGGCGGCGATGCCGATGATCGGTGCTGGCAGCGTTGTGCCGGCTTTGGAGCCATACCAGGGCGCATTGAACTCGTAAACGTTTCCGTTCGGCGTGGTCAGCCAGTACCCGCTCGTGGCCGGGTCGACCGCCATCGCATTCAGCGGCCGGTACGTGAATTGATCTGCGCTGGTCACCGCAGTCGTCCCACCCGCTGTCCTAACCGTGATGTCGACCGTTGTAATGCCGTGTGCCGGCACGGACGCGGTCAGTTGGGTTCCCGACGCCACGGCCACGTGGCCTGATGGGCTCCCACCGAACCTGACCGTTGTGTTGCCGGCGACGAACCCCTGACCGGTGATCGTCACCGTTGTGCCCACGGCAGCATTCGGCGGGCTGACCTTGGTGATGCCCGGCGTCTGGTTGCCGACCACCAGGCCGTTCGCGTAGTCGCGATCGATGTTGATCTGTACGCCCCGCCATGTCTCGGTGACGTTGCCGTTCTACTGCTTGATGCGCTGGCGATTCGGCCAGGCGCTCGCCGGGAGGTACGCGGATGTCGTGTTGGCGTTGCCGTCCCATTCGGCGAAGTCGATATAACCCGGCCACCCGGCTGTGCCGTACCGCGGGGCGATGACTTGGGCTATGCCGGCGCCGGCCGACCCATACATGCCGGAGCGGAATCCCCTGGCGTTCAGCTCGTTCGTCCACGCATGAATGAAGGTGACGACGTCGGCATCGCAGCCCGAGTTGTTGCTGTCCCAAGCCTCCATGTCGAAGTAGATGGAGCTACCCGAACGCATACCGAGTGCAGACGCCTGGTCGGCGGCATCCCCGCCCGCCGCAGTGCCCTGCGCCGCGGCCTGAGCATGATTGATCCGCTCGCCGAGGTTGGTGTCCAGCGCACAGCTCGCCTGCAAGCCCACATACAGCGGGATAAGGCTCCAACCGGCGGCAATCTCGTCCTGTACCCAGGTCGCGGTGAGGTTGGGCTGATCGCAGGCTCGGTTGAGTCCGCCGATGTAGACACCGACGGCGCGATACGGCGATGCGAGCCAGGCGTTCATTGCGGTCTCGCTCGGAGCCGTGCATGCGTCGAAGCCCTTGCCAACGTGGGTAACAGGGCCGGCAGCGATCATCGTGGCAGCCGGTGAGCTGGCCTGCGACGAGCGCGCCGCGCCTGCCGGGACCAGAGTGAAACTCGCCAGCACCTGCTGCGCGAGGCTCGCGTCAGAGCCGAACGAGATCGTGGCGAGCACCCCGCCCTGCGGGAAGGCGACAACGATGCGATGGCTCACACGCTGCGAACCCGCCGAGTTGACCTCGGCCTGCTGCCCTCCGATCGACGTCCGGCGCAGACCGGGTGGCGCGGCACGGCCGGCAAGCGGCTCCAGGTGGATGGCCTCCGTGACCCCGACAACGCGCGCGGGGCAATCCGGCTGTGGGCCGATGCGTCCCTCGTAGACGACGTGCACGTCGAACCGCACACACGCCGACGGGTGAGCAGCCAGGTCCTGGACCGTCCACGCCGCAGGAACGCTCACCTGCTCGCCGAGATAGCTGATCACGTGCGACGCGGGCGCGCCACCCACCGGACCCGGCACAGCTGCAATCGCCGCCATCGCCGCCGCGACAATGCCGGAAAGCGTCACAAAGACGCGACCAGGCGGACCGATACGGGGGAGAAGCACTAGACGCACCATATCCAGTCCGACACCACCAGCGGCCGATGACACGCCTTGTCACGGCGGTGATTCGGCTTGCCACGGCGCCTGACTGGTTCGCGAAGTTACGTCGCTGGTGTAACGCAATCGGGCTTCCCGACGGTCAGCGAAGTGAGATGAGTAAGGACCGACAGCACATCGGCGCGATCACGGCCGAGCGACTGATCCGGGGTGCACGCGGGGGTTCACCCGTCGGATCGGACCGGCTTGCCGACCTGCTCGCCGCGCTGACGGCCCCGCCGGGTCGTGGCGAGTTGGCCGGCGAGGATGCGGCTGTGACGGCGTTTCGGGCCCCTCGTCTCGCATCCACCCCCGAGTCGAGGAGTAACTCCATGCTGAAGACCACGCTGGCAAAGATCGCCACCGCGAAGGCCGCTATCGTCCTGACCGCCGTGGGCGGTGGCGGCGTCGCCCTCGCCGCCGGCAGTGGCCACCTACCCGGCGCCGACACCCCGGAGCACCACGCCGGCGACCGGAGCGTGACCGGGAGCGCACATGCCACGGGCGGTCACAGCATGCCCAGCGCGCACGGCTCTGCCGCCGCGGACCGATCCGCTGCAGCAGGCCAGTCCGTCACACCGAACGGCTCGCCCTCGCCAAACCTGCGTGGCCTGTGCACGGCGTTCAACGCCGGCGTCGGCGAGAACCCCGGCAAGGCGCTCGAGAACCCCGCCTTCACGGTCCTGATCACGAGCGCCGGCGGCAAGGATCAGGTTGGCACCTACTGCACCGCGCTCCTCGCCACGCGATCCGAGGCGGCGCCGACTCATCCGGACGGCGATGCACACCCGAAGCCGAGCATGCGCGGTGCCCAGCCGGGCCGCCCTGAGAAGACGCACAGTCACGCTGAGCCGACACCCACGAACACGCACAACCACTGAGAGCCAGTCGGCGTGTGGCGTCCTGAGAACTCGAACCGGCCATGACCACAACGAGGGTCAATGGGTGCGGGACGGTGACGGGTGTCGGATGGCTCGGCGGGGTCGGGGAGGGATGGGCGGTGTTCCGCTGCTGGGATGCGCTGCGTGGGTGGACTCGTTGCCGGGGTGGGTGGGGGCTGCACCCGCCGGCGTGGTGAGGACGGTGGCGCAGTAGGCGGTACACAGCCCGCGCGGGTCCGGCGACGACGACTCGCTAGCGGTGGTGCTGATGGGTGCTGCCGCTGCTGCGCGTAGTGGTCGGACTAGACGCCAAGACGGCGGCGCAGGTGCTCGGCAAGCGGCCCGGCGCCGTCCGTACGGCCGCGTATCGAGGCCTGACCCACCTAGCAGAACGCCTCGACAACAAGCACCGCCGTCGCGTCAGCCTTCCCCGATCTAGGCGGGCTTTGGGCGAGCAGGCAGGCTGGGCCCGGATTGCCGATTCACCGGTCAGCCTTGCCTACTTCCGTCGGATTCCCTGGTGCCGTACAAAGACCCCGGCACCTACGCGCGATGCTGTCGGGAGATCGGGAGATCGATCAGTGACCCTGAACGTCGAGGGGCGCACCAACGCCGACGTGCGGGATCCGGCGCCGCTGTTGTGGGGCGCGGCGGCGGCCTGCTGGACAGCGACGCTGATGCTCAGCGCATTCGGTGACGGTCATGATCACGCGGCGCGGCACGGCTCGCTGCCGGGGGCCGCTCAGGTCGGCGGGTTTCTGCTGACCTGGACGGTGATGGTGGGCGCGATGATGTTGCCCACGACGGTGCCGATGAGCCGGATGATCGTCGTGGCCAGCGCGCGGGCGCCGCATCCGGGTCGCACGCGGGCGGTGTTCGCGGTGTCGTACCTGGTGGTGTGGTGGCTTGGCTTCGGGTTGGTGGGGCTGGGCGCCGATCTCGGCAGGCGCGCTGCCGTACAGCGTTGGGTGTGGCTCGACGGCGATTCGCGGCTGATGCTCGGCGCCATGGTGGCGGGGGTGGGGGCGTTCCAGTTCTCGCGCTTGAAGGATCGGTGCCTGACCGCGTGCCGGGACCCGAAAAGCATCCCGTGGCACCGCGGCCCTCGGGGCGCCGGTATGTGGCGGGCCGGCCGGCATCACGCCCTGAACTGCCTCGGATGCTGCTGGGCGTTGATGTTGGTGATGTTCGCGGCGGGTGTGACGAACTTGGTCGTGATGCTGCTGCTGACCGCGGTAATGGCGGCCGAGACGACGACCCGCTGGGGCAAGCGGCTGGTCACGCCGGTGGGTGCGGCGCTGTTGGTGGCCGCCGTGGCGGTTGTCCTTTCGGCGTAAGGGCTTTTGCCCCGCTGCGTTTTCCAGGGGCGTACCGGGCCGTTGGGGGCATGACAGATCTGTCATGTAGCGCCTGACCGGGTTGGTGTGGTCTTACCGTGTGGCGGGGGATCTGTGACCGTCGGTGATTACGCGGTCGTGTCGGGGGATGGTCGGTATGACCACTGCGTGGACGTCCGCTCGGTCGTCCTCGTGTGCCGTCCGCGCCCGGCGGATCAAGCGGTTGGGTTTGGCGTTGGCGGTCTTCGCGGTAGCGCTGCCGTTGGCGTTAACGGCGCGGGCTGATGCGCATGCGGTGTTGGAGTCCAGTTCCCCGGCCGCGGGTGAGGTGGTTCCAGCGGGGCGGGCGACCTCGGTCGTCGAGTTGCGCTTCGACGAGCCGGTTGAGGTGAGCCTGGGCTCGATGCGGGTGTTGGCTGCGACTGGGCGCCGGGTGGATCTCGGTCGGGTGTACCACGCGGGCGGTGCGGCGTCCCGGGCGGCGGTCGGTCTGCGGTCCGGCCTGCCTGAGGGCAGCTACCTGGTGTTGTGGCGTGTGGTGTCGGCGGACTCGCATCCGGTGGCCGGGTCGTTCACGTTCTCGCTCGGACATGTCGGTCCGGTAGCGACCGGCGCGGCCGACTCGTCGGGGCGGGGGGTGCCGGTGGCCTTGGGCGTGGATCGCTTCGTCGGCTACGCCGGGCTGGTAATGCTGCTGGGTGGGGTGGTGTTCCTGCTGGTGTGCTGGCCGGCCGGGTGGGCCGTGACCAGGGCCCGGGTGGTGCTGTGGTTCGGGCTGGGCGCCGCAGCGGCGTCGACGTTGGCCGGGCTGGTGCTGCAGGGCGCGGCCGATGTCGGCTCGGGCTTGTCGGGGCTGACGGACCTGGCGCCGGTGCGGGCGCTGCTGTCCACCCGATTCGGGCACGCGCACCTCATCCGGTTGGCTCTGCTGGCGGCGATTGCGGTCACGTTGTGGGCCCTGCGCGCGAGGCGGCCAGGGCGGCTGCCGGCTGGGCTGCTGCTCGCGGGGTTGGCCGGCGTTGTCTGCACTGTGGCGGTCGAGGGCCACGCCGCCACAGGGGTGTGGCCGACGGCTCGCGTGCCGCTGGACGTCGCTCACGTCGCAGCCGCATGCGTCTGGCTGGGTGGACTGGCGATGCTGTCGATGGCCGCACTGCCGGCGGCCAGACGTTCGATCACGCCGGCACCTATGGCGGCCGTCGAGGCACGGGTGGCCGTAAGCGTCGGCGCGCCCGGCGCGGTCGGCACGCCCGAGCTCGGCAAGCTCGCCTCGAGTCGAGCTGCTGAGAACCCGGGGTGGGCAGTCAAGGTGGCGGTGCAGCGGTTCTCGGCGCTGGCGCTGAGCTGTGTGCTCGCGCTGGTGGCCTCTGGGCTGCTGGCGGCGTGGCGGCAGGTCGGTGAGCTCGATGCGATCACGTCGACGCACTATGGGCAGTTGCTGCTGGTCAAGGCAGGCCTGCTGGGCGTGGTCTTGTGCTTTGCGGCGATCTCGCGACGGCAGGTCCGCGCCGGCACGACCCGGTCCTTCGACGCGGCCGGGCTGTCGGCACGGTGGTCGGTGCTGGCCCGCTCGGTGCGGGCGGAGGCTGCGCTGGCGGCGGTCGTGCTGGCGGTGACGGCGGTCCTGGTGGCGACGACACCAGCGCGGGCGGCGTATCGGCCGACCCAGCTGCACACGGTCGCGGCCGGGCCGCTGACCGTGCAGCTCACCGCGGTGCCGTCGGCGGCCCGAAGTCTCGACATGCACGTGTATGTATTCGGCCGCGACGGGCTGCTCGCCGACGTGCGGGAGGTACGCGCTGGAGCGGAGCTGCCCAGACAGCACCTGGGCCCGGTCAGCGTCCCCTTGCTCCATGCGGGCAGCGGGCACTTCCTTGCCGAACGGGTCCTGCTGCCACATTCCGGGACCTGGACGCTGCACCTGACGGTGCGCGCCAGCGAATTCGACTCCTATTCGGCGGACATCCAGGTGAGGGTGCGTTAGGGGGGCCTGTCATGAGCCATTTGCGTGCACGATCGGTCATGGCGGCCGTCGCCGTGGCTGTGGTGCTGTTCGCGCTGGCAGCTCCAGTCGCCGGCGCGCATCCGCTCGGTGGCAACAACTCCGACGCCGCCCACTACCTGACACGCATCGAGGCGGTGAGCCCGGGGGTGCCCGGACTGACCGCCGCGGTGAGCCCGCGCGGGGAGTGGATCGAGGTCACGAACACCACCGGCCGCACGCTGATCGTCCTCGGTTACGCCCACGAGCCCTACCTGCGGGTCACGCCCGCCGGCGTCGCGCAGAACGGCGTGTCGCCGACCGTGGTGCTCAACCAGAACCTGTTCGCCGACATCAGCCAGGCGCTCCTCAGCGCGCCGCAGCCGCCGCAGTGGCAAGCGGTCTCCACAGCGAACCACGTGCGCTGGCACGACCACCGCATCCACTGGATGGGCGCCGCCCGCCCGCCCGGGGTGCAGGCCCACCCCGGAACGGGGCAGCTCATCGGCCGCTGGACCGTGCACATGACCCTCGACGCGCAGCCCGTCGACATCACCGGCACGCTGAGCTGGCTGCCCAAGAAGAGCGGCATCGACAAGAGCCTGCTGTTTCTCGTTGGCGACGCGCTGCTGCTCGGCGCCGCCGTGGCCGGGTTCGCCATCTACGGGCGCCGCCGCCGCATCAGGGCCGCCGCACAGCAGCCACCGCCCACGCCAGAGCCTGATCCGCGGCCGGGCGAGGTCGACCCGCTCGACGACCTGGAATTGAGCGCGCTGGCTGCCCGGCGCCAAGACCCAAGCCCCAGCAACAACGGCGGCGACAGGTCCACGGGGGCCATTCACCCGCCTCGGATGTGACCCAGGTCACAGCTGTGCCGAATCGGGAACCGCCAGCCCGAGCGGGCGGACTGTTCAGGGCGACGGCGTCGACGCAGACGCCCCCGATCTGAGGTGAGCGAGACGGATGAGCAGGTTCCGGCGGCTGGGCAGGATCGGCGCCCTCGTAGCGGGGCTCGCGATCGCCGGCATGTGGGCTGCGGCCGCAGCCTGGGCGCACGTCACCGTCACCGCACCCGGCGTGGTCGCCGGCGACAGCGACGCGACGATCGTGTTCCGGGTGCCGACCGAGAGCGACACGGCCAGCACCATCGGGCTGAAACTGCAACTCCCGACGGATACCCCGATCGCCGGGGTGCTGGTCGCACCACAGCAAGGCTGGACCGCGACCATCACCCAGTCCAAGCTGGCCAAGCCGATCCAGACCGACGACGGCGCGATCACCGAAATCGTGTCCGAGATCGACTGGAGAGCCGACGCCGGAGCGGGCATCAAACCCGGGTTCTTCGGCGAGTTCACCATTATCGGCGGCAAGCTGCCCGATGGCGTCACCACCCTGACCTTCAAAGCCATCCAGTCCTACAGCGACGGCAAACAAGTCGCCTGGATCGAACAACCCGCCCAAGGCAGCACCGCAGAACCCGACCACCCCGCACCCGTGCTGCACCTGCCCGCCGCCAGCGGCAGCGCGTCCAGCCCGGCAACCGGCTCGACGCCGACCGTGTCCGGGGCACCCGCTGCCAGCTCGAACAAGGACGCCAGCAAAGCCGCCGCGACCACCGGCATCGTCCTGGGCGGCCATCGGCGTCGCGCTCGGTGCCGCCGCCTTGGTGCTCACACTGCGCCGCAGACGGCCCGCCGGCCACGACGCGACCTGACCGCCCACCGACGGGTCCGTGCCCGGGCGATCACGGGGCCTGGTTCTGGAACTGGAATTGGATGCGGACCGAGTCGTCCAGCGGCACCACCAGCGTGGAGTTGCTGGCCGACCATACGTCCGGGACCAGGAACAGGCGGTCGTGACCCTGGATCAGCAGCCGGAAGTGGCGGTAGCGAAATCGATAGACCTGACCCGGACCGGTCGGCAGCGCGGTCTCCTCGATGCACGCGCGGCCCGGATCGGCGCGCCGCTGGCAACCGTCGGTCAGGTATAAGCGCTCCTTGGTGTCGAGGATGACGCTCGGAAAGCGATCGAGGTGGCGCGCGTCGTAGCGGGCGATGCCCCGCCCTGACCACTGGGCGACCGTCGCGGTCGCCCAGAAGATGCTCGCGATGATCACAACGCCGATCAGCACCGAGATGGCCCGGCGCAGCGTCGCGGGACCCGCAACGTGCGCCGAGGTCAGCGTCACCAGGTACGAGGCGTATCCGATCACGGCGGCGCCGGCCCCGATGATCAGCGGAGTCGCCAGGTTGTAGAGCGACCAGTCGCGGACGTACGGGTAGGCGAAGAGCAGCACGACGCCGGCCCCGAGCAGCCCCACGCCGAAGGCGACGGCACGCCGGGCAGACCCGCGCAGCTTTGCAAGATCGGACACGGCGTCAGGTCGGGAGCCGGACGCTGCGGTCCCGATTCGGCCGCGGATCGTGGTGTGCAGCGCCAGCCCGCCAACTCCTACGAGCGTGAGGACGAGGAGCGGGACGAGCAACGGCTGCGGGCTGCGCATCACGTAGTCCCGAGTGCTGAGCCCGATCGTGTCCACGTCCACACCGAAGTACTGGTACTGCGCCCGGGAGGACACGTAGCCGAAGTAGAAAAGCACAGCGGACAGCACCGTGATCGGCGCGACGATCGTCGCCCCGAAGCTGACCCACCGCTCGACCTGGCTGCGTTGCGGGAGTCGCTCCCCGGCCACCGAACTCAGCCCGACCCGCCGGCGCTTGACGAGACAACCCCGGGCTGTGCCGTGAACGAGATCTGGCTGCCACCGGCTTGGGTGATCGCGTCACACGACGCCTGCTGCTGGCAGTGCACGGTGCCCGCGAGGTCGAGGGTGACCGTCTGCTCGGAATCGACGACCTGGGTGACCGTGACGAGACACCCTGCTACGGACCCGGCCGTCCAGGTCCACGAAGACTGGCAGGCGGACTCGCTCGGTACGCCGCACGCCGCAGGATCGCCGCCGAATTCGAATACGCCGTCCGGGTCGAGGTGGAACCCGGCCACCGAAATCGTCACGTCCGACGGAAGCGGATCGGGACCGCGGATCAGGTTGACGTCCGCGCACTGCACCACGCCGCCGCCGCCGCTGTTCCCGCCGATCGGCAACGACGCGACCGATACCGAGATGCCGCCTCCACCGCCCTGCTGCGGTGACTCGGTTGTGGACGTCTCGGTCGCCGGCGTCGTGTCAACGGCGACCGTGGTCTGCGTCGCATTGTCCGTCGACGCATGATGATCGCCGCAGCCGACCAGCAGCAACGCAGTCAGCGCGAGCAAAAGACCGCAACGGCGCACGAGCAACCACCCCCGATCGTGCCGCTTCGGGGCCATCGATGTTTCGGAGGCGGCGTGCCCGCCGGGAGATACAGTTCGCTGGGTCGGAGGTGTGAGCCGAGTCGAGGTGCGCCCGGCGCATATCGTCGCGCCGTACCCTGCGGGACCATGCGGAAGCTGCTGGGACGGCTGTCGGTGCGGCGGTGGTCGCTACGCGCGCGGCTGCTGGCGGCCGTCGTGGGGCTGGTCGCCGTGGCGCTGGCGACCACCGGAACGGTCGGCGTCACGCTGTTGCGCAGCTACCTGATGCATCAGGTGGACCAGCAGCTCGCGGTCGGGGCCCGGGTGCTCGACCGCGCGACGCCGCTGCCGGAGCCGCCGCCGACCAGGGTTGCGACTCAGCTACCGACGCCGTACTGGTTCACCGAGATCGGAACTGGCGGTGCCGTCCTCCACCAGCGGGGCGGGCCGGGCGCGCCGGGCGTCGCGGGACCGGATCTGTCTGGAGTAACCGCCGCGAAGGTGTCGGCTGAGGGGGGCAAGGCGTTCACCGTTCCGTCGAACCAGGGCGGCTCCGGGTACCGGGTGCGCGCCGCCGTGAGACCGGACGGCACCATCAGCACGATCGCCTTGTCGCTGCAGTCGGCGGATGCGACGGTCCACCAGTTGACGATGATCACTTTGGCGGTCGCGCTCGGCGTGCTGGCCGTGCTGCTCGTCCTGGCGACGATCGCCGTGCGCGTCGGGTTGCGTCCGCTCGACGTAGTTGAGCACACCGCCGAGGACATCGCCGCCGGCGACCTGTCGCGGCGGGTACCCGAGGGCTCGCCGAGGACGGAGATCGGCCGGCTGTCCCGCACGTTCAACGGCATGCTCGCGCAGATCGAGTCGGCGTTCGCGGCGCGTGCGCACAGCGAGGCCACGCTGCGCCAGTTCGTTGCCGACGCAAGTCACGAGTTGCGCACCCCGCTGACCACCGTCCGCGGCTACGCCGAGCTGGCCCGGAAGGGCGCGCTGCCCGACCCGCCGGCGCAGCGCCACGCCATGCGGCGCATCGAAGCGGAGGCCACTCGGATGGGCGGGCTGGTCGACGATCTGCTGCTGTTGGCGCATCTCGATCAGCGGCGCCCGCTCCACGTCGAGACGGCCGACGTGGGCGTGCTGACGGCAGACGCCGTGGCCGACGCCCGCGTTCGCGATCCGGACCGTCCGATCGACCACACCGGGCCTGCGGAGCCGGTGTTCGTACGGGTCGACGCCGACCGGCTCCGGCAGGTGCTCGCCAACCTGGTCGGCAATGCACTCGTGCATACCCCGAGCGGCACACCGGTGCAGGTGACGTTGTCCCGAAACGGGACGCACGCGCAGCTCGTGGTCGCCGACAAGGGTCCCGGGCTACCTCCCGAGCAAGTCGCCCGGCTGTTCGAGCGGTTCTACCGCGCCGACCCGAGCCGGTCCCGCGCGCGGGGCGGTAGCGGGCTGGGCCTTGCGATCGTCGAGGCAGTCGTGCAGGCGAGCGGCGGCACGGTCAGCTGCACCAGCGCGCCGGGGGCCGGCACGTCCTTCGAGGTACGGTTGCCGATCTCCTGATACATCGCGCGATCTCTTAGCCCACATCCAGCTAATTTGCAGCTTCGTTGCAGGTCAGCACGAAACGCTCGCCCCTGTGACTGATGGCAGGCGGGCGCCGTACGAGTCGAGCGGCACCCGTGGCGGCGAGCGATTACTCGTGGTGGACGACGAGATCGACATCGCCGACCTGCTCACCACGGGGCTGCGATTCGTGGGCTTCGACGTCCGCGCGGCGCACACCGGCGCCGAAGCGCTCGCTGCCGCGGCGGAGTTCCGGCCGCACTTGCTCGTCCTGGATGTGATGCTGCCGGACATCGACGGCTTCGAGCTGTGCCGGCAGATCCGGCGCGATCGCGAGCAGGTCGGGGTCGTGTTTCTCACCGCACGCGACCGCACAGAGGACGCCATCGCCGGGCTCACCGTCGGCGGCGACGACTACATCAACAAGCCGTTCAGCCTGGACGAGGTCGTGGCGCGGGTCCGTGCCGTACTGCGGCGTATCCCATCGGCCGTCGTCACAAACGCCGTCGAGGACGGGGTGCTGCGCGTCGCCGACCTCGAACTGGACGAGGAGCGGCACGAGGTGCGGCGCGCAAACCACCCGATACAGCTGTCGCCGACGGAGTTTGCGCTGCTGCGCTACCTCATGGAGAACAGCGGCCGGGTCCTGTCCAAGGCACAGATCATCGATCACGTCTGGCGCTATGACTATCGCGGAGACGACGGCATCGTGGAGTCCTACATCTCCTACCTGCGCAAGAAGATTGACCACTTTCCGCCACCGTTGATCCACACCATGCGGGGCATCGGCTACAGCCTGCGAGTCGCCCGGGCGGTGGAAGCCCAATGACCCGGACGATTAGGCGGCATCCTTGGATCAGCGGCGTAATCGCCGTGCTGGTGCTCACCGGCGCGGGGCTCGGCACGTATTTCGGCGTCCGTGATGACAAGGCCGCGGCCGCCGACGCGACGACGACTGTCGAGACCGTCAATACCGGCACCATCCGGCAGACCGTCTCGGCCACCGGCACGCTGGCACCTGCCAATCAGGAAGACCTGAACTTCTCGGTGTCCGGTCAGGTCACCAAGGTGTCCGTGTCCGAGGGGCAGCACGTCAAAAAGGGGCAGGCGCTCGCGACGATCAACTCGGCGTCGTTGTCCGCGGCGGTCGCAGAAGCGCAGGCGAGTGTCGCGAGCGACCAGGCCCGCCTCGACGACGACAACAGCAACAGCGCGAGCGATACCCAGATCGCCGCGGACCAAGCTGCACTCACGGCCGCCCAGAACCAGCTCGACACGGCGCAGCAGCAACTCGACTCGGCGACCCTCACCTCGCCGATCGACGGGATCGTCGCGTCGCTGAACCTGACCGTGGGCCAGTCGGTATCCGGATCCAGCTCCGGCAGCAACAACGGCAACAACGGCGGCAACGGCAACAACAACGGGAACAACAACAGCAGCGACAACAGCTCGAACTCGTCATCGTCCGATCCGCAGATTCTCGTCATCAGCACGAGTTCGTGGATCGTGAACGCCAGCGTCGATGCCAATTCGGTCGGCCTGATCAAGGTCGGCAACCAGGCGCAGCTGTCGGTGACGGGTGTGAGCGACACGGTGTACGGCACGATCGCCTCGATCGGGCTGGTGTCCTCCTCGTCGTCCTCGTCCGGCACGGCGAGCTATCCGGTTGTCGTTGACGTCACCGGCACGCCCAGCGGTATGCACGACGGCGCGGACGTCACCGCAACGTTGATCTACAAGCAACTCAGCAACGTACTGGTCGTGCCGACCCTGGCGCTGCACCGCGACGCATCCGGCACGTACGTCGAGCAGGTGAAGAACGGCAAGACCGTTCACACCGCGGTGCGGCCCGGCATCGAGTCCGGCGGGCAGACGCAGATCGTGTCAGGGCTCTCGGCGGGTGCCCAGATCGTCGTCCCGCAGGTCAGCAACGGCAACGGCAACCGGAACGGCAACGGGACGAACGGCCGCAACGGCCAGTTCCCGGGCGGCGGCAACTTCCCGGGCGGCGGACGGTTCCAGCTCCCGGGGGGCGGCGGTGGCTTCGTGATACCGGGAGGCGGGAACGGCGGTGGGTAGCGCCTTGACTGCCGACGCGCCGCCGCAGCCGCTGCCCGAAAGCGCCGCGCCGGTCATCGAGCTCGCCGGGGTCCGCAAGGTCTACCGCACCGGGTCACTCGAGGTCGAGGCGCTGCGCGGCATCTCTTTGACAATCGGCCAGGGGGAGTACGTCGCGGTGATGGGCCCGTCCGGGTCCGGCAAGTCGACGCTGATGCACAT
>DASXSF010000087.1:0-3090 GCA_036506155.1 Jatrophihabitantaceae bacterium
TGACGGTGGTGGCGCTGCAGTTGTCGTCCACCCAGTTCTCGCCGCGGCTGCTGCGCAACTTCCTCCGCGACCGCCCGAACCAGTTGGTGCTCAGCGCCTTCGTGGCCACGTTCGCGTACAGCGCGGCGGGGTTGTACACGGTGGGCGTGTCCGGTGGCAACCGGACGACCGAGTTTCCCCGGCTGGCGGTGACGGGGGCGATCGTGCTGCTGTTCGCCAGCCTCGGGCTGCTGGTGTTTTTCGCCGACCACCTCGCGCACTCCATCCAGATCGAATCCATCATGTCGGTGGTGGAACGCAATGCCCTGACGGTCATCCTCGGCGACATCCTCGAGGGCGGACCGCCACCGCCGGTCGCGGAAGGCGGCGCGCCGATGGCCGCCCCGCGCTCCGGGTACGTACAGGCCGTGCGGGTCGAACGGCTGCTCGCGGCGGCACGCCAGGATGGGGTACGGGTGCGGCTGCGGACCCGGGTTGGCGAGCACGTGGTGGCCGGCACGACGCTGCTGTGGGTGTGGCCTGTGCAGGCCGGGGCGCCGGCCGCCGCGCCGGCCGTGCACCAGGCGCTCGACGATGCCGTACGCATCGGCCGGGAACGCACCTTCGAGCAGGACGCCGCGTTCGGTATCCGGCAGCTGGTCGACATCGCGTGCAAGGCGATGTCCCCGGCGATCAACGACCCGTACACCGCGGTTCAGGCCATCGACCGGCTGTCGGTGCTGTTCTGCGCGCTGGCGACACGGACGCTGGGCTACCACGTCGCGAGCGATCCGACCGGCGCCGAGGTGACCGTCCCCGGCCGCGCCTTCGGTGATTACCTGGCCACCATGTGCGGGCTTATCCGCCGCTACGGCTCGGGCGAGCCGATTGTCGTCGTCGCGCTGCTGCAGCTGCTGGGCAACTGTGCCGGCATCGACGGGCCGGACCCGCGCCGGCTGGCAGCGATCGATGAACAGGCCCGCCTCGTGGTCGAGGACGCGGAGCGCACGGTACGCCAACCCGCCGACCTCGCCGCGGTGCAGGCCGAGGCGGAGGCTGTGCGTGCCGCAATCAACTACGAACGGCAGACCGGCGGCACGGTGTGACCAGCACAGCGTGCACCGTCGTCCGAGCCGAGAACGGCGCGCGGCCTGGTTCCGGCCCCGGACGGCGAGCTGCCGATCCCGTGGAGCCGGACACCGCGGTCCGGCTCCACGGGATCGACTCGATCAGCCGTGGTACATCGTGGTGTGGTGGAAGGAACTGCTGGTGCCGTTGAAGCCGTAGGTGCCGCGGTACGCGCCGGGGTTCACGAACTCGCCGACGACCGTGATCGTGTCGGCGCAAGATCCGCCGCCGGCGCGTGCGGCGTCCAGGCGCATGTCGTCGCCCAGGTAGCCGCCGGTGATGTTCCACGGCGCGCCGCAGATGCCGGAGGTGATCTGGCCGCCGGTCAGCACGAACGGGTAGGTGTTGGGGTTGATCTGTGCCTCGATCTCGAAGGTCACTGCGCCGTTGTGCAGGGTCAGCTTGGTGAGGACAGCGACGGCCTGGGGGACGGCGAAGGCCTCTTCCCGGGACTCGACCTGCCTGCCGCTGGGGTCGAGGTAGCCGCGCCAGACGCCGGCCTGCTCGTCGACTTCGGTGGTCATGATGGTTCCCCTATCTCTGGCTCAGGCGAGTAGCTCGGCGATCTCGACGCGCAGCAGGGAGCGCACGGTCTCGATGTGGTTGAGGATGGTCGCCTGGGACGAGCCGGCGAACAGCAGCCCGAGGGCGACGTTGTCGAACGAGGTGACCAGGGATCCCGAGTCGCCACCGGCCGAGATGTTGGTGGTGACGATCTGGTCGTGGAAGCGCGCGACGCCGGCCGTGCCATAGTTGACGTCCACTGTGGCGTCGACGCTGATGATGCGTCCGAACGTCACGTTGGTCGTGCGGCCGGTCTTGCGGATCTTGTCGCCCACGGCCACGTTGGCCTTGCGCCGCCAGGCCCGCGGGGCGCCGTTGAAGTACACCTCGCGGGTCGCGTCGGCGAACTCCACTTGTCCGATGGCGGCGTCGACGACGTTGTTGTGCCGGTCGAGCGGCACCTGCGGCGCCATCTGGATCGGGATGAACCGGGTCAGCGTCGCGATCCGGTCCTGCGGATCGACACCGCCGTCGAACGGTCCCGGCTGCAGGATCGCGCTGCCGATCGGGGCGGCGTTGCTGGCCGCAAGCACGTGATTGTTGCTCAGCACGTAGTACCGCGACGGTACGCCGATGCCCGGGGCGGGCGGGTCGGTGGCCGCTCCCGGCTGGAAGTCGTAGACGACGCTGCCCAGCGTGCCGGCCGTGATGGCCACGTTGCCGATCGAGAAACCCGACGGGCAGGGGCGCATCCTGCGGCGCAGCAGCTGCGGCTCGGTCTCCATGGCGCCGACCATTTCCGGGGCGCGGGGCTCCTGCGGGTGTCCCTCCAGGCCGCGCTCGGGGAGCCGGACAAAGAGATCGGTCTCCGGCGAGTTGAGCACGCGCTGCTGGGCGGTCACGTGGCCGATCGCGACGACGTCGGTCGGCGTGCCGTCGTCCATCTGACGCGGCACCACGTCGCGACTCGACAGCGCCATGTCGGAAACCTTGCTCGTGACGAAAACGAGCATGGCCTCCTGGCCCGTCGGCTCACCGTTCGTCCATTTCACTCCGGCGCCGAACCCGATCACGTTCGCTCTGGGCGCCGTGGGGTTGAGCAGTTGTTCGAGGGCCTGTTCGCGGGCTGCCTCGCTCAGCCGTGCGCCGGCGGGTCCGCGCATCAAGTCCTGTTGGGTCATATTGACCACCTTCTCTTGGGCACGTGCTGACGCGCGTCAGGCATCCTGGGCGGTAACTTCTCCGATGGGGACGACCCGGACCGGCACTCCGTCGAGCACGCTCGGGATCATCTCGTCGGGATTCAGCTCCTGCCGGGGCACCTTGCGCTGCACGTATACGTGGATGACCTCTGACCCCGTCCGGTCGTCCCGGCCCGTTCCCACGCCGACCACGTTCGGCAGCGCAAGCAGCGCGCTTTCGTGTCGCCGGCGGACTGAACTGGCATCAACCATTTGAGTGCACCCACTTCGGGCAGAG
>DASXSF010000088.1:0-2317 GCA_036506155.1 Jatrophihabitantaceae bacterium
GCGAGAGTCGCGCGGGTGAGCGCGACGAGCAACTCCACGGTCCAGGCGGCGTCGTCGAAGCCGACCCGGCCGAGGTCGGCCAGACCGCTCTCGGCAAGGTCGTAGTGGTGTTCGGCGGGCGTTCGTGGTGCCGTAGGTGCCATGGCTGGGCCTTCTGTGTAGGTCCGGTCTAGCCCTGCCTATTCAGGTCGGTTGAGTTCGTGATCTTCGCAGGCCGGTGTCGATCGTCTGCTGATGTCGGGTGGTGTGGGCGTGGTTGATCGCCCGGCCTCGGGTGCCGGGTCGTCCTTTTCGTTTGTCGGTGGGGGAGGTCAGGTGGCGGGAACGGGCAGTGCGCGCAGCCGCTGGAAGGCTTGGGCGAGTACGCGTGCCCAGCGCCAGGTGCGGTTGATCTTGAGCCGGAGCTTGCGGCCGCCGCGGATTAGGCGGGCGGCGACGTGCAGCAGTCGGTAGCGCAGCGTCTTCGGCTCGGCTCGTGAGAGTGCCGGGTCGTCGTGGAGCAGGATGGTCTGGGTCCAGGCGAGCAGGTCGATGGCGGTCAGGGTGCAGGACAGCCAGGCGGTGTTGATCGCGAACAGCTTGGACGGGAAGCGGCCCAGGCCGGTGTCCTTGCCGCATCTGATGCGGTCTTCGACGCGGGCGTGGGAGCGGTGCCGTGCATCCAGCCAGGCGAGCTGGCCGTGGCTGGTGTCGGTGGCGAAGCAGGTGTATCGCCAGCCGTCGCGTTCCTCGATCAGGTCCAGTTGTGCGCCGGGGTGCGGGCGTTCGCGGCGCACGATGATCCGCATCCCGGTCGGATAGCCGGTGAACATGCCGGCTGGGAGCAGGCCGGTCAGCTCGGCGATCGCGGCGTGTTCACGCGGGTCACCGACGACGTCGATCGCGGGTGTCCAGGCTTTGGCCGGCAGCTTGGCGATCGCGGTGTGCTCGCGCTCGGTGACCGCCCAACCCACCGTGAACTCGATGTCCACGCCGGTCTCCCGCAGCGCGCGGATGTGGGCGAGCAGCGCCTTGCTGGCTCCGGCGCCGTCGCTGCGGGCCAGGATCGGGTAGCCGTGCCGGTACTCGTCCGGGATCTGGGCGAGTGCTTGATCGAGCACCGTGATCAAGTCGGCCGCGGTGTTCGAGCCGGCGTTGCCCGGGCGCAGCATCCCGGCGAGGGCCTCGTTGCTGTTGTCGCAGAACGCGAGCACCGGGTGGAAGCCGAAGCTGTGTTTGAACGTCGCGGCCGCGGACTCCTTGTCCGAGTGCGCGATCACGATGGTGGCGTCTTCGTCGATCACCAACACCGGCCGCCCATCGGAGTCGAGCAGTGGTTCGCCGGCAACCAGCGAAGCGGGCAGCGCGGCACCGGTCGCCTCGGCCCGTTGCGCCCACACGACCTCACGCGCTGCCGCACGGGCCGCCGCGATGCCGCCGAGATCGTCGTCGGAGATCGCGTCGAGCACCCGCCAACAGGTCGAGTCCGACGCCACCGCACCGAACACGTCGACCTGGTCGGCCAGCGTGGCGATGTCGCTGATGCACTCGCCACCGTCGGCCAGCATCACCGCGACATCGACCAGCACCCGGCCCGGATCGTGCGCGGTCTGCGGCGCCGTGCGGGAGGCGAACACCTCAGACAGGTGCCCGGTCAACGTTGTGCGATCGGCCAGATCGGCCAGCAGCCGCGCGCCGACGTGCGACACCACACCGGCACCATCAGCAGACACCTCGACCGGCGGACGAGTACGAGTAGCGTGCACGTAGAAAGTGCCTTCCCGTTCGTAGATTCCGAGTCCTCAGCAAGCTCAGAATCCCTTACAGGACAGGCACTTTCGATCATCCACACGCCGGACGACCAGCGCGATCTTGAACAGCCAGGGTTAGCGTCAAGTGCAAGCGAATGACAGCATCGCTAAGCCGGGTACAGGTAGTCGAGGGCGGAGAGATTTCGGTGGCGCTCGTTTTCGAGCACGAGACCAAGGGCCAGCGTGTGCTGTTCGGAACCGGACTTGCGGCGACGCACCTAGCGGTTGAGACGAAACGCATAGGTGCGAACCGGCCATTCGTCGTCGCCGGAGCCCGGCATGAGGACGTGCTCTCGCGCGCTCGCCTGACCGAGGCGGTTCGGTACGGCGGGATCGTGGAGCATGTCCCGGCCGAGGTCGCGGCGGACGCCCGGGCCGCCGCGCATGCCGCCGACGCAGATCTGTTGATCGCTATTGGGGGCGGTTCGGCGACGGGGCTGGCCAAGGCCATCGCGCTTACCTCGGCGCTGCCGATCATCGCGGTACCGACGACATTCGCCGGCTCGGAAGCCACGGACGTATGGGGG
>DASXSF010000089.1:0-1531 GCA_036506155.1 Jatrophihabitantaceae bacterium
CATGGTTCTCTCGCTTGCCGCGATCGTGGTCGGCGTGCTGGCGCTGACCGGCTCGCTCTCCTGGCTGGGCACCGACGTGCAGCCGGTCAACAGCCTGCGCGAGTGGCTCGACACACAGTTTGTGAACCGCTTCTGACAACATCCGGAACCTTGGGGCGGCGCGATGCGCTGCCCCTTACACGTACGCAACGAATCGTCGCGACGGGGCCTGATCACGCAACGATCGAACGCGGCGCGCATGGTTGTTCTAGGGCGTACGCCGGTGGTTCGCGCATACCGTTGCCGGCATGACGCCCACCGCCACTGCTGCCTCCCCGGTCACCCGCCGCGGGCAGGCTCAGCCGCGCCGGTACCTCATGTGCCGGCCGACTCACTTCGCCGTGACGTACCGGATCAATCCCTGGATGGATCCGACGGCGCCGCACGACAACGCGCTGGCCGTGAGCCAGTGGGAGAACCTGCGGCAGACGTTCCTCGACCTCGGCCACACCGTCGAGCTGATCGAGCCGCTGCCCGGGCTGCCCGACATGGTGTTCGCCGCGAACGGCGCGACCGTGGTCGACGGCAAGGTGCTCGCCGTGCAGTTCCGCGACCCGGAGCGGGCCGACGAGGCGCCGGCGTACAAGGCGTGGTTCGAGTCCGCCGGCTTCGACGTGTACGACTCGAAGCACACCAACGAGGGCGAGGGCGACATCCTGCTCGCCGGGGACTTCTTGCTGGCCGGCACCGGGTTCCGGACCGTACACGCCGCGCACGCGCAGACCCAGGAGATCTTCGGTCGGCCGGTGATCACGTTGCAGCTGGTCGATCCCGCGTACTACCACCTGGACACCGCGCTCTGCGTGCTCGACGAGCACAACGTGGCGTACCTGCCGTCCGCCTTCTCGCCCGGCTCGCAGGCCGTGCTGCGGCGGCTCTATCCGGACGCCGTTATCGCCACGCCGGCGGACGCCGCGGTGCTGGGGCTCAACGCCGTCAGCGACGGCCACACCGTGGTCCTGCCCCGGCAGGCCACGGCGCTCGACGCCGCGCTGCGCCAGCGCGGCTACCAGACCATCGGGATCGACGTGTCGGAGCTGCGCAAGGCCGGCGGCGGACCCAAGTGCTGCACGCTGGAGGTGCGGTCGTGACCCGCACCTCGATTTGGAGGATGGCATGACGACCAGTGCGATGAGCGAGCGCACCGAGCGCACCGAGCGCACCGAGCGCGGCGAGGGCCACGAGGGCATGGCTGAGGCGGCGCTGCCTATGCGCACGCCGGGCGCGCTGGCCGACGCCGAGCGCTGGACCGCGCACAACTACCACCCGCTGCCCGTGGTGATCGCCGAGGGCGACGGGGCCTGGGTCACCGACGTCGACGGTCGCCGCTACCTGGACTTCCTGGCCGGGTATTCGGCGCTGAACTTCGGCCACCGGCATCCGGTCCTCATCGCGGCGGCACACGCCCAGCTGGACCGCGTGACGCTGACCAGCCGCGCGTTCGTGCACGACCAGTTCGCGGAGTTCTGCCACAGCCTGGCCGACCTGTGCG
>DASXSF010000090.1:0-62932 GCA_036506155.1 Jatrophihabitantaceae bacterium
TTGCCCTCGGAATTGCGCAGCACGCCACCGTCGCCGCGGACCGACTCGGTGACGAGGATGCCCTTCACCGAGGGCGGCCACACCATTCCCGTCGGGTGGAATTGCACGAACTCCATGTTCAGCAGCGTCGAGCCGACGCGCAGCGCCAGGGCGTGCCCGTCGGCGGTGTACTCCCACGAGTTCGATGTCACCTTGAACGACTTGCCGATGCCGCCCGTCGCGAGCACGATCGCGGGCGCCCGGAACAGCACGAAGTTGCCGTTCTCCCGGTAGTAGCCGAACGCGCCACTGATCCGCCCTGACGCGTCACGCAGCAGTTCGGTGATCGTGCACTCGGCGAACACCTTGAGCTTGCCGTCACCGCCGTCGTCCTGTTGCAACGAGACGATCTTCTGCTGCAACGTGCGAATGAGCTCCAGGCCGGTGCGGTCGCCGACGTGGGCAAGCCGCGGGTACTCGTGGCCGCCGAAGTTACGCTGGCTGATCTTGCCATCCTTGGTGCGGTCGAACAGCGCGCCGTATGTCTCCAGCTCCCACACGCGCTCCGGCGCCTCCTTGGCGTGCAGCTCGGCCATCCGCCAGTTGTTGAGGAACTTGCCGCCGCGCATGGTGTCGCGGAAGTGGACCTGCCAGTTGTCGTTCGGGTTGACGTTGCCCATGCTGGCCGCGATGCCGCCCTCGGCCATGACGGTGTGCGCCTTGCCGAACAGCGACTTGCTGATGATCGCAGTGCGCATGCCGGCCTCGCGCGCGGCAATCGCGGCGCGAAGGCCTGCGCCGCCTGCCCCTATGACGACGACGTCGTAGTTGTACTTCTCGAACTCGGTCATGTGTGGTCGCCTCTAATTAATGATGCGCGGGTCGCCGAACGCCCCCGAGGCGACCAGCGCGATGTACGCGTCGGTCAGCATCAGCGTGCCGAGTGTTATCCACGCTAGCTGCATGTGGCGCGCGTTCAGGGTCGACACGAACGTCCAGGCTCGGTAGCGCAGCGGATGGCGGGAAAAGCTGCGCAACCGCCCGCCCACGATGTGCCGGCACGAGTGGCAGGACACCGTGTAGCCCCACAGCAGCACGACGTTGACCAGCATGATCAGCGTGCCCAGCCCCATGCCGGGGTTGCCGTCGGCACCGCGGAACGCGCGGATCACATCCCAGGTGTTGACCAGCGAGATGAGTAGCGCCACATAGAAGAAGTAGCGGTGCGCGTTCTGGATGATCAGCGGGAAGCGTGTCTCGCCGGTGTAGCGGGCACGCGGCTCGGGGACGGCACACGCCGGCGGGGAGAACCAGAAAGACCGGTAGTACGCGCGCCGGTAGTAGTAGCACGTGAACCGGAAGCCGAGCAGGAACGTCAAGGTGATGATCGCCAGCGGCAGGAACGGCGGGAAATGGCCGAACCACGTGCCGAAGTCGCGCGACTCCTTGGGACACGACGCCGACACGCACGGCGACGAGAACGGAGACAGGTAGTGGTAGCGCTCCACGAAGAATGCCCGCTGGCTCGTGATCCGCACGACACCGTAGGCCAGCCATATCGACAGCCCCGTGACCACGAGCGTCGGCTGGACCCACCAGCGGTCGGTGCGCAGCGTGCGGGGTGCGATATTAGCTCTGCCGGGGGCGTGGACGCCGGTGTCGGTCGTCGTCGCGGTGGTCACGCGGGCCTCTCCTAGCGACTTCATCGTGGACGCATTTCTGCGCCTGTGCACGCAGTCTTGTACCACAGGGCACAGTTGCCAACATCTCGCCGGTCACACTCGGCGCCCCCGACGCGCTGCCGCGGTCGTGTAAGCTCGTCCGTCGGCGCGCGGTATGCGGGCTCGGCCCCTTTAGCTCAGTCGGCAGAGCGTCTCCATGGTAAGGAGAAGGTCTACGGTTCGATTCCGTAAAGGGGCTCATACTGACACCCAGTGGCGGGGTAGCTCAGTCTGGCAGAGCAAGCGGCTCATAATCGCTGTGTCGCCGGTTCAAATCCGGCCCTCGCTACGACGTTCGTCCGTCTCTTCGAAAGGCACTTCCTGTGGCAGCCACCGACATCCGTCCCAAGATCACCTTGGCGTGCCAGGAATGCAAGCACCGCAACTACATCACTCGTAAGAACCGGCGCAACGACCCCGACCGGCTGACGTTGAAGAAGTTCTGCCCCAACTGCGGCAAGCACACCGAGCACCGCGAAACGCGCTAACTAGTACGGGGTGTCGCAGGTAGCGATAGGCTGCCCGCATGAGTGAGCCCGCACGTCCGGTCGACGGGCGTCGTGAGCGGTGGAACGACCACCGGGTCCGCCGTCGCGCCGTCCTCGTCGACGCGGGCGTTGCCGCGATCGACCGTTACGGCGCGGACTCCAGCGCGGAGGAGATCGCCGCGACGGCCCGGGTCAGCCGGACCGTGCTGTATCGCTACTTCCGCGACAAGGAGGATCTGTGCGGCGCCGTATCCCGGCGCATCGGCGAGATTGTGATCGCCGAACTCCAGTCGCCGCTGCGGTTCGGTACGACGGCGAACGAGATCATCGGCGGCACGTTGGAGGCGCTGACCGACTGGGTCGAGGCGCATCCGCGGCAGTACGAGTTCCTGCGCCGGCGGGGTACCGCACTCGGCGACGTCGAGGCCACCATCGCGGATCAGCTCGCCGCGCTGCTTCGCGAGGTCACGGTGGCGTTCGGGCTGCCCACCAGACTTGCGGAGCCGACGGCGCAGTCGCTCGTCGGAATGGTCGAGCACACCCTTGCCTGGTGGATGAAGTTCCGCGCGATCAGCCGCCGTGATCTCGTGGAGCACCTGCGGAACGCGATCTGGGACGTCATCGACGGCGAGCTGCGCCGGGCGAACATCGCACTCGGCCTGGACGATCCGTTGCCTTCCGTAACCACGGGTCACCGATGATCTACGCCCCGGCGGATCGGAGATGAGGATCGACGAAGGCTACGACGGGCCCGCGGAGGTGATCGCCGGCGCGCGGCCGCTGACCCGGACGTGACTGCCCTCGTCGAGGCAGGTACCCGGACTGGCACGTTGCGCACGACGCAGGGCGAGGCCCAGACGCAGCTCACCGACGTCGATCCGTGGGGGCGCTACCGCGTCGGGGGGTTCGGCCCGCCGCCGTTCCTCGTCCAGACCGATCTGCCCGGCGACGAATAAAGTCGCGATGAGCGCTTGCGCGAAGAGCCCGCCGGCCGCGACGCGGCCCGCGCCGAAGGCGCGGCGCGGTTCGAGGGTGGGCCCCTTGGGGGCGCCGCCGAGCGACGCATCCGGCGGATAAAGTCGGTGCATGCCGCTCGACCAGTCCTTCGTCGGGCGGGTCTACCCGCCCACACCGCCGTACGAGGTGGGGCGCGAGAAGATCCGCGAGTTCGCCGACGCCATCGGCGATGCCAACGCCGCTTACCGCGACCCGGCAGCCGCGAAGGAGCTCGGCCACCCGGACGTGATCGCGCCGCCGACGTTCGGCATCATCGTCACGTCGCGCGCCAGCCACCAGGTGATCATGGATCCCGAACTCGGCGTCGACTACTCGCGGGTGGTGCACGGTGAACAGCGCTTCAGTTACGTGCGCCCGATACGCGCCGGCGACGCGCTGTGCGTTGTCGTCACGGTCGAGAGCGTGCGCTCGGCGGCCGGCAACGACATCGTCTCCACGAAGGGCGAAGTGTCCACTGTGGACGGCGAGCCGGTGCTCACCGCGTACAGCACGCTCGTCGTTCGGGGGGCGGGCTCATGATCACGGTAGGCACGGCCCTGCCTGCGCAGAGCTTCCCGATCGCGCGCGCGGATCTGGTGCGGTATGCGGGGGCGTCCGGCGACTTCAACCCGATTCACTGGAACGAGCGTTTCGCGACGTCGGTCGGCCTGCCCAGCGTCATCGCGCACGGCATGTACACGATGGCGCTGACCGCTCGGGTCGTTACCGACTGGGCCGGTGACCCCGGCGCACTGGTGGAGTACGGCGTGCGCTTCACGCGCCCCGTCGTGGTGCCGGACCCGGACGGTGCGGTGCTCGATGTCGCGGGCGAGGTGTCGGACGTGCGCGACGACGGGCTCGTCGTGGTCGACCTCACCACGACTGTGAACGGCCAGACCGTGCTCGCGAAGGCTCGCGCGACCGTGCGTCCGCCGTCGTGAGGATCGGGCTGGCGGCCGCCGGTGCCGCGCTCGTGCTGGCGGGTTGCACAGCCACGACCGGGGGTCACGGCTCGCTCGCATCGTCGCCGTCCGGGCCGGCCGTGTCGTCGTCGGCCACGCCGACCACTCCGGCCGCATCGCCGAGCAGTCCGGCGCCCAGCGGCTGCCCCACGAGCTACATCCCGGCGGACCCGCATCGGCCCAAAGTGACGCTCCGGTTCACCGTCGGCGCCGACCTCGGCACGGTGCGGGGCAGCGAGCACATCGAGTTCACCCCGGACCTTCCCATCACAGAACTGGTCTTCCGGCTCACCGCCAACACGGCGCCGACCGTCGCGGCGGGCAACAAGATCGTGATTGAGACGGCATCGGCCGATCACGGCGGTGGCGCCCCGCACTATGACCGCGACGGCGCCGCGCCGGGCACCCAAGGCGGCCTGCTGCGCATCCCGTTCGCCGCACGGATCTCCGCCGGGACGACCGTCAGCGCCGACATCACGTTCACCGTGTCACTCGGCAACCAGTCGTTCGACCGCTTCGGCAGGGTCGGCTCCGGGGCGCAGCGATACGCGTGGTTCGCGTCGGCGCAGCCGCTACTGGCCTGGGAACGGGGCTTCGGCTGGCACACCGAGCCGATGTTGCAGTTCACTGCCGAGAGCGCGACCAGCGAGGCCATGCAGACCGATCTCACGGTCGTGGCGCCCGCCGCAGAGACGGTGATCATGTCGGGGGACCCGGCCGACCCGCCGCTCGGCGGCAGCACCCGCACGTGGCATTCGACCATTGCCGCCGCCCGCGACGTCAGCGTCGCAGTTGGCCCCTTCGTGGTGCGCGACTCCACGGTGAACGGCGTCAAGCTGCGGGTCGGGGCGCCGACAGCGCAGGAGCGTGACCGGTTGGTACCGCTGTTCCGGTTGGCGATGACCGAGCATGCCAAGCGATTCGGGCCGTTCCCGTTCCCGTCGCTATCGGTGGCGCGTGTGCCGGCGCCGGGCGGCGGAATCGAGTACCCGAGCTCGATCCTGATGCTCGACAGCTCGCAGGTGGTCGCCGTGCACGAGACGGCCCACCAGTGGTTCTATGCGATGGTGGGCGACTCGCAGGCGACCCATGCCTGGCTGGACGAGGCCTTCGCATCCTATGCCGAGCAACTTGTCGACGACGATGCGCCGCCTGCTGGGACACTGAGCATGCCGGGCAACGTCGATGCGCCCACCGCGTCCTACGGCGGTTACGAAGGCCTCTATTACAGAGTGACGTACGACAAGGGCTCCGCCGCGTTGCAGGCCGCCCGGGCAGCCGCGGGATCGGCGAGGTTCGACGCGGCGATCCGCTGCTACGTCAACGCCAACGCCTGGCGCATCGCCAACCCGTCCGACCTCGAGACCGCGCTGCGCGGGCTGCCCGCGGCGATCTCCGTCCTCCGAAAGGCACACGCCCTACCATGATCGAAGTACGTGACAACAGCGACGAATCCCGGTACGAGGTGCTTCTCGACGGCCAGCCGGTCGGGTTCGCCTATTATCGGGCCGAGCCCGGCATGGTGGTATTCACGCACACCGAGGTGGAGCCGGAGGCCGAGGGCAAGGGCGTCGCGAGCTCGCTGATCCGATGGGCTCTGGATGACGTGCGCCGGCGCGGGCTTTCCGCGGTGCCGCTCTGCCCGTTCGTGCGCGCCTTCATCGCCAGGCACCCCGAATACGAGGACCTGGTGGCCTAGACCGGGACGACGAGCACCCGCGCGCGGGCCAACGTGTCGAGGTAGGCAACGATGTCGGCGGGATCCGAGGTGTACGCGACGCGCGCGGCAACGAAGTCGGGTCGGTTCTTGCGCGGTGGCCGTACGTCGCCCAGCATGAGCCCGATCCGCTTGTAGTCGTGTTCGGTGCACTTGGTCTCGACGTGGCAGGTGGCCAGACACCGAGCCAGCGTTGTCTTGATCGCCGGGTGGTCGCGCCATACCTGCGCCAGGACCGGCCCCGGCACAACCGGCACAACCTCACGACTGATCTCCGGTAAGCATCCCGGCGTCGTACACCACGCAGCCGGTCACGCAGCACCGTGCCGAGACTCCCGGAGGAATGCATCCCACTGGGCCTTGATCGCAGCCCTCTCGACGGGACTCAGCTCGCCGACGAGCGGCGCAAGCTGCTCATCCGCCGTGCGCTCCACGGCGTCGATCCTGGCGTCGAGTTCGGCGAATACGTCTGCTGCTCGCTCATCCCGCTCAGCGGCATCGAGCGCGGCACGGGTTACCTAGGCTGAGATGTCGACGCCCGCACGGGCCGCCACCCGCTTGATGTGCTGCGCATCATCCGGATCAAGCGAGATCGACAGCCTCGTCCTCGGCACGCTGCCCGGCGCAACACGGCGTATTACGGTTCAGCCTGAGTCGGCGACGAGCTTGGCCATGCGGCTGACGCCCTCCGCGAGGTCCGCGTCGCCGAGGGCGTAGGAGAGCCGCAGGTAGCCGGGCGTGCCGAAAGCCTCGCCGGGGACGACGGCCACCTCCGCCTCGTCGAGGATGATGCCGGCAAGCTCCGACGAGGTGCTCGCTACGCGTCCGCGCAGCGGCTTGCCGAGCAGCCCCTTGACGGACGGGTACGCGTAGAACGCACCGAGCGGTTCGGGGCAGACAACGCCTGGGATGTCGCTCAGCATGCTCACGATCGTGCGGCGGCGGCGGTCGAACGCCTCGCGCATCGTCGCGACGGCGGACAGGTCGCCGCTGACCGCGGCGAGCGCCGCGACCTGTGCCATGTTCGAGACGTTCGACGTGGAATGCGACTGGAGATTGGTCGCCGCCTTGACGACGTCGATGGGCCCTATCAGCCAGCCGACCCGCCAACCGGTCATCGCATACGTCTTGGCGACGCCGTTGAGCACGACGACACGGTCGCCCAGCTCGGGCACCGCGGTCGCGATCGAGACGTGCTGGGCGCCGCCGTAGACGAGGTGTTCGTAGATCTCGTCGGTCACCACCCACAGGCCGTGTGATGCTGCCCAGCGCCCGATCTCGACGATCGCCTCCCGGGGGAAGACCGCACCGGTCGGATTGGATGGGGAGACGAACAGCAACACCTTCGTTCGCGTGGTGCGCGCCGTCTCGAGTTGCTCGACGGTGGCCAGGTACCCGGACGTCTCGTCGGTGACCACCTCGACCGGCACCCCGCCGGCAAGCTTGATCACCTCCGGATAGGTCGTCCAGTACGGGGCGACTAGCAGCACCTCGTCGCCGGGGTCGAGCAGTGCGGCGAACGCGTTGTAGACGGCCTGCTTGCCGCCGTTCGTGATGAGGACGTTGGCCGTCGCTGTCTCGAATCCGCTGTCGCGCTTGGTCTTCGCGGCGACGGCTTCGCGCAACTCGGGGAGTCCGGGCACGGGCGTGTAGTGGTGGTATTTGGGATTGCGCGCTGCCGCAATCGCGGCGTCGACGATGTACTCGGGGGTGGGAAAGTCCGGCTCGCCGGCGCCGAAGCCGATGACCGGTCGGCCGGCTGCTCTGAGCGCCTTCGCCTTGGCGTCGACCGCCAGCGTGGCGGATTCGGCGATCGCGCCGACGCGGTCAGATATCCGGGGTCCCATGGGCCCATCCTCCCAGACGGCACTAACCGGCTGCGGCTAGCGTGTGCGGCTATGCAGGACGGGGCCGAGCTCATCGGTGCCATCGGGCGCGTCACCGTGCCCATTCCGGAGGGCGGACCGGGCGAGGTCATGGTGCCGGTACGAGGTGGAACCGAGGCATTCGCCGCCTGGGCCGACCAGCCGATCCCCAAGTCCGCGCGTGTGATGGTTGTCGAGGCGCTGTCCGGGCGCTCGGTCGTCGTCACCCGGTATCCGTAGCCGGTACCGCGAGAGAGGAAGTGGATCATGCTGTTCTGGCATGTTCCCGCGCCTAACGAGGCGCTGCTCATCACGGGGTCGAAGCGGCGCGGCACCGAGGCACCGTTCCGCATCGTCACCGGCCGGGGCAGCTTCGTGCTGCCGGTCGTCCGCAAGGCGAGCAGCCTGTCACTGGCGCTGCGCGTCGCGGAGATCATCGAGGACTGCGTGACCGTGCAGGGAATCAGGCTGAACGTCCAGGCGGTGGCCGCGTTCAAGGTCGGTGACGATCAGGCCTCGATCGCCAATGCGGCGCGCCGGTTCCTGACCGAACAGGACCAGATGGAGGAGCTGGTCGGACGGGTCCTCGCGGGCCACCTGCGTTCGATCGTCGGCGCGCTGACCGTCGAGCAGATCATTCGCGAACGCGACCGGCTGGCCCAGGAGGTCACGGAGGGCAGCCACAGCGAGATGGAGAAGCTCGGCCTGACCCTCGACGCGATGCAGATTCAGGAGATCGCCGACGGGAGCGGCTACATCGACAACATCGCCGCACCACACGCCGCGGCAGTTGCGAGCCAGGCCCGCATCGCGGCCGCCAAGGCCGACCAGGAGGCGTTCGAGCGCGAGCAACAGGCGGCGGCGCTGAAGGCGCAGTACGAGCGCGACACTGCGATCAAGCAGGCCGGCTTCCAGGCAGAGGTCGAGCAGGCCCGGGCTAGCGCGGCCCAGGCCGGCCCCCTCGCTGAGGCAAGCTCCGCGCAGGAAGTGATCACGCAGCAGACGACATTGGCGCAACGGCAGGCCGAGCTCGCCGCGCAACGCCTGGAGGCCGACGTGCGACGGCCCGCCGATGCCGAGGCGTACCGGCAGCGCACGCTCGCCGAGGCGGCCCGCGACCAGGCGCGGTTCCAAAGTGAGGCGGAGGCGTATCGCCGCACCACGGTCGCCGAGGCGGAGGCCAAAGCCGCCCGGACACAAGCCGACGCGCAGGCGTACACCCGGCAGGCGACCGCACACGGTGAGGCCCAGGCCGTGCGCGCCCAGGCCGAAGCCGCTGCCTACGCCGAGCGGACCACGGCCGAGGCCAACGCCGAGGCGAACGCCAAGCGGGCTGAGTCGCTGCGCGAGGGCAACCAGGAGCTGATCGCGGCGAACCACCTCGTCGAGGTCCTGCCCGCCATCGTCGACGCGGCGTCGCGTGGGCTGACCGGAGCCAACGTCACCGTGCTGAACGGAGCATCCGGCGTGAACGAGGTGCTCGCAGGGCTGATCACCCAGGGTGCCTCCATTCTGGACACCGCCCGCAGGTCGCTCAGTGCGCCGCTCGCGTCCAGCGAGGACGGGCCCGGCCGGGCCGACCCGGCGCCGCGGAGCGTTGCGCCGTCCTGACGAGGCGGACGACGGATCGGCGCCGGCTTGGAGGCGGTGGCCGGCGGGCCGTACACTCGCATCCGGGGTCGGCGAGGCCTTGCGTCAGCATGCACCGATGTCGTCCCGGCCTGGGCTGTACCTGTTAGGGCCTAGGGGCGTGGCTCAATTGGTAGAGCACCGGTCTCCAAAACCGGCGGTTGCAGGTTCGAGTCCTGTCGCCCCTGCGGAGCGCTGACGCGTCAGGTCGGCGCCCGAGCAACACGGCGTACCACCCGGTACGCCGCCGAGAGGAGAGAGCGTGACTGCGACCCGCACCGAGACCGCAGCGCCCCGTCCGTCCAGCGGGGGACCCGGCGGCCGCCCGGGGCGGTACATCCGCGAAATCATCTCGGAGATGCGCAAGGTCCTCTGGCCCACGCGCAAGGAACTGGTGACGTACACGATTGTCGTCATTATCTTCGTGGTGGTCATGGTGTCGATCGTGGGCTTCCTGGACCTCGGCCTCGCCAAGCTCGTCCTGAAGGTGTTCGGCTGACCGAGCACGTCCCCGCCCCAATCAAGCAGACAAAGTACGTGAGGAAGTAAAGCTGTGTCCGACTACGACAGCGCGCCCGGCGACGCACGGTCGAGAGAGCCTGGCGACCTCGCCGCCGCCGCGCGACTGCTCGGCGCGAGCGAGCAAGACGCCGAGGCAGAGGTGCGCGACGAGACGGGCGACGCCGAGGCCGAGCCGGCCGAGGTTGATGTTGAAGTTGAGGTTGAGGCATCGACCGAGGCAGTCACCGAGGAACCATCGGTCGAGGATGTCGAGGATGAGGACCCGCTCGAGACGCTGCGCCGCGAGCTGCGCGCCCAGGTCGGCGACTGGTACGTGGTGCACTCCTACGCCGGCTACGAGAACAAGGTGAAGGCCAACCTCGAAAGCCGCATTCAGAGCCTGGACATGGAGGACTACATCTTCCAGGTCGAGGTGCCGACCGAAGAGGTCGTCGAGATCAAGAACGGCAAGCGCCAGCAGGTCCAGCGCAAGGTTTTCCCGGGCTACATCCTGGTCCGGATGGATCTCAACGACGAGTCGTGGGGCGCAGTGCGCAACACGCCGGGCGTGACCGGGTTCGTCGGGGCAACATCCCGCCCGTCGCCGCTGTCGCTCGATGAGGTCGCCAAGATCCTCGCACCGGCCACCCAGAAGGCCGCGGCCGTCGCCCGGGGCACGACGACCACGACGGCGAAGCCAGAGGTCCATGTCGTGGACTTCAGTGTCGGCGAGTCCGTCACGGTCATGGACGGCCCGTTCGCCACGCTGCCGGCCACGATCAGCGACATCGACCCGGTGCACCAGAAACTGCAGGTGCTCGTTTCCATCTTCGGCCGCGAGACGCCTGTCGAGCTGTCATTCAGCCAAGTCGCCAAGATCTGAGAAAGAAGCCAATGCCTCCTAAGAAGAAGCTCGCCGCGATCATCAAGCTCCAGATCCAGGCGGGTGCCGCCAACCCTGCACCGCCCGTCGGTCCTGCACTGGGCCAGCACGGCGTCAACATCATGGAGTTCTGCCGGCAGTACAACGCGGCCACCGAGTCACAGCGCGGGCAGATCATCCCGGTCGAGATCTCGGTCTACGAGGACCGTTCGTTCACGTTCGTCACCAAGACGCCGCCGGCCGCGCAGCTGCTCAAGAAGGCCGCCGGTGTCGAGAAGGGCAGCGGTGAGCCGCACGTGAACAAGGTCGGCACCGTGACCATGGACCAGGTACGCGAGATCGCCCAGACGAAAATGGAAGATCTCAACGCCAACGACATCGACCAGGCGGCGAAGATCATCGCCGGCACAGCCCGTTCGATGGGCATCACCGTCAGCGGCTGAGCGCCGCTGACCGTGGGAGGGCGCGCGAGCGTCCGCGACTACCACAAAGGAGACAAGAATAATGAAGCGCAGTAAGGCCTATCGCAAGGTGGCGGAGCTGGTCGAGCCGGACCGCACCTACACCCCACTCGAGGCGGCGCGACTGGCCAAGCAGTCCTCGCCAACGAAGTTCGACGCCACCGTCGAGGTGGCGCTGCGGCTCGGCGTCGACCCACGCAAAGCCGATCAGATTGTGCGCGGCACGGTCAACCTTCCGCACGGCACCGGCAAGACCGCCCGGGTGATCGTCTTCGCCACCGGAGACAAGGCCGCGGAGGCCGAGGCCGCGGGAGCCGACCGGGTCGGCAGCGACGATCTCATCGCCGCGATCCAGGACGGATACCTCGACTTCGACGCCGCGGTCGCGACCCCCGACCAGATGGCCAAGGTGGGACGGATCGCCCGCATTCTCGGCCCGCGCGGGCTGATGCCGAACCCGAGGACCGGCACCGTGACGCCGGACGTCGCCAAGGCGGTCAGTGACATCAAGGGTGGCAAGATCAGCTTCCGGGTGGACAAGCAGTCCAATCTGCACCTGATCCTGGGCAAGACGTCGTTCACGCCGGAGCAGCTCGTCGAGAACTACGCCGCGGCGCTCGACGAGGTGCTGCGCGCCAAGCCGTCCTCGGCGAAGGGCAAGTACCTGAAGAAGGTCACGTTCGCCACGACGATGGGCCCCGGCATCTCGGTAGACGCGAACCGCACCCGCAACCTCCTCGACGAGGCGACTGTCTAATCCCGCCCGGGCGCCTGGCGCAGCGGGCCGCGTCGCGGTGGCGGGGCTCTTCGCGCGAGCGCTCATCGATTCATCCCGCCTGCGCGGCACGCAATCCGGACCACTCGCTGCGCTCGGGCCCGTCTCGCGCACCGCTCCTCGCTATCGCTCGGGCCGCGTCGCGGCGGCGGGGTGCCGGCGTTCGCTCGGGGTCGCCTCCCGCTTGGGCTGGGGATCGGTCTCGATTGCCCGGCGTACCTGTCCCGGAGTAGCGCCGTACCCTCCGCGCTCGCGACCGATCCCCAGCAGGTGATGGGCGGCCCCCCGACACGCCCATCACGTCAGGACGGAACGCACTACCCGGTCAGGTGATACATGGCGGCCGGTAAAGGCGTCGGCGGAGCAGCGCAGGCACACCGTCCCACTCCGCCCAGCAGCGGACGCTAGGGTCGGACGTCATGAACCGCACGCGCGTCGCGGCGCTGGCCGGGGCGCTGCTCGTCGTTGCAGGCTGCTCGACCACGACGAAGGGCACCGGCATCGGCCCGGCGTACACCAGCGTGGCGGGGCTCGGGGCGGCGCTGGCACACGCCAACGCACAGCTGAAGTCGGAGCAGGGCAGCCTGCACCTGAGCGCCGGACCCATCGACGAGACCGGCACGTTCTCCGGGAAGCTCGACGGCGGCAACGTCGTCGCGCTCGAAGCCCGCTACACCACCACGTTGCAAGGCAACACCACCAGGCTGCACATGATCATTGTCGGCGGCACGCTCTATGTCGAACGTGGGCAGAACGGCAAGCCGTGGGTCATCGCCACCCCGGACAGCCCCGACCCGATCGTCGCCGAGCTCGCCAAGGACATCTCCGGGACGCTGACCCAGTCCGGCGTGCGCCAGTTCGTGCTGATGGTCGCGGCCGCGCAGAACCTCAAGCTGGTCGGTCAGGAGACCGTCGACGGCGTGTCGTGCATGCACTACAGCCTCTCGGTCGACACGCGCAGCGCCGCGCAGAAGCTGCCCGGAACGCAGGGTCAGCAGATGCAGCAGGCCGCCGACGCCGGCGTCGACACGATCCCGCTCAACCTGTGGGTCGACGGACAGGGCCTGGTCCGCAAGGTCACCGACAAGGTTACGACCGAGCAGGCGACCGCGGCTCTCGAGTTGCGGCTGAACCACTTCGACGAGGACGTCCACATCAGCGCGCCACCGCCCAGCCAGATTGGCTCTGGCTAAGCACCCGTCCGCGTGGTTCGATCGCGCAGGACGCGACCGAAGGAGCGGGGGACATGCGAGCACTCGTCGCCGCCATGATGGTGGCCGGATCACTGATCGGATTCTCGCCGGCCGCGCACGCTGACGCGCCGACCGGCCCCGGCGCGCTAAGCCACTTCGACATGGCACGCAAGGATTGCCTCGGCACCGCACGCAACACCACCTCGAAAATCTGGTACACGGTCGCGGGAGGCGTGCTCTCGGACGTGTACGCGCCGACGATCGACACGACGAACGTCGAGACGATGCAGTACCTCGTCACCGACGGCTCCTCGTTCACCGACCTGCAATCACGCGACACGACCTACACCGTGTCGGCTGACTCGACCGGGATGGTCTGCACCGTTACGGCCACGGCGAAGTCCGGTGCCTACCGGCTCACGACGACGTATCTCACCGACCCGGCCCGCCCGAGCGTGGTGCTGCAGACCAGCTACACACCGATGACAGCGGCTGCGGCTGGATACAAGGTCTACGTCCGGCTCGACGCAACGGTCGGTGGCAATGGTGGCGGCGGCACCGGTAACGGGGGCGCCGACAATGCGGTGATCGATACGACGACTGGTTCACCCGTGCCGGTCTCCTACGACACAAACACCAAGACCAATGCCGCGAACCGTGATTACGCCGTCCCGAGCTTCCTCGCGTTGCGGGCCGACCAATCGTTCGGCGCGGTAAGCAGCGGCTTCGTCGGTACCGCATCGGACGGACTTGTCCAGCTCGACACCGCGCACACCCTGACGCCGACGACCACGGCCCTCAGTGGCAACGTGGAGCAGACGGCCCAGCTACGGTTCGACAAACATGGCGATGCGATGCTGGCGCTCGGTTTCGGAACTACCCAGAGCGCCGCCGTCGCCACGGTCGGCGCGACCGTTGGCCGGCCGTTCGGATCGCTGCGCGGGGAGTACCGGTCGGGGTGGCTGTCGTACGACGACACGCTTAACGCCCCGTCCGGAAATCTCCCAGCCCTGTCGAACGCCCAGCAGTCGGCTGCGGTGAACGCATACTACGTCTCCGCGAACGTGGTCAAGGCAAGCGAGGACAAGACGTTCCCGGGCGCGATTGTGGCCTCCATCGCGTCGCCGTGGGGCCAGGCGGTCTCCGCGGGCGACCCGGCCAACACCTACTTCGGCTCGTACCGGGAGGTCTTCTCTCGCGACCTCTACGAGGCGTGGACTGCGCTGCTCACTGACGGCGACCTGGCCACCGCGCGCGATGCCACCAGGTTCTTGCTCGAGAAGCAGCAGCTTCCTGATGGGTCGCTGCCGCGCAACTCACTCGTCAACGGCAAGCTCGCTCCCGACTCGTTCAATACCCAACTGGATGAGGTTGCCTACCCAATCCTGATGGTGTTGCAGTCCGGACTTGCCGGCGATGCCGGCTTGTGGCCGCATGTCCAGGCCGCCGCGAACTATCTGATCGCGCACGGACCGTCGTTCGGTCCGGAACGTTGGGAGGAGCAGAGCGGATATTCGCCGTCGACGATCGCTGCCGAGATCGCCGGGCTCGTCGCAGCGGCGACGATCGCGCAGCAGCATGCGTCGCCCGCCGACACTCGGATCTGGTTGGCCACGGCGGACCAGTACCAGCGCTCGATCAAGGGCTGGGCGGTAACGACCAACGGCCCGCTGTCGAGCCAGCCGTACTTCATCCGGCTGTCCAAGACCGGCGACCCGAATGCGGCGATCACGTATAACGTCGGCAACGGCGGACCCACGCTCGACCAGCGTGTGGTCATCGACGCCGGTTTCCTTGAGTTGGTCCGGCTCGGCGAGCTACCAGCCACTGACCCTGACGTCCAGAACTCACTGACCGTGGTGGACAAGACCATCGAGAAGCAGACCGCCAGCGGCCCGGGGTGGCTGCGATACAACGGTGACGGCTACGGCGATTGTCACATCCTGCCGGACCACACCTGCCCGCTTGAGGGCAGGCCGTGGGCGCCGTCCAACCAGGGCACCGGGCACCCCTGGCCGGTGCTATCCGCCGAACGCGGCGCGCAGGACCTGGCCACGGGCCAGGCCTCCTCAGCGGGCCAGCTACTCGCGGCGATGATCGCGATGTCCGGTGGCGTCGGTCTGGTTCCCGAGCAGGTCTGGGACGCGCCGAACGTTGCGGCCTCACCGTTCGGCACCGATCCAACCCTCGCCTCGATCGGTTTCGTCAACGGCCAGCCGGACGGCTCGGCCGGGCCGCTGACGTGGGGTGCCGGATCGCTCGTTCGGCTGACGGCCGACCTGAGCGCGGGGCGTGTCCTGGAGCAGCCGGCGCAGACCGTCGACCGCTACATCACTCACACCCAGCTGGCGACCACGCTCACCGTGACCTCGCCGCCGGACCAGACCGTCGCCACCAACCCGATTCACGTCGCGGGAACGGCGGTGCCTGGTGCGACCATCGACGTCGCCGACGTAGGTACGAGTACGACCACGCATGCCAGCGGCACGGCGGCCCCCGATGGGTCGTTCAGCTTCGACATCGCCCCGCTCGTCGGCAACAACGTTCTGGTGGTCACGAGCACCGCTCCGAACGGCGGTACGGCCCAGGTCGTTAGGACGGTCGTCAACGACGTCGTACAAGGCACCCTGCTGTTCGACACCACCGACCCGACCGGCGACGACAACGGGCCGGGCAACTATGCCTACCCGACCTCGTCGAACTTCCAGCCCGGCGCGTACGACCTGGAAGATTTCCAGGTCTACGACACTGGGTCGACGGTGACCTTCCGGGTCAAGACGCGCGACCTGACGCCGACCTTCGGTAGTCCGCTCGGTGCGCAGCTCGTCGACGTTTACGTGCATGAGCCGGGTGCCTCGCCGACGTCGACGGCGCCGTCGTTCCCGCAACGCAGGTACGTGATCGATCCCGCGAGTGCCTGGAGCAGGCTGCTCGAGGTACAGGGCTTCGGCCAGCGGTTCGTCGATTCAACCAATACGAACACGGTTGGCACGATCACGATCAGCGCTAACCAGATCTCGCGTTACATCACGTTCTCCGTGGACAAGACGGCACTGGGTGGTACGCCGGCGTCTGGCTGGGCGTTTACCGTCGTGCTCACGGGGCAGGATGGGTTCAGTCCGGATCAAGCCCGCGGGTTCCAGTCGACTCCGCAGGAGTTCCAGTTCGGCGTGTGCGCGACGGCCAGCGGTGATCCGCACTGCACGTTCGATCCGAACGCCGTGCCCAAGGCGATGGACGTGCTCACACCCGCCGGCGTGGCGCAATCGGACGAGCTGGACTACACGGTGCACAACCCCGTCACGATCACCGGTGTGACCATGCCGTAGCTGCACGCCTGGTGCTGCCCCGATCACGCAACAATTCCCGGTCTGAGGCCGGGAATTGTTGCGTGATCGGAGGTGGCCGCGGTTTCCGACCCGGCTGGCACCACTTTGTGCCGGTGCCGTAGGGTCTGCGAGCGACTTCCGACACCCTTTGGAGGGATTGTGCGCGGTGCCGGCACGCGCTGGTTGTTTGCCGGGACCGTCGCCAGTCTCGTCGCGGCGGGTCTGGCGCTCGTGGTGCACGACTCGCCGGCGTCGGCCGCGTCGTCCGCCCCGGGCTCGTTCACGTCGGTGACGCCGGCCCGGGTGCTGGACACGCGCGACGGCACAGGCGTCCCGGGGGCGGGGGCGCTGGCCGCCCACGCGAATGTGGTGCTGCAGGTGGACGGCCGGGCCGGGGTGCCGGCGTCCGGGGTGTCGGCGGCGGTCCTGCACGTGACGGTGACCCGCCCGTCGAGCTTCGGATGGGTCGCCGTGTGGGGTGGCGGCGCGCGCCCGGACACGTCCAGCCTGAACTTCGACGCCGGCAAGACAGTGGCAAACCAGGTGACGACGCCGGTGTCGTCGAACGGGACGGTGTCGCTGTACAACGGCTCGGCCGGGACCGTGCAGCTGATCGCCGACATCTCCGGCTACTACGTCGACGGCACCCCGCAAGCCGCCGGCATGTTCGCCTCGGTCACGCCGGATCGGCTGCTGGACACGCGTGACGGTACCGGCGTGCCGGCCGCCGGGGCGGTCGCGGCGCATGGGGCCGTGGTGTTGCAGGTGGACGGTCGGGGCGGAGTTCCGGCGTCCCGGGTGTCGGCGGTCGTGTTGAACGTCGCGGCCACCCAGCCGTCGAGTTACGGCTGGGTAGCGGTGTGGGGTGGCGGTGCGCGCCCGAACGTGTCCAACCTGAACTTCGACGCCCACACGACGGTGGCGAACCTGGTGACAGTGCCGGTGTCGTCGGACGGGACGGTGTCGTTGTACAACGGCTCGGCGGGCACCGTGCAACTGATAGCCGACGTCTTCGGCTACTACCTCGCAGGTGGTCCGTTGCTCGATGGTGGTCTCGGGCCGGTGCCGCCCGACCGGGTGCTGGACACGCGCGATGGCACGGGCGTGCCGCTCGCAGGGACCGTCGCCGCGGGCGCGACCGTGGTGCTGAAGGTCGGCGGACGGGGCTGGGTGTTGCCGAGCGCGGTGTCGGCGGTCGTGTTGAACGTTGCGGTGACCCAGCCGTCGAGTTACGGCTGGGTAGCGGTGTGGGGCGCCGGGACACGTCCGGAAACCTCGAGCGTGAACTTCGACGCCGGCAAGACGGTGGCGAATCTCGTCGTGACGCCGGTGGCTTCGGACGGCACGGTGTCGTTCTACAACGGCTCGGCAGGCACCGTGCAGCTCATCGCCGACGTGTTCGGGTACGTGCTCGGCGCGGACCGCGGACCGGCACCGGCGGCATCCACCGGCCGCTATGTGCGCAACCTCAGCGACGGTGGTGCGGCCGACGTGAGCACCATGCACACGGAGGGCTGTGCGGACGCTGCGGACGACACGGGGACCGGGCCATACCTGCATCTGCTCCACGTCGGCGCGCAGTCGCAGCACGCCCCGCTGTCGAAGCAGAACCCGGGGGTGGCACTGACCGGTTTCGCTGAGAGTGCGACGCCGCGGCTCACCTATCCGGAGTTGGTCACCGCGCTCGAGGGCTACCTCGACGGCTACGTCGGGTGCCGTATCGGCTCGGCATCGGTCACGATCGCGATCGGCACCAACAACGACGGTGATTGGCAGACCTATACCGCTGCGGAGAAGGGCGCCGACTGGGAAACGCAGGTCATCGAGAAACTCCGCACGTACGTGGCCGGCCAGAACGGGATCGACGTGGTCGGGGCTAACGACATCGAGGCGGGCTTCTCCAGCAGTGAGGCGGACGCCGAGAACTGGGAAACCGCCTATCTCGGGAAGACGTCCGCCAACCTCATCTATGACGGATCTCTCGACGCGTGCCCGACGGCATTCGGCGCGACCGGGTCGTGCGGCTCCGTGTCCGACGACAACGGCATCGTGAAGACCTGGACGCAGGCCCAGTACATCAGGATGACGCACGGGCTGAACCCGACACGCATCGTCGCCTTGCCGCAGATCTACTACCTGCAACAGGCGTGGCAGTGGGCGAACCTGGCGTTCGCGAGCGGCGGCCGAATCGGGTTCTCCGGCTCGCTCACCGAGTACGCCGCCGTCGGCGACGGCAGCCAGTACGCGTCCGAGCAGGGCTGGGGCGCGCTGTCCGACGCGCTGGCGGCCGGCGCGCAGGTCACCGTCGCGGCTCCGCAATCCGCAACCGACCTGCGGGCGGACTGGCCCGCGAAGACGAGCGCAGCGCGCAACGCGAACGCCACCTTGCCGAACGGCTGATTTGGCGGCCGGCGTAGCCGCCACGTACTCTTGACGGCGATCCACCCAAAGACCGCTGGTCGTCGCGTGCGCGCACGCGACCGAACGCCTCCGGATGCGCCGGAGCGGCCCGCGCAGGTTGGACGGTTCGATGCGACCGTGTCGCCTCGCCCCGTGCGCCCTGCGCCGGGGCGCTTCTCGTCTCCGATGCCGGAACGGCCAGCCCCGACATCCGGAGAGGAGGAAGCATGCCGAATGCCGAGAAGACGGCGGCCGTCGCCGAGATCAGCGAGCAGTTCACCAGCTCGTCCGCTGCGGTGATCACCGAGTACCGCGGCCTGTCCGTCAAGCAGCTCACCGAGCTCCGGCGGGCGCTGGGGCGCGAGACGACGTATGCCGTCGTCAAGAACACGCTCACCAAGCGCGCTGTCGCCGAGGCCGGTGTGGCAATCGACGAGCAGCTTCTCGTCGGCCCGACCGCCATCGCGTTCATCAACGGCGACCCGGTTGCTGCTGCCAAGGGTCTGCGTGATTTCGCCAGGGCCAACCCCATGCTGGTGATCAAGGGCGGCATCGTCGAGGGCAGGGCACTGTCCGCCGACGAGGTCAACCGCATCGCCGACCTCGAGTCCCGCGAGGTGCTGCTAGCAAGTGTCGCCGGCGTCCTCAAGGCACTGCCTACCCGCGCCGCCGGCCTGTTCCAGGCACCGCTGTCGCAGATGGCCCGCCTGGCGAAGGCGCTCGAAGACAAGCAGCAGCCCACCGGAACCGCAGAGCCCGCAGAAACCGCAGAGCCCGCAGAATAAGGAGAAACCACAATGGCAAAGCTCAGCAACACCGAGCTGCTCGACGCGTTCAAGGAGATGACGCTGCTCGAGCTCTCGGACTTCGTCAAGCAGTTCGAGGAGACATTCGACGTCACCGCTGCCGCACCGGTGGCGGCCGTCGCCGCGCCGGCCGGCCCGGGTGGCGGCGCGCCGGCCGAGGCGGCCGAGGAGAAGGACGAGTTCGACGTCATCCTTGAGGCCGCAGGCGAGAAGAAGATTCAGGTCATCAAGGAGGTTCGTACCCTCACGAGCCTCGGCCTGGGCGAGGCCAAGGCGCTCGTCGACGGCGCGCCGAAGCCCGTTCTCGAGAAGGTCAACAAGGAAGCCGCCGACAAGGCGAAGGCTGCCCTCGAGGGCGCCGGCGCCACGGTCACCCTCAAGTAGCCCGGCAAGTGGCGGCTCCGCCAGGGCGGGGCCGCCCTTCCGCGCTCACCGGCCTGCGCGTCGGCGCCGCTGCAGGTCGCGCAGATAGACCCTGACGCCCGCATGCCGCACCGGGGCCGGAACGTACGGATAGGTATGGCGCGCGACGGCGAAGCCGGTGTCGAGCGCACGCTGGCGCGCAGCTGACCACGACAGGCCGAAGCCGTCGCGGATGCGTGCCGGTAGCAGCCCTACCGTGACCAGCCGGTTTACGGGAGCCAGCGGCCGGAGCGCTACCGGAATGTTCGCCGGATACAGCACCCCCCGCGCGATCCCGCGAGCCTCGTCGCTCACCTCGAGCGTCGCGATCATGCAGTCCCAGTAGGCACGAAACGTGTTCACGTCAGCCGGCCACTTGTCGGCCGGACAGCGCAGAGCCGTGGCCAGCACGCCGTACTCGCGAAGCAGTTCGCCGCGCTGCTCAGCCGGCAACGGGCCCATGACCCGCTCATACAGCATGACTGTACTTTCGTACAAGGTGGCGCCGACCCATACCTGAAGGTCGGGATCGCTCGCCGAATATCCAGGTCCGACGATGCGGCGATGCACGGCATTGACGACGTCGGCGACGTGCTGCATCTCCCTGCTGTCGCCGTACACGATGCCGAGCATGTATCCCACCGTCCTGCGCATACGATGCAACGGCCGCTGCTGGAAGTCGCTGTAGGCGGCGACGCCGGCTGCCACCTTGGGGTGCGCGACCTGGAGCAGGATCGCCCGGCTGCCGGCCGCGATGAGCACGCCCTCGGCTGAGACGCGGCGGATCACCGCGTCGTCGGCGAACGGCTCCACGCTGACCGATTGTGCAAGATTCGCTCGTCTCAGACGAGGAATTCTTGCTCGATCGAAGAGGTGGACGCCGACGCTTGATCAGCCGCCCCGCTACCCCTACGGTGTCGATCAACCCCAGTTGCCTGCGACCGCCATGGGCTGTCGTTGGGGAGTTTTGCATGCTCAAAACGGTCGCAGGTGCTCGGCTCCGGGTTACGCGCGCTAGGTGGGCGCTTGCCGGGGCGCGGATCCTCCAGGGTGCGGGGCTGCTCCGGCTGGCGCATCCGGTCATGACAGTGCGGGACGGCCGGGAGCTGCGCCTGTGGGGCGCGCTGGCGGGCACCGTTCGGGTCGCGGCGCGCCGTCGGCCTGATGCGCTCGGCGTGGTAGACGACCGCGGCGCACTGACGCTCGGTGATCTCGACCGCCGCTCCAACGCGCTGGCCTGGGCCTGGCGCGGACAGGGCGTGCGGCAGGATTCAGCGGTCGGCGTGCTGTGCCGCAACCACCGCGGACTACTCGACGCGGTGTTCGCCGCCGGCAAGCTCGGCGCCCAGGTTGTGCTGCTCGATATTGAGCTGCGCGCAACCGCGCTGGTCGACGCCATCCAGCACGAAGGCGTGACGGCGCTGGTATACGACGACGAGTTCGCGCATCTGCTTACGGCGCTGCCGGACCGCGTGGGCCGCTTCGCAGCGTGGGCCGGCGCGAACCACGCCGCCGTCGCGCTGGACGAGTTGATCGCCGCCGCGCCGCCGCACGAACCGCCGCGCCCCGCCGAGCCGGGCGGGCTCGTGCTGCTCGCTCCGTCTCGCAGGGGCATGAGCCGGGGAGTGCCGTGCTGGGCGGACCCGACACGCGTCGCGGCGCGGTTCCTCGAGCGGATCCCGCTGCGGCCCGGCGACGCGATACTCGTCGCCGCGCCGCTGTGGCACATCGCCGGGCTGGTCCCCTGCATGGTCGCGCTTGCGCTCGGTTGCCCGGTCGTGCTGTGCCGCCTTGGCGAGCCGCGGGCAGTGGCAGCGGTGCTGGACCGGTACGGGTGCCCGGTGCTGGCGGCAACGCCGGAACAGCTGCCGCGGCTGCCCGGGCCGGCGCGCGCCGTGCTCAGCTGCGGCGCGCCCGACACCGCGGTTGCCGCCGGTCTCGGCGACGCGCTGTATGCCTGGTACGGCACGCCCTCGTTGCCGGTGCTCGCAGTGGCAACCCCGCAGGACTGGCGGGCCGCACCCGGCACAGTCGGCCCGGCCGCGTTCGGCTGCCGGCTCACGGTACTTGGTCCCGACGGCCGGCCCGCCGGGATCGGCCAGGTCGGCCGAGTGCAGGTGCTCGATCTGCCGGCGGGCGAGGCGCAACGTCCGCAGGGGCACATCGGCCGCGTGGACGCCCGTGGCCGGCTGGTGATCGTCGAATGACTCGTGGGCTCACATGACCCGTTACCGGCCGGTACCTGGCTCGTTAAGCCGTTACGCCGGTCACGCAAAGGGCTGGTCTGCCGACCGTCAGGAAGGGGACGAGCGTGGGCATCGAAGTTGCCATCTCGGAGCTGACCAAGTCGTTCGGTCGGCAGCTGATCTGGGGCGATGTCACGCTGACCCTGCCGGCGGGCGAAGTGTCCGTACTGCTCGGCCCGTCCGGCACGGGAAAGTCGGTGTTCCTGAAGTCGCTGATCGGCCTGCTCAAGCCGGACCGAGGCTCGATCGTCATCCGCGACGTCGACATCGCACGCTGCCGCGAGCACCAGCTCTACGAGACCCGCAAGCTGTTCGGTGTGCTGTTCCAGGACGGCGCGCTGTTCGGCTCGATGAACCTTTTCGACAACGTCGCATTCCCGCTGCGCGAGCACACCCGCAAGAGCGAGCGCGAGATCAAGCGCATCGTCGTCGACAAGATGACCATGGTCGGCCTTCAAGGCAACGAGAAGAAGCTGCCCGGGGAGATCTCCGGTGGTATGCGCAAGCGGGCCGGCCTCGCCCGGGCGCTCGTGCTCGACCCGGAGATCATCCTGGTGGACGAGCCGGATTCCGGCCTCGATCCGGTGCGCACGACCTACATCAGCCAGCTTTTCGTCGACGTCAACGCGCAAACCGACGCCACCTTCTTGATCGTCACGCACAACATCAACCTCGCGCGCACCGTGCCCGACAACATCGGAATGTTGTTCGGCAAGCGGCTGGTGATGTTCGGTCCCCGCGATGTGCTGCTGACCAGCGAGGAACCCGTGGTCAAGCAGTTCATCAACGGCCGCATGGACGGCCCGATCGGCATGAGCGAGGAGAAGGACCGCGCGACGATGGCCGCAGAGCGGGCCATGTTCGAGGCGGGTCACCACGCCGGCGGCGTTGATGAGGTCATCGGCGTGCCGCCGCAGTTGCGTCCCACACCGGGCCTGCCGAAACGTGCGGCGGCGGCGCGCCGGCAGCGGCGCGTGCTGGACATGCTGCACACGCTGCCGCCTGCGGCTCAGGAGGCGGTGCGTGATGCGCTCGACCAGGAACACCGGCAGGACGCGGCGTACCAGCAGGCGGTCGTCCGGCACGGTGTCCCCGACTGATGGCCGGCCTTTCTCCGGTCGCCGGCGTCAGGCAAAGCGGGCGGTTATTCGCGCTGTTCTTGGACGTCGCCCGCCTGACGTTCCGGCGACCGTTCCAGTTTCGCGAGTTCATCCAGCAGGCCTGGTTCATCGCGAGCGTGACGATACTGCCCACGGCGCTCGTGTCGATCCCGTTCGGTGCGGTAATCGCGCTGCAACTAGGCAGCCTCACCCGGCAGTTGGGCGCGCAGTCGTTCACCGGCGCGGCGAGCGTGCTCGCGATCGTGCGCGAGGCCAGCCCCATCGTGGTCGCCCTGCTCATCGCCGGCGCGGGTGGCTCGGCGATCTGTGCCGACCTCGGCAGCCGCAAGATCCGCGACGAGATCGACGCGATGGAGGTGCTGGGTATCTCGGTGGTGCAGCGGCTCGTAGTGCCGCGCACGCTCGCGGCCATGCTCGTCGCGCTTGCCCTGAACGGCCTGGTCAGCGTGGTGGGCGTCGCAGGCGGCTACTTCTTCAACGTGATCTTGCAGGGAGGTACGCCGGGCGCGTACCTGGCGAGCTTCTCGGCGCTGGCCCAGATCCAGGACCTATGGGCGGGCGAGATCAAGGCGCTGATCTTCGGCGCCATCGCGGCGATCGTCGCGTCCTACAAGGGCCTTAACGCCGGCGGCGGCCCGAAGGGCGTCGGCGACGCGGTGAACCAATCCGTCGTCATCACGTTCCTGCTGCTGTTCTTCGTGAACTTCGTGCTCACTGCGGTGTACCTCCAGATCGTTCCGGCCAAGGGGTCGTGATGGCGATCGCGGAGCTGACCGCCGGCGTGCGCCGGGTCGCGCGTAGGCCAGGGGAGACGCTCGACACGCTCGGCGAGCAGATGTCGTTCTACGCACGTGCGATCGCGTGGACGCCACGCACCGTGCGCCGCTACAAGAAGGAAGTACTGCGACTGCTGGCCGAGGTCACCTTCGGCAGTGGCGCGCTGGCCGTCATCGGCGGCACGGTCGGAGTGATCGCGTTCTTGTCGTTCTTCACCGGCACCGAGGTGGGCCTACAAGGCTACGCGGCGCTCAACCAGATCGGCACCAGCGCGTTCACCGGCTTCATCTCCGCGTACTTCAACACTCGCGAGATCGCCCCGCTGGCCGCCGGCCTGGCACTGTCGGCGACGGTCGGATGTGGATTCACCGCACAGCTCGGCGCGATGCGAATCAGCGAGGAGATCGATGCGCTCGAGGTGATGGCCGTACCGAGCCTGCCGTTTCTGGTGACGTCGCGGCTGATCGCCGGCTTCATCGCGGTGATCCCGCTGTACGTGATCGGGCTGCTGTCGTCGTACCTGGCGACCCGGACGATAACAACGGTCTACTACCAGCAGTCGACGGGCACCTACGACCACTACTTCCACCTGTTCCTGCCGGCCGGCGACATCTACCGCTCGTTCGTCAAGGTGCTGATCTTCGCTGTCGTGGTCATGCTCGTGCACTGCTATTACGGATATACGGCGAAGGGCGGCCCGGCCGGCGTGGGCGTAGCGGTGGGCCGAGCGGTGCGCACCAGCATCGTCGCCATCAACGTCATCGACCTGTTCCTGTCGCTGGCGATGTGGGGCGCTACCACGACCGTACGGCTGGGCGGATGAGCGGCTTCGCGCCTGTCGTGCGGCGCCGGCTGTCGGGCGTGCTGCTGCTCGGCGTGGTCGCCGCCCTGGTCGCGCTGTCGATCGCCGTCTACAACCAGGTGTTCACCACGGTCGTGCTCGTCAAGCTCGAGACCGACCAGACCGGCAACCAGCTGCTGCCGCATTCGGACGTGAAAGAGCGCGGCGTCATCGTCGGCGAGGTGCGCTCGATCAGCTCGCACGGCGCCGGCGCCACGATCACGATGGCGCTCAGCCCCGGCAAGGCCAAGTCGATCGAGAACTACCAGGTGGCGCAGCTGCTGCCCAAGACCCTTTTCGGCGAACGATACGTCGCACTGATGGCGCCGGGCGCGCCTCGTCCGGCGTATTGCAAGCCGACGCAGCCGCCGGGTCCGGTCAAGGACGGGCAGACCATCTGCCAGGACGACTCGGTGCAGTACGCCGAGGTGCAGAACGTCCTGTCGGACCTCATGCCGCTTCTGGACGCCCTCAGACCCGCCGAGCTCAAGGCCACTCTTGACGCGCTGGCCACTGCGCTGCGCGGGCGCGGAACGGAGCTCGGCCAGGACGTCGTCAAGCTCGACCGCTACCTCAAGGGGCTCAACCCGCACGTCCCGCAGCTGATCGCCGACCTCGACAAGCTCGGCCAGGTGGCACTCGAGTACAACGGGGTCCTCCCCGACCTGTTCGACTCGCTCACGAATCTGCAAACCACGTCCGGGACGTTGGTCGAGAAGCGGGCGGCGCTCGACGCGCTGCTAAAGGTCGGCACGGACACGTCCGCCACCCTCACCCAGTTCCTGGACGTCAATCAGCGAAACCTGATCACCGTCACCGACACGTCGAACACGATGTTCGCGTTGCTCGCCGAGTACTCACCCGAGTACGGCTGCCTGCTCAAGGGCCTCGCCGACCAACTGCCGCGTCTCGAGGACGCGTTCCGCGGCGGCCGGCTGCACATCACGTTCGAGATCGTCAAGCACCGGGGCAAGTACGTGCCCGGCAACGAGCCGAAATTGGTCACCGGAGCCGGTCCGGACTGTGCTGGGCTGCCCAACCCGTCGGTGCCGTACACCCTCCCGCCCGAGTTCCAGAACCTGAACGACGGCGCCCCGAACGTCGGCGGTCCAGGTACGGGCGCCCAGGTGGCGTCCTCCGGGACGCGCGACGCGTACGGCCCGGGTTCGCCGGCCGAGACGGCGATGGTCAATTCCCTGGCGGCTGAGTACGGCACCACACCGAACCAGGTCCCTCCGATAGAGACGCTTCTCGCCGCACCGCTGCTTCGCGGATCGGAAGTCAGATTGCGATGAGCGCCAAGCGAAGCGGTGACCACGGCCGGGCGATGAGCGCTCGCGCCCAAGGCGGGATGCCATGAGGGGCATCCTTGCGCCGCTGATCAAGCTGACGATCTTCCTGGTCGTCACGACCGCGGGTACGTACGTCCTGGCGGCGACGATCACCAACTCGTCCTACGGCAGAACGATCACGTACCGGGCCGACTTCAGTGACGCCACGCAGCTGAACGACGGCGACGACGTGCGCGTCGCAGGCGTGCGGGTAGGCACCGTCAAGAGCATCAAGCTCGTCGAAGTGGGCGACCGGCGGCTGGCCCAGGTGACGTTCAGCGTGCAGGCCAGCCGACTGCTGCCCCTGCAGAGCCACGCGCGCATCCGGTACCGCAACCTCGTCGGCCAGCGCTACGTCGAGATCACACCGCCCGACCCGAACGAGGTGGATGCAGCGCACGTCGACCCGAACGCCGTCATGACCAGGAACGCGCTGATCCCCGTGCAGCGCACCGAGAACGCACTCGACCTCACGACGGTGTTCGCCGGCTTCCAGCCACTGTTCCAGGGGCTTGACCCTGGCGAGATCAACTCGCTGTCACAAGAGATCATCGAAACGCTGCAAGGGGAAGGCGGCTCGGTTGACCTGCTGTTGCAACAAACAGCCGACCTAGCCAACTCCATTGCAGACAAGGACCAGGTGATCGGCAACCTGATCGATCACCTCAACTCAGTGCTTGCGGCGGTCAGCGACCGCGATGAGCAGCTCACCGATCTCATCGACACGCTCCAGCAGTTCGTGTCCGGATACGCAGCCGACCGGGAAGCGATTGGCGGCGCGATCGACGGGGTGAACCAGCTGGCGACCGAGACGACCGGCCTGCTCGAGAAGGTGCGCCCCGGCATCAGACAGGACGTGACCGACCTGACCTCGCTCGCCGAGAACCTCAACGCCGGCGCGCCGACGATCGCCGGGGTGATCCAGCGGTTGCCGGACAAGATCGGTCCGCTGATCCGCACCGCGAGCTACGGCGCCTGGTTCAACTTCTATCTGTGCCAGATGGGCGGAACGGTGACGTTGCCCGGCGGCGTCACGCTCAGCCCGAGCGTCACCTCGCCGCGTCCGAGGTGTCAGCCATGAGGCAGCAGACGCGCCGGGCGCCGCGCGGGCGCTCGTTCAGCAGCCGCAATCCCACCGTCATCGGCGCTATCGGCCTGGTGGTGATCGCCGCGCTCCTGTGGGCTGCGTTCGACGCGTCCCGGCTGCCGTTCATCGGCGGGGGCACGAAGTACTCCGCAGCGTTCAGCGAGGCTGCCGGGCTGCGGCCCGGCGACGAGGTGCGGATCGCGGGGGTCAGGGTCGGCAGCGTGTCGTCGGTCCGCCTGGAGGGCGACCACGTGAAGGTCACGTTCCGGGTCAGGGACGCGTTCATCGGCGACCAGAGCACGCTAGCCATCAAGATCAAGACACTGCTGGGCGCGAAGTACCTGGCCATCGACTCGGTCGGAGACGCCAAGCAGCGACCGGGCAACGAGATCGGTCCACCGTGCGCCGCCGGTACGATCAACCCTGGCTGCCGCACGACGTCGCCGTACGACATCTATCCGGTGTTCCAGCAGCTGACGCAGACCGTCGGCGACATCGACACCACGAAGCTGGGCCAAGCATTCGAGACGCTGGCCGGGACGTTCGCGAACACTCCGCAGGACGTGCGGGACGTCCTCGGCGGGCTGTCGCGGCTCTCGCAGACGGTCGCCTCGCGCGATGCCGAGTTGAAACGCCTGCTGGCGAAGGCCGACACCATCACCGGCATTCTCGCGAGCCGCGACGAGCAGATCACCAAACTGCTCAGCGACGGCAATCTGCTGCTCGGCGAGCTCACTGCGCGGCGCGAGGCGATCCATGCGTTGCTTCAGAACACCTCGTTGCTCGCCGCGCAGCTCGAGGGCCTCGTTTCGGACAACCACGCCACGCTCAAGCCGGCCCTGGACGAGTTGCACGGCGTGCTTTCCATGTTGCAGGCCAACCAGGACTCGCTGGACCGTGGCCTCGCGGTGCTGGCCCCGTTCTACCGGGTCTTCACCAACACCCTCGGAAATGGGCGCTGGTTCGACACGTACGTCCAGAACCTCAGCGTCCCGGGCCTGCTCGGGGTGCTCGGGGTAGGCGGTGCGTGATGGGCATCCTGTCCAAGCGCGCGATCGCGATCGGCGCGGCCGTGATGGTCGCGGCCGTGCTGGCCAGCACCGCCTACTACGTCCTGACCCACAAGTCGGTGAAGAAGGTCACGGCGTACTTCAGCGCCGCCGTGGGCGTCTACAAAGGCTCGGACGTCAGGGTGCTTGGCATCAAGATCGGCAAGGTCGACAAGGTGACGCCCCAGGGCAGCTCCGTCCGGGTCGACATGGAGTACGAGACCTCGTACCTGCTGCCGGCGAATGCCGTCGCGGTGATCATCCCGCCGTCCGTCGTCAGCGACCGGTACGTGCAGCTCGCGCCGGTCTACAAGGGCGGCGCGGTGCTGCCCGACCATGGCGATATTCCGCTCAGCCGCACCGCGGTGCCGGCCGAGCTCGACGACATCTACAAGGCGCTGAACAGCCTGTCGACCGCGCTCGGGCCGGGTGGCGCCAACAAGAACGGCGCCCTGTCCGACCTCGTCAACGTGCTGGCCAAGAACCTCCGGGGCACCGGAACTCAGCTCGGTCAGACCTTGGCCGATCTCTCGCAGGCGACCAGAACGCTGGCGAACGGCCGCGAGGACCTCTTCGGCACGGTCAAGAACCTCCGGGCGTTCTCCGACGCCTTGGTCAAGAGCGACGCCCAGGCCCGCCGGTTCAACGACCAGCTGGCCGAGGTTGCGCGAGACCTCGCAGCGGAACGTGCCGACCTCGGCGCTGCCTTGCACAACCTGTCCGGCGCGCTCACCGAGGTGGCGGCGTTCATAGAGACCAACCAGGGCAGCTTCCACTCGGACGTGCAGGGGCTGAAGGTTGTCACGAACGTGCTGGTGAAGCAGAAGGGGGCGCTGAACGAGATCCTGTCCGTCGCGCCGGTGGCACTGGCCAACCTGTCGCGGACCTACAACCCGTCGAGCGGCACCCTCGACAACCGGTCCAACCTCGACTCGCTCACCGATCCGGCGGTCATCTGCGGCACCCTGCAACTGCTCGGGCAACTGCCCACGGCGGTGTCCGAGCCGACCACGAAGATCTGCACCCAGGTCGCGTCCGTGCTGAAGACGACCGTCGACGGGCTGGCCAAGATGGTCTCCGGCGTTACCGATTCGCTGCCCCCGATCCCGGGACTGCCCGGCGCCGGCTCAGCAAGCCTGCCCGGCGCCCTGCCCACCATCCCGGGGGTGACCGGATGAAGCGCGTCGTGGTCGGCGTGACCGCGGCGGGCTTTCTCCTTGCCGGGTGCGGGTTCAACGGGCTGTACAGCGCGCCGCTGCCGGGCGGTGCCAATCTCGGCAGCCACCCGTACACGCTCACCGTCGAATTCCAGAACGTGCTCGACCTGGTGCCGCAGTCAGCGGTGAAGGTGAACGACGTCGCGGTCGGCAAGGTCGAGTCGATCAAGCTCGACGGTTGGTATGCACTCGTCAAGATCAAGGTCAACGGCGACGTCCGGCTGCCCGCGAACGCGCACGCCGAACTGCAGCAGACCTCGCTGCTCGGCGAGAAGTACGTCCAGCTCGAGCAGCCGCCGGCCGACCCGGTCGGCGACCTGCGTAATGTCACGGCCACGCCGACCATCCCCATTCAGCGGACCGGCCGCAACCCCGAACTCGAGGAGGTGCTAGGCGCGCTGTCTTTGCTGTTGTCGGGAGGTGGGCTGCCCCAGATTCGTACGATCACGCACGAGCTGAACAACGCCCTCTCGGGACGCACCGGCGCGGCGCGAGACCTGATCGCCCAGCTCAACACGTTCGTCGGCTCGCTGGACAGGCAGAAGGACTCGATCACCACCGCCATCGCGAACCTCGACGCGCTGGCGACCCGGCTCGACGAGCAGAAGCAGGTGCTGCTCAACACGCTCGACACCCTTCCCGGCGCCTTGCGGGTGCTGAACGACGAGCGCGGCCGGCTGGTCACGCTCTTGCGCGGCCTCGACAACCTCGGCGGGGCGGCCACCCGGGTCATCGAGGCGACCTCGGACACGCTCACCTCGGCACTCTCGAACCTTTACCCGGTGCTGACGTCGCTGACGAGGGCCGGCCAGGATCTGCCGAACTCGCTCGAGCTGCTGCTCACGTATCCGTTCCCGCGGGCCGTCAGCGGTGCGGTCCAGGGCGATTACACGAACCTATCCGCCGAGCTCGACCTGAACTTGCGCGACCTGCTCAGCAACCTCACCGCGGGGTCGAACGGGCGGACCGCGCAGTCGGCACGCAGCCACGAGCTGCCAACCGTTCCCGGGGCTCGGTGATTCGGCCGTGCTGAGGCGTTCCGTCAGAATGCAGCTGATCGCGTTCGTCGCGATCTCCCTGCTCGGCATCAGCTACGTGTCCTCGCGCTACGTCGGCCTCACCGGCGCGCTGTTCGGCAGCCACGCCTGCACGATCAACGTCGACTATCCCGACTCCGGTGGCATCTTCACCGGCGCCGAGGTGACCTATCGGGGCGTCGGAGTCGGCCGGGTAGGCCGGCTGGAGCTGCTGACCAACGGCGTTCGCGTGGAGCTGCATCTGTCGAACTGCGCTCACCCCGCGGTGCCCAAGACGGGCACGCTGGCCTACGTCGCCGACCGATCCGCGGTCGGTGAGCAGTACGTCAACCTGGTGCCCAAGGCAGACGACGGCCCGTACCTCCGGGGCGGCGATACGCTTTCCATGACGGCGGCACAGCTACCGGTCCCGACGCAGGTACTGCTCACCAACCTTGACCTGCTGGTCCGGTCCGTCGACACGAAGAACCTGAGCACCGCGATCGACGAGCTGGCGAAGGCGTTCAACGACCGCGCCCCGGATCTTTCGCGGCTGCTCGACGCGGGCGACGAGCTGCTCACCACGGCGCAGCAGAACCTGCCGCAGACCGTCGCATTGATCGATTCCGGCAAGACTGTGCTCCAGACACAGTTGGACGAGGGCCCGGCGATGCGCAGCTGGACGCACGACCTCAACGCGTTGAGCGCGCAGCTCAAGGCGAGCGACCCCGACATCCGCACGTTGCTCGATACCGGCCCTGCCGACCTGGCGACGGTGGGTGCCGTGGTCACGAGCAACCGCGACGACCTGGGCGTGACGCTTGCCAACCTGGCGACCACCGGTCAGCTCCTGGTGCAGCACCGCGCCGGTATCGAGCAGATCCTGGAGCTATACCCGCTGACGGTGGCGGGTGGGTTCGCAGTCGTGCCTGGCGACGGCACCGCCCACTTCGGCTCGTCCTCAACCTGAACGATCCGCAGCCGTGCGAGCAGGGCTATGGCGGCACGGTCAAGCGCCGGCCCGGCAACACCGCACCCGCGCCGATCAACGCTTCCGCGCAATGCACCCTGCCGCGCGGCAACCCGTCCACGGTGCGCGGCGCACAGAACGTGCCCGGCGGGGATCCGGTCGACACCAGCGCGGTCGGCGCGGTTTACCCGGGTACCACGTCGGGCAACAGCGTGGCGGTGGGGCGATCGGATTCCGCGGCCGCGGTCCTGGGTGACAAGTTCTGGCTGACGCTACTCGTGGATGGGCTACACTGAAGGGAGCAGCGAGGTGGCTGACACACGAACAGAGAACCGGCTGGCGTGGCTCACCGCAGGCGGGCTCGGTCTCGTCGCGCTGCTGCTCGCGGCAGTACTGGGGGTGCTGCTGGCGGTCCGCGACGATCGCCCGAGCGCGGGGCTGTCCGCGCGGGAGCAGGCCGCCGTCGACGCGGCGAGCCGCGAGATGATCAACCTGCAGACGTTCCGGGTGGCCCATTTCGACGCAGACTTCGCCCGGGCTCGCATCGGCCTGACCGGCGACCTGCTCAAGGCGTTCGACCCGAAGAAGGCCGCGCTGCGCGAGGGTCTGGTGCAGAGCAAGCAGGACACCTCGGCGTCGGTCAGCCAGGCGGCGTTCGAGCAGAGCAAGGGCAACACCGCGGTCGTCCTCATGACCATGGACAACTACCGGGTGGACGGTAAGGGCAAGCGGACGCTGTTCAACTCCGGTCGGTTCGAGGTGACTGTCACCAACGTCGGCGGCACGTGGTTGGCGAGCAACATTACGTCGGTAGGGCTGATGTGATGGCCGAGAAGATCAACGAACGAGCAGCGGCAACGCTGCGGCGCACTGCCGCAGTTCAGGCGGCCAGTCGGGCGCGGCGGATCGGCGGGAACGTGCACTCCGAGGCACCCGCGGACGGTGCCGCGCCCGCTCCGGACACCGCGCCCGCCCCAAACACCGTGCCGGTGTCGACGCCGAAGCCCGGCCCCCGTCCGTCGCCGGTGGCGCACAGTGGCACCGAGGCGCGCGCCGGCGACGTGCGTGAGCACGCCATCCGCAGTGTCCGTGCCCGCGCGTGGATTGCGGCAATCGCCGCCTTCGTGCTCGTCGTCGGGCTCGCAGTCGCCGACGTGGCGCTGCTCCAAGACCGGCGAAACCGGCCCGGCACGGCCGAGCAGCGGCAGCGTGTGGTCGCCGAGGTGAACCAGGCGGTGGCGACGATTCTCTCCTACGACTACCGGCACCTCGATGCGGACGAAAGTGCCGCGGCGTCGCATCTGACGGGCACGTTCAAGGACCAGTACCTCGCCTCGATGAACACGACGATCAAGAAGAATGCACCGCCCGCCAAGGCGGTCGTCGTGGGCGAGGTGGGCACGTCGGCGATCACCTCGGTGAGCGGGGACGGCACACAGGCGGTGCTGCTGGTCCTCGGGCAGCAGACCGTGACCAACGCCTCCCAGAAGACCCCGCGCTATGACATGGTCAACCTGCGGGTGACCGCCCAACTCGTGCACGGCACCTGGCTCGTCGCCGATCTCGCGACGCTCTGAGGCTCTCTCGGGAGCGGTGGATCCCGGCACGGAGGCCATCAGCCGGCGGGGAAACATCGGGCGGGACGCGCAGGTTGGCCCGTTTGGGCAGTCAGGGTGCTTGACGCGGGCGCCCCCGCGAGGCACCCTTTTCATCGCACCTAGTGCACTCGGACGCGAACGCGGGAGCTACGTGGAAGACGACCACGATTAGGATCGCGTCAGGCACTCCGGGTTGCCCTCGACAGGCATGCCCGGACTCGTTAGACTGTCTCTTTGCGCTGCCCTCTGCATTCCTCCTGCGGCCCGACTGGTGTCTTCACCCAGCGGACCGACGTCGTGGTGCGCTCGTCGGGCGCAGGTGGCCGCGCAGGCTTCAGCACCCTTTTAGTCCTTGGAAGGACGTGTCTTGGCAGTCTCCCGCTCCGGTAAGACATCGCAGGCAAATGGGACAGGAATTCCGGGAGCGCCGCCCCGGACGTCGTTCGCAAAGATCCGGGAGCCACTGGAGGTGCCGAACCTCCTAGCGCTGCAGACCGAGTCGTTCGACTGGCTGATCGGCAGTGACGCGTGGCGTGAGCGCGTCAAGCAGGACCAGAACCCGCAGTCCGGGCTGGACGAGATCCTCGGCGAGATTTCCCCGATCGAGGACTTCTCCGGCTCGATGAGCCTCTCCTTCTCCAACCCGCGCTTCGAGGACGTCAAGGCGTCCATCGAAGAGTGCAAGGACAAGGACATGACGTACGCGGCACCGCTGTTCGTCACCGCGGAGTTCACCAACAACACCACCGGCGAGATCAAGAGCCAGACGGTGTTCATGGGCGACTTCCCGATGATGACCCGTAAGGGCACGTTCATCATCAATGGCACGGAACGCGTGGTTGTCAGCCAGCTCGTGCGTTCGCCCGGTGTGTACTTCGACCGCACCCTTGACAAGACTTCTGACGTCGACGTCTACACGGTCCGGATCATTCCGGGCCGCGGCGCCTGGCTCGAGTTCGACGTCGACAAGCGCCAGACCGTCGGCGTGCGCATCGACCGCAAGCGCCGCCAGCCGGTCACCGTCCTGCTCAAGGCGCTGGGCTGGAGCACCGAGCGGATTCGCGAGCACTTCGGGTGGTCCGAGACGCTGCTCGCCACGCTCGAGAAGGACCACATCACCAACTCGGACGAGGCGCTGCTCGACATCTACCGCAAGCTGCGCCCGGGCGAGCCGCCCACCCGCGAGTCGGCGCAGGCACTGCTGGAGAACCTGTTCTTCAACCCGAAGCGATACGACCTCGCCAAGGTGGGTCGCTACAAGGTCAACCGCAAGCTGGGCCTCGACGCGGCGATCTCCCAGGGCACGCTCACCGAGGACGACATCGTCGCCACGATCGAGTATCTGATCCGGCTGCACGCCGGCGAGGATGGCTACGAGCTCGACGACATCGACCACTTCGGCAACCGGCGGCTGCGCACGGTCGGCGAGCTGATCCAGAACCAGATCCGGGTGGGGCTGTCCCGCATGGAGCGCGTGGTGCGCGAGCGGATGACGACCCAGGACGTCGAGGCGATCACCCCGCAGACCCTGATCAACATCCGCCCGGTCGTCGCGTCCATCAAGGAGTTCTTCGGCACGAGCCAGCTCTCCCAGTTCATGGACCAGACGAACCCGCTGGCCGGCCTTACCCACAAGCGGCGCCTGTCCGCGCTCGGCCCGGGCGGCCTGAGCCGCGATCGGGCCGGCATGGAGGTCCGCGACGTCCACCCGTCGCACTACGGCCGGATGTGCCCGATCGAGACTCCGGAAGGCCCGAACATCGGGCTGATCGGGTCGCTGTCCAGCTACGGGCGGGTGAACGCGTTCGGATTCATCGAGACGCCGTATCGCAAGGTCGTCAACGGCAAGGTGGTCGACCAGATCGAGTACCTGTCCGCCGACGAGGAGGACAAGCACGTCATCGCGCAGGCCGACGCCGTGATCGACACGCACGGTCGCTTCGTCGAGGACCGGGTGCTGGTGCGCCGCAAGGGCGACGAGGTCGACCTGGTGCCTGCCGAGGACGTCGACTACATGGACGTCTCGCCGCGGCAGATGGTCTCCGTCGCCTCGGCGATGATCCCGTTCCTCGAGCACGACGACGCCAACCGCGCTCTGATGGGTGCGAACATGCAGCGCCAGGCGGTGCCGCTGCTGCGCAGCGAGTCGCCGCTGGTGGGCACCGGCATGGAGTTGCGCGCCGCCGTCGACGCCTCCGACGTGGTCGTCGCCGACAAGCCCGGCGTGGTCGAGGAGGTATCGGCCGACTACATCACCGTCATGGCCGACGACGGCACCCGCAACACCTATCGGCTCGCCAAGTTCGCGCGCTCCAACCAGGGCACGAGCTTCAACCAGAAGCCGATCGTCAACGAGGGCGACCGGATCGAGGCGGGTCAGGTGATCGCCGACGGGCCGTCCACTGACATCGGCGAGATGGCGCTCGGCAAGAACCTGCTCGTGGCCTACATGCCGTGGGAGGGTCACAACTTCGAGGACGCGATCATCCTCAACCAGCGCCTTGTCCAGGACGACGTGCTCACGAGCATCCACATCGAGGAGCACGAGGTCGACGCCCGCGACACCAAGCTGGGCGCCGAGGAGATCACCCGCGACATCCCGAACGTCTCCGAGGAGGTGCTCGCCGATCTCGACGAGCGCGGCATCGTCCGCATCGGCGCCGACGTGGTGCCGGGCGACGTGCTGGTCGGCAAGGTCACGCCGAAGGGCGAGACCGAGCTGACCCCGGAGGAGCGGCTGCTGCGCGCGATCTTCGGCGAGAAGGCGCGCGAGGTGCGCGACACCTCGCTGAAGGTGCCGCACGGCGAGGCCGGCAAGGTCATCGGCGTGCGCGTGTTCAGCCGCGAAGACGGCGACGAGCTCGCGCCGGGCGTGAACGAGCTGGTTCGGGTCTACATCGCGCAGAAGCGCAAGATCCAGGACGGCGACAAGCTCGCCGGCCGCCACGGCAACAAGGGCGTGATCGCCAAGATCCTGCCTCCGGAGGACATGCCGTTCCTGGAGGACGGCACGCCCGTCGACATCGTGCTCAACCCGCTCGGGGTGCCGAGCCGGATGAACGTCGGGCAGGTCCTCGAGGCACACCTGGGCTGGGTGGCGCACAGTGGGTGGTCCATCAAGGGCAAGCCTGAGTGGGCCGGCCGGCTCAACGAGATCGCGCACGACGGGGCTCCCGGCACGAAGGTCGCGACGCCGGTCTTCGACGGCGCCAAGGAGTCGGAGATCATCGGGCTGCTCGAGTCCACGCTGAGCAACCGCGACGGCACGCAGCTCATCGGCGCGACCGGCAAGACCAGGCTGTTCGACGGGCGTTCCGGCGAACCGTTCCCGGAGCCGATCAGCGTCGGCTACACCTACATCCTCAAGCTGCTGCACCTGGTCGACGACAAGATCCACGCCCGCTCGACCGGCCCGTACTCGATGATCACCCAGCAGCCGCTGGGTGGTAAGGCGCAGTTCGGCGGGCAGCGCTTCGGTGAGATGGAGTGCTGGGCGATGCAGGCCTACGGCGCCGCCTACGCGTTGCAGGAGCTGCTGACGATCAAGTCCGACGACATCCTCGGCCGCGTCAAGGTGTACGAGGCGATCGTCAAGGGCGAGAACATCCCGGAGCCCGGCATCCCCGAGTCGTTCAAGGTGCTCCTGAAGGAGCTGCAGTCGCTGTGCCTCAACGTCGAGGTGCTCTCGTCGGACGGTGTCGCGGTCGAGATGCGCGATTCCGACGACGACGTGTACCGCGCCGCCGAGGAGCTCGGCATCGACCTGTCCCGCCGCTTCGAGCCCAGCTCGGTCGAAGAAGTCTGATTTAGGAAGAAGGAACCTTGCTCGACGTCAACGTGTTCGACGAGCTCCGTATCGGCCTGGCCACGGTCGACGATATTCGCAAGTGGTCGCACGGCGAGGTCAAGAAGCCCGAGACCATCAACTACCGCACCCTCAAGCCGGAAAAGGACGGGCTCTTCTGCGAGAAGATCTTCGGGCCTACCCGAGACTGGGAGTGCTACTGCGGCAAGTACAAGCGTGTCCGGTTCAAGGGCATCATCTGTGAGCGGTGCGGCGTCGAGGTCACCCGGGCCAAGGTGCGCCGCGAGCGGATGGGTCACATCGAGCTCGCCGCGCCGGTCACGCACATCTGGTACTTCAAGGGCGTCCCGTCCCGGTTGGGTTACTTGCTCGACCTGGCCCCGAAGGACCTCGAGAAGATCATCTATTTCGCGGCCTACCTGATCACCAAGGTGAACGAGGAGGAGCGGCACCGCGACCTGCCGACGCTCGAGGCAGAGGTCAGCGCCGAGAAGTCGACCCTGGAGAAGAGGCGCGACGCCGACATCGACGCGCGGGCCAAGAAGCTCGAGGCGGACCTCGCCGAGCTCGAGTCCGAGGGTGCCAAGAGCGACGTGCGGCGCAAGGTGCGTGAGGGCGGCGAGCGCGAGATGCGCCAGATCCGCGACCGCGCGCAGCGGGAGATCGACCGCCTCGACGAGGTGATGGACACCTTCCGCAAGCTCGACGTCAAGCAGCTGATCAGCGACGAGATGCTCTACCGCGAGCTGCGTGACCGCTTCGGCGAGTACTTCGAGGGCGGCATGGGCGCCGAGTCGCTGCAGGTGCTGCTGGCGAACTTCGACCTCGAGGGCGAGGCCGAGTCGCTGCGCGAGACGATCCACACCGGCCGCGGCCAGAAGAAGCTGCGCGCCCTCAAGCGGCTCAAGGTCGTCGCGTCGTTCCTGAATACCACCAACTCGCCGATGGGCATGGTGCTCGACTGCGTGCCGGTGATCCCGCCGGACCTGCGCCCGATGGTGCAGCTCGACGGTGGCCGGTTCGCTACGTCCGACATGAACGACCTGTACCGCCGCGTGATCAACCGCAACAACCGGCTCAAGCGACTGATCGACCTCGGCGCGCCCGAGATCATCGTCAACAACGAGAAGCGGATGCTGCAGGAGTCCGTCGATGCGCTGTTCGACAACGGCCGCCGCGGGCGTCCGGTCACCGGCCCGGGCAACCGGCCGCTGAAGTCGCTGTCCGACCTGCTCAAGGGCAAGCAGGGCCGGTTCCGCCAGAACCTGCTCGGCAAGCGCGTCGACTACTCCGGCCGCTCGGTCATCGTGGTCGGCCCGCAGCTGAAGCTGCACCAGTGCGGCCTGCCCAAGAACATGGCGCTTGAGCTCTTCAAGCCGTTCGTCATGAAGCGGCTGGTCGACCTGTCGCACGCGCAGAACATCAAGTCCGCAAAGCGGATGGTCGAGCGTGCGCGTCCGGTGGTGTGGGACGTCCTGGAAGAGGTGATCAGCGAGCACCCGGTGCTGCTCAACCGAGCGCCGACGCTGCACCGCCTCGGCATCCAGGCGTTCGAGCCGCAGCTGGTCGAGGGCAAGGCGATCCAGATCCACCCGCTCGTGTGTGCGGCGTTCAACGCCGACTTCGACGGTGACCAGATGGCGGTGCACCTGCCGCTGTCCGCCGAGGCTCAGGCCGAGGCGCGGATCCTGATGCTGTCGACGAACAACATTCTCAAGCCCGCCGACGGCCGCCCGGTCACGATGCCGAGCCACGAGATGATCATCGGCCTGTACCACCTGACGACGCAGCGCGACGAGCAGGTCGGTGCCGGGCGAGCCTTCTCGTCCGAGGCCGAGGCGATCATGGCGTTCGACCAGAAGACGCTGGGCCTGCAGGCGCCGATCAAGCTTCGGCTGACCGGTGTGCAGAGCGTCGACAACGGTAAGGGCGAGCCCTGGACGCCGCCCGAGGGCTGGCAGCCCGGTGACCCGGCGATCATTGAGACCTCGCTCGGGCGCTGCCTGTTCAACGAGACGCTGCCGTCCGACTACCGCTTCGTCAACTACGAGGTGACGAAGAAGGAGATCGGGCAGATCGTCAACGACCTCGCCGAGCGCTACACGAAGGTCGATGTCGCCTCGACGCTGGACAAGCTCAAGGCAGCCGGCTTCTACTGGGCGACCCGGTCCGGCATCACGATCGCGATCGAGGACGCCGTCACCCCGCCGAAGAAAGCCGAGATCCTCGAGCGCTACGAGAAGGACGCCGACAAGATCGAGCGGCAGTACCTGCGTGGCGTCATCACGGCGGAGGAGCGGCGCCAGGAGCTGGTCGAGGTCTGGACGAAGGCCAGCAGCGAGGTCGCCAAGGAGATGGAGGCCAACTTCCCGCAGACCAACGCCATCTGGGTAATGGTCAACTCCGGCGCACGCGGCAACATGATGCAGGTGCGCCAGATCGCGGGTATGCGCGGCCTGGTGGCCAACCCGAAGGGTGAGATCATCCCGCGCCCGATCAAGGCGAACTTCCGCGAGGGACTGTCCGTGCTGGAGTACTTCATCTCCACGCACGGCGCCCGCAAGGGTCTGGCTGACACCGCCTTGCGGACCGCTGACTCCGGTTACCTGACCCGGCGGCTGGTCGACGTCTCCCAGGACGTCATCGTGCGCGAGGACGACTGCGGCACCGACCGCGGCTTGATCGTGCGGATCGCGGCCCCCGGCCCGGACGGCAATCTCGTCAAGGATCCGTACGTCGAGACCTCTGTCTACGCGCGCCAGCTCGCCGAGGACGTGGAGGTCGACGGCGAGACGGTCGCAGCCGTGGGCACCGATCTGGGAGACGTGCTCATCGACGACCTGATCGTCCGGGGCGTGACCGAGGTGCGGGTGCGCTCGGTGCTCACCTGCGACTCGGCACTCGGGGCCTGCGCCGCGTGCTACGGCCGGTCGCTGGCGACCGGCAAGTTGGTCGACGTCGGCGAGGCGGTCGGCATCATCGCCGCGCAGTCCATCGGCGAGCCCGGCACGCAGCTGACGATGCGGACGTTCCACACCGGCGGCATCGCCGGCGAGGACATCACGCACGGCCTGCCGCGCGTGGGCGAGCTGTTCGAGGCGCGTGTCCCGAAGGGTGTCGCCCCGATCACCGAGGCCGCGGGCCGGGTGCGTATCGAGGAGTCCGACGCCTCGGCCAAGGGTGGTGGCCGCCGCGTGGTCGTCACGCCGGACGACGGCACCGACGAGAAGGAGTACCCGATCTCACGTCGTGCGCGGCTGCTCGTCAACGAGGGCGACACCGTCGAGGTGGGCCAGCAGTTGGTGAGTGGTGCGGTGAACCCGCACGACGTGCTGCGGATCATGGGCCCGCGCGAGGTGCAGCAGCACTTGGTGCGTGAGGTGCAGGAGGTCTACCGCTCGCAGGGCGTGGCCATCCACGACAAGCACATCGAGGTGATCGTCCGGCAGATGCTCAAGCGCATCACCGTGATCGACTCGGGTTCGACGGAGTTCCTGCCCGGTTCGCTGGTCGAACGCTCGGCGTTCGAGGCGGCGAACCGGCGGGTGGTCGCCGAGGGCGGCGATCCGGCGGCCGGACGTCCGGTGTTGATGGGCATCACGAAGGCGTCGCTGGCCACCGAGTCGTGGCTGTCCGCGGCGTCATTCCAGGAGACGACCCGGGTGCTCACCGATGCTGCGATCTCCGCGAAGGAGGACAAGCTCGTTGGCCTCAAGGAGAACGTGATCATCGGCAAGCTGATCCCGGCGGGCACCGGCATAGCCCGGTACCGCAACGTCGAGGTCAATCCGACCGAGGAGGCGCGCGCTGCCGCGTTCTCCATGGCCGGCTACGACGAGAACGACTACTACGGTTTCGGCAGCGGCGGTCAGACGCTGGGCCCGGCCGTCCCCCTGGACGACTACGGCTACAACGACTACCGCTGATCCTTCCTCTCGCGCACACTAGTTCGACCCCTGGCGGCACGTCGCCCGCCGGGGGTCGAACTGGCTTAGGAGGGCGAGGGCGGTCAGCCGCCGCTGCCGTACTGCCGTGTGATGATCTCCAGGTTGTGGCCGTTCGGGTCTTCCCAATAAACGCCGCGGCCGCCGTCGTTGGTGTTGATCTCGCCGGCGTGCCGGTGGAACGGGTCGGCCCAGTACGGCAACTCGCGCTCGCGGATACGCCCGAAGATCGCGTCGAAGTCCGACTCGTCGACGAGGAACGCGTAGTGCTGTGGCCGCACGTCGGGGACGGCCAGGAAGTCCAGCGACACGTCGTTGTCGAGGTGGACGACGACGAAGTGGCTGAACGGTATCGGCTCGGGTCGGCCCAGGATATCGGCCAGGAACCGTGCCGACGCGGCGGCGTCGTGGGCGTGGACGATCGTGTGGTTCAGCTGTACGGCCATGTCGTCAGTCTCCCGTCGCGGGTCGGAAGGCACCGATCGGGCTGAGCTGGATGCCCGCGAGCTGCCACTGACCGCCGGTGCGGACGGCGATGTGCGTCGCCCGGAACTGCCCGTCCGACGGCTGCCCGCGGTAGCTGGCCTGCTGGATGTGCCTCCCGATCGCCACGGCCGCGTCGCCGTACCCCCGCACCCTGACCTCGTCCCATGTCAGCGATGACGTGATCAGGTCGCCGGTGCGGTATCGGTCCAGCCACTGCTGCTTGTCCAGGACGAAGCCGAGCGGGCCGACCAGCGCGAAGTCGGCGACGGCGAGCGCGTCGAGCGTCTCGACGTCGGCACGCTGCTCGGCCTCGGCCCACCGGCGCCCGAGCTCGAAGACCTCGGTGGCGGTCGAGTTTGTCATGACATCTCCTTCCGTAGCGGGCGTTCGTGCAAGAACAGCACGACGAGCAGGCCGGCGACTGCGATAGGCGTCGCGACCAGGAACACGGTGTGCAGCGCGTCGGCGACCGACATGGCGACGCCGTTGCGCATCGGCGCGGACAGCAGCCGGATCCGGTCCGGGCTGCTCTGAATGCCGTGCGCGTCGATGCCGCCGGCCTGTCCGGGCACGTGCCGCGGCAGTGCGTAGCGCAGCCCGGCGGCGAACACCGCGCCGTACACGGCGACTCCGACCGAGCCGCCCAGTGCCCGGAACAGGTTGACCGACGCGGTGGCGGTGCCCAGCTCGCGGCGGTCGACCGCATTCTGGAGCGCCACGACGAGCACCTGCGTGGTCAGCCCGAAGCCCAGCCCGAACACGGCCACATAGGCCATCGCCGTGCCGCGTCCGCTCGAAACGCCCAGCGTGGTGAGCAAGGCCAGCCCCGCGCCCATGAGCGCGAAGCCGATGACCGGAAAGACCTTGTATCGTCCCGACCGGGTCATGAGACGTCCGGACACGATCGTGCTGAACGTGCTCGCCAGCAGCATCGGCAGCACCAGCAGGCCGGACGTCGTCGCCGTCGCGCCGGCGACCAGTTGCAGGTACAGCGGCAGGAACACGATCGCCGCGAACAACGACAAGGTCGCGAGAAACGCGCCGGCGCTCACTACGACGAACACCCGGTCGCGGAACAGCCGCAGCGGCAGCACCGGCTCGGCGGCACGGCGCTCCTGCCAGATGAAGCCGACAGCAAGCGCCGCCGCGGCAACCACCAATGCCAGAACTTGTGCCGAGCCCCACGCGTAGCGATCGCCACCCCAGACCGTGACGAGCAGTCCGGCGCTCACCGCGCCCGCAAGCAGGATCGCTCCGAGTACGTCGATGCGCGCGCCCCGCCGCTGTGGCGCGGCAGCGGACTGGCGGCCCAGTAACCCGAGCGCCGCCAGGCCGATCGGCACGTTGACGTAGAACACCCAGCGCCACGACAGGTGATCGACCAGGACACCTCCGAGCAACGGCCCGGCGACGCTGGCCAGCACGAACACTGCCTGGAAGTAGCCCTGGTAGCGACCGCGCTCGCGCGGCGCGACGATGTCGCCGACTGCTGCCATGGCGAGCGTCATCATGCCGCCCGCGCCGGCGCCCTGTAGTGCGCGGAACGCGATCAGCTCGCCGATGCTCTGCGCGACACCAGACAATGCGGATGCGACCAGGAAGATCGCCAGCGCGGTGCGCAGCAGTCCACGCCGCCCGAGCATGTCGCTGAGCTTGCCCCAGACGGGTGTCGTCGCGGCGGCGGCCAGCACATACACGGTGACGACCCAGGTCAGCTCGCTCAGCCCGCCAAGATCACCGGCGATGGTCGGCAGTGCGGTAGCCATGATCGTCTGGTCCAGCGCGGCGAGAAACATCACTAGCAGCAGGCCGGCGAACACGACGAGCGCGTCGCGGCGGAGAGCCGTGGCGGTGGCCGTCATGTGAAGCACCTCCATCCGGAGCAATTCCCTCCGATTGACTTTGGCCCACACTAACACGATCCGGAGATAATGTCTCCACTTATCTGGAGGGAATTTCTCCGGATGCTGATAAGCTCACGCGACATGGAGACCCGTCCGCTACGTGCCGACGCCCGCCACAACCGCACGAGGCTGCTCGACACAGCTCGCGACGTCTTCGTCGAGTTGGGCTCGCGGGCACCGCTCGACGAGATCGCCCGCCGCGCGGGCACCGGCATCGGCACGCTGTATCGCCACTTCCCGGACCGCCAGGCGCTGCAGCACGCCGTCGTGCTTGATGCATTGCAGCGCACCGCTGAGGAGGCGCGAGCCGCGCTCGACCAGGAGCGCGACCCGTTCCGCGCACTCGTCCGCTATATGCATCGCGTGCTGGACATCCGGATCGCGGCCGTGATCCCGGCGCTGTTCAGCGACATCGACCTGGAAGAACCGCAGATGCGCCAGGTCCGATACGAGGGCAGCGCGGTGCTTGACGATCTCGTCGCCGCCGCCCACCGGGCGGGAACGCTGCGCAAGGACGTCACGTCCGCCGACATCGGGCTCCTGACCGTTCGGCTGTCCCGTCCGCTGCCCGGACCGTTCCCGCGCCAGCAGAACGACGAGCTCGCACACCGCCATCTCGACCTGCTCGTCGAGGGGCTGCGTCCCCGTCCCGGCCGGCCCGTCGCGATCAGCGGCCCGGCGATGACCATGAGCGAGTTACAGCGGCTGACTGTCACAGATCGCGAGGCTGCCTCGTCTACGGCACGTAGAACCCGTGGAAAGAGCAGCGACGAGCGAGCACCGCAGGGTGACATGGCGGCCGAGAAGCGCAGGTCATCGCCGCGATGAGCGCTCGCGCGAAGAGCAGGAGGAACAATGAGAGTTTTCGTTGCGGGCGGCACCGGGGCGCTGGGTCAGCACCTGCTGCCGCAACTGGTGGCCGCCGGCCACAACGTCAGCGCGCTGACTCGTTCGGCGAGCAAGGCCGCAGCCGTCGAATCGGCGGGCGCCGAGCCCGTTGTCGCAGACGCGCTGGATCGGGAAGCGCTGGCTGCCGCGGTGCGGCAGGTACGCCCCGAGGTCGTGATCCATCAGCTGACCGCCCTGACCACCATCAAGAACTTCCGGCGCTTCGACAAGGAGTTCGCTCTCACCAACCGGCTGCGCACGGAGGGCACCGACAACCTGCTCGCGGCGGCGCAGGACGCCGGGGCGAGCCGGTTCGTCGCGCAGAGCTTCGCCGGCTGGCCGTCCGAGCGCACTGGCAGCCGGGTCAAGACGGAGGACGCCCCGTTCGACCCGGCTCCGCCGGCCAACCAGCGGCGCAGCATGGAGGCCATCAGGTACCTGGAACGGCAGGTCACCGGCGCACCTCTTGAAGGCGTCGTCTTGCGCTACGGCGGCTTCTACGGACCGGGCAGCAACATGAACCGCAGCGGTGACATCGCCGAGCTCGTACGTAAGCGACGGTTCCCGATCGTCGGCAACGGAAGTGGTGTGTGGTCGTTCTGCCACCTCGAGGACGCCGCGTCTGCGACCGTCGCCGCGGTGGAGCGAGGCGCGCCCGGCATATACAACGTGTGCGACGACGAGCCGATCGAGATTGCCACCTGGCTGCCGGAGTACGCGCGAGTGATCGGCGCGCGGCAGCCCGGGCATGTGCCGGCGTGGCTGGGCAGGCTGCTCGCCGGCGATGTCGTGGTGTCGATGATGACGCGGGTCCGCGGCGCGTCGAACGCCAAGGCCAGGGCGGCCCTCGATTGGAAGCCGCGCTACGCGACCTACCGTGAGGGCTTCAGCACCGGACTCGCGGACTGACACGATGGGCGGGTGGACCGCCTCGACGAGGTCTATCGCGAGCTTCGCCCGTACGCGTTCGCGATCGCCTACCGGATGCTGGGCAGCGTCAGCGAGGCAGAGGACGTGGTGCAGGATGCGTTCCTGCGGCTACATCGGGCCGCGCCCGACGAGGTGGTCGCTCCCAAGGCGTACCTCGCGACCGTGACCACGAGGCTCGCGATCGACGCGCTGCGCTCAGCGCGGGCGCGCCGGGAGAGCTACGTCGGCCCGTGGCTGCCCGAGCCGCTGCTCACCGACGAGGGAGCCGGCCCAGCGGACGCGGCGGAAACCGCCGACTCGCTGTCGATGGCGTTTCTGGTCGTGCTCGAGAGGCTCTCTCCGGTCGAGCGGGCGGTGTTCCTGCTGCACGACGTGTTCGGCTACGACTACGGCGAGGTGGCTGCCATCGTCGACAAGACCGAGGCGAACTGCCGCCAGTTGGCCGCCCGCGCCCGCCGGCATGTCGAGCAGGGCCGCCCGCGATTCGAGGCGTCGAGGGCAGCTCGCGCCGAGCTGTCCGCACGATTCTTCGCCGCGGCGGCGGGCGGTGACATGGAGCGACTGGTGTCGCTGCTTGCCGGCGATGCGGCGTTCTACGGCGACGGCGGCGAGAAGGGCGCCGGCCTGCGCGTGCCGGTCGTCGGGGGTGGCAATGTGGCGCGCGTGGTGATGGGGCTGGCCCGACGCGCCGCGGCCATGGGCATCACGATGCGTCCCGTCGAGATCAACGGCGATCCGGGCGCGATGTACCTCGACGCGGACGGCGGGCTGATCAGCCTCCTCAGCCTGGAGATCGTCGACGGTCGGGCGCGGACGATCCGCGGGTTCGTCAACCCGGACAAGATCGCGCACCTGGGCCGGCTGTCGCCGCTCGGCCGCCGCGCGACCAGGGCCGATTGGGCCTGATCACTGCGAGGTTGACGTCAGCTGCGGACCTGCTTGATCAGCGACTTGCCGAAATCCCAGATGAGGCCGCTGCCGCGGTGCGCTTCGTCCATGACCTCGGCGAATGCGGTCACGAATCGGTCGACCTCCGCCTCGCCGATGTTCAGGGGCGGAATCAGCTTGATCACCTCGAGGTGGTCGCCGGATACCTGCGTCAGGATGCGGTGCTGATGGAACAGCGCGTGCACGACGGTCTGCGCGAACAGTCCGCGCCGCGCAGCCTGCAATGCCATCCAGGAGGGGCGCAGCTTCCAGGACGACGGGCGGCCGAACTCGATGCCGATCATCAGGCCGCGTCCCCGGACGTCAGCGACCATCTCATATCGTTCGGCTACGTCGACGAGCCGGGACTGCAGCAGTTCGCCGATCTTGGACGCGTTCTCGACGACTCCCTCGACCTCGAAAACGGACAGTGTTGCCAGCCCGGCGGCCATCGCCTGCGCGTTCGAGCCGAATGTCGAGTCGTGTACAAGGACGCGGTCCATGGAAGAGAACACCTTCTGGAAGATCTCGTCTCTGCCGAGGCAGGCGCCCACGGGGATGTAGCCGCCGGACAGGGCCTTTGCGGCTACTACGAGGTCGGGTTCGACCCCGTCGCGCTGGTACGCCCAGAAATCGCCGCTGCGGCCGAGGCCGCACTGCACTTCGTCCGCGATAAGCAGCGCCTTGTGCTCGTGCAACAGCTCGGCCGCCGACGCGAGGAACCCGGGCGGGGAGATGGCCACGCCCTTGCCCTGTACGGGCTCGACGATCAGCGCGGCCACGTCGCCCCTGGCGAGCTCGCGGCGCAGCGCGTCCACGTCTCCGAGCGGAATCCTGGCGTCAGGGAGCAAGGGATCGAAGCCCTTACGGAACTCGCTTGCCCCATTCACCGACAGTGACCCCGTCGTGAGGCCGTGGAACGCATGGTCGCAGTACAGGATTCGCTTACGACGAGTGGCGAAGCGGGCGAACTTCAGTGACGTCTCGACTGCTTCGGTTCCACTGTTTCCGAAGTAGACGCGATCGAGATGCGGCGTCTTGGCCAGTAGCTTCTCGGCGAGTAGGCCGGCCAGGGGAGGGGCGTCGAACTGCGTGAGGTCGGCGAGGCCCAGGTCGATCACGTCGTGGATTGCCTGCCGAACTACGGGATGGTGCCGGCCGAGCGCGAAAACGCCGAAGCCGGCAAGCATGTCGAGGTACTCGATGCCCGCGTCGTCGTAGAGGTAGGCACCCTCAGCGCGCCTGTAGATCTTGTCGAACCCGATTGTGTGCAACGTCCGCGACAGCTGGGGGTTCACGTAACGCGACTGCAAGTCATACCGTTCGTCACCGCGCTGTGCGATGAGTGCCGCGAGATCAAAGGACGCCACGGGGCGAACATTAGCTGATTGATGCCTGGAATAGTCTTGCGCCGTAAGCGCTTGTCGTGGCGTCCTGTCGGGACGGCATCTCGGGGTGAGGAGCGGACGATGACAGCCGACCTGTCGCAGACCGCAATCCTCGAGCGCCTCGGCGCCGCGTCCGCCGCCCAGGTCGGCAGCGAGAACTTCCCGGTGGCGCTAGGCGTCCTGCCCCGGGACCCACGGGACAAGCTCATGCGCGCCTACGCGTTCGCCCGGTTCGTCGATGATGTCGGAGACGAGGCGCCGGGCGACCGTCTCGCCCTTCTGGACGCTGTCGACAAGGACGTGCGCTCCCTACCGTCCGGTACGGCGGCGCTGCCGGTGGTGCGGGCGCTGCGCGTGCTGGTGGACGCCGGTACGCCGCTCGAACCGTTCCTCGACCTGATCGAGGCCAACCGCATGGACCAGCGGGTAAAGTGGTACGAGCGGTTCTCCGACCTGCTGCACTACTGCGACTACTCGGCCGCACCGGTCGGGCGCATTGTGCTTCACATCGCCGACGCGGCCACGGAGCGTAACGTCGCCGACTCGGACTCGGTGTGCAACGCGCTGCAGGTGCTTGAGCACTGCCAGGACGTGGGCGAGGATGCCCGCGCCGGCCGGGTCTACCTGCCCGGTGTTGACCTCGATGAGGCGCTCGCCGCAGCGACCAGTGAGGCCGTGCGCCACGCCGTGGCCACGCACGTCGCGCTCGCCCGCGGCATGCTCCAGGCCGGACGCGGCCTGGTGCGGCGGCTTTCCGGCTGGCCGCGCCTGGCGGTCGCCGGCTTCGTCGGCGGCGGGCTGGCCACCGCCGCGGCGCTGCGCCGGGCCGACTACGACGTACTGGCACGTACGGTTCGACCGTCCAAGGGACGTACCGCCGGTGAGGCGGCCCGGCTCTGGCTCGGTCGCGGATGAGCGGCGATGAGCGTTCGCACGGCGAGTGGTGGGGACGGGGATCCGCGCACGGCGGGATGAGCGGCGATGAGCGCTCGCGCGAAGAGCCCCGCCGCCGCGACGCGGCCGCGCTGTCAGGTGCGGGCGGAGACTCGGGTCCACCCGAGCGGAGCGAGTGGTGGGGACGAGGATCCGCGCACGGCGGGATGAGAACCGTCGACGAGGCTTACGACATCTGCGAGCGGATCACGCGCGAGCAGGCACGCAACTTCTCGTGGGGCATCCGGTTGCTGCCGCCGGTCAAGCGGCGTGCCCTGTCGGCCGTATATGCCGTTGCCCGCCGCATCGACGACATCGGCGACGGCAACCTGCCCGCGGAGGAGAAGCTGCGCCAACTGGCGGCGGCTCGCGCGGGAGCGACCGATCCGGTCGCGCACTCCGCCGACCCCGTCTACCTGGCCCTGTCCGACGCGGCGCAGCGACTGCCGATTCCGCTCGATGCGTTCGGCGAACTCGTCGACGGCTGCGAGATGGACGTCACCGGGCGAAGCTACGACGATCTCGAGCAGCTCGTCGGGTACTGCCGCTGCGTCGCCGGCTCGATCGGCCGGCTCTCGCTGGGCGTGTTCGACCCGCCACGGGCGGACCCCGCGCTGGCCGACGCCCTGGGCGTCGCGTTGCAGCTGACCAACATCCTGCGCGACATCCGCGAGGACCTCGGCAACGGCCGGGTGTATCTCCCCAAGCGTGACCTGGACCTGTTCGACGTGTCGCTTGCGACGCTACCGGACGGCACGCTCGACCCGCAGGACGGCCGCCTCGCCGAGCTCGTTCGGTTCGAGGCCGCCCGGGCGTGGGGGTGGTACGACCGGGGCGTGCGGCTGTTGCCGACCCTGGACCGGCGCAGCGCCGCATGTTGCGCCGCGATGGCGGGCATCTATCACGAGCTGCTCGCGCGCATCGCGGCCGATCCGGCGATCGTCATGCGTGGACGCGCCTCGCTGCCCGCCCGGGACAAGCTGCGCGTCGCCGCCCTTGCGCTCGCCCGGGGCCACCTGTGAGCCGCCGGTTGCGCAAGAATTCCTCGCCTCAGCCGAGAATTTCTTGCGCGATCCGGAGGGGGTGTTCGTGACCGACGTTGTCGTGGGTGGGGGACTGGCCGGCATCACCGCGGCGCTACGCCTCGCCGACGCCGGGCGCTCCGTGGTGCTGGTCGAGGGCCGGCCGCGGCTGGGCGGGGCGGCGTTCTCGTTTCCGCGCGGCGAACTCTCGATCGACAACGGCCAGCACGTGTTCCTACGGTGCTGCGAGGCCTACCGCTGGCTGCTACGCCGCCTCGACGCCGAAGCGGACGTCGTGCTGCAGCAGCGGCTCGACATCCCGGTATTGCGTGCCGACGGCCGCCGGGCCCGGCTGTCCCGGCTGCCCGGCGTCCCAGCGCCGGCACACCTCACCGGCGCGCTCGCCCGGTACGCGCTGCTCCGCCCGGCCGACCGGCTGCGTGCCGTCCGCGGCGCCCTCGCGCTGAAGCGGCTCGACCCGGCTGATGCGTCACTGGACGCCCGAACCCTCGGCGAGTTCCTCCGTCGGCACGGCCAGCACGAGGCGATCGTCGACGCGCTGTGGGGCATCGTGGCAGTCGCCACCCTGAATCTCCACCCGGACGAGGCGTCGCTGGCCTTGGCCGCGAAGGTGTTTCGCACCGGGCTCCTCGACCACGCCGATGCCGGCGACGTCGGCTACGCGTGCGTGCCGCTCGGTGAGGTGCACGGGACGGCGGCGCAGCGCGCGCTCGATCGTGCCGGCGTCGAGGTTCTGTTGTCGCATCGTGTCGAGTCCGTCGAACCGGGCGTCGTGCGGGCCCGCGGGCGGGACGGCACGCGCCGCTGGCAGGCGGACGCGATCGTGCTGGCCGTGCCGCACCAGGAGGCGCGCGCCGTCACGCCGGCGCCACCCGTCGAGCGGGCGACGGGGCTCGGCGCAGCGCCGATCGTGAACGTGCACGTCATCTACGACCGGCAGGTGACCGATCTGCCGTTCGCGGCCGCGGTGAACTCCCCGGTGCAATGGTTCTTCGACCGCACGGGCACGTCTGGGCTGCGATCCGGGCAGTACCTGGCGGTCACCGTCTCGGCCGCCGACGCGATCATCGACGAGCCGAGCCGGTCCATTCAGCAGCGCTACGTTGCGGAGCTGACCCGGCTCTTGCCGGCCGCCGGCCGGGCAACTGTGATCGATGCATTCGTCACACGTGAACGGCGAGCCACGTTCCGTCAGGCGGCCGGTACGGCGAGCCTCCGCCCCGGACCGCAGAGCGGCCTTTCGAATATCTGGTTGGCCGGGTCGTGGACGGCGACGGGCTGGCCCGACACGATGGAGGGTGCGGTCCGCAGTGGCATCGCTGCTGCTGACGCCGTTTTGGACGTCCCGGCGCTGGAGGTTGCCGCGTGAGTAAACCGCCCCCGGAGGTCCTCGCGCGGGTACGCGAGCCGATCCAGCACGCCCTGCGCGCCGCCGTCGCCGGCATCGACGACGACCGGATGCGGCTCATCGCGTCCTACCAGGTCGGCTGGTGTGACCGCGACGGGACCCCGGTGCCGTTCAGCGGCGGCAAGGGACTGCGGCCGACGCTCGCCGTCCTGTCCGCGGAGGCGGGCGGCGGCACGCTCGACGACGGCCTGGCCGGCGCAGTGGCCGTCGAGCTCGTCCACAACTTCTCGCTGCTGCACGACGACGTGATGGACCGAGACCTCGAGCGGCACCATCGCCCGACCGGGTGGGCCGTCTTCGGTGAGGGCCAGGCGATCCTCGCCGGCAACGCGATGCTCACCCGCGCCCTGGAGGTTCTGGCCGGCGACGGAGAGCGCGGCCGCCGCGCACTGCCGGCGATGCTCGCCGCCACCCAACGGCTGATCAGCGGGCAGTCCGAGGACCTGCACTTCGAAGGCGCCGCTGCGATCAGCGTCGCGGACGTGCTGAACATGGAGGCCGGCAAGACGGCGGCGCTGCTTTCCTGCTCTGCTTCGATCGGCGCGCTCGCCGCGGGCGCACCTGCCCGCACGGTGTCCGCCCTGGCGGGCTTCGGGCATGAGCTGGGCATGGCGTTCCAACTCGTCGACGACATTCTCGGCATCACCGGGGACCCTGCCGTCACCGGCAAGTCGGCCTCCTCGGACGTACGCGCGGGCAAGCGCTCCGCGCCGGTCGTTGCCGCGCTCGACGCGGGCACCGACGCATCGCGCCGGCTGGCGGACCTCCTCGCGGGCGGAGCGCCCAATACCGACGAAGACGTCGTCCTCGCGACCAAGCTCGTCGAGGAGGCGGGCGGCATCGACTGGGCCGCCCGCGAGGCAGACGCCCGTCTGGGTCGCGCGCTCGAGCAGCTCGAATCGCTGCCCGGGCCGGACCACGTGGTCGCCGATCTCGTCGCCCTGGCGCGATACGTTGTCGACCGTGATCACTGAAGGGTCTGATACGTGACGAACCTCGCCGCAGACGCCCGCGTCGCGGTCGATCGCGCCCGCACCCACCTGGAGGCGCGGCAGGATGCCGACGGCTGGTGGAAGGGCGACCTGAGGACCAACGTCACCATGGACGCCGAGGACCTGTTGCTGCGCCAGTTCCTGGGCATCCTGCGCCCGGACGAGCTGGAGCAGTCGGCGCAGTGGATCCGCTCGCAGCAATGCGCCGACGGCACCTGGGCCACGTTCCACGGCGGCCCGCCCGACCTCAACACCACGGTTGAGGCGTACGTGGCGCTGCGGCTGGCTGGCGACCCGCTCGACGCCCCGCACCTGGTCGACGCGCGCGAGTTCGTGCTGGCGAACGGCGGCCTCGAGGCCACCCGGGTGTTCACCCGCGTCTGGTTGGCGCTCTTCGGTGAGTGGTCCTGGGAGCAGCTTCCGGCAGTGCCGCCGGAGCTCGTCCTGCTGCCGCCGTGGGTTCCGCTGAACCTCTACGACTGGGGCTGCTGGGCCCGGCAGACCGTCGCCGCAATCACCGTCGTAGGCACGATGCGCCCGATGCGGCCCCTGCCGTTTCACGTTTCCGAGCTGCGCAGCGGCATCACGCCGGCGCCGGCCAAGACCGGGCTGACCGCGCGTGCGTTCGTCGCGCTCGACCGGGTCCTCAAGCTCTACCACCGCTCCCCGATCAAGCCCGGACGTCGGCACGCGTTCCGGCGGGCCGCCGAGTGGATCATCGCCCGGCAGGAGGCCGACGGCGGGTGGGGTGGCATTCAGCCGCCGATGGTCTACTCGATCCTGGCGCTGCATCTGCTCGGCTACCCGCTCGACCATCCGGTGATCGTCGCCGGCTTGCGCGCGATCGACGGCTTCACCAGCTACGACGGGAACCTGCGCTGGATGGAGGCCTGCCAGTCTCCGGTCTGGGACACGTGCCTGGCCGTCACGGCGCTGCTCGACGCGGGCGCCAAGCCCGCCGACCCCGCAGTGGTGCGGGCCGCGCAGTGGATGCTCGGCGAGGAGATCACGGTTGCCGGCGACTGGGCGGTGCGCCGCCCGCGCCTCGCACCCGGAGGGTGGGCGTTCGAATTCGCCAACGACAACTATCCCGACATCGACGACACCGCCGAGGTCGTACTCGCCCTCAACCGCGTCGGCGATGCCACCGTGCCCGGCATCGACGCCGCGATGGAGCGCGGGATCGCCTGGACGGTCGGCATGCAGTCGAAGGACGGCGGCTGGGGCGCTTTCGACGCCGACAACGTCAGCCGGCTTATCGGCAAGCTGCCGTTCTGCGACTTCGGTGCGGTGATCGACCCGCCTACTGCCGACGTCACCGCGCACGTCGTGGAAATGCTGGCTCACGTCGGCAAGGCCGAGACGCCGGCGTGCCGCCGTGGCGTCATGTGGCTGCTCGCCAACCAGGAGCGCGACGGGTCTTGGTTCGGACGCTGGGGCGCCAACTACGTCTACGGCACCGGCGCTGTGGTCCCGGCCCTGGTGGCGGCCGGAATCTCGACCGACTCGCCGGCCGTCCGCCGGGCCGTGCGGTGGCTGGAGCAGCACCAGAACGCCGACGGCGGCTGGGGCGAGGACCTGCGCTCGTATGTCGACACCGCCTGGCACGGGCGCGGTGAGTCGACGGCGTCGCAGACCGCCTGGGCGCTGCTCGCTCTGTTGGCCGCAGACGGGCAGTCGCAGGCTGTCACGCGAGGTGTCGAATACCTCGTCCGCAGCCAACGCGCGGACGGCGGCTGGGACGAAGACCTCTACACAGGCACCGGATTCCCCGGCGACTTCTACATCAACTACGAGATGTACCGCCTGCTCTTCCCGATCAGCGCCCTCGGCCGATACGTCGCGAGGACTGCGCCATGAGACTCCAAGCGAAAGGTGACTACGCCGAAGGTGACCATATCCAAGGTGACCACGAAGCGATGAGCGCTCGCGCGAAGAGCCGCTCACTCGCGCCGCTGGCGGCGCGTGCGGCCCGACGACCCGCCCTTGTGGCGGGGGAGGAGGGTCGCCCGTGAGCCGACTTGTGATTGTCGCCGCGCTGCGGACCGAGTACGCGGCACTGGTCGGTCGCGTGCCGGGCGCGGTCCTTGAGCGCTGCGGCATGGGGCCGGAGCGGGTGCGCCGCTGGCTGCCACGGCTCTCCGAGCTGGCGCCCGAGGCACTGGTCGTGGCAGGCGTGGCAGGCGGGTTGGACCCATCGCTGCGTCCTGGCGACGTCGTGGTGGCCAGTGAGGTTCGCGACGAGCACGGGCGCATCGTGCTGCGTGCGGCGTCGCCGCTGGTGGCGCAGCTGCGTCGCATGGGAATGCGGGTGCACTACGGGCCTATGGTCAGTTGCGACAAGATCGTCACGGGGCAGCAGCGGGAGAAGCTCGCGAAGACGGGCGCGCTGGCCGTAGACATGGAGTCGGCGGCGATCGTGCGCGCCATGGGGCCTGCCTCGCAGCGCCCGCCTGTCGCCGTCGTCCGCGTCATCGTCGACACCGCGTTCATGCCGGTGGCACGGCCGTCCACGGTCGCCGCCGGGGCGCGGGCGCTGCTGACCCTGCGCCGCCTCGCCCCGGCGCTGCGCCGGTGGGCTGACCTGGCCGGGCCGCGGCGCGTGCTGCTGGCGGGTCCGCGCTCGTTCTGCGCCGGGGTCGAACGGGCGATCGACATCGTCGAGCAGGCGCTGCGCCGCTATCCACGTCCGGTGTACGTGCGGCGCCAGATCGTCCACAACGCGCACGTGGTCGCCGCCCTGCAGAGCCAGGGCGCGGTGTTCGTCGACGAGCTGGACGAGGTGCCCGACGGCACCACGGTGGTGTTCAGCGCGCACGGTGTGGCGCCGGCGGTGCGCGCGGAGGCCGCGCGCCGCAACCTGCGGGTCGTTGACGCCACCTGCCCGCTGGTGGCCAAGGTGCATACCGAGGCGCGGCGGTTCCTGGGTCGCGGCGACAGCGTGTTGCTCATCGGCCACAACGGTCACGACGAGACGGAAGGCACCCTTGGTGAGGGAAAGATCCAGCTGGTGCAGACCCCCGAGGACGCGGAGCGGGTCGACCTGCCTGATCCGACGAAGGTCGCGTTCCTGACCCAGACGACGCTTGCCGTCGAGGAGGCGAACAAGGTCGTCAATGTGCTGCGCCGGCGGTTCCCGCTCATCGAATCGCCGCCCACCGAGGACATCTGCTACGCCACCACGAACAGGCAGGACGCCGTGCGTGCCATCGCCGGCGACGCGGACCTCCTGCTCGTGCTCGGCTCGCAGAACTCGTCCAACTCGCTGCGGCTGGTCGAGGTCGCGCAGCGTTCCGGCACGCGGGCGCACCTGGTCGACGACGCCGGGGGCATCCTGCCCGAGTGGATCGAGCAGGCCGGCACTGTCGGAATCACGGCCGGGGCGTCCGCCCCGCCACATCTCGTCGACGAGGTGATCGGCATGCTGCGCGCGCTCGGGCCGGTTGAGGTGGACGAGCGCGTCGTCACCCACGAAGACATCAAGTTCACGCTCCCCAAGGAGGTTGCCGACTGATGGCGCCTCACCACCAAGCCGCTCGCGGTCGAGCCGGAGCTAAGGAGAACTGAACCGATGCCCATCCCCCTGCGCCAGTCGGCGCGGATCGGCTGGTACTTGTTCAGCCAGAAGGTGCACAAGCGGGAGAAGTTCCCGCTGATCGTGGAGCTGGAACCGCTGTTCGCGTGCAACCTCGCGTGCCCCGGCTGCGGCAAGATTCAGCACCCGCACGACATCCTGCGCCAGCGCATGCCGGTGGAGCAGGCAGTCGCGGCGATCGAGGAGAGCGGCGCGCCGATGGTGTCGATCGCCGGTGGTGAGCCGCTCATGCACCCGCAGATCGACGTCATGGTCCGCGAGTTGAACAAGCGCAAGAAGTACGTCTACCTGTGCACGAATGCCGAGCTCGTGCGCAAGCGGTGGGACAGGTTCAACTTCACGCCGTCGCCGTACCTCGCTTTCGCGATCCACGTCGACGGGCTGCGCGAGCGCCACGACCAGGCCGTCGACAAGCAAGGCGTGTTCGACGAGGCGGTCGCCGCGATCGAGTTCCTGAAGGAGAAGGGCTTCCGGGTCACCACGAACTCGACGTTCTTCAACACCGACACGCCGCAGACGATCATCGACGTGCTGAACTTCCTCAACGACGAGGTCAAGGTCGACAGCATGATGCTGTCGCCCGCATACGCCTACGAGAAGGCACCCGACCAGGATCACTTCCTCGGCGTCGAGGAGACGCGCGAGCTGTTCCGCAAGGCGTTCGCGAACGGCAACCGCAAGCGGTGGCGGCTCAACCACTCGCCACTGTTTCTCGACTTCCTCGAGGGCAAGGTCGACTTCCAGTGCACGGCGTGGGGCATCCCGTCGTACTCGCTGCTCGGCTGGCAGCGGCCGTGCTACCTCATGGCCGACGGCTACGTGAAGACGTACAAGGAGCTCGTGGAAACTACCGACTGGGACAAGTACGGCCGCGGCAAAGACCCGCGGTGCAACAACTGCATGGCTCACTGCGGCTATGAGCCGACGGCCGTGCTTGCCACGATGGGGTCGCTCAAGCAGAGCCTGCGCGCACTGCGGGAGCAGACCTGAGCTGACGAGGTTTCCGCCGACCGCATCGAAGAGTAAGTTCAGCCGATAAACAATCTCGGAGATGATGGGATGGTCGGTATGAGCGTGCAACCGACGCGGGCGGACAAGTTCAGCTTCGGGCTGTGGACGGTCGGCTGGCAGGCCCGGGACCCGTTCGGGGACGCGACCCGTGCGCCGCTGGACCCGGTCGAGGCGGTACACCGGCTCGCCGAGCTCGGAGCCTACGGGGTGACGTTCCACGACGACGACGTGGTGCCGTTCGGATCATCGGACAGCGAGCGGGACAAGCACCTGGAACGCTTCCGCGACGCGCTGGACGAGACGGGACTGATCGTCCCGATGGTGACCACGAACCTGTTTACCCACCCGGTGTTCAAGGACGGCGGGTTCACCAGCAACGACCGTTCGGTGCGCCGTTTCGCGTTGCGCAAGGTCGCCCGCAACATCGACCTCGCGGGAGCCCTCGGGGCGCACACGTTCGTCATGTGGGGTGGCCGCGAGGGCGCGGAATCCGACGCCGCCAAGGACGTCCGGGCCGCTCTGGATCGCTACCGCGAGGCCGTCGACACGCTCGCGTCCTACATCAAGGAGCAGGGCTACGACCTGCGCATCGCGCTCGAGCCGAAACCGAACGAGCCGCGCGGCGACATCCTGCTGCCGACGGTCGGACACGCGTTGGCGTTCATAGCGGAGCTCGAGCACGGCGACATCGTCGGGCTGAACCCCGAAGTGGGCCACGAGCAGATGGCCGGGCTGAACTTCGTGCACGGCATTGCCCAGGCGCTATGGGCCGGCAAGCTGTTCCACATCGACCTGAACGGGCAGCGCAGCATCAAGTTCGACCAGGACCTCATCTTCGGGCACGGCGATCTGTTCAACGCCTTCTTCCTCGTCGACCTCCTCGAGAACGGCCTCGACGGCGCGCCGGCCTACGACGGCCCCCGCCACTTCGACTACAAGCCGTACCGCACCGAAGACATCAACGGGGTGTGGGCGTCGGCCGCGGCGAATATGCGCACCTACCTGCTGCTGCGGGAGCGGACCAAGGCGTTCCGGGCCGACCCCGAGGTGCGTGAGGCATTGGACGTGACCGGCGTGACGTCGCTGCGTGAGCCGACGCTCGGCCCCGGCGAGACGCTCGCCGACCTCATGAAAGACCGCAGCGCGTTCGAGGACTTCAACCCGGACGTCGCCGGCGCTCGCGGCTACGGCGTCGCCCGACTGAATCAGCTCGCCTTGGAGCACGTGCTGGGCGCTCGGTGATCGCCCCGGCACCAACCGCCCCAGCGGGCCAGCACACCGTCCGGCGGCACAACCTCGCGCTGGTGCTCGGTGCAGTTGCCGCCGCCGGACGCAGCACCCGGGCCCGGGTCGCTGACGCGACCGGCCTGACCCGGGCGACCGTCTCCGTCCTGGCCGACCAGCTGCTGGCCGCCGGGCTGCTCGACGAGCTCGCCCCGGACCGGGGTGTGCCGGGCCGGCCAGGCAACCCGTTGCGGCTGAACCCTGGTGGTCCGGGTGGGCTCGGCGTCGAGGTGAACGTCGACTACCTCGGCGCCTGCGTCGTCGGCCTGGACGGGACGGTGCGCGCGCAGCACGTGATGGCGTTCGACGCCCGGGCGGCCGCCCCGGGGATGGCGGTGCGCCGCGCCGCGCACCTGGCCGAGCGAGCCCGCGCCGACGCCGGCGTCTCGATCGCCGGGACCGTCTTGGCCCTGCCCGGGCTGGTCGATCACGGGGGAATGCTGCGCCGGGCGCCGAACCTGCCGGGCTGGGACGGCGTCGCCGTCGCCGAGATGCTGGGCGCGCTGCTGGGAACCGACGTCGACGCGAGCAACGAGGCGAATCTTGCCGCGCTGGCCGAGGCCGCGGCCACGGGGCTGCGGGACTTCGTCCACGTGTCCGGCGAGGTGGGCGTCGGTGGCGGTGTGGTGCGCGACGGCCGGCTCTACACCGGCGTGGGCGGCTTTGCCGGGGAACTCGGGCACGTCGTCGTCGACCCGGACGGTCCGCCGTGCAGCTGCGGTGGCGCCGGATGCCTGGAGCAGCTGGCCGGCCTGGACGCCTTGCTCCGCACCGCCGGCGTCCGTGGCGTGGACGAGCTCGCGGCCCGGGCGACCGACCCGGTGCCGGGGGCGGCACTCGAGCGTGCGGGGCGGGCGCTGGGCATCGCGCTCGCCGCTACGGTGAACCTGCTCGATGTGCGCGAGGTCGTACTCGGCGGGGTGCACGCCCGCTTGGCCCCGTGGCTCACCGGCGCGCTGCAGTCCGAGCTGGATCGCCGGGTCGTGAGCCGTGAGCTGGCGCCCGTGCGGGTCCATGTCTCGGAGCTCGGGCCGTACGCCGCAGTACGCGGCGCGGCCGGCTCGGTGGTGTCGCGCGTGGTAGCGGATCCGCTCAGCGTGTACTGACTATCGACCGTCCTGGTGTTCGGGCGGCCACCAACTCGCCGTGATCTTGGCGTTTTGGTCAATATTCCACCGCAAGTCCAAGATCATGTGGATTTGGGGGGCCGCGGCGCGTGGCGGGGAAGCACGGCGGAGCACCCCAGCCGGATCACGCTCCCCCCGCTCGGGGCCCGCTTTGCGCCGGTGAGTGGGCACGGGTACTCTTGGCATTCGCACCCGGAGCGATCCGGGTCGTCTCCTGTGCCCGCACAGCGGCGTACCGGCTATGTCGGCGTCGCACGCGGCACGGCTCACCGTCTGGACCGGCGAGTCTCGCCGGGCTGGCCTGCAGGAAGGGGTGCGACACGCCCGACCTCGGGGACCGGTGAGGGCGAGTATCACCCAGCACCACGCAGGCACCACCCACGACAGCACCGGCTAGCCATTCGACACGATTCGACACGAGGAGATTGCAGGCCGCATGCCTACGATCCAGCAACTGGTCCGCAAGGGCCGCCAGGACAAGATCGGGAAAGCGAAGACGCCCGCGCTCAAGGGCTCTCCGCAGCGTCGTGGCGTCTGCACGCGGGTGTACACGACGACGCCGAAGAAGCCGAACTCGGCGCTGCGCAAGGTTGCCCGGGTCCGACTGACGAGCGGCATCGAGGTCACGGCCTACATCCCGGGCGTCGGCCACAACCTCCAGGAGCACTCGATCGTGCTGGTCCGTGGTGGACGGGTGAAGGACCTGCCCGGCGTCCGGTACAAGATCATCCGTGGCTCGCTCGACACCCAGGGGGTGCGCGGCCGCAAGCAGGCACGCAGCCGGTACGGCGCGAAGCGGGAGAAGGGGTAAAACGGTATGCCACGCAAGGGCCCGGCGCCCCAGCGTCCGCTGGTGGTCGACCCGGTTTACGACTCGCCGATCGTCACGCAGTTGGTGAACAAGGTGCTGCTGCGCGGCAAGCGATCCACCGCCGAGCGCATCGTGTACGGCGCCCTCGAGGGCTGCCGCGAGAAGACCGGCACCGACCCGGTCGTCACGCTCAAGCGCGCGCTCGACAACGTCAAGCCCACCCTCGAGGTGAAGAGCCGTCGCGTCGGCGGTGCCACGTACCAGGTGCCCGTCGAGGTGAAGGCTCCCCGCAACACCACCCTCGCGCTGCGCTGGCTGGTCGGCTACGCCCGGCAGCGCCGCGAGAAGACCATGACCGAGCGGCTCATGAACGAGCTGCTCGATGCCAGTAACGGCCTGGGCGCGAGCGTCAAGCGTCGCGAGGACACGCACAAGATGGCCGAGTCCAACCGCGCCTTTGCCCACTACCGCTGGTAGTGCTAACCCGTTCGGCTCGCAAGCTTCGCCGAACCAGAAGCCACAAGCTAGAGAAGGAACCATGGCCAGCAACGCCGAACTCGCCAGGACCCGCAACATCGGGATCATGGCGCACATCGACGCGGGCAAGACCACGACGACCGAGCGCATCCTGTTCTACACCGGCATCACCTACAAGATCGGCGAAGTTCACGACGGCGCCGCCGTCATGGACTGGATGGAGCAGGAACAAGAGCGCGGCATCACAATCACGTCCGCGGCGACGAAGTGCACGTGGAAGGGTCACACGATCAACCTGATCGACACGCCCGGACACGTCGACTTCACCGTCGAGGTCGAGCGCAACCTGCGCGTTCTCGACGGCGCGATCGCCGTGTACGACGGGGTGGCCGGCGTCGAGCCGCAGACCGAGACCGTCTGGCGGCAGGCGGATAAGTACCACGTCCCGCGCATGTGCTTCGTCAACAAAATGGACCGCACCGGCGCCGACTTTTTCCGCTGCGTGCAGATGATGGTCGAGCGGCTGGGCGCCACCCCGCTCGTGCTCCAGCTCCCGATCGGAGCCGAAGCAGACTTCGTCGGGGTCGTCGACCTGCTGGGCATGCGTGCGCTGGTGTGGCGCGGCGAGACTAAGAAGGGCGAGGACTACACTGTCGAGGAGATTCCCGCCGACCTCGCCGATCAGGCGAGCGAGTGGCGCGAGAAGCTGATCGAGACGCTCGCCGAGAACGACGAGCAGATCCTCGAGGCCTATCTCGGTGGCGAGGAGCTGTCCGTCGAGACGCTCAAGGCGGCGATCCGCCGCGCCACGATCGCGGGCCAACTCAACCCGGTCCTGGCCGGCTCGGCCTTCAAGAACAAGGGCGTCCAGCCACTGCTCGACGCCGTCGTCGACTACCTGCCCTCGCCGCTGGACGTGCCGCGCGTCGACGGGCTGCTGATGGACGGCGTAAGCGAGGCGCACCGGATGGCCGACGAGTCCGAGCCGCTGTCAGCGCTTGCGTTCAAGATCGCCACCGACCAGCACCTGGGCAAGCTCACTTACGTCCGCGTCTACTCAGGGGCGCTGGACAACGGCTCGCAGGTCCTCAACTCGACCAAGGACCGCAAGGAGCGCATCGGCAAGATCTACCAGATGCACGCGAACAAACGGGAGGAGCTGCCGCGGGCCGGCGCGGGCGACATCATCGCCGTCGCCGGGCTGAAGCAGACGACCACGGGCGACACCCTGGCCGACCCGCAGAAGCCCATCGTCCTCGAATCGATGACCTTCCCAGACCCGGTCATCTACGTGGCCATCGAACCGAAGACGAAAAGCGACCAGGAGAAGCTCGGCACCGCCATCCAGAAGCTCGCCGAGGAGGACCCGACCTTTCAGGTACGCACCGACGAGGAGACGGGGCAGACCGTCATCTCCGGTATGGGCGAGTTGCACCTGGAGATCTTGGTCGACCGGATGCGCCGCGAGTTCAAGGTCGAGGCGAACGTCGGCAAGCCGCAGGTGGCCTACCGGGAAACGATCCGGCGCACTGTCGACAAGGAGGAGTACACCCACAAGAAGCAGACCGGTGGCTCCGGGCAGTACGCGAAGGTGGTCGTCAAGCTCGAGCCGCTCGCGATGACCCCGGACGGCCCGAGCTACGAGTTCGCCAACGCGGTCACCGGCGGCCGGGTGCCCAAGGAGTTCATCCCGTCCGTCGACGCCGGCGCCCAGGAGGCCATGCAGTACGGCGTTCTGGCGGGCTACCCGCTGGTCGGCCTGAAGCTGACGCTGCTCGACGGGCAGTATCACGAGGTCGACTCGTCGGAGATGGCGTTCAAGATCGCCGGTTCGATGGTGCTCAAGGCGGCGGCTCGCAAGGCGCAGCCGGTACTGCTCGAGCCGATGATGGCCGTCGAGGTCACCACGCCCGAGGAGAACATGGGTGACGTGATCGGCGACCTCAACTCACGCCGGGGCCAGATCCAGGCGATGGACGAGCGCGGCGGCGCCCGCGTCGTCAAGGCGCTGGTGCCACTGTCGGAGATGTTCGGCTACGTCGGCGACCTGCGGTCGAAGACGCAGGGCCGGGCGAGCTACACGATGCAGTTCGACTCCTACGCCGAGGTTCCGGGGAACGTGGCCAAGGAGATCATCGCCCGGGCAACCGGCGAGTAAGACCCTAGAAACTCAAGAGAGGGAGTACCAGAAGTGGCGAAGGCGAAGTTCGAGCGGACCAAGCCGCACGTCAACATCGGCACCATCGGTCACATCGACCATGGCAAGACGACGCTCACGGCTGCCATTACGAAGGTCCTGCACGACAAGTACCCGGACGTCAACCCGTTCACGCCGTTCGACGCGATCGACAAGGCGCCGGAGGAGAAGCAGCGCGGCATCACGATCTCCATCGCGCACGTCGAGTACCAGACCGAGAAGCGGCACTACGCGCACGTCGACTGCCCGGGGCACGCGGACTACATCAAGAACATGATCACCGGCGCGGCGCAGATGGACGGGGCGATCCTGGTGGTGGCCGCCACCGACGGTCCGATGCCGCAGACGAAGGAGCACGTGCTGCTCGCTCGTCAGGTTGGCGTGCCGTACATCATCGTCGCCCTGAACAAGGCCGACATGGT
>DASXSF010000091.1:0-1586 GCA_036506155.1 Jatrophihabitantaceae bacterium
GCGGTGGTGGCGCTGGGGGTCGAGTACGGCATCGCACTGGCCGTCGTTGCCTCGGTCGTTGACCACCTGCGCCACAGCTACAGTCCACGCAACTACGTCCTGGTGAAGTCACCGGCCGGACACTGGAAGCCCACCCCGGTCGTGCCGGGTGCCCGGACCGAGGAGGGGCTGGTGGTCTACCGATTCGGCACCAGCCTCTACTACGCCAATGCTTCCAAGCTCCTCGAAGACGTCTCGGCCCTGGCCGGCCACGATGGCCCGCTGCGATGGATCATTTTCGACTGCGCGGCCATCGGAGACATCGACTACACCGCATCCGTGGCCCTCAGCAGGATCATTGAGCACGTCCACCGGCAGCACATCCGGTTCGTCGTCAGCAGCGTCCTCGGCCCTGTGCGCCAGCAACTCGACCGCTACGGCATCAGCGCAGTCCTTGGCCCCGGCGCCTACTACGACACCCCCGGCGAAGCACTCGAGGCCTTCCACGCCGCAGCGCCAGCGGCCGGCGACCGCAACGGACCTGACGAAGACATCCGGTGACGCGGCTCAAGCCTGGCTACTCCTCGTCCGCCAGCGGGATCGACAGGTGCTGGTGCACCAGCTGCCACTGGCCGTCGCGCCGCTCGAAGACCCGGGTGCCGCGGGAGCGGGTTTCGCCGCCGTCGGCAACGATCCGGTCCAGGCCCCACGCCACGGCTAGCTCGCCATCCGTTCTGACAGTGAGATCGGGAATGTCGAAATCGATGCGCCCGGACGACGACGCGAGACCGCTGCGGCACACCTCGCGGACGTCGTCGATGCCGGTGTACTGCAGCGGTCCCGCCTGCTCGTAGGACACGATGTCCGGCGCGATGTGCTCCATCAGGCCGTCAAGGTCCTTCGCCGCTGTGCGGTCGAACCACTGCTCGTGCACCGCTCGCACCTGGGCGGCCGACACCTCCGGGGGCTCGGTCGCGTCCGCGAAGGAGTGGTGCTCATGGGCGACCGTCCACCGGCCGCCGGCCTTGCGCAGGCCGATGGTGAGCCGCAGCCGCTGGTCAGGCTGGCGCTCGAACTGCTCGGGCGTGCCGCACCGCAGCAGCGCGAACGCGAACGCGACGTCCGCGCCTGCCGTGATGTCCAGCGACTCGATCTCGAACACCGCGCCAGAGGCCTGCCATTCGAAGAATCCCGGCCAGATCTCGCGGTAGGCGTCGATGCCGCGGACACCCTGCTCAGGCGGCGGGACGTCGAACATGACGATGTCGGGGCCGTGGCCGGCGAGCACGGTGGGCATGTCGCCGTCGTGGACGGCGGCGGCCCAGCGCTCGATCAGGTCGCGGATCTCCTGTTCGGCGGTCATGTCGGTTCCTCCTCGTAGCCGGTTCTCACCGGTGGAACCCTGCCCGGCGCGCATATTCATCGCGACCCTGCAAGATGGATGCATGACCGCGCCCGCCGCGCTACTCGACGCCGCGCGCTCCGGCGACGCCAGCGCCTTCGAGCAACTGGTGGCGCCGTACCGCGCCGAGCTTCAGGCGTACTGCTACCGGATGCTCGGCTCGCTGCACGACGCTGAGGACGTGGTGCAGGACTCGCTCGTGCGC
>DASXSF010000092.1:0-16089 GCA_036506155.1 Jatrophihabitantaceae bacterium
GCCGATGCAGATCCATACCAACGAACTGCCGACCCTCGTACTGTTCGCTCATAAGGGGCCTCCTTCGCCGTGCAGACGCGAACAGCCTGAGAATCGCTCGGGAGTCCACGAGGAGCGAGGCCCCGCTCCTTCATCACATCAGGGGCGGACCCGCAGCCCTTCGAAGGCCACCTTGACGACGGCGTCGGCGAGCTTGTCGGCCGGCAGCGCGCCGCGCGGGCGATACCACTCGATGAGCGAGTTGACCGTGCCGAAAAGCAGCCTGGCTGTAATCGCGGGATCGACGTCGGGACGCACGTCACCCTCGGCCTCTGCCTCGGCCACCAAGGCGCTGACGATGTCGTCGAAACGGCGTCGCCGGGCCAGCGCCGCCCGCTCGACACGGGTGTTGCCCCGAACCCGCAACAGCAGCGTGACGTAAGGCAGCTCCTCGGCCAGCACCTGGATGCTGCGGCGCACCAGGTACTCCAGCCGTTGGATCGCCCGTCCGGAGCGAAAGCCGGGCTCGTCGGTCACCGCGAACAGCGCGTCCAGCGCGCGGTCGAGGGCAAGCCGCAGCAGCTCCTGCTTGCCCGTCACGTGGTGATATATCGCCGACTTCGTGCGTCCCAGGCGGCGCGACACGTCGTCCATGCTGGTGCCGTCGTAGCCCTTCTCGTTGAAGACCTTGACGGCAACGGCGAGCAGCGAGTCGACGTCATAACCCGGCCGCCCACGCCTGACGGTCGTCATCGTTGGTCGATCACGCGGCGCAGCTTGCCGACCGACCGCTCGAGCGTGTCCGGGTCGACGACCTCGACCTCGACGGTTACGCCGACGCTGTCCTTGACAGCGGCGGCGAGCTTCGCACCGGCCGCCGCACGTTGCGCGGCGTCGGCGTCCGCGCGGGCCTCGACGCGAACTATCATCTCGTCCAGCCGCTCCGGGCGGCGCACCACGAGCTGGAAGTGCGGCGACAACGCGGGCGTGCCGAGTACGTGCTCCTCGATCTGTGTGGGGAAGACGTTCACCCCGCGCAGGATGATCAGGTCGTCCGTGCGGCCGGTCACCTTCTCCATCCGGCGCATCGCCGGACGGGCCGTCCCGGGCAGCAGCCGGGAGAGGTCACGCGTGCGGTAGCGGACGATCGGCATGGCCTCCTTGGTGAGCGACGTGAACACCAGCTCGCCCCGCTCACCGTCGGGAAGCACGTCGCCCGTCGCCGGATCGATCACCTCCGGATAGAAGTGGTCCTCCCACACGGAAAGGCCGTCCTTGGTCTCGACACACTCCTGCGCGACCCCGGGTCCCATCACCTCGGACAGCCCATAGATGTCCACGGCGTCGATAGCAAGGCGCTGCTCGATCTCGTCGCGCATCTGCTCGGTCCACGGTTCGGCGCCCAGGATGCCGACGCGCAGCGAGGTGCTGCGCGCGTCGATGCCCTGCCGCTCGAACTCGTCGATGAGCGTCAGCAGGTAGGTTGGGGTGATCATGATGACTTCGGGGCGGAAGTCGTTGATCAGCTGGACCTGGCGGGCCGTCATACCACCCGACACCGGAATCACCGTGCAGCCCAGTCGCTCTGCGCCGTAGTGGGCGCCGAGCCCGCCGGTGAACAGGCCGTACCCGTACGCCACATGGACCCTCATCCCGGGACGTCCGCCCGCGGCCCGGATCGAGCGGGCCATCAGGTCGGCCCACGTGTCGAGGTCCGCCTGCGTGTACCCGACGACCGTGGCACGGCCCGTCGTGCCACTCGACGCGTGGATGCGGCGCACCTGGTCGGCCGGCACGGCGAACATCCCGAATGGGTAGTTGTCGCGCAGATCAGCCTTTGTCGTAAAGGGGAAATGCGCCAGGTCGGCAAGCGTGTGGAGGTCGCTCGGGTGCACGCCCGCTGCGTCGAACGCGGCGCGGTAATGCGGCACCTGCTCGTACGCGTGGTAGAGGGTGTCCTGCAAGCGGGTGAGTTGCAGCTTGACGAGCTCCTCGCGGCTCATCCGCTCGGCGGCGTCCAGCACCGTCATACCGGGCCACCCACAGTCCTGCTGCGGCCGCGGAACTCCGCGACGACATCGGTACCGCGGCGTACGGTCACGTCGTAGATGCCGTTGCGGCCGTACCGGGTGCGCTCGACGGCCTCGGCCACGAGTTCGTCGCCCCGTCGTACGGGCGCGACGAACGTGATGTCGGCGCCGGCCGCGACGGTGACCGGTCCACGGCTGTTGCAGGCGCAAGCGAACGCCGTATCGGCGACCGCGAAGACGAAGGCGCCGTGCGCCAGCCCGTGGCCGTTCACCATCGCGCCGGTCACCGCCATGCGCGCCGTCGCCCGTCCGGGCGCGGACTCGACGAGTTCGATGCCCAGATCGCGGGACGCGCGGTCCGCCGCCAGCATCGCGGCGACCGGGTCCGTCATTGGCGAGCTCCTTGATTACTTACTGAATGGTCGGTCAGAATAATGTCGAATCTGCAGCCGCATATCAAGGGACGGCCACATGCCAGAAGCGTTTCTCGTGGACGGGGTCCGCACCCCGCTGGGCCGGTACGGTGGCGCGCTGGCCGACGTCCGGGCGGACGACCTGGCCGCCCTCGTGGTCGGCGAGGTGGTCCGCCGTTGCGCCGTCGACCCGGAAACCGTCGACGAGGTAATTCTCGGCGCGGCGAATCAGGCCGGAGAGGACAACCGCAACGTCGCTCGCATGGCGGCACTGCTCGCCGGGCTGCCGCCGCACGTGCCCGGCTACACGGTGAACCGGCTCTGCGCGAGCGGACTTACCGCGATCGCCTCTGCGGCGCAGGCGGTCCGGGCAGGCGAGGCCGACGTGGTGGTGGCCGGCGGCGTCGAGTCGATGACGCGAGCGCCGTGGGTAATGGCCAAGCCGGGCACGCCGTGGGCACGTCCCGGCGAGGTGTCCGACACCTCGCTCGGGTGGCGGTTCACCAACCCGCGCTTCGACGCCCTCACCACGCTGTCGATGGGCGAGACGGCCGAGGAGGTGGCCACCCTCGACGGCATCACCCGCGACGACTCGGATGCGTTCGCGCTGCGCAGTCATCAGCGTGCCGTCGCCGCCACCGAGGCCGGGCGGCTCGCCGCTGAGATCGTCCCGGTCGCCGACCTCAAGGTAGACGAGGGGCCGCGCCCGTCCACGTCGCTCGAGAAGCTCGCGGCACTGCGTCCGGCGTTCCGGCCCGGCGGCATCGTCACCGCCGGGTCGTCCTCACCGTTGTCGGACGGCGCGGCCGCGATCGTCGTGGCCAGCGAGTCAGCGGTCGAGCAGCACGGTCTGGCGGCGCGGGCGCGAGTCGTCGCAAGTGCGAGCGCCGGTGTCGAGCCGCACCTCATGGGACTCGGCCCGGTGCCCGCGACCGAGAAGGTGCTCACCCGGGCGAGTTGGCCGCTCACCGCGGTCGGGGCAGTCGAGCTGAACGAGGCATTCGCCGCGCAGAGCCTGGCCGGGGTCCGCCGCCTCGGGCTGGACGAGGACATCGTCAACGCCGACGGCGGCGCGATCGCGCTGGGCCACCCGCTGGGCTGCTCAGGTGCCCGCCTGATCATCACCCTACTGGGACGTATGGAACGTGAGGGCGCTCGGCGCGGGCTGGCCACGCTCTGCGTGGGAGTCGGCCAGGGTGTCGCGATGCTGGTGGAGGCAATCTGATGTTGCGCAGCTATGTCCAGGGGCGTTGGTTCACCCCGGCTGACGAGGGCGTGCCACTTTCCGACGCGGTGACCGGCGAGGAGATCACCCGTATTTCGTCGTCCGGGGTCGATATGGCCGCCGCGCTGGACTACGGGCGCCGAGCCGGTGGTCCGGCGCTGCGGGAGCTGACGTTTCATCAGCGCGCCGCTCTGCTCAAGGCACTCGCCTCAGGGTTGCGTGAGCATAGCGACGAGCTGTATGCCTTGTCTGCGCGCACCGGTGCGACGCTGGGAGACTCCAAGTTCGACATCGACGGCGGCATCGGCGTGCTGTTCAGTTACGGCAGCAAGGGGCGTCGTGAGCTGCCGAACGACACGGTGTACGTCGAGGGTGACGTGGAACCCCTCGGCAAGGGCGGCACATTCGTCGGCCAGCACATCTGTACGCCGCTGCGCGGCGTCGCCGTCCAGATCAACGCGTTCAACTTCCCCGTGTGGGGCCCGCTGGAGAAGTTCGCGCCGGCGTTCCTGGCCGGAGTGCCATCGCTGATCAAGCCGGCCTCGCAGACGGCCTACCTCACCGAGAAGCTCGTCGAGCTGATCATCGCCTCGGGGCTGCTGCCCGAAGGGTCGATCCAGCTGATCTGCGGCAGCGCCGGCGACCTGCTCGATCACCTGACCGACCAGGACCTCGTCGGGTTCACCGGCTCGGCGTCCACAGCGCAGCGGCTGCGCACGCACCCCACGATCGTCCAGCGGGCGGTCCGGTTCAACGCCGAGGCCGACTCGCTGAACTGCTCGATCCTCGGCCCGGAGGCCGTGGCGGGAACCCCCGAGTTCGACCTCTATGTCAAGCAGCTCGTCACCGAGATGACGGTCAAAGCCGGGCAGAAGTGCACCGCCATCCGCCGCGCGCTGGTGCCGGCATCGCTGCTCGACGACGTGGCAGCGGCTGCGTCAGCCCGGCTGGCACGTGTCGTGGTCGGCAGCCCGGCCAACCCTGAGGTGCGCATGGGCGCGCTTGCCAGCCTGGAGCAGCGCGAAGAGGTGCGCCGCTCGCTCAAGGCACTGCTCGACAGCGCGCGCGTCGTCTTCGGCGACCCGGAGCGCGTGGACGTGGTCGACGCCGACCCCGAGCGGGGCGCGTTCCTGTCGCCGATCCTGCTGCAGGCGCCGGCCGACCGTGCCGAGCCGCATGAGGTGGAGGCGTTCGGCCCGGTGTCCACGCTCATCCCTTACCGGTCGACGGACGACGCGATCGCCCTGGCCGCCCGGGGCGGCGGCAGCCTGGTCGGCTCGATCGTCAGCGCCGATGCCGACTTCGCCCGCGACGTCGTCCTGGGCGTCGCGCCGTGGCACGGACGGCTACTCGTGCTCGATCGTGACGACGCCGGCGAGTCGACCGGGCACGGTTCGCCGCTGCCGATGCTCGTGCACGGCGGCCCGGGACGGGCCGGCGGCGGCGAGGAGATGGGTGGCATCCGCGGCGTGCTGCACCACATGCAGCGCACGGCCGTCCAGGCCTCACCTCGGGTCCTGTCCACGGTTACGAACCGCTGGGTGGCCGGCGCAGCGCGGGCCGAGGGCGTCCACCCGTTCCGCAAGTCCCTTGCCGAACTGCGCATCGGTGACAGCGTGGTGGCCGGACCGCGCACCGTCACGCTCGAGGACATCGAGCACTTCGCGCACTTCACCGGCGACACGTTCTACGCGCACATGGACGAGGACGCCGCACGCGCCAATCCGTTCTTCGACGGACGTGTGGCGCACGGCTACCTGATCGTGTCGTTCGCCGCAGGCCTTTTCGTCGACCCTGATCCCGGGCCGGTGCTCGCAAACTACGGGCTGGAGAACCTGCGCTTCCTGACTCCGGTGAACCCCGGCGACTCGCTCACCGTCACGCTCACCGCCAAGCAGATCACTCCACGCGTCGACGCCGACTACGGCGAGGTCCGCTGGGACGCCGACGTGACGAACCAGAACGGCGACTCCGTCGCGAAGTACGACGTGCTGACGCTGGTGACAAAGTGAGCCGAACCCCGGAACAGCACTTCGAGGAGACGATCGCGCGCGATCAGCGCATCGAGCCGCGCGACTGGATGCCCGACGCCTACCGGGCGACGATGATCCGGCAGATCGCCCAGCATGCGCATTCGGAGATCATCGGCATGCAGCCGGAGGGTAACTGGCTGACTCGCGCACCGTCCTTGCGCCGTAAGGCGATTCTGCTGGCCAAAGTCCAGGACGAGGCCGGCCACGGGCTGTACCTCTATTCGGCGACCGAGACCCTCGGCGCCGAACGCACCGACCTGACGCAACGGCTGATCGAGGGGCGGCAGAAGTACTCGTCAATCTTCAACTACCCGACCCTGACGTTCGCCGACGTGGGCGTGATCGGCTGGCTGGTCGACGGGGCCGCGATCTGCAACCAGGTCCCACTGTGTCGCTCGTCGTACGGCCCTTACGCCCGGGCGATGGTCCGCATCTGCAAGGAAGAATCGTTCCACCAGCGACAGGGCTACGAGCTGCTGCTGACGATGATGCGTGGCACGCAGGCGCAGCGGGAGATGGTGCAGGACGCGACTAATCGCTGGTGGTGGCCGTCCCTCATGATGTTCGGGCCGCCCGATGCCGATTCGCCCAACACAGCACGGTCGATGGCGTGGCGAATCAAGCGGCATACCAACGATGTACTGCGGCAGCGCTTCGTCGACATGACCGTCCCTCAGGCGCAGGCGCTGGGTGTCACGCTGCCCGACCCGGAACTGCGCTGGAACGCCGAGCGCGGGCAGCACGACTTCGGCCAGCCGGACTGGGCCGAGTTCACGCGAGTGATCGGCGGGGACGGTCCGTGCAACGGGCAGCGCATCGCCCAGCGGCGCCGGGCCCATAACGACGGTGCCTGGGTCCGCGAGGCCGCCCTGGCCCACGCCGCGAAGCAGCCGGCCCGCGATCTCGATACCGGAGCGGCGTCATGACCGAACATCCGTATCAAGATCGCCAAACTTGGCCACTGTTCGAGGTGTTCGTGCGGAGCAAGCGGGGACTGAATCACGTCCACGTCGGCTCGCTGCACGCCGCCGACCCAGACATGGCGCTGCACCACGCCCGCGATCTCTACACCCGGCGGAACGAAGGTGTGAGCATCTGGGTGGTCCGCTCGGATGCGATCACCGCCTCCAGTCCGGACGAGAAGGATCCGTTCTTCGCGCCCAGCGGCGACAAGGTGTACCGACACCCGACGTTCTACAAGATCCCTGAGGACGTGCCGCATATATGAGTGAGGGGATCAACGCGTATGACGCGGTCGTCGAGCTGAACGACCATACGCACTGGGCGTTCGGCACGGGCTTCGACGACCCGCTGGCCGGGATCGATACCTCCGTACCGCCGGGTACGGATACCGCCGAGCAATGCCTCGCGCTCGGCGACGACGCCCTGATCATGTCGCACCGCCTCGCCGAGTGGTGCACCAACGCACCGGAGCTCGAGGACGAGGTTGCGCTGGCCAATCTCGCCCTCGACCTGCTCGGACAGGCAAGGTTATTGCTCAGTCGGGCTGCGCAATCGCGAGGCGAGGGCGAGACCGAGGACACGCTGGCCTACCTGCGCGGGGAGCACGAATTCCGCAACGTCCGCCTCGTCGAACTGCCCCGTGGGGACTTCGCGCACGAGATCGCGCGCCTGCTGGTCTTTTCTACGTGGCGCCTTGGGGTGTTCGAGCGGCTCGTCGACGCCCCGGATCCCGTCCTCGCCGCAATCGCCGCCAAGGGCGTCAAGGAACTGACCTACCACCGCGAGTACGCCGCCGCGTGGACAGTGCGCCTCGGCGACGGCACCGACCTCTCGCACCGGCGTATGGCCGCCGCCCTGGAGGCGGTATGGCCCTATGTGGACGAGCTTTTCGACTCAGGCGCCGGGCGCGACGAGTTCGACGCGGTGATCCGCCAGGTGCTCGAAGCCGCGACCTTGCCGATTCCGAACGTCTCAGTGGCGGCGCGGGTGGCGGGCAGGGCGGGCCGCGACGGCGTGCACACCGAGGCAATGGGCTACCTGCTCGCCGAGATGCAGAGCGTGGTCCGCGCGCATCCGGGAGCGGCGTGGTGAGCGAGCATCGCATTGCGGGCGTCGGGCCCGCTGGCGGCTCGCGCGGTGCGAGCGGCAGCATAGTGAGCGCGCGCGACGTGGCAGCCACCGTGGTGGACCCCGAGCTGCCGATGCTCACGATTGCCGAGCTGGGCATCCTGCGCGGCGTGCAGGAGGACGGCGAGCATGTCACCGTCGAGATCACCCCGACCTACTCGGGATGTCCGGCGATGGCTGCCATCCGTGCGGACGTCTCAGCCAGGCTGCACGACGCCGGCTTCCCCGACGTGTGCGTGCGGACCGTGCTGTACCCGCCGTGGACGACCGACTGGATCACCGCCGATGGCAGGCGCAAACTCGAAGAGCACGGCATCGCCCCGCCCGGGAAGGCGGGCCGCGCGGTACCGCTACTGCTGGGCCGTCGCGATACGGTGCCCTGCCCGCGTTGCGGATCGCCCAACACTGTCGAGATGTCCCGTTTCGGCCCCACTCCCTGCACAGCGCTTTTCAGGTGCACCGCCTGCGCCGAACCGTTCGAGCACGTCAAGGCGATCTGAGTGGTCACGTTCCAGAAGCTGCGAGTGGCGGCCGTCGACGAGCTATGCGCCGACGCCGTGGCCATCACGTTTGAAGCGCCGCACGACTTCACGTTCCGGCCCGGCCAGTCCCTGACCATCCGGCGGATGATCGACGGCAGCGAGGCGCGCCGCTCGTACTCGATCTGCGCGGCCGCCGGCGAGCAGCCACGTATCGGGGTACGCGAGGTCGCCGGTGGGGCGCTCTCACGCTGGCTGGTGCACGACGTGAAGCCGGGCGACGTGATCGAGGCGTTGCCTCCGTCCGGCCGATTCTGTCCCACCCTGGACGAGCCCGCGCACCACGTGCTGATCGCCGCAGGTTCCGGCGTCACGCCGGTGCTGTCGATCGCCGCCTCGGTCCTGCGATGCCAGCCGGCCGGACGCGTGACCCTGCTGTACGGCAACCGCCGCTCCGACACGGTGATGTTCGCCGACGAGCTGGCCGACCTGAAGGACCGCTACCCCGCCCGGATCGAGCTGATCCATGTGCTCTCCCGCGAGGCGCGCGACGTCGAACTGTTCACGGGGCGGCTCGACGCGGCCAAGCTGCGCACCCTGCTGCCGCTCCTCTGCGACCCGGTCGCGGTCGGCCACTGGTGGCTGTGCGGTCCGTACGGCATGGTCTGCGACGCCGAGCAGGTGCTGGGCGAGCTCGGCGTCGCGCCGTCCAGGATCCATCGCGAGCTCTTCTACGTCGAGGACGTCGCCCCGCCGCCGGCCACCCATGCCGATGTGGCGCCGCAGGGGCCGGCGAGCCGGGTCACGGTCGTTCTCGACGGGCGCGCGACCACGGTGGCACTGCCACGCACGTCCACCATCTTGGAAGGCGCGCAGCCGGTGCGGCCAGACCTACCGTTCGCCTGCAAAGGTGGGGTTTGCGGAACATGCCGGGCCCGCGTCACCCTGGGCGAAGTGCACATGCGCCGCAATTTCGCCCTCGACGTCAACGAGACCGACGACGGCTTCGTACTCACGTGCCAGTCGACGCCCGTCAGCGACGAAGTCGTCGTGGACTACGACACCTGATCTGGAATACCGCGGGGGCATGCGGTAGTTTCGCTCTCAACCGTTGAGGTTCATCGACCATAGGAGGCCCCCAATGACTGTTGTCGCGATCCCCGGATACGTCGCGGGAACGTGGACGCTCGACCCGGCGCACACCGAGATCGGTTTCTCGGTGCGGCACATGATGGTGTCGAAGGTGCGCGGCAAGTTCGACAAGTTCACCGGAACGATCACCACCGCGACCAACCCGCTGGAGTCGCACGCCGAGGCCGAGATCGACCTCGGCTCCATCAATACCGGCAATGACCAGCGTGACGCCCATCTGCGCAGCAACGACTTCTTCGACGCCGACACGCACACGAACATGACGTTCCGCTCCACCGGCATCCGCCCGGACGACGAGAACTTCCTGGTCGACGGCGAGCTGACCATCCGCGGCGTCACAAAGCCGGTCACGCTCACCGTCGAGCTGGGCGGCATCCACGCTGACCCGTACGGCGGCACCCGGCTGGGTCTGACCGCGACCGGTGTCATCAACCGGCACGACTTCGGCGTGAGCTGGAACGCCGCCATCGAGGGCGGCGGCGTGGTCGTCGCCGACAAGGTCACGATCACCATCGAGGCCGAGGCGACGCTCGACCAGCCGGCCGCCTAGAACGGTCCCCCAGCACGGCGTGATCTTGGACTTCTGGTCGCTATTCGACCAGAAGTCCAAGATCACAACGGAAGAACCCAGCCGAGAGACACGATCCGGCGGCCTAGAACGCTATCCATGCCTCCGTGGTGAGTGATCCCAGATCGCTCACCATGAGGCCGGAGTCCCAGAGGGTCCACAGCTCGTCGCCGACCACCATCGCCCGGGTGATGCCGACCGGACCGACGGCGCCCGGTTGGGTGATCGTCCCGGCCACGGAGATGCCCGACGCGCCGACCGTGAGCACCAGCGCCGACTGGGTGTAGCTGCCGCTGGTCCAGGAGTTGACGGGTAGCACGGCGGTGCCCGTCGTCGGCCAGTACAGGAAGGCGTGCGGATCGAACTCCGCCGCCGAGTGGAAGTCGGTCTTGATCAGCTGCGCCAGCCGGCGCGGATGTGCCGGGTCTTGCACATCGAAGAGCGCGACCTGGAGGCCGACCGTGCGGCCTTCGTTTGTCGCCTCTTGGCCGACACCGATCAGTTGGCCGTCCGCGGCGGGGGCGAGGTAGGACGAGTAGCCGGTGAGCTCGAGCTCTCCCGTCACCCGTGGCCTGGTCGGATCGCGCAGGTCGAGCGTGTAGAGCGGGTCCACCTGCCGGAACGTCACGACGTACCCGACCGGACCGATGAAACGAACCGCATAGATGCGCTGTCCCTTACCGAGCCCGCCGACCGAGCCCACCCGGGTGAGCGTCTCGGCGCGCAGTTCGTACACCGCGCTCTCGGTCGCGGCCTCGCCGCTCGTGGTAGCCACGCGTAGGTAGCCGTCGTAGTCGGAGAGCGCGTATTGGTTCAGCAGCCGGCCCGGTACCGAACCGGACGCGACATAGCGTGGCGGGCCCGACCCGGTGATGTCGAAGCGGTGGATGTCGGTCTGCTGCGGCGGCAGCTGCGGCATGAGCGGCACACCGGGCATCGGCTCGGCGCCACCACCCAGCGTCTGCGGCACCGCGATCGGGACGGCGTAGAACCAGTACGGGTTGCTCGCCACGTACAGGCTTCCCGTCGTGCCGTAGACGGTGTCGCCATCAGCGGCCAGGCTGATCGGCGCGATGTCGCCGAGGTGCCCGGGCAGGTCGATGCTGTAAATGGTCAGCATCGACGTGCCGGTGTAGTCGCGCGGGTGACTCACGCGGGCGCAGTCCACCGTCCGCTGCGAGGCGACGCCGCCCTCGGTGACCCGGTAGCTGGGCAACCATGCGGATAGCGGCGCTCCCAGCACGGCGGAGCTCATGGCACTGTTTGTGCCCGGAAGCGGCTCGATGCGGGGCTGGCTGCGCGCGACCAGGCGCACCATCGAGCCGACCATGCGGGCGTCCACGTATGAGCCGCTGATCGCCATCGTGCCGAGCACCCTCGGCGTGCTGAGATCGACCAGCACGAGCTGACTGGCCGGCAACGACGGCATCGGCCCCATGCCTCCGTCGCCGGCGGCAGGGTCGATCACCAGCGCACGGTCGCCGCTGATCACCAGGTTCGCCGGCGACCACGCGTCCGAATTGCGGGGCAGCTGCACACGTCCCGTGATCCGCCGGGTGGCCGTGTCGACGACGTACAACGCGCCGCGCGAAACGGTAACCACCCGCCGCCCGTCGGTCTTCACCACGTCCGGCTCGTCGACGCCCGGCTCGTGCACGGTGGTCGTCGAGTGCTGTGGTGCCGTTGGAGCGGCGGCAGCGGCGGAGCTCTCCGGTACCGCAACCCCACCGGCAGCATTCAGCACGCGGTAGCCGAGCTGGTCAGCGTGGGCCGCAGCGTGCTGCCGCAGCTGCGAGAGCAAGTCCGCGCAGCCGGTGTACGCGACGAGCCGCACGCCTCCGCCCACTCGCGTGGGCGCCTTCTCCCTGCCCAGCGACACCGCCAGAGCCACCAGCGTGCCGGTCACCACGAGGAACGTCGCTATCCGCAGCCAGATCCGCATGCTTCCTGAACGACGCAAGCATTGCCCCGCGTTGTCTGCGGTGAGCGCTCGCGCGAACAGCCCGGCCGCCGCCACGCGGCCGGGCCGAAGGCGCAGGGCGGATCGGCTTGTCTAGTCCCTGATCCCGATGGCCTCGACCGGGTTGACCCGCAGCAGCCGGCGCACCGGCAGCAGTGTGGCGAGCCACCCCAGCAGCACCGTGCCGCCGATGACACTGGCCCACCCGGTCAGCGGGATGTACGGCGTAGCCGTCCCGGTCGTGGCTCGCACCATGGGCAGCAGCGTGGCGGCCGCGACGGCACCGCCGACGGCGAGCCCGACGGTCAGCAGCAGCGCCTGCTCGGCACGCACCATGCGCAGGATCTGGGCCCGGGTGGTGCCGGCCAGGCGCAGCGACGCCAGCTCGCGACGACGGCCCATTGCTGCCATTGCCAGCGTGTTCACCGCGGCAATCGCCGCGTAGCCGAGCAGCACGCCGACGATGACTTGGTTCGCCCAGGCGTTCTGCGCCAGCTCCTTGTCGAGCGCCGCCTGATAGTTCGCGCGATCGACGACGCTGGCTCCTGGGGCAACCCGGTCGAGTACCCGCACGAGAGCGGTCCGAGCCGACGGGTCGGCGCTGACGAACGCCAGCGACGTGAGCCCTGAGGCGTGCGCAGCGAGAACCTGTGCCGGCAGGGTCACCGCCGCGAATCCGAGGCCGCGGGAGTACACGGCGACCACGCGCAGCACGGCTGGCGTGCCGTCCGGGTACCAGGCGCGGAACTCGCCGCCCACATGCGCGTGCACCGTCTCGGCGGTCAGCCGGTCGAGCGCGACCGTGCCGGGCCGCAAGTCGGCAAGGCTGCCCGACGTGACGCCCAGGTCGAACGTCGCGTCGGAGCCCTCGATCCCTTGCGCGGTGTACTGGGTATCGCCTTCGCTCCGGTCGAGCATGACGCCGCGCACGATGCCGGTCACGGCATGGACGCCGGCGACGTCGCGCAGCGCCTCCACGCTCCCAGCCGGCAGGGCCGGGCCGGTGAGGACATAGTCGGCGCGCAGCCCGGCGTGGCTCTGTTCGGCAGTGCGGTGGGCGATGGACGTCTGGACGAACCACATCGAGCCGCCGAGTCCCACCGCGAGCACCACTGAGCTGAGCACCGGCGCAAGCCGGCGCGCGGAGGCCGCGGCGTTGGCGGCGGCGAGCCGGCCGGTGACGCCGAAGGCGCGCATGCCGGCACCGGCGAGCGCTGCGGCGAAGCGGTTCAGCCACGGGGCGATCAGCCAGACGGCGGTGACGAGCGTGGCCACGACGCCGACCGCCACGCCGGCACCTTGATCACCGCGCAGCCGCTCGGCGGTGATCGCCAGCGCAACGCCTCCGGCCACGGTGGCGAGGCCGAGCAGCAGTCGCAGCCAGCCGCCCCGGCGCCGCTCGACCGACGACTCGACGAGCGCCTCAGTGGGCCGGATGCGGCTCGCCCGAAGGCTCGCGACCCATGCGGCCACGACCGCGATGAGCAGCGTGGTTGCCGCGGCGACGAGCGGTGGCAGCCACGACACGTGCACGGTGAAGTCGCCCGGGGTCATGCCGCGGTGCACGAACTGATCGCGCAGCCACCACACGCCGGCAAAGCCGCCCCAGACGCCGCTCGCGCCGGCCAGGACGGCCAGCACCGCGGCCTCGCGCACCACCATGCGCCGCACCTGCCGCGGCGTCGCACCGATGGCACGCAGCAGCGCGATGTCGCGGTGCCGCTGTTGCACGGACAGGCCCACGGTGCCTGCGATGACCAGGGCCGCGATGAACAGCGTGCACCCGCCGAACACGCTCGGTAGCGCGATGGCCAGCGCCCGGCCCTGCGCAACGTCGGGCGTCTCGACCATGCCGCGCACCGCGCCGGCGTACACACGGGGAAACGCACCGTCGGCGTCGCCGGCCGGGTGCGGCAGTACCCCATCGACGGCGTGCGCGAGCGCCGCGGTCGAGACGCCGGATGCGGCGATCACCCCGATGACATCAGCGCTTCCCCCCGGCGGCTTGGCCACGAACACGGTCGGGTCGGCGGGCGGTGGGCCCACCGTCGAAGCAATACCGCTCACCGTGACCGCCCGGATCCCGCTCGGCAGCAGCAGCCGCACGACGGTTCCTTGACGCGCCCCCAGACGCGCCGCCGTGCCGGCGTCCAGCACCGCCTGGCCGGCGCCGGGGGCGACGCCGGATCGCAGCGTGAACGGTGCCAGCACCGCCGACGCCCACGGATGCACCTGCGCGGCCACCCCGGACGTCCCGCGCGCGGGCAGCACCTGCGCCGGCGTCGCGGAGTCGGCGACCGCCGTGCGCACACCCGGCAGCGCCGCCACCTGCGGCAGCAGCGCGGCATCGAGGTGCCCGCGCGACGGCAGCGCGAAGTGGTTGACCTCACGGTCCCCGCCGTTGCCGTCGACTATGCGCAGGTCAGCTGCGGCGACGAGCAGCGTCGAGGCTGCGTACCTCTGGGCGGTGCCGTGATAGCGAATTCCGGACTCGAGCAGTACACCGCACGCCGTGACGACGCCGACGCCCAGCCACAGGGCGATGAAGGTCGCGAGCACGCTGGTCGGCCGCTGCCGCAACATCCGCAACGCGAGTGTCACCATCTTGGTACCTCGGCGAGCATCTCGGCGATCGCGGTAACGCCGGGAGCCGGAACGTCATGTACGACCACGCCGTCGGCGAGGCACACCACCCGGTCGGCGTACGACGCGGCGACAGGGTCGTGCGTGACCATGACGACCGTCTGCCCGTCCCGGTCCACCGCCTCGCGCAGCAGGTCCAGCACGCCCGCCGCGGTCTGGGAGTCCAGCGCACCGGTCGGCTCGTCGCAGAAGATCACCTCGGGCCGGACGGCCAGCGCGCGGGCAATGGCCACCCGCTGCTGCTGCCCGCCGGAGAGCTCTGCCGGGCGGTGACGCAGCCGACCCTCGAGGCCAACCCGGCGCAGTACCTCGGCGAGCCAGCGCCGGTCGACCCGGCGTCCGGCGAGTCGCGCGGGCAGCAGCACGTTCTCCCGGACGTTCAGCGCCGGCACCAGGTTGAACGCTTGGAACACGAAGCCGATCCGGGTTCGGCGCAGCTTGGTCAGCTCGGTCTCGGACAGCGTGCCCAGCTCCGTGCCGCCGAGCCACACCTGCCCGGACGTGGGCCGGTCCAGCCCGGCCGCGCAGTGCAGCAGCGTGCTCTTTCCCGACCCGGACGGACCCATGACCGCGGTGAACGTGCCCCTGGCGAAGCTGACGTCGACACCCTTCAGCGCGGTCACCGCCGAGGAGCCGCGTCCGTAGCTCTTCTGCACCGCGTGCAGTGCGACGGCGTGAACCTGGGTCTCGCGCTCGGTGATCGTTTGCACGTCTTCGACGCTATGGAACGCCGTGTCCCGACACGATGGGGTTAGCTCCCGAGCCACGGTGGACCTAGCACTACTTGACACGTCACATAGGGTTGTTGACGTGTCAAGAGTTCAGGTCGGAGTGAACGTGTCCGGGGCCGATCCGGTGGGTCTCGCCAGAACCGCCGAGGCGCTCGGCTTCGACTTCGTCTCGGCGGCTGACCATCCGGCTGCTGCCGGTTCGCCGTACGAGGTATGGACGCTGCTGACCTGGATCGCCGCGTCGACGTCCCGCATCAAGGTCGCAACTCGTGTGCTCGGAGTGCCGTACCGGCCACCGGCAATGGTGGCCAAGATGGCCGAGACGCTGGACCGGCTGTCCGACGGACGGCTGATCCTCGGCCTGGGGGGCGGCTCATCCGACGACGAGTTCCGCGCATTCGGCCTCGGCGTGCCCCCACCCGCAGAGAAGGTCACCGGCATGGACGAGGCGATCCGCATCATGCGTGGTCTGTGGCAGCAACCCCGGCTGACGTTCTCGGGCCGGCGCTACCGGGTCGAGGACGCCATGCTGGAACCCAAGCCGGCACACCGCATCCCGATCTGGCTGGGCACCTACGGGCCACGGGCGCTGCGCGTTACCGGAGAGCTCGCCGACGGCTGGATTCCCTCACTCGGCTTCGCGCCGCCCGACCAGGTGCCCGCGATGCGCCACCGGATCCGCGCCGCTGCCCGTGCGGCCGGCCGCGACCCGGACGCGATCACGCTGGCCTACAACGTCGAGGTCGAGGTCGGCGCCAGGGCGCGGCCGGGCGTCGTCTGCGGCC
>DASXSF010000093.1:0-2107 GCA_036506155.1 Jatrophihabitantaceae bacterium
TGTGGTTCTCCGAGTTCAACGCGTTCACGACCAGCGATTATCAGAACCAGCTGATCCCGGCGTTTGAACAGAACCAGGTTCCGTTGGATTACCTTGTCGTCGACACGGATTGGAAATCCCCGCAGCAGTGGGATGGTTGGAATTGGAATCCGAACCTGTTCCCCGACCCGCAGGCATTTCTTGACTGGGCTAAACAGCATCACCTGAATGTCACGCTAACCCTGGCTCTGCAAGATCAACTTGGCGTGTCGGCGTGTAGATGATCGAAAGTGCCTTGCCTGTACGGGATTCTGAGCTTGCTGACGGCTCACGAACTCGAACAGGAAGGCACTTTCCACGTGCACGCTACTCGCCCGCGGGTCGATGTCTCTGCTGATGGTGCCGGTGTCGTGTCGCACGCCGGGTCGCGGCTGATCGCGGATCTAGCCGATCAGACGACGCTGACAGCCCAGTTGTCTGCGGTGTTCGCGCACCGCACGGTGCCGCAGACCGCGCACGACCCGGGCCGGGTGTTGGTCGATCTGGCGGTGATGCTCGCCGATGGCGGGGAGTGCATCAGCGATATCGCCGCGCTGGCCGATCAGGCGGCGGTGTTCGGCCCGGTGGCGTCGGACTCGACGTGCTGGCGGGTGCTGAACTCGATCAGTGAGGCGGATTTGGACGGCATCGCCGCAGCCCGCGCGGCCGCGCGGGCGGTGGCGTGGGCGCAGCGGGGCGAGCAGAGCGGGCAGGCGCTGCCCGCGTCGCTGGTCGCCGGGACGCCGCTGCTCGACGAGCGGGGCCGACCGGTGCTGGTGATCGACGATGACGCGACGATCGTGGTCACGCACAGCGAGAAGGAACGCACCGCGGCGACCTTCAAGCATTCGTATGGCTATCACCCGGTGCTGGCGTTCTGCGACAACAGCAACGAGGCGCTGGCCGGCATCCTGCGGCCGGGCAACGCCGGCGCCAACACCGCCGCCGATCACATGCGCCTACTCGATCAGGCGTTGGCGCAGATCCCGGACGAGTACCGGCACGGCTACCCGATCCTGGTCCGCGCCGACGGCGCCGGCTCCTCCAAGGCGTTCCTGGCCCACATCCGAGCACTGCGAAACGACGGTGTGGCAACGGAATTCTCCATCGGCTGGGCCGTGACCGAACGCGAACACCGAGCGATCGCCGCCCTCCCGCGACGGGCCTGGACACCGGCGGTCGACATCGCCGGCGACCCCCGCGAGTCCGCGGCGGTGGCCGAGTTGACCGGCGTGCTGCCCGCGGCGATGTTCGCCGACTACCCACCCGGCATCCGCATCATCGTGCGCCGGGAACGACCCCACCCCGGCGCCCAGCTGGACCTGATCGAGCACCGCGACGGCTGGCGCTACACCTGCTTCGCCACCGACACCCCCATCGGGCAGCACGCCTGGCTCGACGCCCGGCACCGCAGCCACGCCCGCGTCGAAGACCGCATCCGGACCGGCAAGGACACCGGACTAGGCCGCATGCCGTCCCGGCAGTTCGCGATCAACGCCGCCTGGCTGGCCTGCGCGCTGACCGCGATCGACCTGCTCGCCTGGGCCCAGACCATCCTGCTGCACGACCACCCCGAACTCGCCCGGGCCGAACCGAAGAAGCTGCGCTACCGGCTGCTGCACGTCGCCGCCCGGCTGGTCCGCGGCGGACGCAAACTCCGGCTCAAGATCGACCGCAACTGGCGCTGGGCACACCCGCTCGCCCAGGCCTTCGCCCGGCTCCGCGCACTACCCGTCCCCGCCACCTGACCCGCGACCCGCGTCCCGACGAACCGAACGGACAACCCGGCACCCGAGGCCGGGCGATCACCCACACCGACGCGACGCGCCACCGCCACAAAGATCAACAAGCCTGCCGCAAGATCGTCACCACGAACGACGTGAATAACCGGGGCTAACGCGATGGAGGTCGGTCGCCTGCCCATGCACGAGTACCGCCGCGCCGTGGGCAGCGTTGTTCAGGTCGACTCGCCAACCGGCGGGAAAGTCGCTATATCCGACCATAAAGGCGCGGTCGGTCTCCTCGATGGCGAGCATGGTGACGGTGAGCGGGCCGACAGGGCTCGGTGCCTGTTGAGTGGTCTTGACCG
>DASXSF010000094.1:0-11675 GCA_036506155.1 Jatrophihabitantaceae bacterium
GCTCCTGGGCTGCGGTGAGCTCACCGTCGGTGTCGATGGACGGCGCGTCCTTGACTAGCTTCTTGTCCGCGGTGACGCGGACGTGCCCGGGGGACACCCGCGCTGCGAACAGCGGGACGAACACGAGTCGGTGCCGGCCGACCATGCCGACCTTCACCGTGGCGAAGGTGGGCTGTTCGGTCGCCGTGTCGAAATACACCGCCTCCAGGGAGCCGATCTTCGAACCCGATGAATCCACGACATCGTGCCCACGCCAGTCCCGGATGTCCTCTGCCTCGAACAACGCGCACCTCCGTCGCTGGCGCCCCCCTGTCGCCGTTCTTCCCAGCATTGCCATTAGCTCAACCGCAGGCAGTCCGACCGACGTATCAGCGGCGCCTACTGGTCATCAACTGACCGATCGCATGCTGTGCCTCGGGTCTCTGCTGCACAGGGTGCCCCGTCGTGCCCCACGTAAGCGGTGCGCCTGAGCGGTGCCCCCGGCAGGATTCGAACCTGCGACGCCCGGCTTAGGAGTCCGGCGCTCTATCCCCTGAGCTACGGGGGCGCACAGCTCAGGGTATCGGCACGACGAGAGGACAGCTGCAGATGCAGCTGCCCCCTCGGAGCCCGCGAACGTCAGCTCAGGTTCAGCGCTGTGTCGTCGATGAAGAAGGACGTAGCGAGCGAGTAGTCCTCGGTGCCGGTCCACTTCAACGTGATCGTCTGCCCCGCGTACGAGGAGAGGTTGACGCTGCGCTGGACGTAGGTCGAGCCCTTATTGACGCTCGAGAACGACTGCACGGTCGTGCCGTTCACGGTCAGGGTGAGCGTGTCGTACGCGTGCGACGTTCCCTCCTGGCTGGAGATCCACAGGTAGTAGGTAAGGTTCGCCGAGCAGCCGGACGGGATGCTCACCGACGAGTGCGACAACGTGTCGGTGTGCGTGGTGCCGTAGCCGTCGAGCCACGCGTAGCCGGTACCACTACGCGAGTGAGCGCCGTCGGTGTTGATCACTCCGCTGGTGGCCGTCCAGCCTATCGAGCCGGATTCGAAGCCCGGGTTGCTGAGCTTCTGCCCGGAACAACCGCTCCCGCCCGACGGGCTGATCGTCCAGCCGAACTGCCTAGTCCCTGTGGTATTTGCTGTGTCCGTCGCCGTGACGGTGACGGTGTAGCTCGCCGCCGTGGTCGGCGTCCCCGAGATCAGGCCCGTTGAAGAGTTGATCGACAGCCCTGCCGGCAGGCTGGTGGCTGACCAGGTGTACGGCGGCGTACCCCCGGACGCCGACATCTGCAACGAGACAGCCGTGCCGAGGGTGCCGGTCTGGTTACCCGGGTTGTTAACCATGACCGAGCCGCCCCCGCCACCACCTGCGGTGAACGCCGCCGTGCCATTCGGCGTGCCCAGCCCGGACGGTCCGTCCCAGCCGGCGCTGCCATGGCACAGCACACTCGGCGAGCAGGAGCCGTTGGAGCCCGAGGTGACGTCGAACAAGTTGCCGGTGTGGGCGTACGGGTAGGAGTTCGGATGGTCGCTGGACCCCGGCGTGCCGGCGATCGCGTACACCGATGCGATCAGCGGCGACGACAGGCTGGTGCCGCCGTGCACGCTCCACCCGCCGCCGCCGTAGGTCTGGTAGACGGCAAGACCCGTCGCAGGGTCGGCCACCGCCGACACATCGGTGTCGGCGCGCCTCGAACAGGCGCTGATGCCGCTCTGCCACGACGGCTTGGTGACGTCGGACGAGCAGCCACTGCCCGCGCCGCTCCAGATCGACTCGGACCAGCCGCGCGGCGTTCCGGACGCGCGGGTCAGCGATGTTCCGCCTACCGAGACGACGTACTGCGATGTGGACGGATAGATCACTCCGGCGGAGTAGCCGCTGTCGCCGCTGGATGCCGTGTACACGATGCCCGTGTGGTTGAAGTACTGGGAGTCGTAGCTGCTCTGCGTGCCGGTTTCAGATCCGCCCCAGCTCATCGAGATGAACTTGGAGCCCAGGGTGCGGGCCGTATCGACCGCGGTGAACAGGTTGTCGGACGCGTCGTTGGCTTCGACCAGCAGGATGTGGCATTTCGGGCACGCCGCCGAGACTGCGTCCAGGTCGAGCGAGATCTCGCCGGCCCAGCCGGTATTGCCAGGTGGCAGCGGGCTGCTCTGCCCGTTCTGGTTGGCGCGCCGGCCGCCGCGGGCAGCTGGTACGCCGACTGGACGTCGCTCGGTCCGTAGCCGCTGGGCGCCGCGGCGGGGGCCAGCACCTTCGGCTCTTTGATGTCGGTGCGCTTCAGCGCAAAGCAGGTGAAGTGACCCTTGGTGACCTGCTGTGGACAGCTGTGTGCGAACGTCGGCGTCTGCGCACTTGCCGAGGTCGTGAGCGCGAACGCGGACCGTCCGAAGGCTGCGATTGCCGTGCCTGCTGCGAGGAAGGACATTCATTCCCCCCGATGCGAATTTCACGGAGACCTCCTGAGGTGAGATGAGTAGTCGCCGTGTGACTGTGGGTGCAAAGCTAGGCGCTAATTGCCCGACTAGCGGCAGGTGATTCTGCCTGATTCTGGACACGCACGAAGTTGTCTCTAAATTTCGGAAACGACACCGTGCCTGCGTCCGTTGGCGGGCGCCTCAGGGGACGGCGATCTCCGGTTGCCAGGAGGTGCCCGGCACGGCAGGGGTCGCGGTACCGTGCTGGCCCGCGGTGACACCGACGACGAGCATGCGTCCCGACCGGGCAGCATGTGCGGCGACGACGCGTGCCGGGCTCACATTCGGCAGCGGCCAGGTCGCGCCGGCAGGTTGGGTGATCATGATGCGGCCGGTCGCACCAGCCCGAATGCACAGCTCGACTGGATGCAGTTGTGTGCCGTCGTAGCGCATCGTGAACTGGTCCTGGTAGCAGACGATGTGTGGCGGTGACATGGTGCGTCCGCCGTCGGTGCCCGGTACCGAGCTGGGCGGCGTCGAGGGGGCCGGCGTCGAGCGGGCCGGTATCGAGCGGGCCGGCGTGGTGGTGACAGGCGTCGAGTCCGCCGTAGCCGGGCTCGTAGCGTGGCTCGTCGGGCCCCCGGCCGTGCTCGTTGCCTTCGATCCGCATCCCACCACCGCGGCGGTGACAAGGGCGGTGGCCGCAAGCACGGCGCCGAGGGCGCGGCGAGGACGCATCCGCCCTACCGTAGACCGGCGCTAACCTCAGGGCATGAAGCTGACGCACGTCGACGCGGCCGGTGCCGCCCGCATGGTCGACGTCTCGGCCAAGGCGATCACCGCGCGCGAGGCTGTTGCGGCCGGACGGCTCACCACGACGCCAGAGGTGATCGACCTGCTCCGGCGGGACGGGCTGCCCAAAGGCGACGCGCTGGCCGTGGCTCGCATCGCCGGCATCGCGGGTGCGAAGCGCACCCCCGACCTGGTCCCGCTGTGCCATCCCATTGCGCTTTCCGCCGTGACCGTAGACGTGCAGCTCGCCGAGTCAGCTGTGGACATCACCGCGACGACGCGAACCACCGACCGCACCGGCGTCGAGATGGAGGCACTCACCGCGGTCGTCGCGGCGGGGCTCGCCCTCTACGACATGGTCAAGGCGGTGGACCGGTCGGCGGTACTGAGCGAGGTCCGGCTGATTGCGAAATCTGGCGGGCGCAGCGGCCAGTGGCGGCGGCCCGAATGACCACGGTGCCTGCTGCAGTGATCACCTGCTCGAACCGGTCCGCCAGCGGTGAGCGTCCCGACGACTCCGGCGCACTGCTCTCGTCGTTGCTGGCAGACGCCGGCTGTGCGGTGGACACCCGAGTGGTCGTGCCGGACGAGGTGGAGGCGATCCGCGCCGCGGTGCGCTCTGCGGTGGATGGCGGCGCCCGAGTGGTGATCACGACGGGTGGTACCGGGCTGGCGCCGACCGACGTGACGCCTGAAGCGGTGCGGGCCCTCCTCGATCGGGAAGTGCCCGGCGTGGCCGAGGTGCTGCGACTGGCGTCGCACGAGCGGATACCGACATCCGTGCTGTCGCGAGGGGTCGCCGGCACCATCGGTGCCGCGTTCGTCGTTACGCTGCCGGGCTCGCCAGGCGGGGTGCGGGACGGCATGGGCGTGCTGGCTCCGCTACTGGGCCATGTGCTGGATCAGCTGGCGGGCGGCGACCACCGCCCGGGAGGCGGGGTGTGAGCGCATGATCGCGTCGGATCAGCTGCTGGTCAGCGTCTCGGCGGCGCCGTTGGACGTCGCGGCGCACGAGCGCGCAGTTACGCGCACATCAGCCGGCGCGCATGTCGTGTTCTGCGGCGTGGTGCGCGATGTCGACAGCGGGCGACGCGTCGTCGAACTCGAGTACGAGGCCTACCCGGCGGCCGAGAGTGTGCTACGTGAGGTGGCGCAGCGCTTCGCCGCGCTCCCGTCCGTGCACGGGGTAGCGGTGAGTCACCGGGTCGGGAGGCTGTCGGTCGGCGACGTCGCGCTCGTCGCCGCGGTGAGCTCGATGCACCGCGGCGGGGCGTTCGCCGTGTGCGCCCGCCTCGTCGACGAGGTGAAGCAGCGTCTGCCGGTCTGGAAGCGGCAGGTGTTCGACGACGGCACCGACGAGTGGGTCAACTGCCCCTGAGGAGCGATGAGCGCTCGCGACGAATGAGCCCGCCGGCCGCGACGCGGGCGCCGTGTCAGCCGCCGGCGAAGGGTGGCAGCACGTCGACAGTTGCTTCGGGCGGCAGCGGCGTGTCATCCCCGGCGGCCTGACCGTTCACGAGGAATGTCGCGACGGCGACGACATGAGCGAGGGACGGCCGGGCGGCGAGTTCGCCGCGGAGGATGCCCAAAGTGGGCGCCTGCGTGGACTCTTCTGCGTGGCCCGCTGCCCTACGCGCACCTGCCCAGAACCGGATCGTGGCCGCGATAGCTCAGTCCTGCGAGGCGTCGCTGCCGGGCTTGCTCCTGCCGTTGGGTGCCAGCACGTGCTCGACCTTCGTGCTGATCAACTTGAGCTGGTCCGAGTACTTGCCGTGCGTGAGCTCGTCGAGCTTGCGGGTCGTCGTGCCGACGCCCTGTGCTGCGACCGGCCCTGCCTTGTGCGCGAGTTCGACGGCCATGTCGCGGGCTTGGGCGACGAGTGGGCCCGCCTTGTGGGCCATCTCGACGGTCTTGTCGCGGGCCTGCGCGGCGACGGGGCCTGCCTTGTGGGCCATCTCGACGCTCTTGTCGCGGGCCTGCGCGGCGACCGGGCCTGCCTTGTGCGCCAGTTCGCCGACGATCGCGGTGGCCCTGTCCTTGGCTTGACTACCCAGCTTGGCAGCCTTGGCCGCCGGCTGCTCTGTTCCCTCGGTGGTCCGCTCCTGATCCACCATGGCGTTATCTCCCCTCGGCTGATCCCCGCAAATGCCGAGCACCGAAGCCCCATCCAATCACGACGACCACAATGGCGTCATGAATCGATCGCGGCGCCTCACGCACAGCACACATCGCCACGACGACGAAGAGCCGCCGCTGTCTGACCGGCCACCCGACGAACATGCGGTGGGATGGAGTGAACCGGAGCCTGACCAGCGCGATCGTGACTGGTATGAGCGGGAGCGCCCGCCCCACCACGAATGAGTGGTGCGTCCGCGAGCAGACCGCGTCAGGGTGCGCTGCGCCCGGCTTGTTGCCCGGCCAGCAGGTCGCGGATCTCGGTGAGCATGTCCACTTCGGTCGGCGGGGCCGGCGGCACGCCCCGCCGTACGCGCAGCCTCTGGTTCGGCACCACCAGGATCGCGTAGATGATCGCGGCCGTGAGTGTGAGGACGATCAGCGAGTTGATCAGCGTGGAGATGTCGATGAACGTCTTGGACTTCAGCCCGCCGCCACGGAGCGAGAACCCCCAGCCGTTGACGCTCGCCCCGGAAATGCGTTGATGATCGGAGTCACGATCGTGCTTACCAACGTGTCGACCACCTTTGCGAATGAGGTCGCAAATGACGAACGCGACAGCTAGGTCCACGACGTTGCTGCGGAAGACGAAGTCCTTGAAGCCCCTGAACATGCCGCCCCCTAAGCGGTCGTGTGCATGACGCTCTGCCACCGCGGCAGATGTTTGGGGGGAGCCGGACCACGTCGCGTGTTGGCGAAGGTAGGTAAGAGGTCGGGGTCGGCGCATCGTGTCGCTGGACAGCCGTTCTAGGGCGGGTGCCGCAGTGTCGCCACCAAAGCTCGGCCCGATACGGCCGCAAGCTTCAGCGCTGTCGTTGCAGTGACGGCAACCACGACGCCGAACGAATCGCCGTCGCCGGGACTCGACGTCACAGCGAGAATTGGTACGGACTCGGCGAGCACGTGTGCCGCGGGTGGCGCGCTGCTGGCCGCCTCAGGAGGATCGCCCACAAGCAGATCGACGAACTCGCCCGCGTGAAGGAGCCCGGCCGCACCACCGGTGACCTGAACCGGAACCGCCCGCAACGTCGGCGACAGTCCGGCCGCGACTCCTGATCCTGACAGCCGCGTTTCGGTGATCGCCTCGCCGGCTCGCACGGCTCCGGCCAAGCGTCGCCCGGCCACCGCGCCGCGAGATGAGAATGCGCCCACCGGACGCAGTTCATCGGGCCAGGTGCGCAGCCGGACGTCGGCGGGGGACAGCTGGGTACCCGCAGCGAGGTCGTGCGCCGCGACGAGCAGCGGATGCCCCGTGCCGCGGGTGTCGCCAGGATGGCGGGCACCCAGTGCTGCGGCGCCAGCGAGCAGCAGGCAGCACAGGGCGAGCACGCGCCGCGGCCAGCCGTTCAGCCGGGCGGCGAGGTCATGGATCGACACGCAGGCCAGTCAAACGCACGCGAACCGCGCCGGCTGCCCGAGATTCGAGCCTGTGGATAACCGGCAGGCCTGTGGATAGTCCGCTTGACGTGCCAGCTGAGCGAGGCTATGAGGACGCGGCTGCCTTGGCCGGGATACCGGAGCCGGTCGCGGCGGGCTTGGGTTTCCTCTCGGTTGCCGGCTTGGAATCTGCCTTGGCCTCACTGGACGATGCAGCGGCCCGGCTGTCCGTGCGATAGAAGCCCGAACCCTTGAAGACGACGCCGACGGACCCGAAGACCTTGCGCACGGCCTGCCCACACACCGGGCAGGTGCTCGCGGCCGGGTCAGTAAACGACTGCACGAGCTCGAACTGGTTGCCGCAGTCGGGATTCGTGCAGGTGTACTGGTACGTGGGCATCGTTCGCGGTCCTCCGGGTTGGCACTCTACCAACAAGACTGCTAACCATGGTGCGCGTCGGTGGCATTCCCGTCCAGTGTCAGGGACGCAGATCATGCCAGCCCGACGGGGTGATCGCGCCGGTAACCGGCACGTCCCAGTCGTCGCGGGGCAACTCGGCGACGAGTTCGTCGTCGTAGACCAGCGCGCAGATGGGCACCCCGGGCGGCACCCGGGCCAATGCCCGGTCGTAGGAGCCGCCACCACGGCCGAGCCGCACCCCGATCCGGGACACGGCGACCGCCGGCGCCAGCACGGCGTCGACGCCGGCGATCGCGTCAACGCCGAGCGGTTCACCGCTCGGCCACGGGGTCCAATCGAGGTCGCGGTCCGCTCGGAGTAGCGGGACGAGCACCACGGCGCGCACTGCCAGCACGTCAAGCAGTTCGATCGAGCCCGGTTCGGTGCGCAGCGGTCGGTAAGCCGCGAGCCGGCGCAAGGTGCCGAACCTGTCCAGGACGTGCGCGCGCACGCGGGCGCGGGCCACGGCGACGCTGTCGGAAGGCAGTCCGGCGCGCGCCGCGAGGAGCTTCGCGCGTAGCTCCGTCTTGTCCGGCGTTCCCATGCCGTTAGTCTGCCGGGCATGCCTGGTAACCGTGTAACGACTGCTCTGATCCCTGCGGCCGGCCGAGGAACGCGGTTCTTGCCGGTTACCAAGGTGGTGCCCAAAGAGCTACTCCCGATCGTCAGTACGCCGGCGCTCGAGTACGTCGTCGCCGAGGCTGTGCGCAATGGGCTTGGCGACGTGATCCTCGTCGTCAACGAGGGCAAGCAGGCGATCGCCGACTACTTCGCGCCCCATCCTGAGCTGGAGGCCGCGCTCGCCGCCAAACACGACGACGCCGCGCTGGCCGCGATCCGGCGGCCGGAGCAGCTCGCGACGATCCACGAGGTGGAACAGTTCGAGCCCCGCGGGCTGGGTGATGCCGTGGCGCACGGTGAGGAGCTCGCCGCAGGTGGTCCGGTCGCCGTGCTACTGCCCGATGATCTGATCGACGAGGACGACGACCTGCTCGAGCAAATGCTGCGCGTTTACGACGAGCACGGCGGCATCGTGGTAGGGCTCATTGATGTGCCGCGCGCGGAGGTTCGCAGGTACGGCTGCGTCGCGACGTCCCGAATCGAGGGGGACGTCGTCACGATCAACGACCTTGTCGAGAAGCCGGCTCCGAAACAGGCGCCCAGCACGCTGGCGATCTTCGGACGGTACGTGCTGCCGCCGGAGATCTTCGCCTCGATACGAGACACGGGGCCCGGCGCGGGTGGCGAGATCCAGCTGACCGACGCGATGCTCCGCCTGGTGCGCGAGGGCATGCCCGCGCATGGCGTCGTGTTCCGCGGGCAGCGCTACGACACGGGCGAGCCGTTCGGCTACGTCCGCGCCGTCGTGCAGCTGGCCACGCGCCATCCGGAACTCGGCGCGCGGTTCACCACGTGGTTGCGCGACTATGTGACTGGGCTCGAGCGCGAGGAGTAGGCAGTGGCTGATGACCCACCGATGCGGTCGGTCGACGAGCACCTGGCCACGGTGCTAGACGGCATTGGCACGGTCGCGCCGATCGAGTTGCCCCTGCTGGAGGCGCAGGGGCTGCTCCTCGCGGAGAACATCGTCACGCGGGGGCCGTTGCCCGGCTTCGACAATTCCGCGATGGACGGCTACGCAGTGCGCGCCGTCGACACGCGCGGTGCCAGTGAGGAACATCCACTCGACCTGCCGGTCGTGGGAGACGTGGTCGCCGGGACGAAGAGCCGCAACGGCATGGGTCCGGGACTCGCGATGCGGATCATGACGGGCGCGCCCCTGCCCGCGGGGGCGGATGCCGTCATCCCGCTGGAGAACACCGATCGCGGCCTCGCCCGGGTGAGGATCACGGGGCCTGCGCGCAGCGGCGACTGCGTGCGCCGGGCCGGTGAGGACCTGCCGGCCGGCTCCCAGGCACTCGCTACCGGGGCGGCGATCGGCCCGCAGCAGATAGCCCTGCTCGCGGCGATCGGACGGGAGCGGGTACTGGTCCGGCCGCGTCCCCGCGTCGTCGTGATCTCGACCGGCAGCGAGCTCGTCGAGGTGGGTCAGCAGCCCGGCTTCGGCGAGGTTCCCGACTCGAACTCCTACCTTCTGGCCGCAGCCGCGCGTGATGCCGGCGCCGACACGTACCGAGCCGGGATCATCCCGGACGATCACAGCAAGTTTCTCGACGTCCTGGAAAGCCAGCTGCTGCGCGCCGACATCTTGATCACCACAGGCGGTGTCAGCATGGGGGCCTTCGACATCGTCAAGCAGGCGTTGTCCGAACTGGGCACCGTGCAGTTCCTCCGCGTCGCCATGCAGCCGGGCAAGCCGCAGGGGTTCGGACACCTCGGCGACCACGTGCCGATCTTCTGCCTTCCCGGCAATCCGGTCAGCGCCCTGGTGTCGTTCGAAGTGTTCGTGCGGCCGGCGATCCGCAAACTGCTCGGGAAGCGCCAACTCCAGCGGGCCACGGTCCAGGCCGTTGCGCTCGACGGCGTCGAGAGCCCGCCCGGCGTGCGTCAGTACCGCCGCGGCGTACTGCATCGCGAAGCCAACGACACGTACAGCGTGTCCTTCGTCGGGGGCGCTGGTTCGCACCTGATCGCCGCGATGGCGTCCGCGAACTGCCTGGTCGTGATCGACGAGGCGGTAACCGAGGTCGTCGCGGGCTCGCGAGCGACGGTCATCCCGCTGCTGCTGTCTCAGCGCTGAGTGATGGTGGCTCATCCAGGGTGGCCCGCCGAGCTGGTCGCTGGCCCGGTGCGGCTGCGCCCACCGCGCCGACGGGACGCGCGCGCCTGGAGCGAGGTGCGGTTGCGCAACGAACAGTGGCTCTCGCCCTGGGAGGCCACTTCGTCGCTGCGCTGGGCCGACAGGAACGCGATCTCGGCGTGGCTGCCGCTGCTGGCGGCGCTGCGCAAGGCGGCGCGCGCCGGGACGATGCTGCCGTTCGTCGTCACCTACGGGTCGCGTCTGGTAGGGCAGATGAACGTGTCGAACGTCGTACACGGTGCCCTGCGCGGTTGCTCGGTCGGCTATTGGATCGACTCCGCGGTGGCCGGGCGCGGAATCACGCCCACCGCGCTGGCCCTCGTGATCGACCACTGTTTCACCGGTGTCGGGCTGCACCGCGTCCAAGTGGACATCCGCCCCGAAAATGCAGCCAGCCTGCGGGTTGTCGAGAAGCTCGGACTGCGCCGGGAGGGCTACTTCGAGCGGTTCCTGGACATCGACGGCGCGTGGCGTGATCACATCGCCTTCGCGATCACCGTCGAGGAGTTGGGCGGGCGCTCATTGCAGTCGCGGCTGCGCTCGCTGCCGCCGATGCCACCGTGACGAGTTCCTCAACGCCGGCCGACACGCCGGGCGAGGTGGCCCACGCTGGTCGCCGACCCGGTTACGGTGTGTGAGCCTGTGACTGGTGTGACTGGAGGTGCGATGACGTCACCGATGTTGACGGTGGTCGTCCTCGCCGTCCTGTGGCTGATCGTGGTCGTGCCGATGATCGTCCGGCGGCACGACGACCGCGCCCACGAACGGTCGGTCGAGCAGTTCGGCCGATCGATGCGCGCGCTCACCCGCAGGCATGTCGCCCTGTCGCGTCCTGCCGTGTCACGTCGGGCCGACGTCGACGACACGCGTCAGGCCGTCCGCTGGGTCGCCGGCCCGCGGACGTCGCCGCGGATCTCCGAGCCGCGGCCCGAACTGTTCGTGCCTGGAGCGCGTGCTGCCGCGCTCGCGCCCTCGATGCGCAGGCCCGTTCCCGCCGCGGAGGAGGCGCTCATGTACCCCGTCGACCGCACCGAGATGTCACCGGCAAGGCTGGCGATGATGGCCCGCCGACGGCGCTCACTCGCCATTCTCGGCCTCGGCAGCGTGGTCACATTGGTGCTCGCCGTCGTCCTGGGCGGGGTGCTGTGGGTGCCCGCGCTGCTGTTCCTCTCCGGACTCGGCGGCTATGTCTACTTCCTGCGCAGCCAGGTGGTGCGTGACCGCGAACGCCGCGAAGCGCGGCAGGTCCGGGCGAGCGCTCGCGGGCCGGTCAGCTACGACGCCACCGACGACCCCGAGCCGAACGTCGCCGACTCGACAGTGCGCATCGACGATGACGCTCTTGCCCTGCATGATCACGACACGATCGACCTGACCGGGCTCTACGCCGAGGAGTCGTTCGCCCAGGACGCCGCGCAGCGGCGGGCAAGCTAGCGATCCGCGCCCTCCGTCGAGTCCACGCCGGAGAAGAATTGAGGGGCCGGCGCACCTGCTAGCCTTGGCAGTCGGCTCCGGATGTCCGGGGTTCCCGAGTCGGGGCTGTGGCGCAGTCCGGTAGCGCACCTCGTTCGCATCGAGGGGGTCAGGGGTTCAAATCCCCTCAGCTCCACCACCGAGGCCCCGGATTCCGGGGCTTTCACCATTTCGGCAATGTCCGTAACAAGATCATGACCCTCGTTTGACCCTGAAACGGAACGTCACGGCCCG
>DASXSF010000095.1:0-28606 GCA_036506155.1 Jatrophihabitantaceae bacterium
CCTCCTTCCCACCCCGAGGCGCGGGCCGTCGGTTCGAGCGCCCGGCCAACCCGCTCCGCAGGCGTCGCTCATGGTGCGAGCGCTCGCTCGCCGTCCATCCTGGTAGCGCGGATAACAGGTGGCCTTTGTCGGTGGCGGGCGATCTACTGGTGAACGTGGTGGAAGGCAGTTACCTGAAGGAGCGCCGCGAGGAGCTGGCGTCGTTTCTGCGCAGCCGCCGCGAACGCGTGCACCCGCAGGATGTGGGTCTCCCGCCGGGCGCGCGACGACGTACGCCGGGGCTGCGCCGCGAGGAGGTGGCACAGCTGGCCGGGGTCGGCGTCACCTGGTACACGTGGCTCGAGCAGGGCCGCCCGATCAACGCGAGCGTGCAGGTGCTCGATGCGATCGCCCGGGTGCTCAAACTCGGACCGGCCGAACGATGGCACCTCTACCGGTTGGCCGACGTCCCGGGCGTGCCGAAGGCACACGACGCCGACACGTTGCCCGGCGTCGTGCTGCCCGTCCTCGACGCGCTCGAACCCAACCCCGCCTGCGTCTACAGCGGCAAGTACGACCTGCTGGCCTGCAACGAGTCGTACGCAGCCCTGTTCCCGCCCATTGCCGTGGCGGCCGGCATCGAACGCAACGCGCTGTGGCAGATCTTCGCGATGGGCAACTGCCCGGTGCAGACCGACGGCCTGTTGCCGCACATGGTCGCAATCGCCCGCGCCAACTATGCACGGCACGTCGGCGAGCCCCAATGGCGCGACTTCGTCGAAAAGCTCTCGGCCCAGAGCGACGATTTCGCCGCTATGTGGGCCAGCCACCAGGTTGTGGCGCCGATGCCGCAGGTGAAGTCGTTCGACGGCGACGCGTTCGGCGTCGTGAACGTGCGGACGTCGAGCTTCGCGGTAATCGGGATGCTCGAGAGCCGCATGGTCGTCTACATTCCCGCCAGCCCCGCCGACGCGGCCAAGATCGAGCGACTGCGCACCCGAGCGGCCGCGTCGAGAGTGTCCGCCGCCAGCTGACCTGCCGGTAGGCGCTCGCCGCGCCGGAAGGCATGATTCCTGGGTGAGCTCGCCCCACGACGACCTGGATGCGCGGACCCGCAAGGCCCTCGCCGACATCCCTGCCCGGCACGGCCGGTCGGAATCCGACGAACTGCTCGGCCTGTTCGATGCGATGGCCGGCAGCCGGCATATCGATGTCGAAGCGCGTCGCCTGCGCGAACGCGGCCGGGGCTTCTACACGATCGGCTCGGCGGGGCACGAGTCGAACGCCCTGGTCGCAGCCGCGCTGCGCCCGACCGACCCTGCGCTGTTGCACTACCGGTCCGGGGCGTTCTACCTGGCGCGTTCCCTCCAGGCGGGGCGCAAACTCGAGGACGGGCTGCGCGACATCCTGCTCGGAATGATGGGCGCCCTGGACGATCCGGCCTCCGGCGGGCGGCACAAGGTCTTCGGTAACCCCGACCTCGCGATCATCCCGCAGACGTCCACGATCGCCTCGCACCTGCCCCGCGCGGTCGGCGTGGCGTTCGCCATCGGGCGCGGCGAACGGCTCGGCGTCGCGCTGCGGTGGCCGGCGGACGCACTGGCCGTGGCAAGTTTCGGTGACGCCAGCCTGAACCACTCCACAGCGACCGGCGCGCTCAACACCGCCGGATACACGGTGCGACAGGGACTGCCGCTGCCGTTGCTGCTGGTCTGCGAGGACAACGGCCTCGGCATCTCGGTGCCCACACCCGAGGGCTGGGTGGCCGAGGCGGCTCGTCGCCCCGGCATCGAGTACCTGGCCGTCGACGGTGACGATCCGGATGCGGCGCGGGCCACCGCGGCGCTCGCGGCGTCCTATGTCCGCTCCACGCGACGTCCCGCGCTGCTGCACATGCGCATGGTGCGGTTCATGGGCCACGCCGGCACCGACGTCGAGGCCGCGTACCGGCGTGCACCTGCGATCAGCGCCGAGTTCGCTCGCGATCCGCTCGTCGCGCTGGCCCGGCGCATCGGACTTCCCGACCCGGCCGGCCGCTACGACGAAATCGGCCAGCTGGTGCGCTCCATCGGCGACGATCTGCTCGGCGTGCGGGTACACGTCGCAGCCCGCACGGTCGTGGAGCCACTCGCGCCGCGCCGGCCTGCGGCGATTGCGGCCGAGGCAGGACGTTTCGCAGACGCCGGCACGCGCCGCGTGGCGTTCTCCGGGCGCGTGCCCGAACAGCAGGGCGAACTCACGCTCGCGCAGAACATCAACGCCGCGCTGACCGATGCGCTCGCGGCACGCCCGGGGATGCTCGTCTTCGGTGAGGACGTCGGCGTCAAGGGTGGGGTGTACGGCGTCACCCGTGGGCTGGCCCATCGGTTCCGGACCACTCGGGTCTTCGACACGTTGCTCGACGAGCAGGCAATCCTGGGGCTGGGCCTGGGATTAGGGGTGAGCGGGCTGCTGCCGGTCCCGGAGATCCAGTACCTCGCATATCTGCACAACGCCGCGGACCAACTGCGCGGCGAGGCAGCCAGCCTGCGCTTCTTCTCCAACGGGACGTTCACCAACCCGATGGTCGTGCGCATCGCCGGACTGGCCTACCAGCGGGGTTTCGGCGGCCACTTCCACAACGACAACGGGCTGGCCCCGCTGCGCGACATCCCCGGTCTGGTCGTCGCGGTGCCGGCGCGACCCGACGACGCCGGTCCGATGCTGCGTACCTGCCTCGCCGCGGCGGCCGTCGACGGGCAGGTCAGCGTGTTCCTCGAGCCGATCGCGCTGTACCACGAACGGGACCTGCTGGTACCGGGCGATCGGGGCTGGCTCGGCCCCTACCGGCTGGCTGACCATGTCCCGATCGGCAGCGCTCTTACGCACACGCAGGGCCGGGACGTCACGGTCCTTACGTTCGGTAACGGGCTGCGAATGAGCCTGCGGGTTGCCGCGCTGCTCGCCGACGAAGGCATCTCGCTGCGCGTGGTCGACCTGCGCTGGCTCATGCCGCTGCCCGTCGACGACATGCTGCGCGAAGCCGACGCCACCGGCCGGGTGCTCGTCGTGGACGAGACCCGGCACAGTGGCGGCGTCGGCGAGGGCATCGTCGCCGCGCTCGTCGAACGCCGCTTCGCCGGGCGGATCGCCCGGGTCAGCGGCGCCGACAGCTACATCCCGCTGGGCGATGCCGCCGGCACGGTGCTGCTTACCGAGGACGACATCGCGCGCGGAATCCGTCAGCTACTCGCCTGACCCGGCTCGCTCAGTTGGCCCGTAGCACGCCGAGCAGGCCGTGCGATTCGCCGTCCGGCCCTGCGCTGAACCACACCGCGTCCGGACCACCGGCCGCGGCGTCGCCGAGGAGCAGACCCCACAGGCCGTCGATCGCCAGCGGCTTGCCACTTGTGCCGCGCAGAATGCCGAGGACCGCGCCCGTGTTCGGGTTGAACGCGTGGATCCGCCCGTCGCCGAAGTTGCCGATCAGCAGGTCGCCGGCGAACTGCCCGAAGGTGGACGGTGCGATCGTCATGCCCCACGGCGAGTTCAGCACGCTGTGGCTGACCAGCCGGCGCACCAACGCACCGTCGTTCGTGAAGACGTCGACGAATCCGTGCGCCGGCCCGGCAACGTCGTCATGCTGCTCAGCGTCCTGCTTGGCGTAGGTCACGTACACCTGCCCGTTGATCTCGGCCACATTGAACGGTGCGTAGCCGGCCGGCAGCGAAGCGTCGTGGAACATACCGGTGTCAGGCTGCAGAGCAAATGAGCCGTCGAACACGTCGATCCGGTTGTCGTGGAAGTTCGCGGCGAGCAGCACCGGACCCGACGAGCTGGGGTCGAGCGCGAGGCCCTTGTATACGGCGCCGTCGGTGTGGCCCACAGCGACGGCCGCCGTGCCGCCGTTCCATGCCGACAGGTCGCCGTCCTCACCGGCGAAAATGAACAAGGCCGGCCTGCCCGTGCCCGGCACCGTGAACGCGGACGTGTTGTTGAACACCTGTCCGGTCGGTGCACCGCCCGGGATGCTCACCACCAGCGGCACGATCGAGACCGGCGAGCCCGGAACATCGCCGCGGTACAGGGTCGATACGTCGGCGCCGTTGTCGGAGACCCAGACCGGAGTGTTCGGTCCGTGCGACATGCCCCAGGCATTGACCAGATTGGGATCGGTCAGGGTGGCGACGCCGGGCTGGTCCGACACCAGGTTCTCTTGCGTGAACGTGGTGCCGCCGTTCTGGGCCCCGGCCGGTAGGCCGAGCCCCCCGACGAACGCCGCAGTTACGGCGGCCGCAATGAGGCCCCGTTTGCTTACCATTGCAACGCCTCCTCAGACGTGGGCAGTACCCGCGCCTACGCGGGCACACTTGCGATCACGAGGCGCCGCCCGTCTCGGTTCAGCCGGTTAGCCTGTCGGGGTGCGTGTCGCCGTGTTTGCCACCTGCCTGGTCGACGCGCTGTTCCCCGACGTGGGCAAGTCGACGGTGCGGCTGCTGCGCCGCCTGGGCCACAACGTGGAGGTGCCGTCGCAGCAGACGTGCTGCGGGCAGATGCACGTCAACACCGGATATCCGCGCGAGGCGCTGCCGCTGGTGCGCAACCACGTCGAGACATTCCTGGACTACGAAGCGGTCGTGGTGCCCAGCGGCTCGTGCACGGCCGCCATCCGGCACCAGCACGCCGACGTGGCACGGCAGTACGGCGATGCCGTGCTTGTCGAGGGCGCGGAGCTGGTGGCGCGGCATACGTACGAGTTGTCCGAATTCCTCGTGGACGTGCTGGGCGTGACCGACGTGGGCGCGTACTTCCCGCACCGGGTGACCTACCACCCGACGTGCCATTCGCTGCGGCTGCTGCGAGTCGGCGACCGCCCGTCGCGGCTGCTGCGCCAGGTGCGCGGACTCGACCTCGTCGACCTGCCGGATGCGGATTCCTGCTGCGGATTCGGGGGGACCTTCTCGATCAAGAACGCAGACGTGTCCACCGCGATGTTGGCGGACAAGATGGCGGGCGTGCTGTCGACTCGCGCCGAGGTTTGCGTAGCCGGCGACTCGTCGTGCCTGATGCACATCGGCGGTGGGCTTTCCCGGCTGAACACCGGCGTGCGCACCGTCCACCTGGCGGAGATCTTGGCGTCATGACCGGGCATTTGAGTGGCCCGCCGTTCCCGGAGGCTGCCCGGAAGGCACTTGCGGATACGCAACTGCGTCGCAACCTGGGCAGGGCGACGTCGACGATCCGCGCCAAGCGTGCCGCCGCCGTCGAGGAACTGCCCGATTGGGCGGCACTGCGCGAGGCGGGTGCTGCCATCAAGGACGATGTGCTCGCAAACCTGGACCGCTACCTCGTGCAGCTGGAGCAGCAAGTGACCGTACGTGGCGGTACGGTGCACTGGGCCCGCGATGCCGACGAAGCCAACCGGATCGTCACTCGACTGGTGCGACGTACCGGCGAGACGAGCGTCGTCAAAGTCAAATCGATGGCCACGCACGAGATCGGCCTGAACGAGGCGCTGGCCCGTGCAGGAATCGCCGCGTACGAGACGGACCTCGCCGAGCTGATCGTGCAGCTCGGACACGACGCACCGTCGCACATCCTGGTACCCGCCATCCACCGCAACCGCGCGGAGATAAGGGAAATCTTCCTGCGCGAAATGCGCGACGTCGATCCATCGTTGACGGACGAGCCGGCCGCGCTGGCCGACGCTGCCCGCCGCTACCTACGGCACCAGTTCCTGTCCGCATCGGTCGCCGTATCCGGTGCCAACTTCGCGGTGGCCGAGACCGGCACGCTCGCTGTCGTCGAGAGCGAGGGCAACGGGCGGATGTGCCTGAGCCTGCCGCGAACGCTCATCACGGTCATGGGCATCGAGAAGCTGGTGCCGACATGGCGCGATCTGGAGGTGTTCCTGCAACTGCTGCCCCGCTCGTCCACCGGGGAGCGAATGAACCCCTATACATCGATGTGGGCCGGGGCCGTCGAGGGCCAGGAATTCCACCTCGTGCTGCTCGACAACGGCCGTACCGCGACGCTCTCCGACCCACGCGGCCGGTCGGCGCTGCGTTGCATCAGATGCTCAGCCTGCCTGAACGTCTGCCCGGTGTACGAGCGCACAGGAGGGCACGCCTACGGGTCGGTCTACCCCGGGCCGATCGGCGCGGTGCTGTCGCCGCAGCTGACCGGCGTGGAGCACAACACCTCGCTGCCCTTCGCCTCCTCGTTGTGCGGCGCCTGCTACGACGTGTGCCCGGTCGCGATCGATATCCCGTCGATGCTGGTGCATCTGCGGGCGAAGGCGGTCGAGGCAAAGGGCCGCACCCCGGAACGCGCGGCGATGGCTGCCGCCGCGTGGACGATGGCCGATTCCACGCGCTGGAGCCGGGCCCTGCGGGCCGCCCGGCTCGGCCGGCTGCTGCGCGGGCGGCGCGCGTTACCACCACCCCTATCGGCGTGGGTGCGCTCTCGAGACCTGCCGCAACCGCCGCGCCAGACCTTCCGCGACTGGTGGGCAGGCCAGTGACTGCGCGGGACGAGATTCTGTCCCGGATTCGGGCGGCGCTGGCCGACCGGCCCACGCCGGCGCCGATCCCCCGCGCCTACCGGGCTGCCGGCAGCCTGGCGCCTGACCTGGACCAGTTCGTCGAGCGGGTCGCGGACTACCGAGCGACTGTGTGTCGCTGTCCAGCGGGCGAGGTAGCCGGACGCATCGCGGAGCTCGGCGGCAGCCGGCGGCTCGCGGTCCCGGACGGGTTCCCGGCCGAGTGGCTGCCGGCGGGCCGCGAAGTCGCCCACGAACCGCTTACCACGGCCGACCTCGACGCGGTGGACGGGGCGCTCACGACCTGCGCGGTGGCGGTCGCCGAGACCGGCACAATCATCCTCGATCACGGCCCCGGGCAGGGCCCGCGCGCGCTGAGCCTCGTTCCCGACTATCTGCTCGTGGTGGTTCGCGCCGAGCAGGTGCGAGCGATCGTGCCGGACGCGGTTGCGGCGCTCGACCCCACACGGCCGCAGACCTGGATCAGCGGGCCGAGCGCGACCAGTGACATCGAGCTGAACCGCGTCGAAGGCGTCCACGGCCCGCGCAGCCTCGACGTGATACTTAGTCTTTCGGCGCAACCACGGAGGATCGGCGAATGCGACTAGCCCGGCACGGCGCACCCGGCGCGGAACGTCCGATAGTCAGCGGCCCCGACGGCGTGTGGCGCGACCTCACCGCCGTCACGCCCGACATCACCGGCACAGTTCTGGACGCTCCGGCGCTCGACGTCGCGGCGCTTCCAGTGGTTTCCGAGCTAGGACGGCTCGGCGCGCCGCTCGTCCCGGGCAAGATCGTTTGCATCGGGCTCAACTACCGCGACCACGCCGCAGAGACCGGCGCGGACATTCCGGCCGAGCCGATCATGTTCCTGAAGGCCGCAGACACCGTTGTCGGCCCCTACGACGATGTGGTCATCCCGCGCGGCTCGACCAAGACGGACTGGGAGGTCGAACTCGGCGTGATGATCGGCCGGCAGGCCCGGTACCTTGCCTCGCCGGACGATGCGCCCCCGTGTGTCGCCGGCTACGTGCTCAGCAACGACGTGTCCGAGCGGGAGTTCCAACTGGAACGGGGCGGACAGTGGGACAAGGGCAAGAACTGCGAGACGTTCAACCCGCTGGGCCCCTGGATCCGCACCGCTGACGAGGTGCCCGACCCTCAGGCGCTGGGCCTGCGGTTGTGGGTGAACGGCGTGCTGCGCCAGGACGGCACCACCGAACGGATGATCTTCGGGGTGCACCACCTCGTGTGGTACTTGAGCCAGTTCCTCGTGCTGCGTCCCGGCGATGTGATCAACACCGGCACGCCGGCGGGCGTTGCGCTCGGACGTCCCGACAAGCCCTATCTACGCGCGGGCGACGTCGTCGAGCTGGAGATCGACGGACTGGGCCGGCAGCGGCAGAGGTTCCGCGATGGGTGAGTTCGGCGGACTGCGGGTCGACGCGCACCTGCACGTCTGGGATCTCGGGGTGCGTCCACAACCCTGGACGGTCGGCATGCCTGAGCTTTCGCGGTCGTTCTCGCTGGCGGACGTCCAACCGGCGCTTGCCGCCAACCATTTCGACGCGACCATCGTGGTCCAGACCGTCACCGTGCCGGAGGAGACACCGGAGCTGCTCGCGCTGGCAGCACGAGAACCGCTCGTCGCCGGCGTGGTCGGGTGGACCGACCTCGCCGACACGGATGTCGGCACCCGGCTGGCGGCGGTGGCTGCCGAGCCGGGTGGGACGTCGCTCGTCGGCATCCGGCATCAAGTCCAGGCCGAGCCGGATCCACGCTGGCTGTGCCGCCGCGACGTGCGCCGTGGGCTCGCGGCCGTCGCCGACGCCGACCTGGCCTTCGACCTGGTCGTCAGGCCGTTTCAGCTGCCCGCAGCGGCCGAGACAGCGGCGGAACTACCGCAGCTGCGATTCGTGCTCGACCACGGGGGCAAGCCCGACATCGCCGCCGGTGGACTGGAGCCGTGGGCGTCGGACATCGCCGACCTCTCGCTCATGCCCAACGTCGCCGTCAAGCTGTCCGGGCTGGTCACGGAAGCCGATCATGATGCCTGGACAGTCGAGCAGCTACGACCATACGTCGACGTATTGCTCGAGGCATTCGGGCCCGACAGAGTCATGTTCGGTTCGGACTGGCCGGTATGCCTGCTTGCCACGTCCTACGACGTGTGGGTCGCCGCGGCGACAGCCCTGACCGCAGGGCTGACCGAGGCTGAGCGCCGAGAAATCTTCGGTAGCACTGCGGCACGGTGGTACCGGCTGACGACGTGAAGCGCCTGATCTGGCGATAATCCCTAGCCTGGACGTGTCGAAAGGAACGACTATGCCTGAGCCTCGCGACGCGGAGCTCTCCCGAATCCGTGAGCGCCGCCAGCAACTTCGCCAGAAGTACCTGCACGAGCCCACGACGCCTACGACAGCACGTGGCGTGCACCATGTCGCGCTGATCTGCCGCGACGTCGAGGAGACGATCGAGTTCTACCAGGGGCTGCTCGGGTTCCCGTTGGTGGAGATGGTCGAGAACCGCGACTACCGCGGCTCCACCCACTTCTTCTTCGACGTGGGGCACGGGAACCTGCTCGGCTTCTTCGACTTTCCCGGGCACGAGCACCCCGACTTCACCGAGACGATCGGTGGCATCCAGCACATCGCGATCTCGGTCGACAAGGAGCAGTTCGACGCCGCTAAAAGGCGCCTTGAGGAAGGCAAGATCGAGTACCTCGGCCCGGACCGCGGCGTGCTGGACAGCGTCTACATGCGCGACCCGAACGGCGCCGGAATCGAGCTCTACAACGAGGAGATCGGCGTCTTCAACGGCGTGCCGCTGACGCGACCGTGAGCAGCGGGCCGGGCCCCTGCGCGGAGCCCGGCCGGCAGTCTCCCGTCTACTCGACGGCCTTGAGGGCGTCCACCTCCCCCGAGCCGAACCAGCTGTTGTGCCCCGTGCCGCCCTGGCAGGTCTGAAGCGCGCCGCCGTCGACGGCCGGGAAGAAGTCGTACGCCGACGTGTCGCTCGGGCAGGACAGCGGGTTCGTCGCCTGCTGCAGCGCGGCCGACAGCGCCGCACCCCTCTTGCCGGTCGCGCTCTCGAGCAGCGCCGCGACGCCGACCGCGTGTGGCGAGGCCATCGACGTTCCCTGCGCGTAGCAGTACGTGGCGCCGCTGGCGTCGATCACCGGTCGGGCGCAGCCTGTAGCGAGCAGACTGGCCGGCCAGGTCGACAGCACCCGGCCGTTCGGCGCCGCTGCCGTGACCTGCAGGATCGAATCGCCGCCCGGTGCGGCGACGTCGGTCGTGGCCGCACCGAACGACGAGTAGAACGACTTCATCTGCAAGTTGCCCGTCGCGGTCACCCCGACGACGCCGGGCACCTCGACCGGCACGACAGCGCAGTCGTTGGAGATCTGCCGGGTCACCGGCGTGGTGTCGTCGGGACTCGTGGCGTCGACGGTCGGGTGGGACAGGTCGTCGGCCTGGTTACCTTCCGCGGCCACGACGAGCGTTCCCTGTCCCTGGGCGAACTTGATCGCGCGCCGTTCCGCGGTCCAGATCGCGCGCTGCACCGCACGTTCGGCGCTACCCCGACGATGCCGATGCCGTTGGCGGCAGCGGCGATCGTGCCCGCGGTGTGCGTGCCGTGGCCGTTGTCGTCAGCCCACGCGGCCGGGCTGGTGTCCGGCGCACCGGTGATACACGACGCGCTGTCGGCGGCGTCGACGTTCGGCGCGAGGTCCGGATGTGTGGCGTCGATGCCGGTGTCGATGTCGCCGACCACGACCGACCGGCTGCCGCCGGTGATGGCGTGCGCCTCGGGCGCATGAATCTGCGCCATGTCCCACTGCAGGCCCGACAGCGAGTCACCCGAAGTTGGGGCCGCCGGTGCGGCGACGGGGCCGGCACCGGCCTGGACGTCGCCGATCTTGATGCCGAACCCGTCGGTGCGAGCCACGCCGCTGACCTTGCCGTTCTGCTCCACCGCCGAGGCGAAGCCGGCATTGCTGGAGCGAGCGATGGCCACGCCGATCTGGCTGTAGTTGGCGACCAGAGTGCCGCCCGCGCTGCGCACGGTCGTGCCTGCGCCACTCGACGACGCGCCGTCGCGGTACAGCACGATGTACGTCGACGTGGAGCCGGACGTCGACGCGGCGAGGCCACAGCAGATGCAGCGGCAACCGCAATTGCCGCGGACGCGACGATCACCTATGACCGAGTTGCTCTTAGCTGCATGGACTCTTCCCCCAATCGGATCGCGCTCGTGGCGCTGAGCCCCGACCTAAGCATTTCGTAAGAGAACTGGCAGGAGAACGCCGCTGGCCGGCGATACCCGGCCGCTTGCAGCTCGAGCAGCTCCGCGTGTCGTCAACGTCGCGCGAGAAGCTCAGCATGGCTGCCGACCTCGGTGCCGCACCCGTCCCGGCACGCGAGTAGCCTGCCGCTCACGCCGCATTCCCGGCTCGCGTCGCCTGTAGCGCACGCCGCACGGTCGGTGTGCGATCAGGAGCGTGCGACGAGGTCCAGGCGGCTGCCGCGCCGACGAGTTGCCGCGCCGACAAGGCGACCCACATACTCGGCGAGCGTGCGGTGACGCGACGGCACGGCGCCCGATGCAAGATCGTTCCAGTAAAGCGACCAGGCGCCCGCAACGGCGTTGCGAACCAACGGCGCCGTGAGCAGTCGCGCGACGACAGATACCGTCACCGGGTGCGTGATCATGCCGACCTGAACAGGAGCATTGACCCGATGGTGGCCGGTCATCGCGAACAGCGCCGCCCGATATCGCTCGGCGGCACCGGCGGGTCCGGCGACGATCGCAGCGGCCGCTGCACGGCCGCTCGCCATCGCCTGAGCGATCCCCTCGCCCTGCAGTGGGTTGATCAACCCCGCCGCGTCACCGACGAGCAGGACGTTGCCGCGTGCCGGATCGGTGCCGATCGCGCCCATCTTGAGCCAGCCACCAAGCCGCTCGCGTGCACCGCCGATCGGCAGCAATCGCTCACGCGCTGCATGCTGAAGGAACTCGCCGAAGTGTGCAGCCGCACGGCGCGCGTCCTGGCGATGCGCCCCGACGGCGAGCCCGAGACCGACATTCGCCCCTCCGTCGGCCGTGGGAAAGACCCAGCCGTACCCGGGAAACAGCTCCCACCGCCGCGGTTCCCATAACACGATGTACGGCAGTTCGACCGGCGCGTCGACGTAGCTGCGCAGCGCGAATCCCCATAGTGCGCGCCCCTCGTCCACCATGCCGGCGGCTTCGGCGACCCGGCTCATCGCGCCGTCGGCGCCGACGATCAGATCAGCGGTCACGTCACCGCCGCTCGAAAGACGTACCCGTTTGCCATCGACGCCGACGACCCGGTCATGGATCATGGCCGCGCCGGCCGTGAGGGCTGCGTCGACAAGGGCCGCATCGAAGCGCTGCCGCGTAATCGCGAGTGCGTGTCCGGCATAGTCGACGCCAGGAAGCGCGGGCAGCAGCGCGCGCGACCCGTTCGGCGCGATTACGATCATGTCGCCGACTCGGCGCGCTCCGGGCGGCGTCACCCCGAGATCCGTGAGTAGCCGGACACCTCGGGGGCCGATCAGGTCACCGCAGGCCTTCTCGCGCGGAAAGTAGCGCTTGTCCACCAAGGCGACGCGTGCTCCGGCACGCGCCAGGCACAGTGCCGTGACCGCCCCTGCCGGGCCTGCTCCGACGACGGCGACGTCACAGCGCTGCACGGGACACCGGTGCGGGGCAGACTACGGATATGACACGAGCCGTGCCGCGGTCACGGACCCAACCCAACGCGTTTGCCCGGGAACTGTTCGACGGGCTGCCGCCTCGGTACGACCTGCTGGCGGAACTGCTCTCGCTCGGGCAGAACAGCCGATGGCGAGCGGCCATGGTCGACGCCGTCACTGTGATGGATCCCCCGCCACAGCGGGTACTCGACGTGGCGACCGGCACCGCCGGCGTGGCGATCATGCTGGCCGATCGTACCGGCGCTTCGGTCACGGGCGTGGATATAGCGCCGGGCATGCTGCGCCGGGGACACCAACGCATCGCGCGGCACGGGCTGGCGGATCGCGTCGAGTTGGTCGTAGGACGCGCCGAGCAGTTGCCGTTTGCCGACGGCACGTTCGACGCTCTGACATTCACCTACCTCATGCGCTACGTGGCCGATCCCGCAGCGACCATCAGTGAGCTCGCTCGTGTCGTGCGGCCCGGCGGGTGCATAGCCAATCTGGAGTTCGCCGTACCCGGGAACCGTCTTTGGCGCACCGCATGGGTCGGCTACACACGGTTGGTCCTGCCCCTGGCAGGGCTCGTCATGGGCGGGCGAGCGTGGTTCGATGTCGGCCGCTTCCTGGGGCCGTCGATCTCGACGCACTACCGCACGTACCCGGTGCACTGGATGCAGGACGCGTGGCGCGCCGCCGGCATCGAGGCCATCGGAACCCGCTCGATGAGCCTCGGGGGCGGGCTCGTCATGTGGGGACGGCGACGTGCCACCTGACCAGCCCACCACGACAGCCGCCTTCTACGCCAGGCGGGGTGGGTGGGCCGCCGACTGGTGGACGCTGCTGCATCCGCCCTATACCGCATGGCACGTCAGCTATGCGGTGATCGGTGCCGCGCTTGCGCCGCGGCTGAGCTGGGCGATGCTCGGCGCGACCGTCCTGGCCTTCTTCCTCGCTGTCGGGGTCTGCGCGCACGCCCTCGACGAGTTGCATGGCCGCCCGCTCGGCACGGCGATCAGCGACGCCGCGCTTCGGACTGTCTCCGCGGTGAGCCTGCTCGCGGCGGCGCTCATCGGTGTGCTCGCCGTGCCGCATGCCGGCCCGCTGCTCGTTCCGGCGATCGCCGTCGGGATCGTCCTGGTACTCGGCTACAACCTCGAACTGTTCGGCGGACGCCTGCACACCGATCTCGGCTTCGCCCTTGCCTGGGGCGGCTTTCCGGTGGCCGTCGGGTATCTCGCGCAGCGGCCACCGCTACTGCACCTGACCACCCTCGCCGCAGCCCTTGCCGTGCTTGCCGCGGTGGCGCTCTCCGTCGCGCAGCGCCGGCTCAGCACACCCGCCAGGCTGATGCGGCGCCGCCTCACGGACATCACGGCCACCGCCGTTCGCGCGGACGGCATGGCGATCCAGGTACGACGTCAGGAACTGCTTGCCCCACTGGAGGGCGCGCTGCGCGCGATGGCGCTCGCCGTCCCACTCGTCGCCGCGGCTTTGCTGCTCGCTCGCGCGCACTGAGAAGGCACGCGGCGCTAGCCGATACCGAGGCGTTGCTCAGCCGTGGTCCAGTCCGTGGCGATTGCCTGTTGCGCGCTGGCCAGGCTGACCTGATGGGCACAGACGGCGCCCTGCAGATCCACTTCGACCTTGTCCTTGGCGTTCGGTGATGCTCCCGGTTCGGGCCACAGATTCCGTGGGTCGCTCGTGCTTCCGCCTACCGACAGTGGTACGAGGTGGTCTTCCTCATAGTCGCCGAGCGCGTTGTCGAGGTAGCCGTACTGGTCGATCTGGTGCCGCTTGAGGTCGTTCGTGTAGCTGGTCGGTGGGCGAACCGTTGCCGTCCACCCGGGCCGGCAGATCGTTGCGGCGATCGTGTCCTGGGTGACGTTCGGGTTGAGCGCGCCAGGCGTGCACGTCGGGTCGGGGAGCGGACCACGCCGGGCCTGACACTGACTCGGCCTGCTTTCCGGGGCCGGTGCGACCGCGACCAGCCGGCCCGGTTTCGGCACGCCGGATACTCCGCCTGCAGCCAGTATCGCCAACTCGATGGCCACCGGGACAACGACCAGGGCGGGCCGCCGCACCCACAACGCGACGGCGATCAGCAGCAAGGCTGTCAACAGCACGCCACCGGCGAGGCCGGTCGGCCAGGGCAGCACGCCGCCGGGGACCTGCGCCGCGCAGTGGGCCACCACTACCATCCAGCGGCAGGGCCAAGCGGCGATCCACGCCAGCGCGTGTGCGATACCCGCAGACGCCGGCGAGACCACTGTCGCCCCCAACCCGAGCACCATAGCCGGCTCCAGCACCGGCGCGGCCAGCATGTTGGCCGGCACCGCGGATATGCCGACCATGCCGAACGTCGCCGCGATCACCGGAGCGCAGGCCAGCTGAGCCGCCAGTGGCACCGCAATGGCGCTCGCAATGCCGGGCCGAATGCCGCGCCGGCACAGCCTCTCCCGCCAGACAGGGACGAGCAGCAGCAGGCCCGCGGTGGTCAGCGTCGACAGTGTGAAACCGACCTCGACAGCGAACTGCGGGTTGATGACGAGCAGGAGAAAGACGGCGCCCGCGAGAGCCGGCAACGCGGCCTTCGGCCGCCCCCAGATGACGGCGAACAGGCCCAGTGCGGCCATCATGGCTCCACGGGCCACGCTCGGCCCGGGACGCGCCAGCACGGCGAATCCCGCGATCGCTACCAGCCCGATGCCGGCCACGAGCCGCGGCCCGAAGCGCCCCCGCTGCGCAAGGAACAGCACACATCCGAGCGCGATCGCCAGGTGGGTGCCGGCGACCACGACGAGGTAGGTCATCCCCGCAGCCTCGAAATCCCGGCGCACCTGGGGATCCATGCGGCTCGTATCTCCGTCAACCAGGCCGGGCAGCAGCCCGCCCGGCTTCACCGGCAGTCCACTGCAGGCTTGCTGCAATCCGGCCCGCAGTCGACCGGCGAACCGCTGGTACCACGGCGGACTACCCTCCAGCCGCGGCGGCGCCCGAGCGGTCAAGACCGCGACCGTGAGATCCCGCACCCGCGGCGGCGACAACCGTGCCGTGACGGCGACCCGTTGACCGGGTAGCAGGCCCTGCCAGCCGGACCCGGTGCCGAGGATCAGCGCGGGTGCGCTCAATGAGACCGCGGACTCGCCGACCACGTCCGGGACAAGGCGCTTTACCGTCGCGGGTGCGACCCACACCGGCCGGCCCGGTGAGGACTCGCGGGACACCCGGGGATCGGAGGTCAGGGTCAGCTCGGCGTGGACGGTGGCGTGCTGGGACACGAGTTGGCGCACCGCACCTGCGTCGCGGGCAATCGTGCGCGCCGCCGTGGCTATCGACCCGCAGGCGCCCCCAACGAAGATCGGCACCAGTGCGAGCAGTAACGGAACTGCTCGCCTGCCACCGACCGATGCGTCGGGCAATCCGGCGGCGACCAGCGCGGTAAGAGCCGTCGCCAGTCCACTCGCCCCGGCGAGCGTCACCGCCGCATGCTGCGGCAACCGCAGCGCGAGCACCGTCGCGAGCCAGGTGCCCAGCGCCAGCCCGGCAAGGCGCAGGTCCGGCCCACACCCGGTCGGGACGTGCGCACCGCTGCTCGGCGAAACGGCCACGCCCGATCCGGTCAGCGCCGCCCGTACGTCGATCACACCCCCACCAGATGAGCACGCGCGCTCCGCCCGACGTAACCAAGGCCGCCGGCAGGGTGCCCGGACGAGATCGCACTCGGGCTGACGTCGCTGCCCGGTGCTGGCCTCACGGATGGTGCGTCTTGGTGCGGGCGAGACCGCCAGCCGACCAGACCCGAGATCATGGCGGCGACGATCGCCGCGATGCTCAGTGCGCGAACCCGGTCCCAACCAGGGTTGATGCGAGCCCCGCGCAGTCCCGTCAGCTCAGCTACCCGACACCACCATAGAGCCCCGACGTCGCGGTGCTCGCGTTCCCAGATGACCACACACGCGACGCTATGCAGACGCACAGCCGAGAGCCGCGCCAATGATGCGATCTGTGGAAAAGCACGCCCCTGTGGACAGCCGGTTTGCGACTTGACGTCAGAGGTGTTAGCGCGGGCCGCGTCCGGTCACGCCCGGGCTCAGTGGTGGAAGCCCGTCGGACCGCTCAGCGTCGCATGCCGATCCACTGTGCCCCGCGTTCGCACCGCCGCCTTCAGATCCGCCAGGAAGAGATCGGCCAGGTCGTCGCTGAACCCGTTGCGGCATACCACGCGCAGCACGGCCAAGTCCTGGCGATTCTCGGGGAACGCGTATGCAGGCACCTGCCAGCCGCGTTCGCGCAACAGACGCGACACCGCGAAGACGTCCCATCCCCGCGCGGCGTCGGTGGTAGTGAATGCCAACACGGGCAGCTGGTCGCCGCGGGTGATGAGCTCGAACTCGGCGAGCCGTTCCACCTCGCCGGCAAGGTACACCGCGACGTCCGGCTGGCCTGCTGCACAGCGCGGTACCCGGAGCGGCCGAGCCGGAAGAAGTTGTAATACTGCGCGGCAACCTCGGCACCGGGCCGGGAGAAGTTCAGCGCGAATGTCGGCATCTCGCCGCCGAGATAGTTGACATTGAAGATCAACTCCTCGGGCAGCGCTTCCATATCGCGCCACAGCACCCAGCCGACGCCCGGGTAGACCAGCCCGTACTTGTGCCCCGAGGTGTTGATCGACGCGACACGGGGCAACCGGAAGTCCCACACCAGATCGGGATCCAGGAACGGGGCGATCATCGCACCGGACGCACCGTCCACATGGATAGGGACATCCGGACCTCCCTGTGCAGCAAGGGAATCCAGCGCTTCGGCGATCGATGCGACCGGCTCGTAGCTGCCGTCGAATGTCGAGCCGAGGATGGCCACCACGCCGATCGTGTTTCCGTCCACCGCGGCCACGGCCGAGGCCGCGTCGAGGTGATAGCGCGAGCCCTCCATCGGCACCTTGCGCGCCTCGACGTCCCAGTACCGGCAGAACTTCTCGCAGCAGACCTGGACGTTCGCGCCCATGACGAGGTTGGGCGGTCCGGTGCCGCGCCAGCGCCGCTTCAGGGCTAGGCCGGCCAGCATGCAGGCCTTGCTCGACCCGGTCGTGGAACAGCCGGTGGCGTCCGCGGCATGCCACAGGTCGGCGAGGATCGCCACACAGCGCCTTTCGAGCTCGGCGGTCTGCGGGTACTCGTCCTTGTCGATCATGTTCTTGTCGACGCACTCGGCCATGAGCACCCGGGCCTGCGGCTCCATCCACGTCGTCACGAACGTGGCAAGGTTCAATCGGGACGAGCCGTCGAGCAGCAGCTCGTCGTGGATGACCTGATAGGCGACCTCGGGTGGTACGGGATCGTCCGCCATCCGATCGCGTGGCGGTCGTACGCGTTGCCCGTACGCGGGATTCGCTTCGCCGACGAACGGATTCGCATCAACGTTGCGAGTGGGCCGGACGTCGTCGGCGCTTCGATGCTATGGCACGCAGCCACTATGGCTGATCTCGCTGCTGTCGGCGACGGGGCCTCGAGCAGGCGCGGACCCGTGATCAGTCGCCAACGTGCGCAGCGCCGGCCAACGTGGGCAGACCCGCGCTGCGCCACGCACGGTAGCCACCGACAATGTCCGTGGCCCGCCAGACGCCGAGATCTTGAAGGGCGGCCGCGGCCAGGCTAGAGGTGTATCCCTCGTTGCAGACGACGATCACCCCCAGGTCGTAGGAGGCCAAGCCAAGCCTCGCGTCGCTGGCCGGATCGAAACGCCACTCCAGCACATTCCGCTCCACGACAAAGCCACCCGGCAGCAGTCCGTCGGCCTCGCGGTCATGCTGGGGTCGGATGTCGACGAGCACGGCACCGCTCTGTTGCGCCGCATGCGCTGCATAGGGCGTCAGACGGTGCAGCTTTGCCCGTGCGCAGGCGAGGACCTCGGCGATGCTACGACGCGATGTCATTAGTCCGATCCCTGTTCCGGCTCGTGGGTGTCGAGCGTGGATCGGGCGCGTAGCCGCCCGCGCTGGTCGATGCCGTAGTAGGTCATCCGCACCAGAGGCGGCGAGTACGCGTGGATGCTCACGGCCGCCTGATTGCCCGCGCCCTGCACGTCGTGAATCACGCCGACGCCCAAGGCCGTCGTCGACCCGGCCCGGCGTGGCACGCTGACGTGCCGGCCGCCCGGCGCGATCCGAACCTCGTTCAGTTCACCGCGGACCACAGCGAACGCTGCCGCAGACGGACCGTGATCGTGCAAGTCGGTGGCATGGCCGGGCAGCCACGACAAGAGCCAGACGTCGACGGCGGGACCGCCGCGCAGGCGAGCCCACCACCTCTGCCGAGGTTCGGGCAGCTGCAGTCGTGGCATCCACACGTCCGGCTCGGCAGCGAGCTGCGCCACGAGCGTCGACAGCTGCTGCGTCGTCAGCGCCCGGATCCGGTTGTCCAGCAGATTGGTCACCTCGACACCTCGATCACAACGAAACTGCGCTGACGCGGGGCTTCGGCCCGGCAGCGGACGAAGGTCCGGGAGCGCTGCGCGGCACACGCGGCTAGGAGATCAGTTCAACGACACCGCGCGATCGTGACACGCTCGAGGTCGGCGTGCCGCCGCAAGTACATTGCGACGGAACGATCGGATGTGGCGACGCTGGCCATCTCACGTGCGTGTGCACCCCGAGCTCCTCCTGCGATTCGCTGGCCTATCCACCCGCGAGCAGACACTAGCCACACGAGCGCATTTCCGTCAATGCCGATAGACACACTAGGGAATACCGCCGCCTTGGCTACCTGCTGATCAGCGCCGCCTTCCGGGCGCGGTAGCGGGCCGTCTTGGCGCGGTTGCCGCACGACGACATCGAGCACCACCGCCCCGCGCCGCTGCGCGAGTCGTCGTAGAACACCCATCGGCACTCCGGCGCAGCACAGGCGCGCAGCCGCCACCAGCTGCCATCCGCGCTGTGGCGCACGGCGATCGCGAGCAGCTCGGCGAGTGCGCGCGACACGGCGCCCGCGGACCCGGCCAGGCGCAGCTCACCGTCGCGGGCCAGCTCGACGTGCACGGGGACGGAGGTGAGCGCAGCATTTGCGAGGCGCATTGTCTGGTCGTCCAGGTGATCGCGGGTCACTGCATCGCGCAGCGCAGACCGTAGCTGATGCGCGATGCGCAGCTCGGCGGTAGAGGCGCGAGCCGACGGACGGACCAGCCCGTGCCTGGAAAGCCACCGGCTCAGTGCGGCCGGCGTCGGCAAGGCATCGCCGCCGGTGTGCTCGACACCGCGGCGGTGGAAGCTCCGCACGTCCAGCGTGTTGAGAAAGTCCTCGACCAGACCCAGATCCGTTGCCGCATTCACGACACCATTATACGTTGACACCGGTGTTAGCTTTTAATGGTGTTGAGCATCGATCCGTTCCATATCGCCGTCGACGAGCCGGCCCTTGACGATCTGCGTGACCGCATCGCCCGCACCCGTTGGCCGGACGCCTCGCCCGAAGCGGGCTGGAGCTACGGCACCGAGCTCGCGTTCCTGCGCGACCTCCTCGACAGCTGGCGCGAGTTCGACTGGCGGGCCTTCGAGCGACGCCTGAACGACCTGCCGCAGTACCGCGGGCGCATTGACGATATGCACGTGCATTTCGTCCATGTCCGCGGCAGCGGGCCAAGTCCGATGCCGATCGTGCTGACCCACGGCTGGCCGGACAGCTTTCTCGAATACCTCGACCTGATCCCGTTGCTCGCGCACCCGGACGACCCCGCCGACGCGTTCGACGTCGTCGTGCCGTCGCTGCCCGGGTACGGCTTCTCGGACCGGCCGAACCGACCGGGCGTCATCAACGCTGTGGTCGCCGACCTGTGGCAGCGGCTGATGACCGAGGGCCTGGGCTATGACCGCTTCGGTGCGCACGGCAGCGACATCGGCGCCGGAGTTACCGCGCAGCTCGGGCTGCGCCACCCGGACCGGCTCGCCGGCATTCACATCAGCGCGTTCGGACTTCCCAAGCCGCCCGAGCCCTGGAGTGACGGCGAGCGGCGCTACTTCGCCGACGAGGAACAGTGGGCGGAAGCCGAAGGTGCGTACGGTCACCAGCACCGCACCAAGCCGCAGAGCGTCGGCTACGGACTCACCGATTCGCCGGCTGGGCTTGCGGCGTGGATCGTCGAAAAGTACCGCGCCTGGTCGGACAGTCACGGCGACGTCGAGGCGCGCATCGGCCGCGATCGGCTGCTGGCGACGCTCACGCTGTACTGGGTGACCGGAACGATCACCTCGTCGATGCGCATGTATTACGAGCACCGACGGCACGCCACGCCGCTGACGGCCGGCCGGCCCATCCCGGTCCCTGCGGGATTCGCCTTATTTGCCAACGAGTTCGTGCCGGTGCCGAAGCCGCCGCGGGAACTGACCGAGCGGTACTACCAGGTGGCGCGGTGGCGCGAGCTGCCGCGCGGCGGTCATTTCCCCGCGATCGAGGAACCGGAACTGCTCGCCGAGGAGATTCGCGCGTTCTTCCGCCCGCTGCGCAAATAAGTAGGCGGCATGACCGACGCGGCGTTCGAGCCGGCCACCCCGCCTGCGGGTTCTCGCGCTTCTAGCCACGGATGACGAAACACTCCGGCACATAGGTTGCGCCCCCGCAAGCGTCTGGACGAACGTTGCGAAAGTCCCTAGATCCGGCCCGGCCCTCGCCGGTCCAGCCAAGCGACGCTCAAGCAGGACGCCACGCTGAGTGTTGAGTTCGTTCGGCCACTGGCCCGCTGACGCTGGGCTCAGCCGTTCGTCCGCGATTGAGCGGCTGCCTCGAAGGAGTCGGCGCTCGGCGCGCCGGTGCGCGGGACGCCCGCGGCGGCGTATGCGGCGTCCTCGTTCAACGTCTCGTGCTCGAGGAGGGCGCTGGCAAGGGAGTCCAGCTTGTCACGGTTCTGGCGCAGCAACGCGGCTACCTGCTGGTGCGAATCGTCGATGACCCGGCGCACCTCCCCGTCGAGGAGTCGCTGCGTGTCCGGCGAGGCGTCCGTGCCGGGGAACGGCGCCGCGCCGTCGCGGGGCAGCACCGTGACAGGGCCGATCGCCGAACTCATACCCCAGCGGCCCACCATCTGGCGGGCGATATCGGTGAGCTGCTGAATATCGGATTCGGCGCCCGTACTGCGCTCGCCGAACACGACTTCTTCGGCCGCTCGGCCCCCCAGCGCTACCTTGATCTTCGCTTCGAGCTCAGGCTCCCGGTAGCTGAATCGATCGCTCTCCGGCGCCGCCAAGGTCACGCCGAGTGCCGCTCCCCGCGGGATGATGGAGACCTTGCGCACCGGATCGGCGCCTTCGGTGAGCATACCGACGATCGCATGTCCGGCCTCGTGGTACGCGGTGCGCCGGCGGTCCTCCGGGCTGATCATCACGCGCCGTTCGGCGCCGAGCACGATCCGCTCGAGTGAGTCGGCGAAGTCGGATTCATTGACCGCATCGTGGTTGCGCCGCGCGGCGGTGAGCGCCGCCTCGTTGACGAGATTCGCCAGATCCGCGCCGACCATGCCCGGAGTCGTCGCCGCGATCCTGCCGAGGTCGACGCCGGGAGCGAGCGGCACCGAGCGGGTGTGCACCTTGAGGATGGCTTCGCGGCCGGCCTTGTCCGGTGCCTGCACCGCGACCCGCCGATCGAATCGCCCTGGGCGAAGCAGTGCCTGGTCGAGGACGTCGGGACGGTTGGTCGCGGCAATGACGATCACGCTGGTGGACGGGTCGAATCCGTCCATCTCCGTCAGGATCTGATTCAGCGTCTGCTCGCGTTCGTCGTTGCCGCCGCTGAAGCCGGCGACACCGCTCGTGCGGGATCTGCCGATAGCGTCGAGCTCGTCGATGAACACGATCGCCGGGGCCGCGGCCTTCGCCTGCTCGAACAGGTCGCGTACTCGTGAGGCGCCCACACCGACGATCGCCTCGACGAACTCGGACGCCGCCATCGAGAAGAACGGCACGTTGGCCTCACCGGCGACGGCCCTGGCTAGCAGTGTTTTTCCGGTGCCCGGCGAGCCGGAAAGCAGGACGCCGTGCGGGATGCGGCCGCCGAGCTTGCGGTACTTGCCCGGCTCGCGGAGGAAGTCCACGACCTCAGCCAGCTCCGCCTTGGCCTCATCGATACCGGCGACGTCCGCGAACGTCACCCGGTCGCCCGACGGCTGATATCGCCGCGCTCTCGAGCGTCCGAAAGAACCAAGCACGTTCTGAACGTTGCCGGCACGCCGCATCAGCCAGAACAGCAGGGCCACGAACAAGATCGTCGGCAGGAAGCTCACCAACAGCGTCTCCCACAGCGGCGCCCCGTTGTCCAGAGGCTGAGCGTTGACCACCACGCCTTTGCGTTCGAGGAGAGCGGTCAGGGCGTTGTTGTCGGCGAAGGTGGGGATCTCCGTCTTGAACAGCGTGGTCGGCTTCGAGCCTTGGTACGACTGCTTGCCAGTGAACGTGCCCTGGATCGCCGTCCCCTTCGACGTGATGTCCTTGACGTGACCGGCGTTGACCTGGTTGAGGAAGTACGGGCTGTAGGGAACGCGCACCCGCGAGGCTGCTTCCGTCGCCCGGGTGCCCATATACAGATTGACCGCCAGCAGCGCGAGGCCGAAGACGATCCACCAGACGCTGATCCGGAACCGGGGGCGCGGCCGCTGCGGCGGAGCTGATCCGCGAGTCGCCGGCGGCGAACCCGCCTCGTCGCGCCGGTCCTGGCGCGTGGCTGGATCAAGGGGATCGGTCGTGTCCACAGGAGCCGGCTCCCTCCATGAGACCCGTGAAGTCTACGGGCAGTAAGGCGGTATCGGGGAGCGCGAGGCGACCACCCTGAGGGTCCGGCTCCGGAAACCGTCGGCCGATCCTGGCGTCAGCCGGATCCTTCGAAGTACGCCTGGGCGCGGCGGTTCATCTCCTCGGCGGTCAGCTCCTCGGTGCGCCGGCTGAGCATCCACTGCTGCCCGAACGGGTCGCGCAGCCGTCCGCCACGCTCGCCGTAGAACTGGTCCGCCAGTGGGTAGATCGGCTCGGCGCCGGCCACGAGCGCCCGCTCCCACACTGCGTCGACGTCGGGCCAGTATGTGGCCATGATCGCGGTCACCCGTCCTTCGACGGACTGCGGCGACGTGGCGGGAGCGCCGTTGTCGTGCTCGTCCGAGAGCATGACGACCGAATCGCCGATGCGTATCTCAGCGTGGATCACCTCGCCGTCCGGACCGGTGAACCGCTCGCCCACCTCCTCCGCGGCGAACGCGGCCCGGTAGAAGTCGATGGCGCGGGCGGCGCCGCGTACCACCAGGCGTGGGGTAACCGTGTGCTCCGATGCTGATACGTCGCTGACAGAGCATTAGGTTGACGCGCTACCTCGAACGGCCGGGTGCCGCGGGCGCTCGGATCCACAACCGGTACCGGCCTGGATGCGGGGTCTCCAGGCGCATAGCAGGTCTCCACTCCGCCGGGTCAGGGGATGCTGAACACGACGATCCCGGCGACGACCGATCCTGCGACCGCGCCGCCGTAGCAGCAGACGTTGATCAGCCCGTTCAGGTGTTTAATCTGAAGTCCGTCGTACAGCGTGTAACGGAACCGGTGCGCCCAGTGGAAGAGGGCCAGCACGCATAGCCCGAACAGGACGATGGCCGTGGCCGGGTTGCGTGCGAGGGCAAGCAGGTGCCCGTGGCTGGGCGCGGAGATCCATCCCAGCGGGAACGCGACCCCGAACAGGAAGACCAACATCGGTACGAGGAGTGCAGCGGCCATGCCGCCGGCGCTGAACAGCAGCCAGAGGATTGGTTCGACGCGTCGTCTGGACATCGTCCTAGGTCCTCAGGACCAGCCAGGCCAGGACTACGGAAACCACCGCCCAAGCGAGGTAGTTCGTACCTGCGACGAACGACGAGGGCACCCGGCTGCCCCGCGTGCGGACCACGATGGCCTTGGGAGCGAGGTTGAACCAGGTGACCGCGTGCAGCACGACGAACAGGAGCGTGATGATGTTGACCGCAATCACCCATGGGTTGGCCGCCCAGTCGAGGAAGCGCTCGTAGTCACGCTTGCCCGTGCCAACGGCGTGAATCAGCAGGAGCAGGAAGATCACGAACCATGCGACGAACACACAGCTCAGCTCCCGCAGGGCGAAGAGGAGGTAGGAGGGGCGGTGCACCCACCACAGCGTGCCCATGCGCTTGCGGTACCACCGCGGGTGGAATTCCGTGTAGACCGGCGGCCCGCTCACCGGGAACCCCGCGGCAGGAGGAATGCCTTGATCGACTGCATGGCTGCGGTGAGCTTGTACCGCTGAATGGCACCCGCGGGATCCACGCCTTTGGGGCAGGCACGGGTGCATTCGCCGACGAAGGTGCAGCCCCAGACGCCGTCGGGGTGCGTGAGCAGATCGAGCCGATCTGCGGCCCCCTGGTCGCGTGAGTCGAGGTTGTAGCGCTGAGCCAAGGCGATCACGGCGGGACCGATGAAGTGAGGGTCGAGCCCGTACACCGGGCAAGCGGAATAGCAGAGCATGCAGTTGATGCACATGCTGTATTGCTTGTACGCGTCCTGCTCCTCAGGTGTCTGCAGGTACTCGCCCTCGCTCGTCGGCTTCTCGGTGTCCCGCACGATCCACGGCAGGACCTTCGGCAGCTTGCGGAGGAAGTCGCCGATCTCGACTACGAGGTCGCGGATCACGGGGAAGTTGCTCAACGGCTCGACTCGGACCGGCCCCGGTTCGTAGTCGGTGAGAAACGCGGCGCAGGTGAGCTTCGGTTCGCCGTTGACCGTCATGCCGCAACTGCCGCAGATACCCATCCGGCACGACCACCGATAGGACAGCGTGCCGTCCTGGTGGTCCTTGATGTGGTTGAGGCCGTCCAGCACCGCCCAGTCTGGCCGCAGCGGCACCTCGTACTCCTGCACGGTCGGCCTCGTCTCCTGCTCTGGCCGGTACCGGCTGACCTGCATGGTGATCGTGTCGGTCATGGGCAGCTACCTCCCGTACACCCTTTTCCCGGGCGGCCAGCGGGTGATCGTGACCGGCGCGTACGCGACCCTGCACGAACCGTCGGGCTGCCGATAGACAAGCGAGTGTGCGAGGAACCGGTCGTCGTCGCGGACCGGGAAGTCGGTGCGCTGATGCGCGCCGCGGGATTCCTCGCGACGCAGGGCACACACGATGATCGCTTCGGCGACGTCGAGCATGTTGGACAGTTCGAGGGCGGCGATCAGTTCGGTGTTGAACGTATGGCTGCGATCGTCGAGCGTGGCGGACCGGGCCCGCTGCTGCAGTTCGCGCAGCGCCTCGGCCCCCTTGGCGAGGGCATCGCCGTCGCGGTAAATGCCGGCGCTGGCCTCCATCACCTGCTGCATCTCTGCTCTGATCACCGCGATCCGGTCAGGACCGGCTGGCCGGCTGAGGAGATCACGTTCCAGGCGGCGCTGCTCGTCGCTTGCCTGCGCCAGGACGGCCGAGCCGGGTGCCGCTGCGGCCGCGGCGTACTCGGCTGCCGCTCGTCCGGCACGCGCGCCGAAGACGAGGCACTCCGGCAACGAGTTTGAGCCCAGCCGATTTGCGCCGTTGATGCTGACGCAGGCCGCCTCGCCGGCCGCGTACAACCCGTGGATCGGCGTTGCCCCGTGCATGTCGGTGTGGACCCCGCCCATCATGTAATGAACGACCGGGCGAACCGGCACGAGCTCGGTCACCGGGTCGATGTTCTGGTAGTTCAGGCACAGCTCCCGCACAAACGGCAGCTTAGTGTCGATGACGCGTGCCCCGAGATGCCGAAGGTCGAGGTGAACCACTTGGCCATAGGGCGTGTCGATCGTACGGCCCTTCTCCATCTCGTGAACAAACGCCTGCGAGAGCCGATCACGTGGCCCGAGCTCCATACTGCGCAGTACGGGCGTGGGCTCGGGCTGGCCCAGGTCGTAGTCCTGGAGGTAGCGGTAGCCATCCTTGTTGATCAGCCAGCCGCCCTCGGACCGGGCCGCCTCGGTGATCAAGATGCCGGTGAACGGCAAGCCGGTGGGGTGGTACTGCACGAACTCCATGTCCTTCAGGGGCGCGCCCGCGCGGTAGGCCAGGGCCATGCCGTCACCGGTCTTGATGTTCGCGTTCGTGGTGAAGGGAAATACCCGCCCGCAGCCCCCGGTGCACAGAACGACCGCCCGGGCAGCGATGATTTCAACCCGGCCGGACATCAACTCCAGGGCGACGACACCCTGCACCCGTCCGTCCTCGACGAGCAGCCTCGTCACGAACCACTCGTCGTAGCGGGCGACTTCCGGGTACTTCAGCGTCGTCTGGAACAGCGTGTGCAGCAGATGGAAGCCGGTCTTGTCCGCGGCGAACCAGGTGCGCATCCTCTTCATGCCGCCGAACGACCGGACGGCGATGTGCCCGTCGGGTTCGCGGCTCCACGGGCAACCCCAGTGCTCGAGTCGCAGCAGTTCGTCCGGAGCCTCCGCCACGAAAGCCTCGACCGCGTCCTGGTCGCCCAGCCAGTCGCTGCCGGAGATCGTGTCGTAGATGTGCTCGTCGAGCGTGTCGTCCGGGCCGATGACGCCGGCCGCGCCTCCCTCTGCGGAAACCGTGTGGCTGCGCATGGGGTACACCTTGGAGAAGATCGCGACGCTCAGGCCCGGCGCGGCCTCGGCGATCGCGATCGCCGCCCGCAGGCCGGCCGCACCCCCGCCGACGAGCACCACATCATGAGTGACAACCACAGCAACCCTGTCGCCGCACCCGCTCGGTAGCCTCAGTCGCGATCACTCGCCCATGTGCCTCTCGTCCGTGACCACCGTGCCTTTGTGGTGAACGATCCGGCGGTGAACGCTGCCGTCGTGGAACTCGTCGAGCTGGCTGCGGCACCCGCACGAGTAGTACACGTGATCGAGCAGTAAACCGTCGTCATCGCGTTCTCGGTAGTGCTCCCCGCTCACGGTCCGCCCACAGGGGGCCACTTCGCTCTCGAATTGTGTCTTGGTGGCCATCACCGCCCACCGTCCTTCTTACGGGGACAACGTTCACCCGTGCGGCCAGCGCGGCTGCAGCACCGGCCGTCCGCTCGCGCGGTTAACAGCATCCCCCCGATCTCGCAACAGCGAAAGCTCCGGTCGACCATCGGGCCACTCCCGGACAGGCCGAGCGCAACCATAGGATGACCGCCACGCAGCAAGTCTCCCCAGCTGGCCGGCCCGCCTCAGTTAACGATGCGACAGGCTAGGAGGCTTCGCCGCGTGATCCGCCACGCAACTTCGCACCCGCCCCCGGAGGCCTAAGCGTGCTAGTCGCACGCGCTAGGCAGGCGGCCAGCCGAGCATGCGGGCACCTAGGGCGGCGGTGTGTGTCAACGGCACGCCCGATCAGCCGACTGTCACCTGGTAGACCACAGATCCGCCGCCCGCACGATTGCGTCCGACAACTGCACCGGAGAAGCAGCTGCTCGACAAGACCTGGAATTCTGCGCCGGCTGATCTTTGCGCGCATCGCCAACCGGGTTGTCGCCGATCACTAAGCCGCGGTCAGCGCCCAGATCGACGCCGTCTCACGTTGAGCGGATTCCAGCGCGAACGTCCGCGACAGCTTGCCAGTCAATCAGAACGCGCTCCACATGCTCGTGCGACTTGGCTACGACGGCCTCGCACAACTCGCCCGCGAACGCGTTCAGGTGATCATCTGGAAGGGAGCCGGCCCAGGGGAAGGCTGCCGGCAGGACCGCGGGGAGCGCATCGGCAGCCTTCTCGTTGGTCAGCAGCACGGCGAGGAGCTCTGACATCGCCAGGGTGGATTCGGGGACGATCGCGGCTGCGTGCTGGTCAGGTCAACGGCGACACGCTCCTTGCACCACGACATGACGATGTAGGCAGGCCGTCGAGCGATGAGGTGGCGAGGAACTCCGGCCCCAGGTGCCGTGGTGGCGAGCCGCACCGCCCACTTCCCGGGCGGCGGGCACGCGCTGGCGCAGCAGGCCCCCGACGACGACCTACCCGTCGGTCCGCACCCGCCACATCGTGGCGTCGAAGCAGTGCGCCCGGCTCACGTCGAGCACCTGCGGCAACCCGGCGCGCCGGATAATCGCATCGGCGTCGGAGCACCCGCCAGCCACGGCCGGCCAGCCCGACGCGAAATTCGCTCGATCCTGGCAGTCGCAGGTGTGCTCTCGTCACAGGTCTGCAATCGGGCTGTGCGACCCGCTGGCTGGGTGGCCTCAATTTTGGCCCGCGAACTCCTGCGCACTAGGTCCATCGGTGCCCAATTCGGCGCCAGCGACGCACCACGATATTGCCCCGATGCTACGTGTTCCCGAGGATGGTTGGGTCGGGGACTGGCGCGGTGACGCGGCCGCGTTCCGTTTCCAGCCCCCGCCCGTCGAACCGTGCATGCGGTTCTCCCGCACACGGCTCACCGAC
>DASXSF010000096.1:0-21870 GCA_036506155.1 Jatrophihabitantaceae bacterium
CCAGCTTCGAGGACGCGATCCGGGTCGGCATCGAGCGAGCCGCCCAGACCCTGCGCGGCATCAAATCAGCATGGATCAAGGAACAGAGCGTCCAAGTGGCTGACGGCGGAATCACCAGCTACCGCGTGGACATGCTCGTGACCTTCCTGCTGGACGGATGAGACGGCGGATGCTAGCCCGAAGGTGAGGGCCGACCGGCTGCTGCGCGAGCAGGGCCGAACCTTCCCCGAGGAGCTCGGCATCGACTTGCACGGCCGACTCGCCGCGGCCTTGGTTCCGGCCGCTCTGCTTCGCCTGTTGCGTATGAACTGGATCGAGCGCACATCAACCGTGGCAACCACACGCGGGGTGCGGGTAACCACCGCATCGTCACGGCCCAGGGCAAGCCACGCGCCTGGCCCGGCCGAACCGCCTCAACGAGCGGCTACCCGCGGGATCACAATCAGCTCACGCGGCTGATCCCGCGTGGCCGTCGACGTTCGCCGCGCGGCGCGGCCGGATCACGCGGCTGAACCCGGCTGAACAGGGTGGATGCACAGGCTTTACATTGCGGGCTCTTAGGTCTATGGCCCGTCGCACAGTGTGGGCATCCGCATGCATAGGGTGAGCGCCGGTCGGGGGGGCAGCGCGCCTCGGCTGGGGCGATTTTCGGGGGGCGCCGCCATGCCGGGTGAGCGCGTAATTTCTCGTCCACTCCACGTTCGACGTGTGCCGCCGGCGACGGTGGCCGGCGTGGGTCGCTGCCGCCGCGACCATTGTGGCGATGAACACGGCGATCACGCCGGCTACCGCCGACCGAGACGTTCAGGACATCTGGAACGGCCTGGATGGCCTCCAGTCGTTGAGCCAGAGGCTTGCCACCGGTGCGCGGTTCGGGACGCCGTTGACAGGCCGCGGCCTCGCGCCGGGCAGCACCGACGGACATCTACTTCTGGTCACACATCGACGCCGAGGCAGCACTGCTCGCACCCGACCTGCGGACATTCTGGGACCGCTGGACGCACGACCGTCTTCCGCCGCATTAGGAGCGGGAAACCTATCCGCACATGGCGCAATCAGATATCGGTGATTACTGAGCGATGTCAAAGTCTCGCCGCCAGCTTCTCCAGCATCTTGGCGTTGCGTGCCGTTGTCGGAGTGTCGGGCAGCGCCTGCCGCCATTGCCTCGGCCCTAGCGTCGTCTCGGGGTGACCTCGAGCGGATGAGCCAATGCACGTCTCGACCCCGAACCACGACCTCGTCGTGGTCGTTCGAGAGCGCCTCGACCGCCTTCTTCTCCGTGGCCGTGAGCCAAATCAGGGGGAGCAGCGCGAAATGCGTGTGGCCGGGGGCGATGACGCCGAACGGCTTGTCGGTGGCCGAGGGCGTTCACCTGCCTTGCGGTGCGAACGAACGTCGTCAGCTCGAACCCGAAGACCTCCTCCAGTGCCGAGCGGATAGCGGCCTCGTGGTCGGGGGCGTTCCCGGTGGCGCTGAAGAGCAGGTTCCCGCTATTGGCGTAGCTGCCGACCTGGTCGTAGCCGAGCTCTTCCAACACCCCTCGGGCGGTGGCCGTCGCGACCCTTCGCTCGCCGAGGTTCACCGCACGCAGAAACGCTACGAAGCGCGCCACCGTCCGATCCCACGACGGAACGCGACGCAGCGGCCAGGTTGCAAGAACGACGTCAAAGCACGCGCCGAGGACGGCATGGACGGGGTACAGGCGACGCGTCACCCTCGTCGGCGCCGTAAGACTGACCCGGGCGGCGGTCTGGCCCGGGCGGACCGCGGCTATCAGAGTGCCAAGCGCTGTCGCTTGGCAAGGACCATCCATGGAGTCGTCCGACGAAGTCGTGGAAGGGCGTGCCTTCGTAGCCGTCCTGGAACGCCGGCACCGCGGCGTTGCCGAACTGGCGCACTGGGCCGACCCAGCCACCTCGTCCTTGCCCTTGAAGCAGCGGTACACGGCGCCAGTCGACAGGCAGAGCGAGATCCCACCCGCACTGATCACAGTCTCAGCTCCGCTGACATCGGCCATGGGCCATTGCGACCGGCACGCAAACGTACGTCGTGTGTGCGCCTCCGGCACCGGCCGCCGGAATCGCGGTGCTGCTCAGCTACACGACCGGGCGTGGCATCGGCCGCGGTGATGGGCGTCGGAACCGCCGTGCCCGCAGTGCGGACACTCATCCCAGCTGCGATCGCACGTGCAGATCGAATAGTCCTGCTGCCACACCGACGGTCGAGCCTGTGGCTCGGGCACCGGCTCTCGCACGCGGTCTCTCGTCTCGGTCATCGCGCACTCCCGTCTCGCGACGGATTCGGCAACCGGAAGGACGAACGCCAGCGCCCATAGCGCCCGCGCTGCGGCTCGTGGGAATTCTCGCGGCACGGGCGAGATGGCAGCGCCATCGACCACGTGAGCATCTCCGAACGCCCGCGTGGCCGGATGATCAGCCCCCCAGCTAACCCCCCGATGTTTACACGGAACATACTTCGGCAGGAGCATGGCCCCGTCAAGACCAGATGACCTAAGAAAATCACGGGCAATCAAGCGCGCTGTTGCGTGGTGAAGACGAAGCGTGCCGCTCCGGAGTTGCCGGCACTTCGTTCTGGTCACACGGATAGAGCCAGGTCATCGAATGCGGCGCGGACTCGATCACGGATCGGCAGGTCGGCGCTGCTGGCGTAGTGCCTGCGGCGCAGGTTCTGCACGAAGGCATGTCCTGCTGAGATGGTGCGCGCGGAGGCGCTGTCGCGTTGGTGCAGGTCGGGGTGCCGGAACCGCATTCGCGGGAAGTTCTCCACCAGGTCAGAGCAAGAGCGCGAGCTCATCGAACACGACGCGGATGCGATCACGAACTGGCGGGTCGGTGGTGAACGCGTGGTGTCCGCGGCGCAGGTTCTGCGCGAACGCGTGCCCGGCCGAGATGGTCTGGACGGAACGATGTCGTTTGAGTCCGCATCGGACGCAACCGCGCCGTGAGTCGGCCGTGGTCGGCTTCGACCACGTTGTTGGCGCACCGGTCGGTGACGTGTCGAGGCGCCGGCGCGAGTTCGTCGAGCACGCGTGGGTAAACCGGCGCCCGGTCGGTGACAACCTCCACCGGAGCCGGGCCGCATCGTATCGCGTGGGTGAAGAAATGCCGTGCGGCGCCGCGGCGTCGCGGCGGGTTGAGACCAGCACGTCGATCACCTGGCTGTGCTGGTCGACCGCGCGATAGAGGTCGTTCCAGCGATCCATAAACTTTGACATAGGTCTCGTCCACGAATCACCTGTCACCGGCCGCGCGTCGGGCAGGCCGGGCGGCGTCGATGAACTCCCGCGTGAAGGTCTGCACCCGCCGGTACACCGTGACGTGGTCGACGGTGATGCCGCGCTCGGCCAGCAGCTCCTCGACGTCGCGGTAGGAAAGGCCGTAGCGCAGCTACCACCGCACCGCGATCGCGATCACCTCACGCGGGAACCGGTACCCGGCCGGAGCGGACGCGCCAGATCTCAACCTCATCACCGCGCCCGTCTCCCTGGCGCCGCCTGGGATCAGCCAACGCAACAGCGCCCCACGCCGCTCCCCGAACGGGACGTGCGGTCGCCCGACGGAAGCGCTCGACCAACGCGTGTTCCTATTCTCACCTTCGTCAGACGTAAATGCGTCGACGTAGTCCGGGCCTGGACGGCTGCTCCCCGTGCTCAGTAACTACTGTAGGTGATGTGGCAGCTGATATTGCTGGTTCGCATAGATCAAGTCGCGATTGGCGATGCCATTCATATCAACGACGATGTCCACTACTCGTTGAGTATCGTAGGAGCCGCCGGCGTGGTTCTCCACGAGAAGCGTGAGGTTGTCGCCGTCGTGCGCAGTGACCGTTTGCGCGCCCACGCAGTACTGCGACGACGTAGTGTGAGCGGAGCTGCCGGTTGGCGCTGACCCGCTCCGGTGAGGTCCTACCGTCGCCGCGACGAGCAGGATGAGGACGAGCAGGCACCAGCAACCACATCTCGCGAGAACACCTCCTCGGATGGGGCAGCATCCGCCGCAGCGACGCTCACCGCCCGACACGCCGGGCCATCCTGTCGCGACACCTAGTCGAGCTGATTGTTCGGGCGGCACGCTCCGGGCCCATCCGGTTGGTCGATACAACCGATGGCGTACACGTCGTTACCCGTCAACGGCGCATCTGTAACCGTTGGTCAAATCCGTGCCAATGAGTCTGGGGCGCGAAAGCGTTGACACGCAACAGGCTAGACGCGTCTGGCACTCGGTCGTGTCGTGCTGGAACTCGATAGGAGGGATGCGCACGGGGCCGCTGATATGTGTCAGGCACCTGCAATCGACTAACGCAACGGCGCCGTCGAAGGAGCTACGTCTGTCTCTGTCGTCGTTCAAACCGATCTTGGAGACGATCCGAGTAACGCAGGGTTCTTGACAGCTGCCGCCGGAGGGGTGCAGGTTCGAGAAGGTTGTCGGATCGTGTGTCGCTTCGAAGCGCAGGCCTGCCATGGCAGCGAGTGGGCGGAATGGGTTAGTCCCGTCAGGTGGATGCCTGTTGATGCAATCAGCGGTGGCCTCGTCGCGCCGCTGTCTGCATGGTTGCCGCTGGCAGGGGCGTGGTCGCCCGCGGCGTGCCGGTCGTCGACGTGCCCGCCGGGTCGCCAGGTGCCGGGGACCGCCACTGAGCTGAACTTTCACACGGTCAGTGTGCGGGGGGACCCCAAAGCACCACGGTCGGTGACGAATTCACAATAAGGAGGGCTGAAATGGCCCGTAGCTCAATGACACGTCGCGCATTCCTGGGCGGCCTCAGCGCCGCGGGGGCAGCGTTCACGTTCGGTCAGTTGCCCGGCGTTGGTCTCGCCGCGGCGAAGGCAACCACGCCGACGGCGACTCAGCCGGCGGCCCTGTATCCCGCGCTGGCCGAGGACGTTCGGGCTGGGCTTCTATTCACCTACCAGAAGTATCTCCAGCTTGCCGGTAACTTCGATCAGCTCAAGCCGCTGTCGGGCACCGGAACCAACTTCTTCTCGGCCAGTCAGTCGATCGGGCTGACCCGGATTGAGGTGCTCGATACGCTTTACCTGATGGAGCTCGACGCCGAGCTCGCGGCGGCCGTCGATTACATCGTCAACGAGGTCAGTTTCGACATCGACGTATCGGTGGAAGTGTTCGAGGCAGTCATCCGTGTGGTTGGCGGCTTGCTTTCCGGCTACCACGCGACCAAGGATCCGCGGCTGCTCGCGAAGGCCAAGGACATGGCCGATCGGCTACTGCCGGTCTACGAGCAGTCTCCCACGGGGCTGCCGTACCGCTTCGTCAATCTCCACACCGGCGCGGTCAGCGGAACGACCAACAACTGCGCGGAGATCGGGACCAACGTCGCCGAGTTCGGCGACCTGAGCCGGCTGACCGGCGATCCCCGCTACATCAACGCCTCCAAGCGCGCGCAGAAAGCGGTGTTCGACCGGCGGTCGTCGCTCAACCTCATCGGCACCTGGATCGACATGCTGACCGGCGCCTGGGTCGTGCCGAACTCGACAATCAACCCTCCCGTGGATTCCTACTACGAATACCTCTTCGATGGCTGGGACTTCCTCAGCATCCACGACGACCTGACGAGGTTCCACACGCTCACCGACGCCGTTCTGCAGCGACTGAGCATCACCGTCAACGACCATCTGTGGTTCGCCACCGTCGACATGAACACCGGCGACCAGGTATCCGACGTCCAGTCTGAACTAGCGTCCTACTACGCGGGGCTGCTTGCCCAAGGCGGCTACATCAAGGCCGGACGCGCGTTCCACGACTCCTGGAAGGCAGCCCTCGACAGCGGAAGGTACCGGGTCCTGCCCGAGAGCCTCGATCCGAAGAACTTCAGGCCGATCAGCAAAGGTAACCAGCTTCGACCCGAGTACGTCGACTCCGCGCTGTTCTTGTGGCTTACCACCGGCGACAAGGTATTTGTCGACCGGGCCGTCGAGTACTACCAGAATGTGAAAGCGACCAGCCTCACTCCGAACGGCTACACCATTCTCACCGATGTGGTCGCCGAGAAGCAGGGAGATTTCACCTCCGCGTACTGGTACTCGGAGAACATGAAGTACTACTACCTCATGTTCGGCCGACCTGCCCGCTTCGACTACAACAACAATTACCTCACCACAGAAGGTGACGTGCTGAAGGGCCTCCTCTGACTCCATACCTGGGAGCCCTAACGGTCCGGCACACTATGACCGCCGCGACTTCGACCTCGTCGTGGAGGGGACGGCCGAGCAAGTCACCGATCCGGCAACGGGCGCAAAGGCTCGCCCCGATCTGGGCCGCGGGCGGCCTGCCGGCGCGGCCTGACGACGCCGGCGAGGCGCTCGCCGGCGAGTACAGCGCGCGGCGGCCGGACCACCGCCGTGGCAGGTCTACCGCTGACGGCGCACAGCGCGACGGCGGTCGCGCCCACCGGGTCGGGTGGCGCGACGCGCTAGCATTTCTCAGGGAGAGGCATGCTTGATCTGGAACCTGCGACCCGCACGCTCGCCGATCTCGTCGCCGACGTCCGTGATGATCAACTCGATGGACCGACGCCGTGTCCGGGCACGTCGGTCGGCGCCATGCTCGATCACATGGCCGGATTCGCGCTCGCGTTCACCGCAGCCGCGAACCACACCGAGCCACCCGGTGGCAGTCGGCCACCTTCGGCCAGCGCGTCCCAGCTAGCCGACGACTGGCGCACGTTGATACCGGCCAGGCTCGCCGACCTGGCCGATGCGTGGCGTGACGAGGCCGCGTGGTCCGGCATGACGAAGGCCGGTGGCCAGGACCTGCCAAGCGAGATCGCCGGCGTCATCGCGCTGGACGAAGTCGTGGTGCACGGCTGGGACCTCGCGGTCGCGACCGGTCAGCCGTACGCCGTCGAGCCGCACTTGCTCGAAGCGGTCCACGGATTCGTGCGCGGCTCGGCCGAGCAGAACCCGCAGGGCACGCCGGGCCTGTTCGGGCCGCCGATCTTCCTGCCGAACGATGCCCCGCTGCTGGATCGCGTCATCGGCCTCGCCGGCCGCGACCCCAGCTGGGCGCCGCCGTCCACCTGAAAGGCTGCTTGCGCGGTCAGGGCTCGTGGAGCTGATCGGGAGCTTGTTGGTCATGCTGGCGCTCACGGCCATAAGACTCTCGCCAGATAGCCCGCGGATCGATCGCTCCCCGGAACAGGTGGACGACCTTCAGTACTGTCACCGAGCCAGCCTCGCCGCGGCCAGCTGGCACCAAACGAAGCCTCCGGAAACGCCGGGCCGGGTCAGATCGGGCTCTCGCAGCGTAGCGACGCATGACGACTGCAAGGGGAACCTCTACGGAGATCCAATCCCGCTGCGGTATTCGACGTTCATGTCGATCTTCGATGTCAGTTCTGATCGACAGCCGCTTGCAGAACGTGACCGGCCGTGGCGCTCGCGCGCGACCCATCCCTCTGCGCGGCCGACCGATGATCAATCGAAGTTCGCTGACCGCGCAGACCGATCCGTATGATGCGCCGACGCGTCCGGCCGGTCGAGTCCCGTCGTTGCGGCAGATGACAAGGAACTCCAGTTCTTGCTGGCCATCCGATCACGGCTACGCGCTGACTCGATCCAGGTACTGCAACAGGTCATGCGCCGCGAGCTCGACATCCTTGTGTCGCCATTCGGACGCGCGATAGACGCATGCGATGAGGCCCGTTCGATGGACGCGGCGGAAGTCGCCGAACACGAACGCGTAACGTGCCTTGGTCTCGTCGGTCGCGCCCTCGGTCAGGCCCAGATGCCAGGCGGCATAAGCATCCCAGCCGTGCCGCTCGAGGTAGGCGTTCTGCGCTGCCGCGTCAGGCTGGACGACACCCCAATCGCTATCCAGCACGTATTGCTTGCGTTCGATGAGCTCCCGGGCGTGGTCGACGCCCGCCTGATTCAACGCATACGACGCCATGCCTTCTACCGTTGCACACGGTCGCTTCGCTCACAGGCGCTCGGCCAGCTTGGCCAGCTCGGCCGTTGCGGCGCCGCCCACTCGGCGAGCCGGCAGCTGTACCAACACCCCCAGCCGAAGCACCGAGGCTGTTGGCGCGCTGGAGTCTACGTAGGCCATGGACACTCAGCGGTCCCAGCAGTCGCCGGTCGACCGACCTAGTCGATGCATCGGCGCAAGCCAGTTTGAGGATTTGACTAAAGCCACCTTAAGTGTGGGCGGAGCACCGGCGAGCCGCCATGGGACAGCCGATCGCTGGTTCGTCGACGAGACCTACGCCAAGGTCGCCGGCCGCTGGACCCGAGTACGTCCCTTACTGTCGGGCTGGCCGCCATTTACCACCGGCAATAGCTGGCGCGCTCGTCGTGGGCCGCCGACGCCTGGCCGTCGTTGACGCCCACCGGGTGCACGCCCGGTAGCCCACTACCCGAGCTGCCAGTATGGGCGCGCCCAATGAGTCGACGCGCTGGCGACCCGGCACGAGTGTTGGACGAACGCCGCGAGATGGCGGTGGGCTGATCCGGAGGCAGACTCCCTGGCGTGAGGAACGTTGGTCAACCGCGGCCGCGCGCGACGTACCGCGGTGCGGCAAATTCCTGTCTCGGGATCATGCCGCATCCGGGACTTTCCCGGTGCGTTTCAGCCTGCTCGCCGGCAGCCCTGTCCGGCAGGGTCGATAGTCCCCGATCTGGCATCGGGTGGCGGGCTGCGGGCGTAGCACAGAGAACCCGACTGGTGTCGCGGTCGACGTACCGCACGCCCACCACGCGGCCCGTCGCCGCACCTCACCCGAACGAGTCCCTCGCACGCATCGACTGATCGCGAGGCCAGCGTGTCGCACCGCAAGGGACGAAGTTCGTTCACCGGTTCATCTTCGCCCGACGACGAGGCGTATCAGGCTCACGGGACGTGAGCGACCGTGGCGGCATTCGAGGCCGCCTACCACCCGGTGCTTGCCGCCGGTCCCCTCGTGTTCACCGACCACACGCTCATCACGAGCAATACCCAAGCGCTCGGCCCGCTCGACGCGCCTGACCGGCTCGGATGGCACGCCGACACGAGGCACGGCGTCGTCCCGGCCATGCACAGTCGGCCGCGCCTTAGCGTCAGACACGGGTAGCCAACCACGCCCGAGGACCAGGAACTCCTCGACGAGTTGCCGAACCCGGCCAACCAGGCCCGCGCTGACATGCACGTAACGACGAGTGCGCGACGCGATCCTGGCCAGCCTGCCCGTTACGACGGCCACTTCGAGTATGACCCGCGTAGCGGCGACGCGAGTCTGTGCTTGCCGGTTATTGGCGCGGCCGCCTGGGGCAGGCTGGATATCAGACACGAGTCTCAGCCGCGGTGAGACTCGCGTCGAGGCCTTGCCGGCTCAACCGCGACGCTGGCAGGGCCGCGGTCGCGCCGGCGCCGCGAGTGCGCCGGTGCGCGCCGCCGACGTGTGCCAGCGGGCACGGCGGCACAGGCGGTCCGCAGGTCAGAGGCGGCGGTTCAGGGCACTGGTAGGCCCCACGCCGGCGGGATCGTCGGATGCGACGACAACACCACCAGGTCACGCATCGGGCCGGTGGCCACGCGAATCCGTCGCCCTCGACTGACGCGTGACGCGAACGTGTTCGCCGTCGACACGCCCGCAGGCGGCCCGTCCGCGCGCCCGGTCGAGCTGCAGCTAGGGGTCAGTCGCGGCTGAGGGTGGCAGCGCACCGGTTTCGACGACCTCGGAGGCGACATCGCGTAGCTTGCGGTGCAAGCTTTGGCTGGCCACACGAAGCAGGGTGAACGCGTCCTGCTGGCTGACCTTGTGGTGCGCCATCAGCACACCGACCGCAGCACCGATCTCCCGGTTCGATGCCAGAGCGGTTTCCAGATTCGCCGCGTGGTCCTCGGCCTCATACAGCGCCACAAGGCTCGACGCGTGCGCCGCCAGCACCGTCGCGAGATCGATATCGGCATCGCTGAACGCAGCAGCCCGCTCAGCGAACAAGTGCAACGCGGCGCAGTCCCTGGCGATCAGCCGGAACGACAAAACGCTGCGATACGAGGTCTCCTCCGCGAGACGAGCGCAGTAACGCGGCCACCGCGACTCACCCTCGACATCGAACAGCACGAACGCCGGGTCTGCCTGCTCTGCGTCATAGAACGGGCCTTCCCGCAACTCAGCCTGCAACGCGGCCGCCGCAGCCGCGACCCGATCCGACGCCGCCAGCGTGCGACCACGTCTTCCACCCGCGACCGTGATGCTGGCACCGTGACAGGCCTCGACATGTTTAACCGTGAGCTCGACAATCCGCTTCCGGGCCGCCTGGTTGTCACCCGCGCCGTGCAGCTCCCGACCGATGACAGCGAACTCCTGCGCCAGCTGCACAACCTCGTTGGTGTCCACGCTGCCTCGCCCATGTGACGACCCCGACTGCCCAAGACCGCAAGCTGCCACGCGCATTCTGCCCGAACCGCATGCCCTGCGCGCAACAGGCTGGGTCTGGCCGCGGCACCACAGCAGATCCTTGCTACGGCCGGTATTCACCACCCGCCAATAGGAGACACGCTCGCCGGGCTGGCCAGCGAGGTGCCCCGCTTTCGACGCCACCGCGGCCCGGCCTCAGCAGCCAACCGGACAGGCGCGGTCTATCCGTCGATACCAACGGCATCACGACTGGCGATGACGATCGTGAGTTCCGCGCAGGTGCGGATTTCTGTCCGTGCTCAAGGGTGCCGCCACGGCCGGAACAGTGGAGGGTGCGCTAGCGACGATGCGGTTGGACGATCGGCCGCAGCTGGTGAGCGCCAGAAGACGTGGGCGCGGTGGATCCTGTCGAGCTGGCGAGGCCGATTGCAGCTGCGCAACCCAGCGAGGTGATCGGGCCGAGCGCTGCCGCGATGGTTCCGCGGACTGAGGGCTGCGACGTCTTGACGGAACGGTCGGCGATTTGGCACGGCCCTGCGTGGCCGTGTGGCACCGAGACTGTTGACTGCGCCGCATTGCAGACGGTGGCCGTCCTGCCCAGTTTCCACTTTCGCGGGGGTGTACGCGAGGCGCGCACCGAAGATCACTCCATTCCATCAAGAATGCCCCCGCAGTCGAGGTGATACCCGTGTTCTCGATTGCGATAACCGCCGGTCGCGGTCACCGGCCGGTGCAGCACGTCGAGCCGCCGCAGCAGCCCGAGGATTCAGGGCGAGTGAGCAGTTGCTCGGCAGGTTTGCGTCGGTGGTGCCGCCGGACATACTGCAGGTGCGACGCCAGTTCTGGGGGACGCGTCGTCAAGGCCCGGCGTGCTGAACCGCAGCACGCTAGGCCGCATGTAGAGCAATACTGCCCGCTACCCATGGGCCGGAAGGGGCATAAGGTGCTGAGCGAGCACCGCTACTGGATTCTCCTGGCTGGTGAGCTGAACGACGTCGCCCGCGAGGCAGTCGACGGCTGGAGGATCGAGCCCATCGGTGCTGACACTGCGCTGATCGGCGACATGGACCAGGCCGCGCTGCACGGCGTCTTGAACCGCATTCGCTTCCTCGGCCTCCCCATCGTCGAGGTCTGCCGGCTGCGCCCGACACCCGCCAACGGCAGCCAGTGACGGCCACCATGTGTCGCCGACGCCTCAGCGCGTAGCGCTGGAGAACTTTTCATCACAGGGGGTACAGGCGTGCGGCTCAGATCATTGCGCGTATTCGCGTTGCTGCTTCTGGCCGCGCTCGGTGTTGCCGCGTGCGGTACCCGCGCCCGCGGAGACGGTGCAGCGACGGTGGCGGGGCGGTTCGTTGCCGCGGTCTCCGGACACGACGGAGCCAACGCCTGCAGGCTGCTAACTGAGCAGGCCCGCGAGTCGGTGAGCGGAGACACCGACGTCTCGTGTGCTAATGCAGTGCTCAACGTCCAGGAGCGCGGCACCGCACTCGGCAACGTCGAGGTGTGGGGCGACGCGGCGCAGGTCCGTATCGGCACCGATGTGATCTTCCTCGTGCATCTGCACGAAGGGTGGTTCGTCTCCGCCGCCGGGTGTACGCCGCGTCCAGGTGCGCCGTACAAGTGCGAGGTGGATGGCTGACGTGCGTGTGATGTTTTGGGGCACCGGGACGTTCGTGCTACTGGGCTTGGTGTACGTGATGGCCATTGGGTGGGCCCACCGATGACCACCAGCCGGCTAGGCCGCTTCTGCCGGGACAACGGCCTGTCCCTGGCGTTCCTGCTTCTGCTGGTACTCGCCCTCGTCGGACAGGCGGTGTCCGGCGTAGCAGAGTTCAACCACCAACAGATCATCGACGGCGCCCAGCAGCTATCGCTGGCGCAGTACGTGACCTCCTCAAGCTTCGCCGTCGACGTCGCCGAGAACTGGCAGTCGGAGTATCTGCAGTTCGCGCTCTACATCCTCGCCACCATCTGGCTCGTGCAACGCGGTTCCAGCGAGTCCAAGAAGCTCGAGGATGTCGGCACGCAATCCGACGAGGAACAGAAAGTGGGCCGCTACGCAACACCGTCGTCGCCAGCCTGGGCCCGCGCCGGCGGCTGGCGCGCCGCCTTGTACGGCCGTTCGCTGGGAACGGTCATGGCGATCTTCTTCCTGCTATCGCTGACGGCCCAGTCGATCGCCGGACAAGCTGCCTACAACGTCGACCTTCTTCATCAACACGAGGATCCCGTCGGCTGGGTTGGCTACGCCACGTCCGCGGACTTCTGGAACCGCACCCTGCAGAACTGGCAGTCAGAATTTCTCGCGGTGGCCTCGATGGCCGCCTTCGCCATATACCTGCGCCAACGAGGATCACCGGAATCGAAACTGGTCGGCGCCCCCCACGACGCCACAGCGCAGGACCCCTAGCAACGGCAACAGGCGGCAACCGCCGCGAGTTTTGCGAACTGGTGGGCCCGTCGTGCGGCTTAGTGAGTGACCAGTTCGCCGGTTGTTCGGCGGCGGCTGAACCGCCCCGGGGTTTCCGGAGAGGCTGGGTTGAGCAGCCCGACGGGTAGACACACCAAGTGCCGGCGGGTTGATGCAGGTGCCGCCCGTCATTTGCAGCCTCGCGTGCCGAACAGCAGCGTGCGGGGCCGCGTCACGCCTGGACGGGCGGTACCCGTTGCGGCGGGTGGCCTTGGGCCGCGATGCTGTTGGCATCGGGTAGCCCCCCGCCCGGTCTGTCTGCGGGGGGGTTGTGCCTCGCCTCGCAGCGGGTGCAAGGCGTTCCTGCGCAGTATCCCGCGTATGTGTGGGCGTGCCCACGTTGGTCCGTCCGGCTGACGGATGGGCCGATCGCGCCGCGAGAGGTGCACGCGCCGAGGGGTCAACGGTGATGACTCCTTCGTCGCCCAGGGGCGGCGAGTTCGGTCCAGCGACGGCCGTTGGCGTCGGGGCATCGCGGAGTTCGGTGAAGCCGCGCGTGCTGGTGCGCAGGCGAGTTGTGGGGCTGCCGCTGCAGTTGGGACGGCAACCCCGCCGCGCGATGTTTGGGGGAGGCGTCGGTGGCAGTGGGTCTTGTGAGTGATTAGTCCCGGGTGGGTGGGTGTTCGGCGATTTCGTTGAGTCGTTGCCGGGCGAGCCGTTCGACGAGTTCGGGCAGGGCCGGTTCTGGCGCTGCGTCCAGCTCGTGGCGGCATTGGCGCACCGTCGCGACGATGGTGGCCAGGGGGACTCGCGGCGCGAACTCGGGGAATAGGCGTTCGGTGATGTCAGCGAGCGACCCGGAAGGCATCGTCACCCTCTTCTGCTGATTCCCGCACGATTTTAACCGTATCGGGCCTCGGCCGACTCGTTCAGGAGGCGGCAGGTTATGAAATCTGCGGATGGTCGGCACCTAGGTCGCGACTGCGCGGTGGGACGCCGCCCGAGTCCGCCCGACCGGTGCGTCGGTGCACCGGCCGCCGACGATCATTCACAAGCCCAGGCAAAAGATCAGTCCCAGCACAATGCCGGAGCAGAACACCCCCAGCGTGTTCAGTGTCGGCAGGGACTGGCCGAAGATCTCCGGGGTGTACTTCGGGCCATCAGAGGTGTTGTAGGCGATCAGCGGTCCGGTGAACGCTCCGGCACCGCCCGCCAGCAGGACTCCCAAGATGACGAGCATCGCACGTCAACTCCTCTGCTCGCTCCAGGGCAACGGGATCTCGGTAGGACGGGCCGCGCGGGTGACCGTCGCACCGTCGGGTCGAAGGTCACTGCCACAAGCCCCGCACTCTACGGAGCACGCGGCGCCAGCGAGATTGACTCGTCGCGCCAACGGCCGTGAACTGCACGACGTAGCGCGGGTCGACCGTCGACGCGGAGGCCCTTCGCAAGCAGGTCGAGGCCGCGATGAACGCGGCTACATTGTTCCACCTCGTCGGCACCGGGAAAGACGATACCGGCAAACTCGTGTCGTTCGACATCCACTTCGGGACCCACAAGACCGACGGCTCGATCACCCAGAACGGCGAGAAGATCGAGCTCATCAACCCCGGCGCTGCATCCGTCTACTTCCGGGCTCCCGACGAGCTGTGGCAGCACTTTGGCGGGGCCGGAGATCGAGGGCGGAGATCTGGAACTGGACGGACCGGTGCTGTTCGTCGCCTACCACGGCTTCGGCGTGAAGGCGAGGTAGATCTCGAAGAGTTCGACGATGAAAGCCCATATCGCGACGAGCGTCGCGAGAGCGAGCGCCTTGATGCCCGGCCGGGCCAGCGCGATCACCGCGGCTACTAGGCACACGATCGGACGAGTGATGTTCTTTGTGGCGCTGCCTCATCGCAGTTCTGCGATCTCGCGCGACGGCCCCATCTTCATTGCGGTATCGAGCGCAAGTTTGGTGAGTCGGTTGACGGCGATCACTGGTAGGAAACGGCGGCGGGTCGTTCCCGCGGCACCCGAACCCGCAAGGCGGCTGCGCGCACGAGACAGTGCACCGGCGTCTCGAGGGAGCTGCTCTCGCCGTCGATTGCGACGGGGATCGTACGTTGCGGCGCTTCCACCACGACCTCCGCAGCGGTGGTCACGGTCGCCGGCACAGGTAGGCGTCCCCCTCGCACGATCGCGGCGGGATTGGCCGGAGGTGGCGCCACTTGGACGCAGATGAGCCCGAGCGTGCCGCTGTCTAGCCTCGGTCGGCCGGCGATACCGGCGACGCCCCGGGTGCCATAAGGGTTGTTGCTGATGAGCGCGGCAGTGGGGTCGGTTACCGCAACTGCGCCCGCACGAACGGTGAAGTGGCGCTGTTCACCGCCGGACATTACGTCCGGGAAGACGCTCAACGTGACCCGCAGCTTGTGCTCGCGGTAGTCCGGTCGTTCGACGATTTCGGCATACGCGCCGAACGACACGTTGTTCACGAATGGCCGACCATTCGCCGCCCCGAGGTCGATGACAAGGTCCGCGCCGTCGCGTAGCCCGTCAAGAGCCTTCTCCGGGTGTGAAGGGTCCAGACCGAGGTCGTGCGCGAAGTGGTTGCGAGTGCCCGCCGGGATGACCAGGAATGGGACGCTGCGTTCGGCCGCGACGCCGGCCACGAGGGCCAGCGTCCCGTCGCCGCCGGCCACGCCGAGCAGGTCCGCGCCGTCGTCGACCGCTTGGAACAGCCGCGCCGCGAGATCCTCCTCGCGTTCCTCGAGCATCAGTACCGTCGCGCCCAGCCGTTCTGCCCTCGCGCGCAAATCGAACCGCTGCACCTTTCCGCCGCCCGACCGCGGGTTCATAACGATGAATGGCCGCACGATGACTATCCGCGTGCCGTCGCCGCGCTGTCCGCACACGCCTTGGCGCGTTCCCCGAGCTTGCTCAGTTGGTCTGATAGCGCCATGGGAACCTCCCTGGGTAGGCGTTCTATCCGCGAGATATTCAGGACGCCTCAAATCACCACGCTCGCGGGTATCTCTCATCCTCTCTTGCCCGGCGCCTTACTGCATGGGCTAACGTCACATCCGTCGAGCGCATCTGAACAAATGGATCGATTCCGAAGGCACCGACCCGATCGCGCGAACCTGAGCGCTGAGGGGGTGGCGCACAATTCGCGCGGGCATCGACGACGAGACCGTCGCACTCGACACGCCGGCGCACTGTCGGGTGGGCCTGCGGTTCGCTGCACGCACGCGTACGTCGAATCTGCTCCGCCGCTCCGGCAGCTCGGGAGGCGGAAACGATGGTCCGCCTGCCTGCGGCTCGCCGGCCCGGGCCACCTCGCTACGAAACGGAGCGGAACATGACGAAAACTAAGCACTGGACCGACTTGGCGCAGATCCGCCGCGAGATCGATTCCGTGGACGTGGCGATCTACCACGCGATCGCTGAGACGCCAACGCCCATTGCCGACGACAACCTGAGGCGGCTGAGCCAATCGGCCGACCGCTCGAAGCTGTGGCTATCGATCGCCAGCGCACTCGCCCTGGTGCCGGGTCGGTCCAGGCGCGCGGCGCTGCTCGGCGCGGCCAGCATCGGCGTCGCCTCGCTGAGCGTCAACGCCATCGTGAAGATGCTGCTGCGCCGGAGTAGGCCCACCGCGGCCGACGTTCCGTTGGCGCGTCAGGTGCGGATGCCGGAGTCGACGTCGTTCCCGTCAGGGCACGCTGCGTCGGCGTTCGCGTTCGCCTCCGCCGTCGGCACCCAGTTGCCCCGGCTCTCGCTGCCGCTACAGTTGCTCGCGGCCACGGTCGCGTACTCACGGGTACACACTGGCGTGCATTACCCCAGTGACGTCATCTTCGGCGGGGCTATCGGTAGCGCCTCAGCCGCGGTGACGGCGGGCGCCGCCAGGTATCTCGACCGTGCACAGCGCACGGCATGATGCAAACTCGTGCCGCGGCCATACCACTGTCAGGGCGGCGGCACGACCTGGTGGGCCGGCGTGATTCAGCTCTTGAACGCTTCGACCGGCTCACTCGCGGCTCTGTCGGCCGAAGAAGCTCCTCCTCGATGAGATGTTCGTACCGAGCCCCGCATTCGGGTTGCCCAGATGGATAACACGGGAACGGGCACCGCGCGCGAAGTGCAAGCCGAGCGGTCGGCTCCGGCCAGCTGCCTAGTGTGCGGGCGCCTGCCGGCCCTGCGTGGGGACGGGTGGTGCTAGTCCCGTACCGGCCTGCGGCTGCTGCTGGCGTTCGTCCTCGTCGGCGAACCTGCGGAGCGAGAAAGCCACCGCGATGTCCGAGATCCCACGGAAGATGGCCATGAACCCCACCCACAGCAGGATGAACGCCGCTCGGGCTGCCAGGTTCCACACCCCGTCGGAGGTCGAGACCCAGATCCCCAGCAGCGTGATCAGCCCACCGCCGACCACATCCAACCACCAATACGGCGTCTCGTCCCGCAGGGCGATGCCGCGCATGAGGGTTAAGAACCCCTGCAGCAGCAACAGCAGACCGAGCACCGAGGCGAGCGCGAAGAACGTGTCCACCGGGCGGGCAAAGGCCCACACGGCGCCCAGCACAAAGATCACCGCAAGCACGACGTGCCACACCGCCCAACCGCCGCCCATCACCGCAGCCAGCGCACCCTCATTGACCGCCGCGATGAGAAACGCCACGCCGAGAATCACGCCCACGGTGGCCAGCGAGCTGTAATCCGCGCGCAGCACCAGCCACGCGATGACGAACCAGAGCACCGCGCCGACCAGAGGCGCCCACCACCAACGGGCTGCCTCCCGCCGCAGGACAGGGCCTCCGAATGTCGCAGCGGGGATGTCCGGACCCATGGCGTCCTCCTTGCCGAAGCCTGGCCGACGCCGGAACGGCGGCGGCCGTTCGCCTTCGTAATTCACCTATGGTGTCTTCGTACGTAGCGAAACGCCAGGGCCCTACGACCCCTCTCGCAGCGGACGAAGCTCGCCCCAGGCGCAGGTGGCCAGCTGCCCGAGTACGCAGGGTTGACCGCCGGGTTGGCGTCGAAGGGGAACTCGTCGAGCCGTTTCCGCCTCGGGAAGCCGGCGACGCGCACAGTGGCGGCGCGGGTCTGCAAGCCACCAGGCAATCGCACCGTCTGTCCACTGTGGACAGCCTGTCGTGCACGACGAGCGCGGAGAGGAGGAGATGTGAGTAGGTCTGTTGCGTTGATCCGTCGAAGGCGGCAGCGTCGTCGCCGTGCCCGGCGCCGGACCTATTACAGGCGCTGCTTGAGCTCGGCGAACGCGGCGCGAAGTCGATCACGGGTGGGCCGTTCGGCGGCGAGTTCGTAGTGGCCGCGACGTAGGTTCTGCACGAATGCATGTCCGGTCGCAATTGTGCGCGGTGAACGGATAGCCTTCAGGCCGCGCATCCGCCGCAGCCGCGCCTTGAGTCGGCCGTGATCTGCTTCCACGCTATTGTTCGAGTACTGCTCAAGGACATGTCGCGCGGCCGGCGCAAGCTCGTCGAGCACATGTGGATACACCGGCGCCCGATCGGTGGTGACCTCGACCGGCGACGAGCCGCAGGTCAGCGCACGGGTGAAGAACGCCCGCGCCGCCGCGGCGTCGCGGCGCTCGCAGACCAGCGCGTCGATGACCTGACGGTGCTGGTCGATCGCCCGGTACAGGTAGGTCCAGCGGCCCGCGACCTTGACGTAGGTTTCGTCGACGAACCACCTCACCGGTCGCGTGCCGTGCCGGACGCGCGGAGTCGATGAACTCTGACGTGAAGGTCTGCACCCACCGATACACCGTCACGTGATCAACCTCGATGCCGCGCTCGGCCAGCAACTCCTGCACGTCGCGGTAGGACAGCCCGTAGCGCAGATACCAGCGCACTGCCACCGCGATCACCCCTCGCGGAAAGCGGTAGCCAGCCGGAGCAGACGAGCCAGACCTCGAATTGATCACGCGATCAGTCTCCTCACCCGAGCGGCGACGGCCCAGCCAACGCAACAGACCCGTCGCTCACACGTCCGGTGCACGCATAGCGTCCGCCCGCTCGATCTCGAACTCGCCGTGCGCCGATCCCGTGCGGCAGAGTGGGGGTCGAGTCCACGGTAGCCCTGGCCGGGTGTTGTGGCGGCCGGTGGTAGTCGAGCATGTCGCCGACGGTTGAATTCAGCCGTCGTTGGCAAAGCAGCGCTCATCGTCGTGGCCTTGGCGTCGTGCGCGGCAGGGGTTGTCTGTCTCGGCCGGGGTGCCACTCGATCCCTTCATGAGAAGGTGCCAGCCGGACCCGAACTCCACCGTCGCCCAACCCGGCGCTTCTCGCGACGGTGCAGCAACGCCAGCACCAGCCCGCGTGATCCGATCATGCGCAGCCGCGCGGCCCCCGGACGCGAGCTAGCCACACCTGCGGCACGGCAACTGTGCCCCCGGCCGCGCCTCGCCCATCGACAGACCTGCCCAGTCCGCCGACGCCATCCGCGGGCCGCTCTCGGTCTCATCGCAGGAGTGATAGCGGTGTCGGGTCATCTCTCGAATCCGCGACACCGCCGGAAACCATCGCGAACGCGCGAACACATCTACGCCTGATCAGCTCTAGGCGATAACTCCTAACCACGTGCATCATGGCCTCGCAGCCAACCACCGCGTCTGGCAGCTCACAGACGACACCCGCCGCAAGCGGTCACCACCATGCTCCGCCCCGCGGGCGCCGCTGCGGTGAGCGGGGAGCCTAACCGTCTCGTCGGGCCGCGTCGCTGGGTTCCTCGCCTGATTCGGTGACTCTCAGGGCCACCTCGCGCAGTTTCAGCTGCGACTCTTGCGAGGCGGCCACGAGGGTGTCGAATGCCTGCTGGGCCGTCAGCCGGTGGCGTTCCATCAAGATCCCCACGGCTTGTCCGATCATCTGCCGGCTTTGCATGGCGCGCTCCAGGTTGATCACCCTGTCGGCGTGTGCGATCGCGATCGCGGCCCGCGCCGCGAACACCGGTACCACCAGCTCGGCGGCGGCGTCGAACGCCGCCGGGCGACGCGCGTAGAGGCTGAGCACGGCATCTTGCCCGTGCGGCAGCGGCAACGCGCAGACCAACAAGGCCCGCACGCCCTCATCCACCCTCGCTCGCCGAACTCGCCCCACCGCGAGTCCGTGGACAGATCGCCCACTCGCAGGGTGTGCCCGTCGCGTATCACGTCCGCGGCCGCGCCCAAACCGAGCACCCGCTGAATATCGTCCAAAACCACCGCCAGATCACCGTCGGCGGCCACCGTGCGCAGGTGGCCCTCCAAGAGCAGCGCGACACCCGCGTCCTCGGCCCCGGGCACCAGCCGGGTCGCCACCCGCACCACCTGATCCAACAACTGGTCGGGCGTCGCGTCCCCCTTGAACACCTCGGCAAGATCAGCCCGCACCAGCGTCAACAGCTGCACGACAGATTCGACCGTCGTCCCCTGCAGGTCGACCGACTGCGCTACGGCACCGTGAGAACGCGGCAAATCAGGCGCTATCCCGGTCGCGTTCCCACGCTCAGCAGACCTGGCCGTATCGCCAACCGGCTCATCCGACACAGCCGCATCCACCCCACCAGCAAACGAGCCAGACCGAGCGGACACTGTCGTCCCCGCCTCATTGTGCCAACCGATCGCGAGCGCGTACATCCCTTCGACCCTGTCCACGGCCACCCGCGCCACCAACGGCCACGCGCGCTTGCGGTCGAGGGGCGCCATCGTGATCGCCGGTACACCCAGATCGCGGGCCGGCCGCCGAGCGGCAACGGCGAAAGAACTGCCGGCGCACACGATCGGCTGCGGAATCGTGCGCAGCGGCAGCCCTCACCCGCAACGCGCCGCCTGACCATCCATCGATCGACGACCCCCGCGGCTGCGGACCCGGCAATAACTGACGAGCTCTCGGGTGGCGCCTGCGGGCCCGTGTCTAGCTGAAATCGGCTGACGTTCGGATAAGGCATGTCGTCACCGTCACGTCCCTGGCACACTTCGATCTTGAACTTGGGGTCACGCGCAGGCGCCGCGGGGGCTCGCGCAGACTCGGCCATGCCGCGGCCGATCTGTTCTGCAACGACGAACCCGGCAGCGAAAATCCGTTCGGCGTGTTGCCCGGGGCGGGTCGGGCGGGGTCTAGGCCCGACGGGTGCCGGGGGGAAACACCCCGACGACCGCACACGCGGTCGCGCCGCCGACGGTCGGGCGCAGCTAAGGCCCACTGAGGCACACGCTACTCCAGCGCGGACCGTCGCACGAGGACTCGACGAACGGCTGCGCTCTCAGTAACGGCGAGGGACACTGGCTCCGTCCGGTTGCTGACTGCGAGAGCGCGGCCTGGATCGGATGCCCGTTGGTGGACTCCTAAGCGGTTTACCGCCAGTTCGACCGGGTAGGTGTCGAGCTGGAGGCGGTGCTCAAGGTACTACTGGTTGTCATTGCGTTTGACCGATGCCGCCGGCGCCTGATGCTTTGGCGGTCGCTGTCTGGACCAGCTGCCCACCGTAGGGCGCCCCGCAAGCGCTGCGGGGACTGCCGCTGGTATCGGTCCGGGGGACCAGCCGTGGCCCCTGCTGACGTCATTGCGCGAGAGCAGATTCGGCCGATCGGCCTCTAGCGTGAGGGCTTTCGTGGTCCTCCAGCAGCGCATCGATCAATTGGACGCGACCTTGGCCCATCGGGGCCACGTCCCAGGGCGACGCTGTGTGGCGCGCGGCCCGCCGCCGACGCCAACCGGCACGATCGTTTTGAAAGGCAGTGCTTGAGAGGCAGGCGGTGCTGGCGTCTAGGCAGTGGTGCTGTGCGCTGCGATGAGGGCGCCCGTGTCGGCGTGTCCGTTGATCACGTCGGCGGCGAGGGTGCTGAGCCGGATGTTGGTGGAGCGGGCATAGGCGCGGAGCCGCTGGAATGCCTCGTTCATGTCCAGCTGACCGCGTTCGGCGAGCACGCCTTTGGCTTGTTCGATGAGCACGCGGCTATGCAGGGCTCCTTCGAGTTGTTCGACGATAGTTTCGCCGCGGTGGATGGCGCGTTCTTGCAGGATGCCGATGGTGGCGACATCGGCCAGCGCGCGGGCAATGTGCGCGTCGTCCTCGGGCAGTGCGCCAGTGTG
>DASXSF010000097.1:0-1794 GCA_036506155.1 Jatrophihabitantaceae bacterium
CGGCAGGCAATGCGTGGGTGATTGGCGTTATCGCCGGCCTGTTGGATGCCGGGTTGGATGTGACCGAGGCGGATCTGATCATCGGGACGTCGGCTGGATCGACGGCTGCGGCCCAGATCACCAGCGCGACCCCGATCGGACTGCTTGCCGCCATCCTTGCCGCTGCGCCCCAGCAACGGACTGGTCCGGTCGGATCCGGCGGTGGACGCGTTCCTGGGCCGGTGGCGGACCATATGGAGCGGACGAGCGCAATCATCGCCACCGCTGAGGATGCGGCCGATATGCGCCGCAGAATGGGCGCGGCGGCCCTCGACATGGATGCGGCGTCGGACGGCTCGGTGCAGGAGCGGTGGCGCGCTAGGGTCGCCGCTCGGCTGCCCAGCCAGCGCTGGCCGGAACGAACGGTGCTCGTCACGGCGGTCGATGCCCATACCGGTGAACCGGTGGTGTTCGACCGCCACAGCGGCGTCGACCTGGCGGACGCCGTCGCCGCCAGCTGTGCCAGTGGCGCTCCCCACGGTATCGGCGGCAACCGGTATATCGACGGCGGCTACCGACGCAACGAGAATGCCGATCTGGCAGCCGGATACGAGCGGGTGCTGGTGCTGTCACCATTCGGCGGCAGAACACGGACGCCGTTGGAGTGGGGCATGCAGCTTGCAGCACAGGTCGACGAACTACGCGCATGCGGCAGCAGAGTCGAAACGATCTTCCCGGACAGCAACTCCGAGCACATGTTCGGCGCCAATGCGATGGATCTGTCGCTGCGTCCGCCCGCTGCTCGAGCCGGTTACAACCAAGGCAGAGCCCTTGCCGAGCAGCTCACCGAATTCTGGCGCTGACGCCCTCGAAACCAGTCGACTCGGTGGGCGTGACGACACCTGCTCATGCTCAGATGGCCAACGGGCGCGACGCGCCTCACGCCACCTTCGTGCGCCCTGACCTGGGCTCGTTCTGCCGTCTTGACGAACTCGGCCTGCAGGTCGTGGGTCAACGGATCGAGCCTGGTCGTGCGGTTTTGGCCTGCCGGGTCGTCGAGACCGACGAGTTCGCCCGGTGGTGTCGCCGCTGCGGGTGCGAGGCTGCGCCGCGCGACAGCGTGACCCGGCGGCTGGCGCACGAGCCGCTGGGGTGGCGCCCGACGACGTTGCTAGTCACGATCCGCCGCTATCGCTGCACCGGCTGTGGGCATGTGTCGCGCCAGGACACCAGCCGGGCCGCCGAGCCGCGCGCGAAGCTGTCGCGTCGCGCGCTGCGATGGGCGCTAGAAAGCATCGTTTGTCAGCACTTGACCGTCGCTCGGGTCGCCGAGGGCCTCGGCGTGTCGTGGAACACCGCGAACGACGCGGTGCTGGCCGAGGGCAGGCGTGTGCTGATCGAGGACCCACACCGGTTCGACGGCGTGCGCGTGATCGGCGTCGACGAGCACTGCTGGCGCCACACCCGCCGAGGCGATAGTACGTCACCGTGATCATCGACCTGACCCCGATCCGGGACGGCACCAGTCCAGCACGGCCGCTGGATATGGTCGAGGGCCGATCGAAGCAGGTGTTCAAGGCCTGGCTCGGCGAGCGAGACACGCCCTGGCGCGACGGCGTCGAGGTGGTTGCGATGGACGGGTTCACCGGTTTCAAGACCTCCACCAGCGAGGAACTGCGCGACGCGGTCGCGGTGATGACCCGTTCCACGTCGTGCGCCTGGCCGGCGATGCTCTGGACCAGTGCCGCCGCCGCGTCCAGCAGGCCACCTGTGGGCACCGCGGCCGCAAGGGCGACCCGCTCTATGCCGCGCGGC
>DASXSF010000098.1:0-3764 GCA_036506155.1 Jatrophihabitantaceae bacterium
CAGCACCGTCCCGGTGAAGGTGCTGCCGACGATCGAGTCGTGCCGCAGCACGGTGCCGGCTGGCAGGCGGCCCTCGGCGGTGAGCACCGCGAGCCGGGCGCAGGTCCCCGAGCCGCACGCGGAGCGGTCGACCTCGCCGTCAGCGAAGACGGTCACGTTGCGCTGGTGCACCTGTCCGGTGCCGTCGCCGAGGTCGTCCACCCAGATGGTGCCGTAGATACCGGTCAACCGGGGGTCGCTCGGGTGCTGGGCGTGCTGGGTGTCGTTGAGCGCCCACTTGATCTCGCGGCCGAGCGCGATGAGCTCACTGAGACGCTTCGGCGTGACCGACAGGCCCAGCTGAGCTGCGGGCAGCGTCGCATAGATGGCGCCGCCGTAGGCCACACTCACTCGCACCTCGCCGCGCGACGTGGTCACCGGGACGTCGGTGGCTACCACCCAGCTGGGCACGTTGACGAAGTCGACGGCGACGACACGGGCCTCCTCGCGGTGCACACGCGCGGTCACCCTGCCCGACGGCACGTCGATCACCACATCCACGCTGCCGGTCACCGGCGCCACGACCCGGCCGGTCTCCACCGCCCACACTCCAAGCGCGATGGTGCCGTGCCCACAGGCGGTCGAGAAGCCGTCCTTGTGCCAAAACAGCACGCCCAGGTGAGCACCGTCATCGTCCGGCGGCACGATGAACCCGCCATACATGTCCGCATGCCCGCGCGGCTCCGAGCACAGCACCGCTCGCAAACCCTGAACGTCGGCGCTCTCGATCGCCCCGGCACGGCGCTCGGCCACCGTCGAGCCCGGGATCGGTACCGGAGGATCCACCACAATCCGGAACGGCTCCCCGCCCGTGTGATAGTCCGTGGTCGCGATCGTCGATGGCAGCACCGTGGCAGCCTGTCACGCCGGGCCATCACGGCGATACATGGCGGCTTGCTCGGCGCCTTGGCTCCCGCAACGGGACGTCCGCAAATGCCGCACCGTGCGCTCGCTGCCCTCAACGACCTGGCCGGGCGAGTGGTCCAAGCCGGCCTGGCGACCGGTGGGGATGCGTACATGACGATGGCTCCGCCGTACGAGCCCGCCGATGCCACCGTCGGTGTGCTTCTTCACCACCGGTCGTCGGTATTGCGCTACCACCGCGCCGACGCACACGCTGCGGCGTGGCAGGCTGCTGGACTTACCGCCGAAGCCGTGATCCGGCTGCCTGAGGTCCGATGCGCGCCGCCATTGAAGCGGAAACGAACCGACGCGCCGGCGTACCCTACGCCGCACTAAGCGTCGACGAGCGCGTTGCTCTGCTCACCGGACTCGCGGCGCTGCCGGGCTGAACGGCCGCGGATGGCGCGTCTGAGGGGTCACCCGTTGGCGGCGCTATATTGACGCCGGCTGCGGTGTCGTGCGTCAACAACATCCCGCGGCGCAGCCGCGATCGGAAGGTCGGCGGGACCGGAAGGCCGCGCGTGCGATGCCGCAGCCGAGCAGGCGGCGTCTCAGCCATCGAGCTCACGGTCCCCTCCGCGAGCTCCGCCGCAAGGACGTCGACCCCGAGACGGGGCTGATCAAGGTGCGGCGGGCGGTGATCCGGCCCCGCTCCGGCCCGACGGTGAAGACCCCGAGGTCGAAGGCGGGTTCCCGCAAGGTCTTCATGCCGGAGTGGATGCTCGACGACCTGTGGGCGCACCTGGACGGGGACGCGTGGCCTGGACCGGACGGGCTGCTGTTCAGCAACTAACGCGGCGAGCAGCTCTCCTACCCGGGGCGGGACATGTGGTGGGAGCAGGCGAAGGCAGCGGCGGGCTGGGCCGGGACCTTCCACGACCTGCGGCACGTCGTCGGGACCCTGTTCGCGTACCAGGGGGCGACGGTGAAGGGGCTGATGGCGCGGCTCGGGCACGAGACCCCGGGGATGGCGATGGTCTACCAGGAGTGGGCAGAGGAGCGGGACCGGCTGTCCGCCGACGTGCGGCGAGGGTCGACAGTGATCCGGCCGCCACGCGGCCGGTGGGCTGGGATACCTATCGCCGGCTGGATCTGCTGCCGTACTTGACGACTCAGGCGGAGACCCGTCAGTTCAGTCGCGGCTTGTTCTGGGGATGCCGAGCAGCAAGCGGCTCAGGGAGACCCGGGATGACACGTCCAGTTTGCGATAGATGCGCTTGACGTACTGGCTGACGGTATACGGGCTCAGGAACAGTCGCTCGGCAATCTCGCGGTCGGACAGACCGTCGACGACGTGACGTGCTACATCGCGCTCGCGTGGGGTCCTGGCCATCAGCGTCTCCGACGAGATCTCCGACCGGTCGCGCTGAAGCTCCAGAACGGTGATCAGCGTCCCGTCGCCGGTGCGGGTATGGCTGGTGCGGCCGCGCAGGAGCCCGATCTCGCCATCGACCAGTTCGACGTCGAGATAGCTGAATCGGTCGCTGCTGGTCACTGCTGCATCCTTGGATCGTGCGTGGGGTCGGCATACATGGGAGGACAGCCACGGCTGGTGGCTTCGGGGCGCAGTTCGTAGTGCCAGGGTTCGTTGCGGTAGATCTGGCACAGCCCGTACTCGGCGCCGTGCTCGGATAGCCACGCCGTGGCGTCGGAGTGCCCGATGTCGACCGCGTCCCCCGACACGTGAGGAGACGTGTTGGGGGTCGCGACCCATTGGGCAGCTTCCTCTCTTGAGCCGTACTCTGAGACCGCCTCATCGAGTAGTTGTTCCTGGTACTCCCGGGCACGCCAGCCGCTGTTGACGAAGAACTCGACCCCGTCGCCCGCAGCATCCGTCGCGGCCTGACGGAGCGCACCGAGCAGAGCCGGATCGAGGTTGGCCACGGCCGGGTACGCGTCATCGAAGACCGTCACGCCGTCAGGGACTTCACCATCAGCGACGCCAAGCGCACCGTGACGGTCGCCCTGAGGTTGGCCGGGAAGGTCGCCGGGACGGTCGCCGCGAAGACTGTCGTGCGGGCGGTGCGTGGACGGCTCCGCGACGATGGGTGCTGTTGCCGACGACGACGAGCCCGCCAGCGAACGGTAACCGAGGACACCCACGAGCGCCGCGACGACGACGACCAGGACAGCGAGGACGGTCGATCGCGCACGGCGGCCTGTTCTGGGTGCTGGCTGGCTGTAGGACATGCCTTCCAGTCAAGGCAGCGTGGTGTTGCCAGCACGTATGTGGTTTTCGAGACACCGACGATATGCGCCGGCTCCTAGCATGGAGAGCATGCGTGTGTTGGTCGTCGAGGACGAGCCCTACATGGCCGAGGCCATCCGCGATGGGCTGCGCCTGGAGGCGATCGCGGCCGACATCGCCGGTGACGGCGACACCGCTCTGGAGCTGCTGAGCATCAACGCCTACGACGTCGCCGTCCTCGACCGCGACATTCCCGGGCCCTCCGGTGACGAGATCGCCGAAGGCATCGTCGGCTCCGGTAGCGGCACGCCGATCTTGATGCTCACCGCTGCGGACCGGCTTGACGACAAGGCCTCTGGGTTCGAGCTCGGCGCCGACGACTACCTCACCAAGCCGTTCGAGCTGCGAGAGCTCGTGCTCAGGCTCAGAGCGCTCGACCGCAGGCGTGTGCACAGCAGGCCGCCTGTGCGGGAGATCGCAGGCCTGCGTCTGAATCCGTTCCGCCGCGAGGTCTACCGCGACGGACGCTACGTCGGGCTGACCAGGAAGCAGTTCGCCGTGCTGGAAGTCCTTGTCGCTGCCGAAGGCGGTGTCGTCAGCGCCGAAGAGCTACTGGAGCGGGCGTGGGATGAGA
>DASXSF010000099.1:0-25900 GCA_036506155.1 Jatrophihabitantaceae bacterium
TACGGCGCAGCCTGGGACAGGGGCACACCATGGTCCGAACAATTGGCGCGGGCGCGCTTGCGGCCTCCGAACGATCTCGCCGCGCACTGTTCGTCTTGGTCGCGTTGATGGCGGTGTCCGCTGTGGCGACCGCGTGCAGCTCTAGCTCGAAGAGTGGCGGGGCGAGTTCGCCCGCATCCTCGGCGACCACCGCGTCGGGCGGTGCGCCCGCTGCCGGCGGGTCGACGGTCGAGATCAAGGACTTCATGTTCATGCCCATGACCCTGAGCGTGGCGGTCGGGACCACCGTCACCTGGAAGTTCGACGACTCCACCGAGCACACCGTCGCCGCCGACGACAACTCATTCACCTCCCCGGCACTGGGCAACGGCAAGACCTACACCCACGCCTTCACCACCGCCGGCACGGTCAAATATCACTGCTCTATCCACCCGTTCATGACCGGCACCATCATCGTGAAATAGGCCAGAAATGGCCGCGCACCGAGCATCCGGTCGAGGCCGCGCCTGGCTTGCGGTCAAGATCGCGCTCATCGTCATCGTGGTGGCCGGATTGACGGTCGATGCCTACGTGCACTTCAATCTCGCCAGCAACTACGAGCTCATCAAGACCAGCACGCTCAGCCAGGCGGACCTGTTCCGAGTCGAAGGCGCCGTCGCCATCGTCGCCGCGCTGCTACTTGTGGTCCGGCCGCGTCGCTACACCGCAGCGATCGCTGCCGTGGTCGCCGGCTCCGCACTACTGGTGCTGTTGCTCTACCGCTACAACGACATCGGCCAACTCGGCCCCATCCCATCGATGTATGAGCCCATCTGGTACACCAAGAAAACCGTTGCCGCATTCGCCGAAGGCGCCGCGCTGATCGCCGCCGTGTTGCTGCTGTGGGTCCTGTGGGCACAGTCCGCCCGAACCGTTGATGAAGCCGCCGAGCAAGCGGACAACCCGCAGCCGTGAAAATGAGATGTCGCCGACTGCGACGTCGGCGAGCAATGACTTCATGGCACCCGACCTAGGCAGCGGGACGGCCTCGTCTATCTGAACGATGACCACGTGCCACAAGCGTGGGGCTACCGGGCACACCGCAGCGCGCCCGCGTCGACACTTCGACCCCGCGACGTGACCCAGCCGACGGATCCGGAATCGCCTGCCCTCGGCCTCCGGCGCTGATCGAGTGATCAATTCGAGGTCTGCGTCGTCCGCACCGGCGTGACGTTAAGGTCGGCGGCCGCTGGACCACCTGTGTCGCGGGATTGACCAGCATTGCCAGCTCGTCGGTCGGGCGGAACCCACGCGGCGGCCACCACCGGCTGGCTGTCGACGTGCCTGCACAGCATCGCGTCCGCGAGTTACTCGACCACATCCGCGTGTCCGCCGCCCTGGTGAACACGCTCGACGCGATACACGTCGAAGCCATCGCCGACCCGGCTCCGCCCTGGATCGGTGACGACCCCAACCAGCACGTGACGCCCCTAACGGCGCCGTTGCCAGCGAGCATGCGAGTGCAACACGGTCCACACTGGACAGTACCGTGTTTGACGGCGGTTACCCACGCATCCGAGATATACGCGGTAATTGATGACCATCACCCGCGAAAACGCGCGCGTCGCTGCGAGTAGCGTCGGTGACGCGTTGGGCGGGCCACGCTCGATGTGTCGTGTCCGCGAGCCCACCCGAACGGGGCACCGTGTCTACTATTCTCCGCTTGTTGGCCGTGCTCCTGGCACCGGCCGTGATACTCACGGCGTGCACCTCAGGCGGCAAGCCCAGCCCCTCGTCGAATACACCGTCCAGAGCATCCACCGCGTCGGGCAAGACTGCGGCCTCCGCCACGGGCGTGGCGGTATCCGGCGGGTTCGGTACCACGCCCACGCTGACTATTCCGACCACGCCGGCGCCCGCCGCCCTCACCCAGCAGATCCTTACGCGCGGCTCCGGCGCGCCCGTGGCAAAGGGCGACACACTGGTCGCGAATTACCTCGGCGAGACGTGGGCGCCGAAGAACGGAAAGGCCGCCCCGTTCGACAGTTCCTTTTCCCGCGGCACGCCGGCGGCATTCGTCATCGGTACCGGCCGGGTCATCCCTGGCTGGGACAAGACGCTCATCGACAAGACACTCGGCACTCGGCTACTCGTCACGGTGCCGCCTGCTGACGGCTACGGCGCAACCGGACAGCCGAACGCGGGTATCACCGGCACGGACACGCTGGTGTTCGTCATCGACCTCGTCGCCGACTACAAACCGAACGCCTCTGCGGCGGGGACCGTCGCCACCAATGTCCCCAGGACCGGCCTGCCCAAGGTCACGAATGTGCCCGGAAAGAAGCCAACTGTCACCAGTACAGCCGGGGTCAAGGTTCCCACGCGGCCGACGACCACGTTGCTCGTCACAGGCACCGGACCCAAAATCGACAAGAGCAAGACGCTGGTCCTGCAGCTCGTCCAGACCGACCTAGCAACGGGTCGGCACACCCAGGCGACGTGGGGCCAAGGCCCGCAGACCGTCGCGGCCCAGAATGTTTTCCAGGTTGCCGGTAAGTTGGCCGGGCAGAAGATCGGTAGCCGAGCGCTGGTCCTGCTGCCCGCGAGGCCCGCGACACCGGCCACCTCTACCCAGGCGGCGCAACCAGCCACTCCGCCGCAGATTCTGATCATCGACGTTGTGGGCCAGTTCTGATCGCTTCCGACCCGAAGCCGGGCAGCGGTGGGAGCCAGCCGTCATAGTCGGCTGGGATGATGCCGCGGTGGCCGATGACAAGCCATTGCACATCTACCGGGTTGTCATGGCCCTGGCCGCGCCGGTTGTTCGCTGGTGGGGCCGGCTGGAGGTCATCGGCGAGCAGGTGATGCCGGCATCCGGGGCGACGTTGCTGCTCGCGAACCACGACAGTGCCTGGGATCCGCTGGTGCTCGGCGTCGCCGCCGTGCGACGCCGTCAGCTTCGCGCATTGGCCAAGTCGTCGCTGTGGCGGTTTCGCGCGCTGGGGTGGGTGCTGGACCGGATGGGCCAGATCCCGATCGACCGCAGACGCGGCGACCCGCAGGCCTTAGCGGCCGCGATCAGACACCTGCGGGGAGGTGGCTGTGTCGGCGTGTTTCCGGAGGGCACCGTGTCGCGCGGGCGGCCGCTGAGGGCGTTGAGCGGCGCCGGACGCCTCGCGCTGGCGGTTCCGGAAACCCGGATCGTGTGCGCGAGCGTCACCGGTGCGGTGGACATCGTCCGCTTCCCGCAACGGCCGAGAATCCGCGTCGAGTTTTTCGAGCCCGTGAGCGGTCAGCCCCGGCCGGGCGAGTCGGCGATTACTCTGACGCGTCGCGCAATGACTGAGATCCGGGCTGCCGCGCCGTACGCGGTGCCCGGGCGGCGGAGGAAGGCAGGCCAGTTCCGACGCCTCGCGGCCGGAGCCGACGAGGAGCGGTAATGGTGCTAAGCGCTGCCACGTGATGCGACCAGCTCTCAAGCGGGTCCCGGGCTGGGCACTGTTGTCTGCGGTGGTCGCACCCGTCGCACTGATCGGCGGCTGGCTGCTCGCCGGCCACCTGCAACCACCCGGCTACAGCCTCCTACATCAGAGCATCAGCAGCCTCGCCGCGCGCGGTGCGCACGATCGCTGGATCATGACCGGCGCGCTGGTCCTGCTCGGGTCGTGCCACCTAATCACCGCTGTCGGCCTGCGTCCGGCCCGCGCGCTCGGACGTGCCACCCTGGCCATAGGCGGGCTCGCGACACTGGCCGTGGCCGCCTTCCCGCAGCCGCATTCGGGCACGGCGGCCACGCACGTTGCGGCCGCCACGATCGGCTTCATCGCGCTCGCCGTCTGGCCCGTGCTGGCCGCGCGGGGTGTGGATGACCGCCTGCTCACGCTCGCGGTATCCGCTACCGCCTCAGCTTCACTACTGGGCCTGCTCACCTGGCTGACCGTCGCCCTCAACACCACCTACCTCGGCCTGTCCGAGCGATGCTTGACCGGCGCCCAGGCACTCTGGCCCCTCGCCGTCGCCCTGAACGCACAACACGTCGCCGCGCCGCCCCCGCAGGCCGAGCCACCAGAATCAGTAACCCGCCGCTGAGCGCACTCGGGCCGCGCGGGCCCGCGAGTACGGATCAAGGTGTAGCTCCGGTACGGGCAGGGATGACCTCGATTCCCTCGCTGGCGGGGGGCCGACGCATGCGGCGGTGAGGCCGAATTCATGGCCTTCGCCGTGGGAGTCGCGCTGATTGAGCTCGGGCCGGCCGGCTCGTGAGCCTCGAGCACTCCGGGCCGGCTGGCCACGCAGCCTCTATTGCGCGATGCCGAGCTGCCTCGCTTGGAGCGCGGCGTCCCAGAAGGCGGAAATGACGATGAGCTGATCGCCGTCCCACTTGCTGGTCTGGCCGAACTCGACGTCGAATGCCTTTCCCGTCGGGGCGATCACCGTGCCGTCGGGGAGAACCAACTCTCCGGTGAACGTGCCTGTCACGTTGGTGACAACGGTGATCCAGTCACCGTTTCCGAATTTGGATCGGGTACGGGGTGTGCACGTGGATGTCGGGACATGCGGACAAGCTGCTGCATCGCGGCCGTGTGCGCCGCCCGGCCGTAGATCGGCTGCGCGCCCCTCCACAGTGGATACTCCGCGCCGTCTTTACAGCGGCGCCCGGCTGGGCCGGTTTGTCGTCGCGCTAGTTGGGGTGGCCAGGCGTGATGATGCTGTTCTCGTAGGCGATGGCGACAAGGGCGGCGCGGTCGTGGCAGTCAAGCTTGCGGAGGATGTTGCGGACGTGGCTCTTGGCGGTGAGTGGGCTGATGACCAGCTGCCCGGCGATCTCGGCGTTGCTCAGCCCACGGGCGACAAGGACCAGGATGTCGCGCTCGCGGTCGGTGAGCTCAGCCAGGCGCGGTTCTGGCTGCTGCGGGTCGGGGCGTGCGGCGAACTCGGCGATGAGCCGGCGGGTGATGCTCGGGGACAGCAGCGCCTCGCCGGCCGCGACGACCTCGATGCCGCGCAGCAGCTCGCCGCGTGGGGTGTCCTTCAGCAGGAATCCGGACGCGCCGGAACGCAGCGCACTGTAGACGTATTCGTCGAGGTCGAAGGTGGTGAGGACGAGTACCCGGGTACGCGGGAGCGTCGGGTCGGCGCAGATGATGCGGGTCGCTTCGAGTCCGTCCATCTTTGGCATGCGGATGTCCATCAACACCACATCCGGGAACGTGCTTCGGGCGAGATCGACGGCGGCGCGCCCGGTCTCCGCCCGCCCGACGACACTCATGCCCGCCTGGGCGTCGACGATCGCTGCGAAGCCGTCTCGCACGGCGGCCTGGTCGTCGGCGACGAGCACGCGGATCATTGCGCGCGCTCGTAGGGCAGGTCGGCGCGGACACGGAAGCCTGACGCATGCGGCCCCGCATCGAGCGTTCCGCCAACCACGTTCGCCCGCTCGCGCATCCCGGTGATGCCGACGCCGGGGCTGCTGGGCTCGGTTGCGCGGCCGCCGGGACCGTTGTCAACCGTCAGCGTCAGCTGCTCGGGATCGAACCGGAGCGTGACCGTGGCTGAGGCGCCGGGGGCGTGGCGGCGCACGTTGGTGAGTGACTCCTGCACAATGCGGTAGGCCGCGAGCGACGTCGCGTCCGATATTCGTGACGGTGCTGAGCCGTGGACGTCGAGGCTGACCTCGAGTCCGACGCCTCGTGCGCGGCCGACCATCTGGCAGATGTCGTCGACACCGGGGCTCGGCGAGCGGGGCGACTCCGCGGACTCGGGTCCGCGTAGGACGCCGAGGATGCCGCGCAGCTCCGCAATCGCGCCGTGGCTGCGGCGTTCGATCTGTTCGAGTGCCTCGCGAGCCTGACTCGGGGCGCCCCGCTCGGCTGCGGCCGCAGCGGTTATGTTGATCTCGGTCAGGGTGTGGGCGACGACGTCGTGCAGCTCGCGGGCGATTCGCATTCGCTCCTGCTCGGCGCGGCGCTCGGCCTCCTGCTCGCGGGCCTGTTCGGCGAGCTCGAGCCGTTCCTCCAGCAGGCGCATGTTCGCTTGGTGCGTGCGGATGACCTCTGCTGCGAGCAGTGGCACGGCGACGAGCAGCACGTGGGCGACGGTCTGCCCGACGGTGGGCCGGCCAGGGTGCACGACGTCGGCGGCGATGACCGCGGTGATCGCGAGAACTCCGGCCGCCAGTTGCTGCAGCCGGCCGCGGCGCAGCGCGACCGCGTACAGCGCGACGGCCGGCGCCAGAACGGCGACGGAGGCGGCGGAGCTGTCGAGGTGAAACAGCACCGCGACGAGCGCGCCGGAGGCCAGCAGGGTCCAGCCCGGCCAACGCCGCCGCGCGACCAGCACAAGCGCAGCGCAGATCCCAAGCACGATCGGCGCGGGCCGGGCGCTCGCGCCGCCGTGCAGCGTCTCACCGACGACGATCACTGCGGCGGCAAGCGCCGGTACTGCCGTGTCGATGAGGATCAGATGACGTTCGTGCATGGCGTAAGCGACGGTAGCGCCGCCGAACGCTGGCGCCATACCCCAGCGGGAGTAAGGCGAATACCCCTTGGGGTCGATGTGTCGGCAGAGCCGTGGGGCGACGGTGGTTGCGTGGAACAGACGACGGCTTCTCCTCGTGACAATCGCATGATCGACGGCCTTACCCCGACTCAACCTGTGATCGCGGTTCGTGATCTCACGAAACGCTTCGGCGCCGTCGTGGCTGTTGACGCGCTGAGCTTCACCCTCGAGGCAGGCTCGATCACCGGCTTCCTGGGCCCGAACGGTGCCGGCAAGACCACGACCCTGCGGCTGCTGCTCGGCCTGGCTCGCCCCAGCTCCGGGGAGGCCTTGGTGTTCGGCCGACCCTACCGGGATCTGCCCAATCCCACCCGGCGAGTCGGCGCGCTACTCGAGTCGGGGGACTTTGATCCCGGGCGCACCGGCCGCAACCACCTGCGCGCGCTCGCTCTCGCCTCGGGCATCGACGCCTGCCGGGTAGACGAGTTGCTCGAACTCGTCGAACTCGACCGGGCGGCGCACCGGCCGGCCGGCAGCTACTCGCTTGGCATGCGGCAGCGACTCGGGTTAGCGGCCGCGCTGTTGGGCCATCCCGCGCTCCTGGTGCTCGACGAGCCGGCAAACGGCCTCGACGCGGCCGGCGTGCACTGGCTGCGCGGATTCCTGCGGCAGTTCGCTGCCGGCGGCGGCACCGTACTGGTTTCCAGCCACCTGCTCGCGGAGGTGGCGCAGACCGTCGACCACGCGTTGATCATCGAGCGCGGACGGCTGGTGGCCACCGTGGCAGTGGATCAGCTGCCCGGCAGCGGTGCGCTCGAACAGCTCTACCTCGAACTGACCGGCACGGACGAGTCATGATCGCCCAGCTGTCCTCGGAGCTGTTCAAGCAGCGCACCACCCGCTCCGCCCGCATCCTGCTCGCGTCAATGATCGGCGTGACCGTGCTCGTCGTCTGCCTGCACGTATTCACCTTGAAGACCGCCGAGCTCAGCAGCGCGGCGAACCAGCCGAAGGTTTTCGGCTGGGGCACCACCATCGGCGCGCTGTTCGCTGCCCTCGCCGGGGCGATCAGCATCACCGCCGAGTTCCGGCACGGCACCATCCGTCCCACGCTCCTGACAAACCCGCACCGCGCCCGCGTCATCGTGGCCAAGGCCACCGCGGCCGCGATCGCGGGGCTCGTCATCGGCGTGCTCGCTGCAGGGATGGTCGCGGCGATCGGCAGCAGCGGGCTCGCCCTTCGGGGCATTCCCATCACCCTCCACGCGGGCGACTTCACGCAGATGATCGCGGGCGGCGCCGCGGGTGCGGCCTTGTGGGCGATCCTCGGCACCGGCCTCGGAACGATCCTGCGCGGCCAGGTCGGAGCCGTCGTCGGGCTGTGCGTGTGGCTGCTGTTGATCGAGAACATCCTGATCGGCAACGTGCCCTCTGCCGGTAGGTACGCACCCGGCGCCAGCGACGGCGCGCTCGCCGGGCTCATGCCGGACGCGGGCAGCGCGACCCTGCTGACCCCGATCGCAGGCGCGCTCCTACTCGTCGGCTACGCCGCGGTCTGCGCCGCAGCCGGGCTCGCGGCGATCGAACGACGCGACATCGACTGACCAGGAGCCGGCATGCCGACACCCCGTGACCCCACCTCATCGCGCCGAACCCGCGTGCTGATCGCCGTCATCGTCGCCGTCATCGTCATCGTCTTCATCGTCGTGCACCTCACCGGCGTGATCGGCCCCGGTTCGCACTAATCGTCGACGAGGCGAACAACACGGAGGCCGGGAATCACTGGTCTGGAGGTGGCTCCCCCGACTGGACTCGCACCAGTAACCTGCGGGTTAACAGATGAGCAATCTGCTGGGCCCTGCTCAGGCCTGAAATTCTGACAGACTGATTGACAACCCGTCCACTGTGGACTGTCCACAGTGGACACGCGAGGGGATGTGCATCGGTCTCGGGCAGCAGCGCGAGGCGCGGTCAAGGAGCTGCCAGGCCGGCATCGCCTACAGCTACATCCCTCGGCGCCACAGAACCGTCGAACTCGGCGGCGGTCGGCTCGGCGCGCGACCGAGCCGACGAGCGCGTCCAGCATGGCGAGATAGAGCGGTAGCCAATAGTGCGAACGGGCGACTTCGCGCCGTCAACGGTCTTGGACTGCCGGCGGTCGGCCGCACCTGACGGCCCCGAGAAGGCCACGTCCATATGCCGGAGGTGACGGCGGAGCTGGGCCTAACCGCGTGGGATCCGCCTTGCCTTAGGCGGTCGTTCGCGTCGGGACGACGCTCAATATCGGGGCTGATTGTGTCCGCGGAGGGTGCCGAGCCGGGAGCGGTATTCGGTTTCGTCGATTTGCCCGCGTGCAAATCGTTCGGCCAGCAATTGCTCGGCTATGTGGCCACTGGCAGCCGATTCGGGCTGCCGTCCGATTCGGCTTACGTGTCGGATGAGTACTACTACGCCGGTGACGATCAAGGCCCAGATCGCGACAGTACTTATGGTCATGAGTGCCCATCCCCAGCTACTCATGTGATCGCCGTACCAGTACATCATCTTGAGCCCCTCAGACCTGCCGCCGACCGTGGTCCGATCGTCCGCTGCCTTACCGAACTGTCGCGCCATCGAGGGTTCAGTGGCAGAGGCTTTGGTCCTGCCGTGCCAAGTATGCGCAGCATGGCTGGGTTGATCAGCTCCCAGCGGTCGTCACAGGGCGCCAGGTGACGGTGAGCCCGTCGCGCTGGCCGAAGCGTTGGAGGTCCCTGCTGATGATCTGCTGGATCCGTTCCAGGTCGTCGGCCGTACCGGCTTCGATGCGGATGTTCAAGGCGTCTCGGTCGGCTGTGGCGATGCACCTGCCCAGCGGCCCAAAGCTGAGGACTACACGGTTTTCCCCAGCCTCGACCTGCAGTTCGGGGCGGCCAGCGTCCGGGTGATTCTCGGAATGCGGGGGCCGGTGTCCGGAATCGTTGTTAGACATGGCCGTGGCGTGATCTCGCAGTTGCTTGAGGAATCGGCCGGAACGATCAGTACCGATCTTCGCTTCGACGGCGGACATGGTCTTCTCCGTTACTGCGGCGACTAGGTCAGGATCGAACGAGGCGGGCGATGGCGTCGGCGGCTTCTTTCACCTTGGTGTCGGCTTCGTCTGCGCCGGCGCGGGCGGCGTCGATGACGCAGGTGCCCATGTGTTCCTCGAGCAGTCCGAGGCCCACCGATTGCAGCGCTCGGGTCGCCGCGCTGATCTGGGTCAGGATGTCGATGCAGTACTTGTCCTCGTCGACCATCTTGGCGATGCCTCGGACCTGGCCCTCGATGCGGCGCAGCCGCTTCAGATAGTCATCCTTGTTCTGAGTGTAACCGTGCATGCTGGCCTCCGGCCGTGCGAACCATACCCCCCTACCGTACTTGACTCGCAGCGTAGCGTCGACTAAGAAAATACCGGGCGGGGGTACCAGCCAACACGGCGGCGAGGAGTTCAACGATGAACACATTGCGACCGCGGTCGACGAGGATGGCTGTGCGCTCGCCGACGCGTAACGGGCGGATCCGTAGCTTTCAGTGAGAGCCGCTTCCACTAGGAGGACGTGCCGTGCAGCCGATCCTGGATGCCCTGAAGACGAGCGGGTTGATGACCTGGCAGATCACCTGGTCACTCATCCTCGGCTTCACGCTCGCGGCGATCATCGAGTCGCTGGTACACAAATCGACGATCGCCTCACTGCTGCCGGACGATCGACCGCGTAGCGTGGCCACCGCCACCGGCCTCGGCGCGGTGTCGTCCTCCTGTTCCTACGCGGCGGTCGCGTTGGCCCGATCGCTGTTCCGCAAGGGCGCCGACTTCACGGCGTCGATGGCCTTCCAATTCGCCTCGACCAACCTGGTGATCGAGCTCGGGATCATCCTGGCGTTGTTGCTGGGCTGGCAATTCACCCTAGCCGAATTCGTCGGCGGGCCGATCATGATCATCCTGCTGGCGCTGCTGTTCCGTCGTTTCCTCACCGCTCGGCTGCGCGAGGCGGCGCGGCGCCAGGCGGACAAGGGCCTGGCCGGTTCGATGGAAGGGCACGCCGCGATGGATATGAGCGTGACCGGCAGCGGCAGTTTCTGGCGGCGGCTGGCCTCGCCGCGTGGATTCGCTGCAGTGAGCCACAACTTTGTGATGGAGTGGGCCGCGGTGTTGCGCGACATCATCGGTGGACTGCTGATCGCGGGAGCGGCCGCGGCCTGGATTCCGGACAGTTTCTGGCAGCACCTGTTCTTATCCGACCACCCCGTGCTGGCCAAGATCTGGGGTCCGCTCATCGGGCCGATCGTCGCCGTGGTCACGTTCGTCTGCTCGATCGGCAACGCCCCGTTGGCGGCCGTGCTGTGGAACGGTGGGATCAGCTTCGGCGGCGTGGCTGCATTCATCTTCGGCGACCTGATCATCATCCCGATCCTGCTGATCTACGCGAAGTACTACGGCAAGCGGATGGCGTTCTTCCTGCTCGGCACCTTCTACCTGAGCATGGTCGCGGCCGCTTACGTCATCGAATTCGTCTTCGGCCCCCTCGGTCTGATCCCGTCCGGGCCGCGGAACGCCAGCGTCGGCGACCAAGCAATCACTTGGAATTACACGACTTTCCTCAACATCGCCTTTCTGTTACTCGCCGCCGTGCTGCTCTGGCGGTTCTTCACCACCGGCGGACGGCAGATGCTAGCGATGATGGGCGGCCGCCCGGACGATGTGGCCGCCCACCAGCAGCACCACGACCACCGCGAGGCCGAGACTGAGAACGGCCACCGCGCCCACCTGCACGGAAACAGTGGATGATCGGCTCCGATGTGCCTCGATTCGGACTGAACCTGCACACATCCATCGGCGATGTCGATCCGGTGCAGGTCGCCCGGCACGCCGAACAGCTCGGCTTCGATCTGGTCTCGGTGCACCGGGACGTGATCGCCGGACCGCCGCCGTCGTTCGAGATGTGGACCCTGCTGACGTGGCTCGCCGCCAACACGAGCAACATCACGCTGACCTCGAACGTGCTCGCGATGCCGAACCGGCACCCCGCGCTGCTGGCGAAAATGGCCGCCAGCCTGGACGCTTTGGCCGGCCACCGACTCGTGCTGACGCTCGGCGCCGGCGCGCCCATGAACCAAGACGCGGTCCGTAGCATCGGACTCCCGACTCCCTCCGGAGCGGCAGCGGTCACCGCGCTCGGCGAGCAGATCCACATGCTCCGTACCTGGTGGTCCGGCCAGCCGGTCACGCGACGCGGCACACTTGGCGAATTTCACGACGCCGAGGTGTTTCCTCTCCCAGACAAGCCGATCCCGATATGGATCGGCGCCTATGGCCCGCGCATGCTACGGCTGATCGGGGAACGGGCTGACGGGTGGCTGCCTTCGGGCTTCATCCTGCCGCCAGACCAGCTCGACGCCTCCATCGCTCGCGTGCGCCGTGCCGCACAAGACGCCGGCCGGGACCCGGGAAAGATCACCGTCGGCTACAACATCGGCGTGCTGATCGGATCGCCGAACGACCGCCGACCGGGCCAGCTCAGCGGCACCGTCGATCACGTCGCGGCGGCTTTGGCCGATCTCGCGCGACGCGGCGTCAGCCTGATCAACCTCTGGCCGGCCGACACCAGCGACGCTCACCGGGACGTGCTCGCCACCGCCGTCCTGCCGCAGGTCAAAGACCGTCTCTCCTGAGCGCTCCAGGGTTGCTAAATACCCCCGGGTAGAACTCACCGCCTCGTCACGAGTCAGCATGCACATCGCCACCCCCGCTGTGCGGACGACGCCTCGACGCAAGTGGGCACTGCCCCTAGGCACACGCCATCCGTCGTTCGCGCGCAGCTCGCCGAACGCATCGAACGACTCCCCCTTGCGATGCGCGCCACGTCAAGAGACTTCAGGTAGTTGGCCGGGCCGTGACCACAGCACGCGACCGGCATCCGCCTGCGCTTGAGGGGATGCGCGACCGCTCGAAACAGACCGAATGCCCGAAGCTGTCGCAACCGCGGATCTACCGATGGCGAGCTAACGCAGGGCTGTCCGCCGTCCACCTTGACCGCCAGTCGAAGCCCTGCCTCTGGCGCAAAAGGGTCGTCCTTGCGTCCGGTCCGCTCGTGCCGGCCGACGTCCTAGGGTTGGGCCATGCGATTGGTGATCGCCAGTGGGCATGGGCGCACTGCCGTGCAGCGGGAGCGGATGCTGGCTGCTCGCGGCGAAACGCCGGTGGGAATCGCCCGCAATCGTGCTTATGTTGTCGACCTGGAGCAGGTCGGCGCCGCAGTCCGATGACCGGCCGGAGGCTGGACGTGCTGGTGATCGGCGACGGCCAGGCCGGCCTGACTCTCGGCCATCAGCTGCCTGTCGTCCCCGGCGTGAGCGTCGGCGCCGCGATCTCCAACTGCCAGGCGCTTTGACCCCGGCGAGCGACCGCCGGTACCGCGACAGTGGGTTTCGCACACCGACGAAGGAGACACCATGACCGGAACGACCGCTCCACTGGGTACGTTCGAATGGGTCGCCGCCACGGGCGGGCAGCTCACTCCCGCGCAGCGCCGACGCCTGCTGCGGTCGCTCGCCGCGGTACACGCCGCAAACGCCGTCGGGCGCCTGGCCATGCTGTCCCACCTGAACTCCGGCCGCCGCGCCGACATCGACCCGGCCGGCCTGCGCCCGCCGACCTCGGCGCTGGCGTCCGCGGCCGAGCAAGAGGCCCGCAGCCGGCTGTCGCCGATCCTGCTGAATCACTCCTACCGGACATACGCATTCGGCACCGCGCTCGGCGCGCTGGCCGACATCGACGTCGATCGCGAGCTGCTCTTCGCCGCGGCGATGTTGCACGACACCGGCCTGGCCCGCCCGGTGGACCGCGTCGATTTCACCCTCGCCAGCGCCCGCGTCGCCGGTGACGTCGCCGAGACTGTCGGGCTCTCGACCGCCGCGATCCGCACCATGCGCACGGCAATCACCCTGCATTACAGCCCAAGGGTCACACTCGCCGACGGCCCGGTCGCCTACCTGCTGGCCGCGGGCGCGGGCGTGGACGTCGCCGGGCTTCGGTCCTGGGAGCTGCCGCCCCGCGTCCTCGAGGCCGTTGTCGCGCAGCGGCCGCGGCTGGGTTTCAAGCAGGAGTTCGCCGCGGCGTTCCGCGCCGAAGCCGCCGCCGTCCCACGCGGGCGGGCCCGATTGCTACGCCGCTACGGCGCCTTCGACCTGGCCATCAAGCTCGCCCCGTTCCGCACTTGAGGACACCGCGGCCACGGACCCCGGTCATCTGACCGCGGTGAGCACACCTCGACCGGCATCCACGGACACTGACCACACCCGTCCCACCGCGCGGCGCTCAAAGGCCCAGACGTCATGGGAGCGGGATCAGGCCGTCCGCTCCGGTGCCGGCTGGGCGGCGGCGGGCCGGGTGGCGTGGGCGTGGGTGGAGATCTGCCCGCTGAGGTACGCGGCGTCGTCGTGGACGAATCCGAGCAGGGCGGAGCCGCGGGTGTGCTGCCAGGACAAGCCGAGGAAGTACAGTCCGGGGACCTGGGTGACTCCGCGCTCGTGAACGACGTTGCCGTCGCGGATCACGCCTGGGATATCGATCCAGGAGTAGTCGGAGCGGAAGCCGGTCGCCCAGATGACAATGTCCGCGTCCAGTGTGGTTCCGTCGGCGAAGCGGACGGTGCGCCCGTCCGCACCGGACACCCCTGGGCGGGATCGGACCCCCGCGGCCCTGATCCGGCGGCGGCTGCTGCCGATGATGAAGTCGGGTCGGCTCGACATCTTCTGGCCCAGCCGGGACCCGACGCTCACCCGCATCAGCCCCAGCCTGGTGAGCCACCAGAACAGGTCCTTGCCGGCCAGTCGCTGCGGCAGCATGGGGGCCTTGGTGGCGATGGACAGGTCGGCCTGGCGGCCTGCGAGGGCCAGTTCTTCGGCGATCTGGAAGCCGGAGTTGCCGCCGCCGACCACCAGCACGGGCCCGTCGGGCAATGCGTCCGGGTTGCGGTAGGCGGAGCTGTGCAACTGGGTCACCGAGGCGTCCAGCCCCTGCGCCGGTGGTGGCACGAAGGGGACCTGGAACGGCCCGGTGGCGACCACAACGTGCCGGGCACGGAAGACCCCGTTGCTTGTGGTGACTTCGAACTCGTCGCCGTCGCGTCGGAGCGCCGTGACTTCGGCGTTCAGCCGGACGGGGAGGTCGAATGTGGCCGCATAGGCCTGCAGGTAGTCCGCGACCGGATCCTTGGTCGGGTAGGTGTCGGCCGGCGCCGGAAACGCCATGCCGGGCAGGGCGTCGTACTGGGCGGGGGTGAACAGCCGCAGCGAGTCCCAGCGGGATCGCCAGGACTGACCGACCTCGTCGGCGGCCTCCAGAACGACAAACCGCAGCTTCTGCTCGGCGAGGTGCCAGGCCATAGCCAGGCCGGCCTGGCTGCCGCCGATCACGACCGCGTCGAGTGGCTGATCGCCTGCCGGGTGGCCGCCCGCGGCTTGTCCTTGGCCGGTCATGAGGTCGCCGCGCGGTCGACGGTGAAGCTGAACATCATGCCGCTCTGCATGTGCTCGGCGATGTGGCAGTGCGCCATCCACAGGCCGGGATTGGTGACGTCGAACAGGATGTCCACGGTCTGCCCGGTGCGCACGAGCACCGTGTCTTTCCAGACCAGGTTCGGCTCGGCGACGCCGTCGCGGGCGAGTACCAGGAAGCGGCCGGCGCCGTGCAGGTGGAACGGGTGGTGCATGGGATGGTCGGAGTCCATCTCGTTGACCAGCCGGATCTTCACCCGGTCGCCGACGGTGAAACGCCAGTCGATCGCCTCGTTGGCGGCGCCGCTGGTCGGATCGACGAGTTTCCAATGCATGTTGGCCGTGGTGGTCAGCCGGTTGACCTCCACCATGTCGTCTTCCCACTCGATGCCATCGGCCGAGGCGTGGGTGTGCTCGTGCTGGTCCTCCTCGTGGTGCGCGTGCCCGTGATCGGCCGGTTGGTTGACCAGCTCGGCTGCGAGCAGCTTCATTCCGCACTGTGGGCAGCGTCCCGGCTGCTCGCTGGTCACCTCCGGGTGCATCGGGCAGGCATACGCAACCGGCCCGTTGCCAGTCTCGAAGGAAGCGAGGTCGTCCATCTCGGCGACCAGTGCCAAGGTCTTGTCCGGTGCTGCGGCCAGCCACGCGTCGAGCCGTTGCCGCTCGGTTGCCAGCTCTGGCGCGTGGCGCAGCACCTGGAACTCGCGCTCGCGTGATCGTGTGATCGGCTGGCCGGTCACGGTGATGGATGCCAGCGGGTAGCCGCGGTCCGGGGTGCGGTGCTCGAGGGTCAGTCGGCCTGGCTGGTCGACCAGCACGTCGACCACGGCCCGCTCCGAGGGGGCCAGTAGCACCTCGGAGACGTACTCCTCGTGCTCGACCCGGCCGCTGTCACCCCCGACCAGCTTCATCCGCGCACCAGGCAGGCGCACGTTGAACACGCGGGTGTTCGCGGTGTTCGTCAGCCACAGCCGCAGCACCTCACCGGGCTGGGCCGTCAACGCCAGATCGGTTTCGCCGCCGACGAGCAGCACCGTGCCGAACCGGCCCATCGCCGTGTGCGTGGTCTCCGAGACGCTGAACGCTGCGACCTTGCCGTCTTCGAGGAGCAAGTCGTCCAGGGTGAGCACGACGTCGCGGTCGGCCGATGGCCAGTAGTCAGGCTCCGGCGGGACGACCAGGATGTTGCCGTACAGGCCCATCTCCTGGGTGTAGTCCTCTCGGATGTGCGGGTGATACCAGTACAAGCCGGGGTCCGGGAAGCGGATCTTGTAGGTGAAGCTGCCGCCCACCGGGATCGGGGTCTGTGTCTCGTGTGGCACGCCGTCGTACTCGTTGTCCAGTCGCAGGCCGTGCCAGTGCACGGTGGTGTCGAGGTCGCCGTCGTTGGTGACGTTGACGGTCACTTCCGAGCCCTGCTGGACCTTCAGCGTGGGACCGGGGATGGAGCCGTTATAGCCCAGCATCCGCACCGTCGTGTCGCCCAGGCGTTTCGCCACGGGGCCGAGGTGAAGATTCAGCTCGCCACCGTCGACAAGCTCGAGAAGCGCCGGCCGGGTGGCTTCGGGTAGCCCGGTCGGATCGGTCGGGAACGACTCTGCCGCAACCGGCGAGTCAGGTCGAGAGTCGCGTTGCATGGTTGTCATCTCCCCCGAGGCCTCATAGAAAGAGCCACGAAAATTGAATTCGGATTGTCAGAGTTGGGCTAGAGGACTGGGGCCTTGATCACTTCAGGGCGTCCCAGGCAGAAACGAACCATGCCGTTTGACCGTACGCGCCAGCGTCGTGATGTCTAGAGCAGTGGCCCGGCTGGAGCGCCACCCCGGGGCGGCGCTCCAGCGATCGGCGCTTTGAGCATTGTCAGGCTGCTGCGGGGGTTGGGATGGGTTCGTGGGTCGCGCCCTCGTGAGCCGGAATGCGGGGCAGCCAGTGCAGTCGCCGCGGCAGCCACCAGTTCCACTCGCCGAGCAGTTTCATGGAGGCGGGCAGGAGTATGGCCCGCACGATGGTGGCGTCGAGCAGGACCGCGACGGCCAGACCGACGCCGATCTGTTTCATGGAGACCTGGGCGAGGCTGCCGAAGATCGAGAAGACGACGACCATGACGATCGCGGCGCTGGTGACGACGCCTGCCGTGCTGCGGATCCCATGCGATACCGCCTGCTCGGTGGTCATGCCCTTGTCCACGGCCTCGCGGATCCGGCTGAGGATGAACACGTGGTAGTCCATCGAGAGCCCGAATAGGACGACGAACAGGAACAGCGGGATCCACGCGGTGATGCCGTGGGTCGAGTGGAAGCCGAGCACCCGCTCGCCCCATCCCCACTGGAACACCGCGACGAGGAACCCGTAGGCCGCCGCAACCGAAAGCAGGTTGAGCACGATCGCCTTCAACGCGATCACGATCGAGCGGAACGTGACCAGCAGCAGCAAGAACGCAAGGCCGAGCACGAACGCGAACACGAGCACGATGTGCGAGCGCAGCGTCTGGTTGTAGTCGTAGGCGGCGGCGGTGTCGCCGCCGACCGCGACCGCGTGCACGCCGGGCGCATGCGCCAGGGTCTGCGGGATCACCCGCGAGCGCAGGGACCGGAGCGCTGTGACGGACGTGTCGTCGTGTCCGCTGCCGGCGAGGGGCACCGAGATGACGGCGACGTGCTTGTTCATCGGCACGACGGTGATCGGGTCGTGCGCCTGCCCGGTGGCCAGGGCGGCGGTCCGGAAGCGGGCGACGTCGTGTGCGAATTGTGCGGTTGTGACGTCGTCGGCCTGCACGGTCACGTCTGCCGGTTGAGGTCCGCCAGGGAAGGCCTGCTGGATGTGCTGGTAGGTCGAAAGGATCGGCATCGACTTCGGGTAGTCGTCCACACCCGGCTGGACTGTGTGCAGCTTTGTCGCGGGCAGGGCCAGCACGCCGAGGACCGCGGTCGCGGCTGTCGCCGCGATGACCGGCCGGCGCATGACCGGCGTGACGACCGCGTTCCAGAAGCGACTCTCGCCCGGGCTGCTGCGACGCTTCAGCGGCAGCCGGCCCTTCTCGATCCGGTCGCCGATCTTCGACAGCAGGGCAGGCAGCACGGTGAGCGAGCCAATCACCGTCGTGCCGACGACGAGGATGGTGCCGACCGCGATGCCGCGGAAGTCACCGGTGCCGGCCAGGAACATGCCGGCGACGGCCACCATGACGGTCAGCCCGGAGATCATCACCGAGCGGCCCGAGGTCGCGGCGGCGGCGCGTAGCGCGGCGTCCGTTGACCGGCCGGCGGCGCGTTCCTCGCGTTCGCGGCGGATGTAGAACAGGGAGTAGTCCACGCCGACCGCAAGACCGATGAGCAGCATTACCGAGAAGGCGGACTGGTCGATCGGGAAGACGTGGCTGGTGAGCATCACGAGGCCGAATGCCGCGATGATGGCGGTCAGCGCCAGGATGACCGGGAGCACTGCTGCGACGAAGGCGCCGAACGCGACCAGCAGGATGATCACGGTGACCGGGATGGACAGGATCTCGGCGCGGTGGAAGTCCTTCCCTGCGGATTCGTCTGCTGCCTTGGCGAAGCTGGCGTCGCCGAACTCCTCGATCCGGAACGACGGATTGCGCTTCTGGACGTCTGCGACCGCCGCCAGCGGGGCTTTGATCCGCGTCATTGTCTGCTGCGATGTTCCGTCGAGCTGGAACTGCACGAGGGCTGAGTGACCGTCACGCGAGACGACGCCGTGCCGTCCCTCATCGAACGGTGACTGGACACTGTGGACGTGCGGTTGCGCGCGAACGGCGTCGACGACGTTCGTGATGACCGATCGGAATGCCGGCTCGGCCACCGCGTGCTGACGGCTCTGCACCAGCACACTCTCCTGCGCCTGGCTCGGCCGGCCGGTGCTGTCGATGATCCGCTGCGCCTTGGCCGACTCACCGGTGCCGGAGTCCGCGCCAGTGAGCATCTTCATGTGCGCCGCCTGGCCGACCAGCACGGCTGCGATCACGAAGCCGAGCCAGCCGAGAACGGCGATCCGCCGGTGGCGGGCGCTCCAGGCACCCATCCGGCCGGCGAGGTTGGTGTGTCTGGGGGTAGTCATGGCGACTCCTTGGACGCGGGCTGTTGTGGCCCCCAAAGGGTCTGCCCGCGAAGGTCGTCGCAGAATGTGGCTGCCAGGCGTCCCCAGGTGCGGGAAACCGCACCCGGCCGGGCGGCTGGCTCAGCCCGCGCGGAGGTAGGTGAGCACCGCCAGCACGCGGCGGTGATCGTCAGAGGCCGCCGGCAACTGGAGCTTCTGGAAGATGCTCGTGACGTGCTTCTCGACCGCACGCTCGGTGATCACCAGCCGGGCGGAGATGCCCTGGTTGGAGCGGCCTTCGGCCATCAGTTCGAGCACCTCGCGCTCCCGCGGGCTCAGCTCGTCCAGCGGTCCCTTACCGCGTCGGCTGCCGACTAACCGCGACACCACCGCGGGGTCGAGCGCCGTGCCACCGTCGGCGACGCGCCGCACCCCGGCGGCGAACTCCCGCACATCCGAGATGCGGTCCTTGAGCAGGTAGCCCACGCCTTCCGCGCTTTCGGCGAGCAGGTCGAGGGCATAGCCCGACTCGATGTACTGCGACAGCACCAGCACGGACGTACCGGGATAGCGTTCGCGGATCTCCTGCGCGGCCCGGAGCCCCTCGTCGGTGTGCGTGGGAGGCATTCGGATGTCGACGATGGCGATGTCGGGCCGGTATGAGCGCACGATCATCAGCAGCTCATCCGCCGTGCCGCACTGGGCGATGACCTCGAAACCGCTGTCGTCCAACAGCGCCGCGATGCCCTCCCGCAGTAGGACGGAATCGTCAGCGATGACGACTCGTGTCCGCGCGGGTTCAGTCCCGCTCTGCATCGCCGGGCTCATGGTCGGCGGCCGGGCGTGGCTGCAAAGGAAGCGTGGCGGTGAGGCGCGTCCCGCTGCCCGGCCGGCTGCGGATCTCGAGCCGACCGCCGATGGCCTCGACGCGGTCGCGCAGCCCCTGTAGCCCCGAGCCTTTGGTGATCGCCGCGCCTCCCATCCCGTCATCGCTGACTTCGACGCGCAGCTGTGCGTCGTCCCCGGTCACGCGGACCGTCGCGGTGCTCGCCTGCGCATACCGGGCAACATTGGTCAGTGCCTCGGCGACGACATAGTAGGCCGCCGCCTCCACCGACGGGGGCGGCCGCTCGACGGCGTCGACATGCAACTCGACCGGAACCGGTGACCGCTCACCGAGACCTTCCAAGGCGACGGCGAGTCCACGGCTGAGGATTGCCGGGTGCAGCCCACGGGCGATCTCGCGAAGCTCCTCCAGTGCGACGGCGAGCTCGGCCCGTGCGGCTGCGAGCAGCGCCGCCGCCTTGTACGGGTCGGAGTCGAGTTTCGTCTCGGCCAGCCCGAGCGCCACCGACAGCGCGACCAGACGCTGCTGCGCCCCATCATGCAGATTCCGCTCCAGCCGGCGGCGGGCCGTGTCACCCGCGTCGACGATGCGTGCCCGGGAATCTCGAAGCTCCTCCAGTTGCGCACGCAGCTCCGCCTGCAACCGCTCGTTCTCCAACGCGAGCCAGGCGGCGCTACCGACCGCGTCGAGTAGTTCCGGGTTGTCGTCGAGCGCCGGGTCATGAACCATGGCAGCCACCCGACGGCCGCCGCGCTCGACGACGGTGACCGTCCGGCCCGGTACCGCACCGACATCGACGGCCTGACCGCCGATACCAACGTAGGTTTGTGACTCCGGGATCCAGTAAGCCAGCTCCAGCGAAGGGTCGCGCAGCGCCCGCGCGAGCGCGACCCGCAGTTGCCCCGGCCCGGACAACCGCCCTAGTTCGACAACGAGATCGCTGACCCCCACCCGGGCGATGCGCGCGGTGAACAGCCCCAGCAAGTAGGCGATCGGCACCGCGGCGAGAGCGATCCGCGACGCCGCTCCCAGTCCGTCCGAGACCGCGTCCGCCGTGAGCACCGACCCGACCAGAAGCACGATCGTGACCGCGGTCGTCCAGAGCACGGGCGCGATCGCTCTGCGCAACGGTCGTGACGCGGCGCGCCAGCGCCAGGCGAGCAGCCCCCCGAGCCCAACGGTCACCGCGACCGTGAGAACGCGCTGCCCGCCCATCAGCGCGCTGTGGACCCCGGCATCGTCACGAACCAGCAGCAGATTGTCCGGGCAAGGGCACCCGTTGATGCGCTCGAACCCCATGAACATGAGCATCACGATCTGGACAACCGTCACATCGAGGTAGGCCGCGCCCACGACCAGCCGCTCCGAGGGCGAATGCAGCCGGCCGTCCGGGAATGCGACGACAAGGTGAGCAACGACTGCGGCCGGAACCGCCCCGATGACCAGGCCGATCGTGAACGGCAACGACTGATCCGCCTGCGCCATCGACGTGCCGAACAGCAGAAAGCCGGCTGCCATCATCAGCGGGCCGGTGAGGTTCGCCGGGCGCCGAAGCCAGGCCACGATCCCCCCGGCGACGAACGTGCATCCCGCAACGATCGTGGTCACCGCCAGCACAGTCGTCTGCGCGCGAGCCTCGCCACGCGTCAGCGCAATAGCGCCGGCCGTCGCCGCCGCGACCGCGCAAACTCCGACGCCGAGCGCGACAGGCTTTGCATGACGCGACAGGCCGTAGGCGGACCGGACCGCGATGCTCACGCAAGCAACTCCCCCAGCGACGCGTCCGACAGCCGCTCCTTTGCGATGAAGCCCCGCGCCGGCGTTTCCCGGAGCAGCGGCTCCAGATCGCGCCAGTCACGGCTGGAGGTCAGCACGACCTGGGGCGGATCATCCAGCGCAGCGAGTGCCACCGCAACGCCGAACCCGTCCAGCCCGGGCAGCCCGACGTCGACGAGCACCACGTCCGGCCGCAGCTCCGCCGCACGAGCCAGGGCCTGCACGCCATCGGCGGCCTCACCGACCACACGGAAGCGCTCTGACAGCGCAGCCCGGGCGATGGCGCGGAAGGACGCATGGTCGTCCACGATCAGCACCGTCCGCATGCCGAAACGGTCGCACGTACCGACGCGGGTGTCGGTACGGCTAACCCGCCCCTCGTCAGGTCACGTCACCACGTGGTGCGTGAGCCACACATTGGGCTCCCAATACTCACCGAGGTCGCGGTCCGTGTCGACGCGCACCGTGGCCAGTCCGGACCGGAAGACGGACTCGCCGGACTCTGGGAAGCGCATCTTCGTCCAGGCCTCCCGCTCACCGACGGTGCCGCTGATCCGCAACGAGCGCGGCAGTGCCGGACCCAATGTCGCGCCCAGTCGCAGGTGGGTGCGTATCCACGGATCGAACGCGCTCCCGTCCTCGCGCGTGCATTGCACGTAGCGTCCGATCGGGGTTATCGGGTATCGCTCTTTTCAGTTCGGGCGCACCGGCGCGATCAGGCTGCCGAACCCGAAGGCCAGCGCGAACGCCCGCATCATCGTGTCGTCGATGCCCGGTCCGAGCGACGACGTGGCGCCGTCCCATGAACACGGGACCGTCTGTCCCTCGGCGAGCACATCGTCCTGCTCGTCGTCGTAGAGCACGAACTGGAAGTCGGGGAACTGCTCGTAAAGCCTTGGCCAGTACGTGCTGAGCACGTCGCCGTGTGTGTTGTACTCCGGCCATACCTCCGCCGACAGGTTTGGCGATCCGCTCCCACAGTTCCGGCCGGTCGCTGTAGCGAACGAACGTCACGCCCATGCGCCATGCTCGCAGTGCAACCGCGACGGCCCGAGGTCTGCGAACAAGATTCGGCGCCCGCACAAGACTCAGCCTTGGACGGGCGCCCTTCCACGACTAAGTCAGTGCTCGTGCCCACCGGCGTACTCGTCCCGACGGTGCAGCATCGCAACCGCCATCGCCGGAAGCATCAGGGCGTGGCCACCGATCATGATCACATGGCCCGGCAGGACGCCGGCCCAGAACGGAACGAGCAGGACCGCGAACGGGAGATACATCGCCGCACCCATTTCGGCGATGCTCACCCAGCTATGCCCGCGGTACCGCATCCACGCCGACATCGCGATCGTCATGTTCGTAGCCATCACCAAAGCACTTAGGTCCGCACGCTGAAACACGTCGGACAACCCGAGCACGGGCTTCAGCGCCAGGCCCAGAACCACCATCCCGACCACCATGGCTGCCACCATCTCCGCAAAGTGGCGGGCGAAGTAGCGCCACGGCGTGCGGGACCTGGCCGGTGTACCGAGGCCGTAGGCGTTCTTCGTGGAGCTACCGGAATCGCCGGTCATGCGCTCGATAACATCGGTCGTGGTCGTCATGTCTGCCTCCTGGGTTGCCTTTTGACGCGTGCCAGTCTCAGGCCGTGAGGCCGCGGCGCGTAATGCGGCCAACTCGTCTCGTCGGGTGCGGACAACCGAACTCCCAACGGGCACCTGCCGCCCGCAGACCCCTTTCCACATACCGTCGCGGACGGGCTGAGCGGCGTGCCGGTTCGGACCGAGGCACTACATCGTGGATAGATCGGGTGGACTCCGCCACGTACCACCGCTCGTCGAGCAGCGCGCCGTGTCCGATGGCCAATGGAAGTGAACTCCTGCGGCGATCTCGACGATCAGAATGCCGGCGACGAGCCAGTCGACGGCGGCGCAGAACGGTGGCCACCATCGCGTGTTGGCCACGTAGTGGCTGCGCTCTTGCCACGCGTCCTTGAACCCATGCGCGGTGAAGCCCAGCACGAGAGTCCAGGCCGTCGCGGTGACGGCGGTCGCGGCCACCACGACGAACACTCCGGCGACGACGCACTCCACGGCGATGACCTTGGGCCTTCCCTCGGCCACCGCGAACCCGATGTAGCCGGCCGCGATCACGGCCAGCGACAGAGCGAGAACGGTTGACGGCTCGAGCCACCAGAAGGCGAGCGGCGATGCGGCCTGGAGTCCGCCGACGACCAACCCCCACAGGAGAGCCGCCCGCGTCGTCCGCTTCCCCGCAGAAGTGCGCATGCGGGTGTGGCCGCGTGCGTCGTCACAGCCGTCGCCACGGCCCGGGGAGGGAGCGGACGCGGTCACTGCGGTTGCTCGCGTGCGGACATGGGCGAGATCTGTCCGGTAATGAAGGCGGCATATTCGCTGTCCCAGCCGAGCAGCGCGGAAACCCGGGTGTGCTGCCAGGTGTGCCCGAGCACGTACAGCACGGGTGACGGGGGTGGCACGCCGCGAATGCGAGATGCGCCCGAACCTTGTCCTTGGCCGCAGGGACGTCGACCCAGGAGTGATCGGTGCCTTGGCCGCTCGCCCGGATCACGGTGTCGAACTCCGACGCGGCACCGTCTGCGAAGCTCACCACCCGGCCGGGTCACGTCACCTACACAGACGTCCCGACACGCTCGCGCGAGGTGCGGACGGCGGGTTCACGTCGGTGCTCCGTAGCGCCGTCTGGCTTGCGTTGCTTGTCGATCCCCGCAAGACGCGCCCTCACCGGGCATTTCGTGGGCGGCGGGGTATACGGGCAGGCCTGGCGCGTAAGGGTTTGGGGTCGCGGACCGGTCAGCGCGTGCGCGGCCAGGGTTCGGCTTGCGAGACGACGCAGGCCGAACTGCTCCCCTGGCTGCCGCCTCGCATGGAATGCGGTAGCGACGGGCGAGCGGAGCTGCGCGTCAAACACGGCAGCGGCTGTCGGGCGCGGCCTGCAACGCTCGGCCCGTGATGGTGTGGCTGCGTCGACGCACCGTAGGGTCGTGCTGTGGAGCTCTGCGCGATGAGGTTTCCCTCGATCGCGGCAACGCTTTTGGAGACGCTGCATGGTGCCGGGTGATGAGTTTTCGGGACGCCCGCCGTCACACACACTATGAGCTCTATTAGCGAAGACCTCCGGCCGCTCGACGAGAGGGCCTTCGGCGCCCGCGTCGAGCCGCACCGCCGCGAGTTGCACGTCCACTGCTACCGCCTGCTCGGGTCGTTCGAGGAGGCCGAGGATCTCGTCCAGGAGGCGTTCCTGCGCGCGTGGCGCCGGCGCGAGACGTACGAGGGCCGCGCGTCGGTTCGCGCGTGGCTGTACCGGATCGCGACGAACGCCTGCCTCGACGCGCTCGACAAGCGTCCGCGGCGGCCGAGCGCGAGCGGCGAGGTCGCGTGGCTGCAGCCCTATCCCGACGACCTCCTCGCGCAGCTGCCCGACCGGCGCGAGGGGCCGGAGGACGTGGCGCTCGCCAAGGAGACCATCGAGCTGGCGTTCATCGCCGCACTCCAGCACCTCGCGCCGCTGCCGCGGGCCGTGCTCGTGCTACGCGACGTCCTCGGCTGCTCGGCGAAGGAGACCGCGCGGCTGCTCGAGACGACACAGGCGTCGGTGAACTCCGCGCTGCAGCGCGCGCGGGCTGGGTTGCGGCAGAGCCTTCCCGAGGACCGCGAGGCGTGGCAACACGCCGCCGAGCCGACCGCCGCCGAGCGGGAACTGCTCGCCCGCTACGTCGAGTGCAGCGAGCGCGCCGACGCCGAGGGCCTGGCCGCGCTCATGCACGAGGACGTCCGCTTCTCGATGCCGCCGACGCCCGGCGTCTGGACCGGCCGGAACACGGTCGTGCAGGGCTGGATCGACGGCGGCTTCGGATCGGAGGCGTTCGGCAGCATGCGGTGCGTGGTCACCCGCGCCAACGGTCAGCCCGCGGTCGCGGGCTACGTGCGCAAGCCGGGCGACGCCGCGTACGAACCGCTGGCGATCGACGTGCTGCGGGTGCAGGACGGGGTCATCACCGAGATCGTCACCTTCGGCGGCGCGGTGTTCGAGCACTTCGACCTGCCAGCCACGCTCAGCGCGGCAGTCGGTACGAGATGAACGCCCCCGCCTCGATCACCGTCACGCCAGTCTTCGTTGCCGACCTGCTCGCCGAGGACGAGCGGATGCCGGTTTACGTGCACGTCATCGACCATCCCGATGCGCGCGTGCTAATCG
>DASXSF010000100.1:0-19658 GCA_036506155.1 Jatrophihabitantaceae bacterium
AGTACGAGTAGCGTGCACGCGGAAGGTGCCTTCCTGCTCGGAGATCCAGAGCCCTCGACAAGCTCAGAATCCCCTACAGGCAAGGCACTTTCGATCATCTACACGCCGGCACCAGCACTTGATCTTGAAGAGCCAGGGCTAGCAGTGCCCGATAGTTTCGCTCGGCGCCAGATACAAGGGCTGATGCTCTCGACCAAGCGTTCCTTGGGCAGACCAAGCTCGCGCCGCCGCCGACCGATCGATCAGGCCAGTGCGGGCTCGCGTGCCGGGGTCACGACCGACGGGGGTGGGCTGCTGAGCGACTCGCCGCCTGACGCGCGCGGAATCGGGATCACCCGGCAGCGACTGAACCAGAAGTTCGGCGGTGACCTGCGCGGGATCACGAGCGTGTACTACTGGCTGGGCCGCACATCGCGGAGCTGAAGTCCAGTGTGGGGGACAAGACGACGCCGGTCGGATCACTTACCAGTACGGCGCGTACAACCAGCGGCAAATCCGTGCACATTCGCGGCGGGTACCGCATGCATAGCTATACGGTGTTGCGGTGCGTTGAGCGTTGACGCACGCCGCTCGATAGCCGCCGTTATGCGCGGCGGGTAGCAGTTGTGCCGGATCGCGCAGATGAATCCGTCACGTAGGACGGGACTGCGACGCGTGGTGCCTGGCTAGCCGTTTGTTGGAGCCGTATCACCCCGGTCCTGCGACGGCTCACCGGGGCCACGCTACGCAACCGCGCTGCAAGCCTCCGCTACGGGATCAGAGGTCGACGTAGACGTCGAAGCCGTCCACCTCAACGAAACCCGAGCCGGCATACACGCGTGCGGCCTCGTCCGAGTCGGGGTGCAGATGCGGGACGCGCGGCCCTGCGGCCGTGCCACGCGTCAACAACCAGGAGATGATCGCGCCGGCGATGCCCCACCGCCGGGCCTCGGGCAGCACAGTGACACCGGCCAGGTAGAGCGCCGGGCCGGCCCACCCTTCGCTCCGCACTGTGTAGGCGGTGCCCACCGGCTCCCCGGACAGCTCGGCCAGCGCGACCTCGACCGCGGGCGAGCTCAAGTGAGGTTGTATTCACTGTCGTTCGAGCGTCAACGCGGATCGGAAGCCGATCAGGTCAACGTGCAACACCGCGTTGAGATCGTCCCGCCCCGCTCGGCGAATCACCAGGCCGGCAAAGCTCGTACGCGGAATGCCACGAGCGGACATGGCCACGCCCATGAGCCGCTTTCAGAACAGGAACCGCCCACGCGACCAGGGCGCCCCAGCCGGCACACGCACCCCCCACGGCACGCTCCGCCCGGCATACCACTCCCGCATCCCGACCAGATCCGCCGACTCGGGATCGTCCACGTCGGCGTTGTTCGACTGCGGATGATCGATGCTGCTAGCCATCAGACGAGCCCCGCGCCCGACACCGCCACCGACCGATTCGCGCAACAGCCCCTCAACCTGCCACGCATCACCTTGCGCCGATCGAACCAAACCCGAGGTGATCACCCTGCCACCATCGCTAAGCCGCTAGCCCGCTGCCGCTCACGCCCAGCACGTTGTCTGCAGCGGGCCGTCGTCAGGGTGAGGGCCACAGTTGTTCGGTCGGGTGTCGTTGCGATGGATCAGACTGATCGAGGGCGCTCTGCCCGGTACACCTCAGGGCCGGCAGATCTGGTGGGGTCGGCCGCCGATGTGCTGCGCCCACTCTGTCGCGGTCAAGGTGCGGCCGGCCACGCGGCAAGCTGTCTGGATGAGGTCGGCCGCATCGATGGCGAGCCGGCTGACGCCGCGATCCGTGGTGATCGCGATCTGCCGGGAGTCGGGGGAGATCGCGGCACCCCACGAGGCAATGGCCACCGGGACGCCGACCTGGCGCCGGGATGCCACGTCGAAGAAGCGCATCGTGTTGTCCAGTCCGCTGGTGATGAGAGTCCGCCCGTCGGGCGTGAACTGGATCTGGGCGGCGAAAGCCGCACCTCCGTTGACGATATCGCCGGCACGTCGCAGCGTGGTCCCGTCCAGGAATCTGATCGTGCCGTCGAACGCGGCCGCCGCGACCAGATCACTGACCGGGCTGACGGCGAGGTTGCTGGCGGGGGTGGGCAGTGTGGCGACCCTCGCGCCAGTCGCGGCGTCGAAGGCCTCCGCATGTTCACTCTGACCCGCCGCGAAAATGCGGCGCCCGTCGCGGCTCCAGCCGACACCGTAGACAGCGACCAGATCCGTCTGGATCGAACGGATAATCCGGCCTTTCGCGGTGTCGACGACGACCACGGCGCCGTTATCCAGTCCGTACAGGCAAAGATGCGAACCGCGTAGGGCGACGTTCGCGGACACGTGCCCGCCGGAGAGCACGACGCCGGTGTCGCGTGGCCGGCGCGTGCGCGGATCGAACTCGACGACATGGTTGCTACTGGTGACCGCTTGGAGCACGCCGTCGGGCCGGAAGATGGGCGAGTTGCTCGCCGAGGCCTCGATCCCGGCGGCGCGGATTCGAGTGCCGTCGCGGACATCGACCACCTCGACGGTGGCGGACGTCGCCTGCCGGAACAAAGCCACGTGGACGCCGTCCGGACTCCACAGGTCTTCGCTGGAGGCCCAGCCCGAGCCAGCGACGGCGCGGCCAGTTGCAGTCGCGCCGTCGAGGGCCCACAGCGCCACGCTTCCTTCGTTGCAGCTTGACGTCGCGATGGTTCGCCTGTCTGGAGCCACGCGGACATCGCAGATCGTGCCGTGCTGGCTGTCGAGCTCCCCCTGGGTGCGTTCACCTGTGGTCTGGTCGTAGGCGAACAGACGGCTGGACCCGAACCCCGCTTCCTGTGCCCAGATGACCTGGGACAGCGGATCGACGGCCACCGCCCGCCCGACCGGACGTGCCCTCGACCATCGCGGCGCCCCGGTGCCGACGTCGTAGACCATCAGCGTCGAGCCGGCTGTCACCACGCTTGCACCGTCCGGGGTCGTGATCAGAGTCTCGGGTGATTCGGTGCCGGCGGCGGGCGGGTCGTTGATCCTTCGGACAATCCTGCCGGTGCCCGGCGCCCACACCATGAGACGACCAGACGGGCTTGCTACGACGAGCCGATGGTCGTCGATCCAGGCCGCCTGGCCATACCAGTTCTCACCGGCGTATGCCGGACCGGGCTGGTCGATCGAGGCAATGACGTTCATCGTGGCCAGGTCGATGACGACGACGCGGCCTTTCACGCCCCTGCCCCCCGCCGTGGTGACGGCGACGCGGGTGCGGTCGGGGCTTACGGTGAGATGCTCCGCCTCGCCACCGACGGGAACCGTCCCGAGGACCTGACCATCGCCGAGGTCGACGCGCTCGACCGGCAGTACCCGTCCCGGTATCTGGCTAAGCCGGGCCAGAAGGCCCGTGGTGGAGTCCACCGGGACGAACCACGACACGGATGTTCGGGAGTCCAAGTCCTGCAACGGGACCGGTGTGGCCCGGCCCGTAGTCAGGTCTACCCGAACCGGACCCCGAGCAGCCTCCTGGGAGTTGGTATACAGGCTTCGGCCATCCGGGGCGAAGGCGATCTGCCCCGACGGCCCAGGGTCTGTCCTGAAGTAGCGGAGGAACGAGGGATCCGAGGACAGGGCGGTCTGCAACGCCCCCGTTGTCAGCGCCCCTGGGTCCCTGCGGGCAGCCTCCACCGCTAGCAGCATGGCGACCTCTCGCTTGGTGCTGACCAGGTTCTGGGACAGCGCGACGAGCCGCGAGACGTCGGCCGCGGCAGCCTCGTGGGTCGCGGTGCGGCGTTGCACCAGGGCGACCGATGCGGCCGATACGGCAACCACCAGGGCGAGCACCGCGACGACCAGGGCGCGGGCCAGGCGGCGCCGCGCCCGCCGGTCGCGGTCGAAGGCCTCCCGGGCCGCCGCCGCACTGGCCCGGATGAAGTCCCGCTCCAGCTCGGAAAAGTTGTCCGGCCGCGACCCGACGGCCCCTGCGGCGGCATCGAGTCGAGCGCCCCGGTACAGCTCCGAGTCGGGTCGGCCGGCCGAATCCCAAGCCAGTGCCGCCGATCCGACGTGCTGGACTTGCTGGAGGAGCTTACGGTCCTCGTCCTGCCACACGCGCAACCGCGGCCAGGAGCGCAGGAGCGATTCGTGCGCGACCTCGACGGTTGGTTCGCGCGTCCGAGGGTCGCGGTCGGCGACCAGCAGGCGCTGCGACTCCAGAAGCGAAAGTACAGTCGTCGCGCCAGAAGGCAAGTCTGCGACGCGGACCCGTCGTCGGGTGTCCTCCGTCCCGTCTCCGGGAACCACCAGGCGGAGCAGGAGGCGGCGGGCGGCGTCCCGTCCGGCGTCGTCGAGCGACTCGTACAGCTCCTCGGCCCGGCCAGCCACGGCGCCCGCGATGCCGCCGATGTCGTCGTAGGCCGCGCGTGATCACCCTTTCCTGTCGTCGTTCGAACAACTCGGCCAGGGTGAACTGCATGAGCGGCAGGCTCGCCGGGCGGCCGACGACCTCCGAGACCACGGCGCCGTCTAGGCCCGACTCGAACACCACGCCGAGTGCCGACGCCGGCGCCACCACCGCCTCGTGCAGCTCCGAGGCGACCATCGGGGTGACGGCGACCGGCTGGACGGCGACCAGCGCCCCGAGCCGTGCATGGGCCAGTGGCCGGTCGAAGAAGTCGGCGCGCAGGGTCACCACGACGCGGACGCCGGGATGGCTCTGCTCGTCGATCACCGACGCGAGACCGTTTGCGAACCGGTCTCGCTCGGGCTCCGGAGCGAGGGTCCACAACTCCTCGAACTGGTCGATCACAATGACGAGCGGGTCCGGGGCCTGCGCCGCGACCGACCGCACCATCCGCTCGACTCCGCCCGGCGATGGTTCCTCCACAGCGACGGCGAGCAAGGCCAGCCGCAGCTGGCCGGTCGGATCCTCCCCCGGGACCATGGAGACGATCCGCTTGCCGTCGGCGCGCAGGCGTGGTACCAGCCCGGCCCAGACCAGCGACGACTTGCCGGATCCTGACGCGCCGACGACGGTGACGAACGGTTGGTGCTGCACGCGATCTGCCAGCAAGGTAATCGGCGCGTCCCGGCCGCGGAAGTTGCGGGCGTCGGCCTCTCCAAATGCGCGCAGTCCCAGGTACGGGTTGGCGACCTCGGCGGACAGGTGTGCCGCGGTCGCGATCACACCCGGTCCGGCGGCAGCCCGCGGCGCGGCATCCTGCGCGTCGGTGGCTGCCACGCCGGCGTGCACCGCGTCCCGCCAGGCCTCCAGCAGATCCGGCATCTGGTCGTAGCGGTCCTCGGGACCGGGAGCGGTGGCGCGTCGCAGGACGGTGTCGAGGCCGGCGGGAAGGTCGGGCCGGTACGGGCGCAGCGATCCCAGCGGAGCGTCGAGCTTCACCCGCAGCACAGACGAGGCGGTGGCCCCTTCGAAAGGTGACCTGCCGGTGAGCATCTCCCAAACCATCGTGGCGAAGCTGTACTGGTCCCCCAGCGCAGACGCGGCGGTGCGGTGGAACTGCTCCGGCGCGGCGTAAAGCGGTGAGCCGCCGGAGGCCGGCTCACCGGGGGTGTCGCAGCCGCCGCTCTGGGCGCCGACTGCTATCCCAAAGTCGGACAGGTAGGCATTCCCGGCCTCGTCGAACAGGACGTTGCTCGGCTTCACGTCGCGGTGCACGACGCCGGCCGCGTGCGCGGCCACGAGCGCACCGCCGACCTCGGTGACGAACCGGTCGATCCGGTCGAGCTGCCACGGCCCGTCGCGCCGGATCAGCTCCTCGGCGCTGCCGCCACGCAGCAGCCGGAACACCAGGTAGGCACCGCCCGGCTCACGCCAGAAGTCGTACAACGGCACGATGTGCGGGTGCTCCAGGTGCGCGACAAGCTGGGCCTCGGCTTCGAAGCGCCCGACGAAGGCGGGCTGATCTGCCAGCTCGGCCCGGATGACCTTGATCGCCACTTCGCGACCCACGCCGGGTTGCGTCGCCCGGTGAACCGTGGCGAAGGCACCCTCACCGATGACCTCACCCAGCGTGTAGCCCCGCGCTGTCGGGACCGATCCTGGGCCGGTCCCGACCAGGATCGCCGACTCGACCTTGCGAAGGTCCGCTGACGGGTCCAGACCGGTCTGCTCGGCCAGGTGGTCGCGGTAACGGGTATAGACCCGCAGGGCATCCGCCTGCCGTCCCGAGGCCTGGTACGCCCGCATGAGCTGCTCGACGGCGCGCTCGCGCAGCGGGTGAGACACCACGAGGCCTTCGAGGTCGGCCACGGCGCGGTCCCAGGCGCCGATCGCCACGAGCGCCTCCGCCCGCTGCTCTGCGGCGATCAGCCGGAGCTCCTCCAACCGGGTGGCGTGCGGCAGGGCCCACCACTCCTCGGCGAATTCCCCATACGCCCGCCCCCGCCACAGCGCGAGGGCGGTATCGCTGAGGGTGACCGTGTGCGTCGAAGGGACCGTTCGGGCCTGCTCCACCAACCGCTCGAACTGAACCGCGTCGATTGTGTCGGCGGCTGCGGTCAGCCGGTAGCCACGCTCCTGAGTCTGGACGTACCCGTCGCCCAGCGCGAGCCGCAGGCGGGAGACGTAGGTCATCACTGTTCGGCGGGCGCCGTCCGGTGGGGCATCCGGCCACACCGCGTCCACCAGGCGCTCGACCGACAGCACCTGTCCCCGCTCGGCGAGAAGCGCGGCCACGATCCGGCGTTGCTGTGGCCCACCGAGCGCCACCAGAACATGGTCGCGCCGCACCTCGATCGGGCCGAGCACCCCGAACTCGAGGGTCATGCCATCCCCCACTTCTCGCCGCCACCCGAGTCTCGTCCGAGACGTATGCAGCCCGTCGACAACCCTGGGTGTTGACGGGCTGCAAACAGCGGTCCCCATTGTCGTCCGCGTGACAGGGAGCAGCCAGAGCCTCATCGTCGAGGTGCGCCAGCCGGGCCGGGTGCCGCTGCGGCTCCACCTCGGCGGAACGGCCCTCGAGATCGGCCGCGACTGTCCGGGTCTGGTCCTGACCGACCCACGCATCTCACGCCGTCACCTGTCATTGCAGGCTGTGGCCGGCACGGTCCGCGTGACCGACCTGGGCAGCCGGAACGGCACCTTCGTTGGCGACGCCCGGATCCACGGCACCCACCTGGTCGCCCCTGGGGACAGCGTGCGGCTGGGCGTCTGCACCGTCACCCTGGTCGGCGACGAGACGGCCATCGAGCGGGAGCCCGCCGGAGCACCCGGTGCGGGAACCACGTCGCTCGAGATGCTGGCAGCGCCTGCGTCGGTGGTCCCCATCGACATGCACGCACTACCGGAGCACGCGGCGACCCTGACGATCGTGTGCTCGGACATCGCTGACGTGGCGCGGCGCGCAGCGGACCTCGGCGCCGAGCGGTGGGACTCCGCGCTCGAGACGCACAACGCGGTCGTCCGCCGGTTTGCCTCCCGGCATGAGGGACTCGAGATACGAGCGCATCGGGACGGCTTCCTCCACGGCTTCCTGCGTCCCGGGGACGCCGTCGCATTCGTCGTCGACGTGCAACGGGCGCTGCACGCCCTCGCCCGCTCCCGGCCGGCCGACACGGTCCGGGTGAGGGGCGGCGCCCACACCGCCGAACTGATCGTCGGTCACAACGGGGAGCTCCTCGGAGGCGCTTTCGTGATCGCCGCGCTGGTCGGCAGTGCCGCCCGGAGCGGGGAGTTCCTCGTCACCGGCATCGTGCGCGACCTGCTCGGACCGCGAGCCGACGTGCACTTCGGCCGACCCCGGCTGGTCACGCTTCAAGGCTGTCGGCAACACGTCGTCCACCCCGTGCAGTGGGCGAGCTAATACCCACCACATTTGGAGGCAGCACCATGAACCGATCACGACGTTCCACCCTCATCGGCGCGACGACGTTCGTCGTCGCCACGCTCTCGCTCACCGCCTGCAGCGGCAGTTCGAACACGTCAGAACTGTCCGTGCCGACAAAGTCCGCGTCCGTGGCCTCTGCGGTGGCCAAGTCCGCGGGACCGACGTACTCCTCTAAGCGGTTCGTCGTTCCGTTCGACACCGCAACGCCGACCTGGAAGCCGGGCCCACCCACTCAGGAGCAGTAGAACTTCGTTACCTGGGTTGCACCGGATGAGAGCCAAGCGATCCGTTTCGTGGTCCCCGTTACTGTCTTTAAACCGGGGACAACGACCGAGGTGCCCGTCCCTGACCCGGCCTCTTACCTGGGTTACTTGATGGGCCAGTCTGCCAAGGGCGCCCACTTCGCCGATGTCACCAAGATCACCGTAGGCGGCCAACCGAGCACCGAGCTGACCGCGACCACCAACCAATCGTTGAACGGCAGCTTGGGGTGTCAGAAGCGGGGATTGGCCCCGCCCGATTGTTACGGCCTTCAGCCCGATGTCAGCCTTCGAATGGCCGTTATCCCCCGCGGCAGCCGCACCCTACTCGTCTGGCTGCGCACCGACATCAACATGGCTGAGGCGACCCGGATCCGCAACGTCAAGGCGTTCGACGCCATCTTGACAAGCATCAAGTTCAGTGACCGCGCCGTGGCGACCACCCCGGTGGCCGTCGGGAAGACCGCGCTGGACGGCACCTGGCAGGCGAAGTTCACCAAGAAGGAACTGGCAGCTTCTCCACTCCTGATGGCTCCTGATGAAGTCAACGACGATAACTGGGGCACCCTGACACTCAGCTTCAAGCGGGGATCGGTCACTTCCATGATCACCAACCCTGCGATCGGAACCCAGAAGGGCACCTCCACCTACACAGTGGCCGGGGACGTACTCACCCTCTACCAGGACAACGGCGAAACGTTCGTCCTGCGGTGGACGGTCAACGGTGACTTGCTGACCCTCAAACGTGACGAAGCCCTCGGCGTCGGGCCAACACCCCTGCTCGTGAAGCCGTTCATCCGACAACATTGAGATGAACATCGCCAAGCCAAAGACCGAACGCGGCCGGCCCGACGCCGGCATGGGGTGGGGCTGGCGGTGCGTACCCGGCGACCACATGGTGGCCGTGCCAAGAACGTGGTGGAACTTGTCACCAGCCCGCCGCCGATCCGTTCGCTCCTCCCGCTCGGCGCGTTTGAGGAGGTACTGCGGGAAGGCCCGGACGCCAGCACGGAGACCGCTTGGAGTACGCGCCGTGCGGCATACGGATCAACGCCATCTGCCCCGGCACCAGCGCCACCCCGATCCGCACAGAACGTCGGCGCGCCCGGACTGATGACGTCCCGGACGGCCGCGCATAGTCGGCGCTCGAGGGTGTTCTGGTCGGGGTCGTAGCGTCGGTGTTCATTGGCTGCCGGGGCTCGATCCCGGGTTGGGCTCCGGCCTGGTCCTCGGGAGGTCGTCATGACTACCACCACTGCCGTCACCGGCACCGCGCTCGCGCCGATCGACGAGCCTCTGTTCAGCTCGGACGAGCACGCCGCGCTCGCAGGGTTCTTAGCTGGTTACTCCGGCCTGACCCGCGACGCTTACACCCTCGACCTGCGCCAGTACACGTCCTGGTGCACGTTGCGCGGACTGCACCTGTTCGCTGCGAGACGGGTCGACATCGAGACGTTCCGTGGCGACATGGAAACCGCCGGGCGCTCGCGGGTCACGATCGCCCGCCGGCTGTGCACCGTCGCCGGGTTCTACCGCTACGCGGTCGAGGAAGATCTGCTCGACCATTCCCCGGCAGCGCATGTGCGCCGACCGCGGCTGGACTACGAGTCGCACGCCACCGCGCTAGATCGCAACGAGCTCGGCGCGTTACTCGTCGCGGCTGGGCTCGGCTTGGCGCAGGAGCACGCGTTGCTCTCTCTGCTGGCCCTAAACGGGCTGCGGATCAGCGAAGCCCTCGGTGCGGACATCACCGCGATGGGCAGCGAACGCGGTCACCGCACCTCACCGTGCTGCGTAAGGGCGGCAAGATCGTCACGATCCCGCTCGCACCACACACGGCGCGAAGTCTTGACCCGGCCATCGGCGAAGGGCTCGACGGGCCGACCTTCCTCCGCGCCGACGGGCAACGCCTGGACCGGCACGGCGCCAGCCGGGCCGTGCGCCGCATCGCCAAACGTGCCGGGCATCGCCAAGCCGATCAGCCCACACACGCTGCGGCAGGCGTTCATCACCGCGGCCCTCGACGCCGGAGTCCCGCTACGCGATGTGCAAGAAGCAGCCAGTCATGCTGACCCGAGAACGACAATGCGGTACGACCGCGGCCGAGCATCCTTGGACCGACACGCCACGTACGTCGTCGCCGCATATCTCGCCGGCGCAGCACGCTGAACATCGCCACACGCCGCGCCGGAACCCCCGGCGCGGCGGCTCATAACCACGCTCAATCTATGCGCGGCGAGTTGTGGGCGATGATCAGCCAGCGTGCGCCACGCATATGAGTCGATATGTGGCAGACATCGCCTTGATCATCCGTGACAGTGTCGGGCCCGAGGCGCCTACCAAGAACCATAAATACGGTGGCTCGGCCGGGCCGGTGCGGTCATGATCGGCGTGCTGGCGTCGCACGATCCACCGTGCCGTCCCAGGAGGCCGCCTGTGCATGTCGAGGCGATCAATATCGGACCGTGCGACGCGATCGCGCGGGTCGAGTCGGTGACCGCGGTCGCCGGTGTCGGTCTGCAGGGCGACCGTCACTTCTACCGCGACGGGGCCGCGCCCGGTCAGGCGCTGACGCTGATCGAAGCCGAGGCGCTGGAGGACGTGGCGCTTAGTGGCGCGCAGTCCCGGCGTCAGGTCGTGGCGCGGGGGGTGCGCCTCAACGAGTTGGTCGGCAAGCGATTTCGGGTCGGCGAGGTTGAGTGCCTGGGCGTCGAGCTCTGCGAACCCTGTCTGCATCTGCAGCAGCTCACCCGACCCGGCATCATCAAGGACCTGATCCATCGCGCCGGAATCAACGCCGACATTCTCACCGACGGCGTGATCCGCGTCGGCGACGAAATCGTGCTCGACGCTTGATACCGGCGCGGCCGCGGCGCTGCACCGCCGGGCCGAACACCTCGACATCCACGCACGCCCCGGCTCGGATCGAGTCGTGGCCGCGGATAGCCAACGGCGCGTAACACCCCCGTGCGGGGCGTATTTATCCGTCGCCATCGGCCTGCTCCAGCACAATCCCGGTCGGTTCGCGCTCAATACTCGCTATGACGCTTAGGCCATCCTGACGTGAGTTTTCGGAAGGCGACGTCAGTGATCTGCTCGTCGGTAACTGTCGCTGCTACCGTCGCGGCGATGCTTGCCCTGACGACGACCCGCACGCCGCCGCATGTTGCACTGACCGATGTTGCCGCTCCAGAGCCCCTGCCGGATCAGGCGCTGGTGCGGGTCCGTGCGTTCTCCCTCAACCGTGGCGAGGTCCTAAGGCTGCCATCGCTGCCTGAGGGTTCGACGACCGGCTGGGACGCCGCCGGGGTCATCGAGCGGGCAGCAGCTAATGGCAGTGGGCCACCGGCGGGTATGCGCGTTGTTGGGCTGGTCAGCGCCGGAGGTGCGTGGGCGCAGTTTGCCGCAATCCCGACCGCCGTCTTGGCGGCGATCCCCGATGGCGTGTCCGACGCGCAAGCTGCCACCTTGCCCACCGCGGGCATTACCGCGTTGCGGTCCCTGGAGGTTGCCGGGCTGCTGCTCGCCAAGCGGGTGCTGATTACGGGCGCGACTGGTGGCGTCGGACGGATCGCGGTCCAACTCGCCCATGCCAGCGGTGCGTACGTCACTGCTCTGGTGCGTAACCCGGCCGCCTCGGACGCGCTGCTGCGCGGCCTGGGCGCCACGCAGGTTGTGGAGCAGATAGCTGGTGAGTTCGACCTTGTCCTCGACGCGGTGGGCGGTGCGACGTTCGGGCAGGCCATAGAGCATGTCGCCCCACGCGGAATCGTCGTGAACATCGCGACCCAGCGTCCCGATGAGACTGTTACCTTCCGCGCAGCGCACTTCGACCGGGCGCCCGGTGCGACCATCTATACCTTGAACCAGTTCGACGAGACGACGGCCCACGCCAGCGGAACCGGTGACCTCAACCGGCTGTGCGCTCTTGTCGCCGACGGCCGGCTCGACGGCCAAGTTGAGCTCGAACACTCCTGGCGCGAACCCACTCATGCGCTCGAGGCTCTCCTGCACCGCCGCATCGGCGGCAAGGCCGTGCTCCACGTCGACTGATCACGACCCACTGGCACGGCGAGACTGTTGGCCGCTTCGTTGTCGAACGGCCACGCGCAGGGCACTTGTCAGTAAGGTCTGCTCCGACGGCTGCGTAGACGCCGTCGGAAGTGCCTGAAGCGGCGCTGTGCATCCTTGCCGGGTCGCTGATCAGCAGGGCGCGACATGACACCTAGGGGCACGCGCCCAGGAGGTTTGATGTTGCCGGAGCCCGGCGTCGGTGGACGCTGCCTGAAGGTCATTTCCGACGACGCTATCCGGCCGCGTCCCGCCCTTCGTCGGCCCGCCGATCCGCGCGGACAAGACCGGACGCGCGGAGTGCGCCGCCAGAGCACCCAGCCGACGAAGTGACTGTCAGCAGCGCCACACATGCGACCTGATGCGTGGCATGCGCGCCGCCGGACCCCGCCGTTCCACGTGGCCTGAGCTTCAGACGCGGTCCGAGAAGATTGAATGCCATGTAGGCCATGCATTATCGCTGCGCAAGCAGCCGTCAAAACCTACAGCAGCGCCGGGCGAACGGCGCGCATAATGACGCGGGACTTGAAGCCTACCGCGCCGGGCAGCTGGGACACATTCGGCGCTCGCGAGCCGTCGTTACGGGCAGCGATCTTGTTGTCGGTCTCGCGCCGCTTGCTGCCGCTGATGGATCAATACGTTTGCGCGGTGTCGGAAACGCGGATGCTGTCGTCCATCACTTGCCCTCGATTTCTGGGGTCAACACCACCTGCACGGTCCGCTCGTCGGCGCCGCGCACGACGCGGAGTTCGAGGGTGCCACCCTGCGCCCCCTGGAGTGCGCCGAACAGATCGTCGACGCCCTCGACCGGCTGGCCCGCGGCCGCCACGATCAGGTCGCCCGAGGAGAGGCCGGCGCGGGCGGCGGGACTGTCTTCGGTTACCTGCTGGATGAGCAGCCCTTCGGTGTCGGGCAGGCCGACGGCGCGGCGCAGCCGCCTGGCCATATAACGGGGGGCGATGGCAATGCCAAGCTGCGGTCGCGCCGCTGACTCGCCGCGGGCGAGCGCGTCGGCTTGGGCCCGCAGCGCCTCGTCGGCGGGTATGGCCAGGTAAAAGCCCTCGCCGAGGCGGTTCGTATTGATGCCGAGCAGCCGCCCCTCGGCGTCGAGGACCGGGCCGCCGGAAGAGCCGGGCAGCAGCGGCGCGGTGTGCTCGAAGCTGCCGGTGATGCGGCGGCCGCGCGGCCCCCGGAACGCCCGGTCCACGCCGGAGACGAACCCGAACGTCACGCGCAGCCCGCGCCCGCCGGGGTTGGACAGGGCGAACACCGGCGTCCCGATCGCGGCAGACGCGCCGTCGGCCCACGTCAGCGCCGGGGCGCCGCCGGTGTCGACCTCGATGACGGCGAGGTCGCCGTCGATGTCATGGCCGGCCACGCTGCCTTCGGCCGTCCGCCCGTCGGCGAAGGTGACCGTGACCTGATCGCCGCGCACGTTATGCGCGTTGGTCAGCACCCGGCCCTCGGCCAGGATGACGCCCGAACCGACGCCCCACCGCTGCCCGATGCCCACCACCGAGGAGCCGGCGCCCTCCGCGTGCTGCCTGATGCTTGTCTGGATCTCGTCAAGGATTGTCATCGCCGCCATGCCTCCAGTAGCTAGTGACTTGCAAATTACTACTAACCACGGTCCAGCTGTCAACGCCCCGGGCTACGATCCGCTCATGGCTGAACCGGAGAACGGCTCGTCCCCGCTCGCCGAGGCGCTGGCCAGGGTCGGTGACCGCTGGACGCTACTGGTGGTCGAGGCGCTGCTCGGCGGGCCGCAGCGGTTCAATGACCTGCTCGGCCAGATCCCCGGGATTGCCGCGAACATCCTCTCCGAGCGCCTCAAGCGGCTGGAGCGGGAAGGGCTGCTGATTGCCCGGCCCTACTCGGAACGGCCGCCCCGGGCCGCCTACCAGCTGACCGCGGAGGGCACCGAGCTCGCCGGGGCGCTGCGCCTGCTGGCGCATTGGGGAGCCAGGCACGCCGATCCGGCGGAAGCCCCCCGGCACCCCGCGTGCGGCACTCTTCTCGAGGCCCGCTGGTACTGCCCGACCTGCGACCACCTCGTCGACCACGAGCCCCGCGACGCTGAGGTCAGCTACCTGTAACGCCGCAATCGGCAGGTCCCCCGCGCACGTTCTCGTCACCCGAGAGCACTTCCCGTCAGGGGACGGAGAGCTTGCCCACACTCAGATCGCCCATAAGCAGCGCCCGGCTCTACGCAGACGGCGGGGCTGCCAGTTCCCTCAGCGCGGACAGTTGCCCTTCCCGGGCAATCAGGCTCGTATCCTTGCCGTCATCGCGGAAACGCCCTCGCCCGACAAATATATAGAACGGCGAAATCGCAAGCCGCGCCGAGTCGGCGTTCGGCTGCTTTGATCACGAAATGACGCAGTCGAATGGTCGCAGCCTGACCCTGCTCGCCCTGATGCATCGGATGCGCGCCGCGGGCAGCCAGATCGTGCTGGCCACCCACTCACCCATGCTGGCCAGCCTGCACGGCGCCCGGGTACTCGAACTCGACGGGCACGGCATCACACCCATCGACCACGACAGCAGCGACCTGGTCACCTCCTGGCGCTCGTTCCTGAACAGCCCCGAGCGCTACCTACGCCACCTCGCAGGCGAAGACTGACCACACGCAACGTGCAGCCCGATGGCCCTCAACCAGCGGCATAGACGGATTTCGCAGAGCCACTCCAGCCGCTCGTAGCCAGTGCATCATGTGTGGGGAGGCCTGGATGACGAGCAGCTCGGACTTGGGACCGCCGCCTGAGGTGTGGGCGTTCCAGGAACGGCTGCTGCCCGTGTACGAAGCGTTAGCGGAGGTTGGCGCCGGCGACGTCGCGTTTTTCTGCCTCGCAATCGATGCTGCGAATCGACGGATGATTGTCTGCCGAACCGGCGAGGCATCCGGGGTGACTGAGGCGGAATACCGAGCCGTTGTGCCGGACTGGACGCGCGTCGACTTCGGTCATGCCGTCCTGAGTCGACGTCAGATCGAAACTCTCCATGAGCTGGTGCGCCGCCGCCGCGAATGGCTGGTAGCTCGCGGCATCAGCCCGCGGGCCTGGGGTCCTCGAAGCGACAGGAGCGGTGTCGGCTGGAACGGTGGGCCGTTCGAGCTCACATACGACGGGCCTGGCGAATTCGATGACGAGATGCGGAAGCCGTTCCTCTTGTTCGGCCCGGGAACGGTAATCTTCAAACGCGGCCGTGTGGTATCGCTGTGATTGTCGCTGGACCAGCGTCTCCTGTTCACCAGACATCCACTCTCGCCACCTTTCGGGTGCTCGAACAGCGGCTTGTCCGGACGCCGGTATTGATCGCGTCAGGGATCGTTGTGGAAGCGGCGAACGCTCGGGAATACGCGGTGATCTATCTGCTTCGAAATTGTTCAGACCGATAATGCGGGTTCGGTTCCGGTCACCCCGCTGCAAATGCAAAATCGCGGGTCTGCGGCATTTCCCGAATTCTCCGGGTTGCTACTGTGAACAGCCCGGCGGCGCTTGACGCCGCGTTCCTCCGGTGCCACGCTCCCGCCCAACGAGGGGGCAGGTTATCCAATTCTTACGTGCGCGGCTAAGCCGTGGCGAGCGTGCTGCTGCACGCCCGATCCGCGGTCACCCGCGAGGATTCGGGGGGAAACATGCAGTTCAACGGAAAGGCCAGGACCGTAATGCTGGGCGTGGCGGGGCTGCTGCTGGCTTCGGCTTGTAGCAGCGGCGACAGGGTCAGTTCCGCGAAGGCGACGCGAACCCGATCATGCACGGGCAGGTCGACGGTGATCGCGTAATGCCCGCGGTGCAGGTTCTGCACGAAGGCATGCCCGGCTGCGATGGTGCGCGCCGGGCGCACGCGCTTGAGTCCGCGCATCGGCCGCAGCCTGGCTTTGAGCCGAGCGTGGTCGGCCTCGATGGAGTTGTTCGCGTACCGCTCGGTGACGTGCCGGGCAGACGTCACGATCTCCCCGAGCACGCGCGGTAGACGGGCGCGCGGTCGGTGGTGACCTCGACCGGACGCGGTCCGAGTGGCTCGTCGGTTGCGACTCGTTGGAAGGTGCCCCGACAGAGGTCGGCTCGCTAGCGAACGGCTCGAGGTATCACGCGTCGCAGCCGATGCCGTCGCTTTGGCGTCGCTGCCCGAAGGCTCAGCGTTTCACACGTCCACGGAGGGCAAGTAGCGCCAAGCCCAGCAGGACCGGGCCGGTGAGGCGCAGCACGGCCTGCAAGAACTTGCCCCAGGCGGTGAGGGTGACCTCGGGGTCGGTGAGAGACAGGGTGGCGCGGGAGGCGTACAGCAAGCTCGTCCAGTACGTATCCGGCTGTGGTGGGCGCACGAAGCCGACCAGGTGGAAGGCGACTGCGAGGGCGACGGTAATGCCAGCCAGCCAGACCAGGGATCGCCAGGCTCGCAGGCCATACCCGGAGACGAGCCAGTAGGCAGTCAGAATGCTCCGCTCCACCCTTCCCCAGGACGAGCTGCTTGCCCGGGTGTCGCTTGTGCTGCCTCGAGGACGCTGTGCGCGGCGGCGCATCTCCATCTCGCCGTAATAGAAATCGGCTGCACCCGGCTCGTCCTTGATGTCCTCGCGTCCCTTACGTAAAGCCCGGTACAGCCCGGCGATTTGCCCGGGATCTAGTACCGCGGGCTCCGGGTCCAACCGCTCAGGCCACCAGGGGCGCTCCCAGCGCGCGGACGACCGGCTTGCCCGCCAGGCTCGTTCCTCGGCGATCACTTGTCGCCAGCCCCCCTTGCTCAGCCGGCCCAGTCGACTGGGGGCGGTGGCGAAGCTAACGTCGGCCTCCAGGCGAAGCTTGTCGAGGTTGTGTGCCCCGGCGAAGCGGCAATCGGCCAGGTCGACGTTGTTGAGTCCGAGGCCGGCTACGTTTGCCCCCTGCAATGACGCGAGGCGCGGTTCCTTGGAGATCCTCTCTGTCCAGGCTTCGGCAATCCGCTCTTCGCGCTCGGCCAGTTCGTCGCTGGCAAGCCGCCGAACGCCCGTGAGGATCGACGGGGCAGGAAAGTCGCTGTCATCCAGCACTACACGCGCCCATCGCAACCGCAAGCGCACGCCGGCGGGGAACCTTGCTCGACGGCAGGAGATCGCGCGAGCGCTGACCTCGATGCGGGTCGGCTGCGCGAACCGTACGTCATCCAGAACCAATGCCTGGTGGGCCAGCAGCGGGCCGAATTGCAGGGTCCCGTCGAAGCTCACACTCTCGAAACATGCAGAGCTCCGGAGTTCGACATCATCAAACCTGGCGTCGCCTTGGAAGGTCGCCTCCCTGAAGTCGGCGTCGGCTTGGAAGGTCGCCCTCGCGAACCTGGCTGGGCCATGGAAGACCGTCCAGCCGAACCTCGCGAGGCCCTGGAACTTCGCCTCCACGAACCTGGCCTCGTCCTGGAAGACCGCCTCCTCGAATTCTGTGTCGCCTCGGAAGGTCACCCTTGGGAACCTGGCGAGGCCCCGGAAGACAGCCTTGTTGAAGCTGGCGTCGCCCTCGAAGATTGCCTTGTTGAAGCCGGCATCGGCTTCGAATGCTGCGTGGTCGAACCCAGCGCCTCGCCGAAAGGTTGCCTCCTCGAACCCAGCGTCGCTTTGGAAGGTCGCCTGGAAGTCTGCGTCGCCCTCGAACGTCGCACCCTTGAAGTCTGCGTCGCCCTCGAACGTCGCCCCCAGAAACCAGGCGTCGCACGCGAACGTAGCCCGGTCAAAACGCGACACAGTCACCAGCGGTTGCTCGTTTGCGTCGCGCCGCACGGCCCCCATGACCTGGTCCAAAAGTTCTTTGGTGATCGGCACGCCACGCAGGTCAATCTCGCCGGTCTCGCCAAGCCGCATAAGTTCCGCGCCCCGCTCGTCCACCGTGGCGTGGGCTAGACACTTGCCGCCTACGTCAAGCCGGATGCCGATGCATCTGTCCTGGCTACACGTCAGCCATTCGACAGGCGCCTGCTCAGCCATCGGCCCACCCCACATCGAAACTGCGCTCCCGAGGTTGTGCAGCATCACCCTTGCAGGCGCTGTTGCGTTGCCGACATTGGGGCGGGGACGGGACTCGGCTTCGCCCGATGCGTGGACTCAAACGGCTGGCCGCCGCGCACCATTGCAGCGGGACATGCCTTCGTGCAGAACCTGCGCCGCGGGCACCGGCATCTCTGGTTCGCTCTGTTCCGGGATGCGGCGATTCTGACTGCCAGGAACTTGCACGGCTGCCGGTAGTTCACTACACGAGCCATTGCACGGCTTCAGCGCGACGGCTACAGCAGGTCGCGGCCACACCGCGGCCCATGCACGGCCGCGACGGCATGGCTGGCGGTGTCGACGGCGTCAGCCGGGGGCCTCTGCCGCGGCGCTGTTACCAAGTCTGACAGCTTGGGGAGGTCACTGGTACGCGGTCACGATAGTGGCTACGTACTTGGCGTATCGGTTGACGAGGCGTTTGTCGTCGCTGATGTGCAGTTGGTTTTCGGCGTTCTTTTCGGCGTTGGCCGAGATGTTGTACGAACCGGTGATCAGGTGATCATCCGTGATCAGCACCTTGTTGTGCATAAAGTCGTGCGGGCCGTTCCGCGTGTAAGGCGTCGATTTCTTGGCAACCAGGTGCTTCTTGACCGTGCTCCAGTCGGACAACACCCGAGCGTCGCTGGCATGCTGGGCCCATTCGCGTTCGATCGGTCCCATCTGGCCGCTGTCGTAGATGCCAGACACCGGCACGCCATTTCCGAGAGCAGTGACTAGCCCGGACAACACGGCATGTGAGGTGAGCACCATCGTTGCCAGGACGATCCGGTTACGGGCCGCGGCGATCGCCTCGGCGAGCGCGGCGTCGATGCCGCTGCCGTCGCCGGGTGCGAACTCCCACCCGACCGTCGCGCCGGTGTCTGTGGCCGTGCCGGCGTCGCCGGCACCGGTTTCTTGATCGAGCCGGACGCCCACCGCTCGTCGAAGTCGCGTCGATACCCGGCGGCGACGTCGGCCGACGCCACCGTGATGATGTTGTTCTCCTGCAGCGTCCACGCGTCGTCGGTGAAGTTCGTCGAACCTGTCCACACCGCGGCGGTTCCCGTCGCACCAGGCGTGGGCCCGCCGTCTCGCACCACGTACTTGGAGTGCATCAACCGACCACTCGGTGCCGTGATCGCGCGGATCTGCACGTCGGTGTTACCGAAGTGGTTCGCGACCCACTGCGCCGTACCCGACGGCGCAGGGTCCGCCGCCAACATCGCGAACGTCGACCGCGTGGCCGACACCGGCTTTCCCGCGTCATAGGCAATCCGCACCCATACACCCCGCGCTGCCGCCCTGGCCAACGCACCCACGATCGGTCCGGCCAACGCCTCGCTCAACCGGAAGTCATAGATCGCCACGTCCATCGTCGCGGTGGCCCGCCGCACAAACGCGGTCAGCCTTCGCGCAACAACCTGCGGCTGATCCACCGCCCCGCCACGGCGAGTATCACGTAGGAACAGGGTCTGAATCACAGCCGCGGCCACGACACGAAGTCTCCCGGGCCCGCCC
>DASXSF010000101.1:0-11601 GCA_036506155.1 Jatrophihabitantaceae bacterium
TTCCGGAACATCGGGATGTCCGGCACGCGCTCGACGGCCATCAGCGCGGCGGCGAGCTCCTGGGCCAGCGCGTGGGTGTCGCGGAAGGTCCCGGCGGCGGCGTAGACGTCGATCATCGGCATGGCGGTTGGTCCTTTCTCAGCCTCGCGCCGCCGCGACGGCCTTCAAGATGAGGGCGGCCGCGACGTCCGGGTGGGCGATGAACGCGGCGTGGGAGCCATCGACGGCCTCGGTTGCCGCGTTCGCCCGCCGGGCCATGAAGCGCTCGGCCTCCGGCGGGATGGCGTTGTCCTGGGTGGAGACCAGGTACCACGACGGCAGCGTCCGCCACGCTGGCGGCCCCGCCGGGTCGATGGAGCACCGTGCAGCGATGGGCTTTTGCACCGCGGCCAGGACCTGCGCGTCCCGTACCGGGATGTCCTGAGCGAAGTTGTCCGCGAGCGCCGCCGGATCGAACCACAGAAAGCCCAACGAGTCAGGCTACACGTGGGCCAGGCCAGGCAGGGAGGAAACCCGCCATTGAGTTGCACGAGGGTCACACCCTCGTCGGGCGCGAAGGCAGCAGCGAACACCAGGCTGATCACGTTGTCGACGCCGGTGGCGGCGCCGGAGATCACCGCCCCACCGTAGAACTGGCCGGCCAGGACGGTCGGGCCCTGCAGCCGCTCGGCCAGCACATGCCGGGTCCAGGCGACATCTTCGGCCAGCGAGGTCAGCGGCAGCTGGACGGCGACCACGTTGTGGCCCTGCCGCTTCAGGATAGGGATGACTCGGTTCCAGAGGGACCCATCAACCCATGCCCCGTGCACCAGCACCACGTTGGCCTTCGAGCGCCCACTGCTGGTCCCGGCCAGTGCGGCCGCGGCCGCGCGATCCATGCCTGCGGCCTGGACCGCGGCCAGGCTGGCGAGCGCAACAGTGCCCTTCAGCATGGCTCGTCGGGTCGGCGTGCCCATCGGTTCCCTCCTTGAAGCGCTCGGCTCGCTGCTGCGGAAAGTATGATTCCCTGCTCCTCTCGCGAGAGCGGTTGGCGACGTACCCGCGAACAGCTGCGGATCAGGATCGTGACCTGGATCGAGCGGACCTATCACCGGTGCCGCCGCCAAGACGCGCTCGGCCGATTGACCCCCATTGAGTACGAAGCGATCATGACCTCAACCGCCACCCAGGCGGCCTAACCGAACATGTCACCAGTTCGTGCAGCAGACCCAGCCGACCTGGATCACCTGAGACAGCCTCTACTTCCTCCGCAGTCGCCACACCGTTCCAGCCGCACTCGCTAACGCGACAACTCTGCTCGCCATGACCCCACGGTGGGCCAACACCTCCTCGCGCGACGCGGAACCGCCGGGCCGAGCATGGCTCGGCCCGGCGGCTCCGGTAGGAGTTTCGGCTAGCGCATCCGGGCGTGGCTGGCACCAGCCATCCGGGCGGCCTTCTGCTGCTCGGCGGCGGTCCGCGCCGCGACGGCCTGCTGCGGGGTGCGGGTCAGGATGGTCGTGTCGAACGCCATCGTGAACACCATCGTGGCGAACGCCTTCGTCTCGAAGGTGAGCACGTTCGGGTCGTTGTTGCTGAGGTTGTCACACCAGCGGAACGGCCGGTCGACGCAGCCACCGTCGGTGGTGCCGAGGTTGCCCTCGAAGTTGCCGGTCTGCCCGCCGAACAGGTCGACCTGCTCCTGCGACTTGCAGCAGTCCTGCCCGGTGAGGATGCCGCTGGCCGGCACGCCGACCATGTTGAACCAGAACGCGTCCGTTCCCTGCGGCGAGAAGAACTCGTGGTTGAGCCCGATCGAGTCGTAGTACTTGACCGCCACGTCGCGAGCGAACTTCGACGGCTCGTACACATTGGCCGGGAACACCGGAATGGGTCCGCCGAACAGGTTCTTCGCGGCCGGGTCGAGCACGCCGATGGTGTAGTTCGGCGTCGCGGTCACGTCCGCGTCGAGGTCGTAGCCGATCTGGGCGAGCTCGGTGGGCGAGAGGTTGTGGGTATAGAAGTCCGAGCCCAGCAGGCCGAGCTCCTCGCCGCCGAACAGGATGTAGCGCAGCCGGTTCGTGGTGCGCACCTTGGCCAGCTTCTGCGCGATGTCCATGAGGGTCACCGAGCCGGACGCGTTGTCGAGCATGCCCGCACCGAAGATCGCGTCGTAGTGCGCGTCGACGACCACGGTGTGGTTCGGGTCGCCGAACGGCGAGTCGGCGATCACGTTGAAGTCGTCGCGGTTCGGGTCGATCTCACCCTTGAAGTCCAGGTTCACCTGGGGGTGCAGGCCGGCGTTGGCCGCGTCGAACAGGTGCTGACCCTCGGCGAACGGCACGAAGCCGACCGGGATGTTCGGCACGACAGAATTGCCGGCGTTGTCGATCATGCCGCCGCCACCGGCGAGCCCGGTACGGCCCGGCTGGCCCTCGTTGAAGATGAGCACGCCGCCCGCGCCGGCGGCCACGGCGTTCTTGGCCTTCTCGCCGAAGTTACACGTACCGCGCTGGATCAGCGCGATGTTGCCGGGGGTGAAGCCAGCGAAGTCGGCCGGGCTGCACCCGCTGGCCGAGGACGGCGTCGGCGTCGGGGGCAGGATGATCCCACCGACCGGCTGCACCTCCGCGGTGACCGTGCCGATGCTGTTGAAGGGGTTGAGGTCGGTGCCGAGGGTGAACGTGGTCGGCGTCGGCGAAACCTCGCCGCCGCCCGGCAATCCGAAGAAGGCGAAGTACGGGAACTTGTACGTCTGCACCGTGACGTGGTAGCCGGAAGCCTTGAACAGCTTGACGGCGAGGTCGACCGCCGCCTTGTAACCGGGCTCGCCGGAGTTGCGCGAAGCGTGCCCGCCCGCGTCCGGGTTGGCGTCGGCGATCGCCTGCTGCTGCTTCATCATGTTCCACAGGTCGTCGGTGCGGATGCACTCGAGGAGCTTGGCGACCGAGTCGTTGGTGCGGTTGTTGCATGCCGTGATGGTGACCGTGTCCGCGCTGCTGGACGTGATCGGCCCCACGGCGGCGGTGAGTGCCACCGCCGACGCGCAGAGCGGCACGAGCCACAGGCGCCGCCGCAGATCTCTTCGCATCAGACCGTTCCCTTCACAGAGGTGACAAGAAGCCGCGGGAATGCCCGTGGCGTTACCGCATGAATTGGCACTCGAGGAGAAGACACAGCTTGCTGGATCCCGGCTGCGCGCATAGAGAGGAGTTCGACGACGCTCGATCGGCGCATACCTTGACCGATCACCGGCGGCCAGACTCGTCCACGTGTCGCTCGCTTCCTTTGAGGCACGTATGACGCTCGCCACAGCAGGCGTCTCAGCAGATGAGACTCTATGGGCATGGTTGCTGAAGCGGCAAGCATTTCGAACCTTCTTGGCTTGCCCGATCGCGACGACGGACCGACGGCTGCTCCGGAGGATGGGCCGCGCGTGCGCCGGATCCCTGGGCCGTACCGGCGCACGTGCTAGAGCAGGTGCGTGGACAGGTCGGTGCCGCGGGCCTCGACCAGTTCGAGATCCAGTGGCGGCACGCCGCGAAAGAGCTGCTCACCTGCGCCGACCGTGAACGAAGCGACGTGCAGCCACAGCTCGTCGACGAGCCCGGCGGCCAGGTACGTGAACGACGCGCTTGCCGAAGCCCGCGGCTACCGGCTGTCGCTGGTGCTCGCCCACCAGCACCTCGCGCCGCGGCGAGAAGCGTGGTAACGTTTCGTAGTCAATCAATCACGCTATGCCGCAATACGGCGATCGAGTGTACGCGAGTATGCAAGGCAGCTGACGAGCGAGTATGGCCATGAAGATTCCGAGCCTCAGACCTGCTGCAGTAGTTATTGCGGCCGCGGCCGCGATCTTGGCATCGAGTGGTCTCGAAGAGGTTGCCTCGGCTGCTCCGGCCGGCTCGGCGTCGGTTGCACATCCAGCGCCGTATCCGGGCGCCGGCACAACGTCATCGGGTCCCGCGACTCCTGGCACGAGCGGCGGGGCAATTGCGGCGGTCGCCGCCGCCTGCACGCCCTATGTGGACGGCGACAACCCGCACCTGTCGTCGGGGGACGTTTCGGCTCACGGCTGGTGGTACCGAGGTAGCTGCACCAATCAGAAGACCACGGTGTACATCGGGCTTCAGGAGTTCTACTCGGATGGCAGTTGGCGGACGAAGGACACCAGCTCGGCATACGTTTACCCTGGCGGCGTTCAGCCAACCGCGCTACCGCCCGCCACGTATGCGAAAGCGTGGTACCCGCGGGCTGGCGCAGTTACGTAATCGTTCGCCTCGGTAACGGGGCCTCGGCAAACCTACCCTCGGCCGCCGGGCTAAATCTGGCTTGCAGGACCCTGACCTGACGCAGAGCACGCGCGCCAGGAAGCCGCGCCTGCTGATCCTTGTATCGTCCGGCTCATGGACGCCAGCCCAGCAACCGTGGTGAGTCTCAGGGCTTGGGCTGACCTTCAGGACGGCCCAGACGGCGGCACATCGTGCACGGTGCGAGAGTTCGCACTGCTGTCCGACGGGCGGGAAGTGACGCTGCTCGACGACCGGGGGTGGGCGACGTCGGCGCCGCTGAGCGCAATCTCGCTCACCCACGTTGTGCGCAACATCTACAACGTGGTCTTGCCTGACGATGCCGAGCAGACAGGCGACGAACACGAGTGGCAACGTTTCGAGCAACGCCTGCGAGAAGCAGGGGTTGAGGTCACGGCGGACCAGCTCCGGGCACTGCCCTACCGCGTCTTCTTGAGCGTTCCCTCGGGAAGCGCCCGCTGGCAACCGGAGTGAGGTCGGAGCAGCAGGGGTGCGTCGACTGGCGTCGTTCTGTGTGCCCGCGTTCCGGCGGCAGGTGACACCCTCAACCGGAATATTGTCCGCGCGTTTTGGGACCTGCGCCACACGTTCGCAAGCCTCTGCGGCAGCGACGTGTCGAAGGGCAAGCCGTCAAGGTTGTGAGAACAGAGTTGGGGTTACTTTGGGGTTAGAACCCAATGTCGATCTTGATCGTGGCGATCTTGCCAACTGCTTACAGCCCAGCGTTTCCGGGCGTTGTGGCGGGTGTTGGGTTCGAACCAACGTAGGCTGAGCCGACGGTTTTTACAGGTGGTTCCTCATCGCCGGGCTCCAACGTTTGGAGGGCCGATATCCCGGGGCTTCGAGCAGCCCTACCGCTGCGCTGTTCGTCGCTGTCCCGCGTATGTCCCGCGCCGCAGGTCCACCAGTGGCCGCCAGCGGCTCTGCCGACCCGCACGACGTGGTGCCGCTAAGCGACTCTCACCTCCATCCCGTGCACCCTGTTGACCGCCTCGACCGCACGCGCCCGTGGCAGCACTACCTGACAGATCGGTCAGTGTAGGCAGCCGTCAGTTGTTCGGGGCGCTCGCAGGTACCGACATCGAGTGAGCCCGGGCCGGATCTCGGGGACAGCACAGCTGTCCCAACGCCGCCTCGCCCTAGGGACGTCCGTGCCCAAGAATGCACAGCTGGCCCAGCGGCGACCGTCTGCAAACGGGCTCCATCACCGAGCCGGTCTCTTTGCCTGCTCGACCCGTGTCCACCTGCCGGCACACCGCCGATACGCGTTGATCTCCTACGGCCAGCCAATCAAGTACGCCAGACTCGTCTGCCAGACTGCTCAATCCGCGGCGGTGCCGAGGCGCTCCACCCGCCCATCCCCCGGCAACGTAACGCGAACCGCGTCAGGAACGTCGAGACCAACCGGACGCAGCTCGACACGCTGCGCTTGCGGGTCGTCGAGTCGAACAACATCACCAGCCCGTAGATCACGAGCTGGGACATCGCTCACCGGCACAGGCCCAAGCGTATGAGGGTCACGGGGCCACCCGACTGACCCCACAACGGTTGCTCAGCGTGACCTATAACCCCAACGGCAGCGCGCAGATATCCGTCTGCTCGATGATCTTGAGCTGCAAGCTTCGCGCAGATAAGCCGTTCTGCTACGCCGGAGGTTGTTGCGGTTGGCCCCCCAAGCCGCAGCGGTGGCTCAACGCAGCACCGGGTTGCTGTCGTGTGCACGCGTAGGTCGTTTCGCGGGGCGGCTTCGGTCGTCCGGCGCGTGGTAGGTTCTCGCGCGGCCGGTTTCACCTATCTCGGGGGTACCCGTGCGTGTTCGGGACAGGTTGGCCCTGACAGTGCTCGTTGTCGTGGTTGCAGCATCCGCGGTCGCGGTGGTGTCGCTGGGTGGGCGGCCCGCGCACGCGTCGCCGACCGGGCTGGTGCCCGGGTCGTACAACGGCGCCTCGCCCGCGCGGTTGTTTGACACGCGTGTCGGGCTGAACGCCCCGAAGGCAGCGCTTGGCGCGAACGCGCAGTTGCCGGTTCCGGTGCTGGGGCATGCCGGGGTTCCTGGGTCGAATGTCGCCTCGGTCGTGGTGACGGTGACCGTGGTGTCGCCGAGCGGCACTGGTGATATCACGGTGTGGGCCGACGGTGCGGCCAAGCCGTCGACGTCCAACGTGCGGTTCGTCGCGGGTGTTCGGTCGGCGAATCTCGTGCTGACCCGGGTGGGCGGCAACGGCCGGATCAGGTTGTCGAACAACTCGCCCGGCACGGTGCAGTTGATCGGGGACGTGCGCGGCTACTACGTCGGCGGTGCGGCCACCGCGCCGGGAACCACGGTGGCGACTCAACCCGCCCGGCTGGTCGACACCCGCACCGGGCTGGGCGCACCGAAGGCCGCCGTCGCAGCAGGCGCGACGCTGACCGTGACCGCGGCCGGTCATGCTGGCATCCCGGCATCCGGCGCGTCGGCTGCGGTGCTGACCGTCAGCGCGCTCTCGCCGACACAGAGCGGGACGGTCACGGTGTGGCAGTCCGGCACGACGCGGCCAGCCACCCTGAACCTCAGCGTCATCGCGGGACGAGCCATGTCCGACCTGGCGGTCGTGCCGTTGAGCGGCGGCGGGGCGTTCAGCGTCCGCAACAACACGGCCGGGACACTGCAGCTGGTCATCGACGTCAGCGGGTTCGTCCGCAGCAACGGCACCGCGGTCGACGGCGGTGTGATCCGCACCGTGACGCCGGCGCGGGTGTGGAACGCGACCGCGGTGCCCGCTCAGTCGAGCCTCGCGGTGCAGGTTGCCGGCCGGGGCGGCTCGCCCGCCACCAACGTCGCCGCCGTCGCGGTCACCGTCACCGCGCTCAACCCGGGCGTCGCCGGCGACCTCAACACGTGGGCGGACGGATCGCCGCGACCCGCCACGTCGGCCATGTCGTTCCCGGCGCACCACAACGTGTCCACGCTGCTCCTCGCGCCGGTCGGGCCTAGCGGCAAGATACTGCTCTACAACAACAGCAGCGTTGCCGTGCAGTTCACCGGCGACGTCACCGCGTACTACCTTGCCGACAAGCTCCCCATCATCGCCTCGACCAGCCACTACGTCCGCAACCTCACCGGCGCCGATGCAGACGCGTCGACGATGCACGGCGAAGGCTGTGCCGACGCCCAAGCCAACGCGCCGGCCAACCAGCACCTCGTCCTGCTGCACATCGGCGCGCAGAACCTGTCCGGCACCACCTGGCGAGTCCAACTGTCGGCGACGTCGGTCGTGCTCACCGACGCGCAACTGGTCACCGCAGTCAACGGCTACGTCGACGGGTACGCGTCCTGTCGCACCAGCCTCGACCCGGTCACCATCGCGGTCGCCACGAACAACGACGGCGCCGACGGAGCCCGCGACACCGCCGCCGGAACGGAATGGGCTGACAATGTCATCGACCCGATCGCCGCGCACGCGGCAGGCAACGCGGGCATGGTCATCGCCGGCGCCAACGACATCGAACCCGACTTCACCGGATTGGAGTCAGAAGCCGAGGACTGGACCAGGGCGTTCCTCGCCGCGACCAGCGCACCCTATGTCTTCGTCGGCGCCGCGAGCGGCTGCCCGACCACCGCAGTCGGCGGCACCTGCAACTGGGGCTGGACCCAGACCAACTTTTATGACCTCGCGCACGGCATCGCACCGTCGCGCATCCTCGCGGTGCCACAGATCTACTATTCGGTGAATGCCCAGCAGTGGAAATACATCTCGCTGGCAGGCGCGTCCGGTTCCGACCGCATCACTTTCGCGGGCTCGCTGTCCGAATACGCCGCCTGCTCAACCAAAGGCAGCGGCTGCGCGCCCGGATACCTCACCGCAGACGAGTCGTGGCAGGCCCTCCGTGACGCCCTGTCCAGCAGCGCGGCGATCAACCAGCAACGACTGCCGGTCGCGACCGACCTGCGCATCGACACCACACCATCCGCGCCCCTATCGGCAAAACGGGTCACCACAGCCGGCGTCTCGTAGCAGGCCTGATCGCAGGCCTCGAGAAATAGCCACTACAGCCGATCCTGCAATAGCATGCGTGGTCGCTACCACCACCCGACCGCACCCCGCCCACTGGACGCGTCGCCTCCCTGCGCGCGGCCGCGGTCGTTCCAGCGTCTGTCCCCGATGTCGTCGTGCCCGGTCTCCGGCAAGCTGAACTCGCGCACGCGCAGAACGACGCCCGAACGGCCACCGAGTTCTGTGTGCGGGGACCCGCGCATAGTCGGCGTTGTTCCGAGCTCGGTACAACGCCGATTGTTCCGAGGTCAGGATTGTTCCGAGGTTGGCGTCGATCTGCCTGCGGGGTAAGGGGATCGGCTGCGGGAAGGTCGGAACAATCAGAGCCCGTCGAGGAACGCTATGAGCGAGTCCGGGGGTCGGTAGCGGCCCGGTGTGGTGCCGGGCTGGCTGACCCTGGCGATGGCTCGCTCCTTCTGCGTCATGTCGGCGTGCAGGTAGATGTTCGCGGTGGCGATCTGTTCGTGGCCGAGCCAGAGCGCGATCACGGCGATGTCGGTGCCGGCCTCGAGCAGTCGCATCGCGGCGGTGTGCCGCAGGGTGTGCATGGTGACGTGCTTGCCGCGTAGCGACGGACAGGCAAGGCGGGCGGCGGCGAGGTGCTGGGTGAGGCGGTACTCGATGGCGTCATGGCTGAGCCGGGCACCGGTCCGGGTTGGGAACAGCGGATCGCGCGGTGCTGCGGCGTATTCGGCAAGCCAGCCGCGCAACACGGCAACGGTCAGTGTGGTGAGCGGGGTGGCGCGTTCCTTGCGGCCCTTGCCTAGGCAGTGCACGTGCGCGCCGGCGCCGAGGTTGACATCGCCGCGAGACAGTGCGATCAGTTCGGAGATCCGCAACCCGGTCTGCACGGCAAGCACTAGCATCGCGTGGTCACGCCGACCGGCCCACCGGCTGCGATCGGGCGCGGCGATCAGCGCATCCACCTCCTCCTCGGTGAGCCAGGTGAGCAGCCTGCGCTCGTAGCGTTTAGCCGGAACCGCCAGCACTCGCTGGATCGAGGCCGCGTGCTCGGGATGGTGCAGCGCGGCGTAGCCGAACAGTGAGTGGATCGCGGCCAGCCGCCAGTTGCGGGTGCGCACCGTGCAGTGCCGCTGGTGTTCGAGATGGTCGAGAAACGCCGCGATGAGCGGCGCATCCAGGTCGGCGATGTCCAGCGCGGACGGCGTCTTGCCAGTCTGCATGGCAGCGAAGCCGAGCAGCGGTCGGAAGGTGCCGCGGTAGCCGGCGACGGTGTGGCTGCTGGCGCGGCGCTGGGCGATGAGCCGGTCGGTGAAGAACGCCTGCAGCACGGGCGCCAGCGAGGTCATCGCGGTTCGCCAGGCTTCTCGAGGCGGGCCGCGGTCAATTGCATCAGCTCGGGCACCGCGGACAAGTACCAGTAGGTGTTGGCCGGCTCGACGTGCCCGAGATAGGTCGACAACACCGGCAGTATGGCGGCGACGTCGACACCGCCGCGATACCCGTCAATCAGAGTGCGGACCGCGAAGGTGTGCCGCAGGTCGTGGATGCGTGGGTGGACGGTCTGGGTGCGCAGCCCGATCAAGCCGGTGATCACACGGAAGATGTGCTGGGCCTGCTCTCGCCGTAGTGCGTGTCCGGTGGCCGAGACGAAGAACCGGTCGGTGCGCGGAGCTGGACAGAGCCGGCGCCGGGTAGCCGCGTAGCGGCGCAGCACAGCGGTCACCGTGGGGTGCAGCGGCACCAGCCGCATCCGGTCGAACTTCGCTGCCCGGATCGTGATCACCCCATCGGCGAGGTCGACGTCGCCGCGGGGTAGCGCAAGCGTCTCGCCGAGTCGCATTCCAGTCGCGGCGAGCAGGCCGATCAGGGTCCGATAGGTCACCGCCCGCAGCCGTGGCCGCAGCCGCCGGGTCGCGTGCAGCAGCGCAGCGATCTCGCCGGGCGAATACAAGTAGGGCGCCGGCCGCCGCCGCGGGACCGACAACAGCCCCGGCGGTGGGACCTGGTGGGCCGGGTCGAGAGCGTGTAAGTAATGGGCGAACCCACGCACGACGCTGAGCCGGTAGTTGATCGTGATCGGCTTGACCCGAGCTTCGGGCAGGCGCGCCCACGCCGCCGCCAGTTCGACGGTGACCGTGCCTGCGCCGGCAGCATCCAGGTAAGCGACGAAGCTCGGCAGCACCTGGCCGTGCCGGCCGAGTTCGAAGCCCAGCGCACGACGCATCCGCAGGTAGTCATCCAGATGCTCCGCCAGCGCGCTCATGATGTCGCCCCGGTCGGCCAAGGCCGCGCGATTGTGCGCAACCGTTCGACATCCACCCGGGCATAGGACGCGGTCGCGCCGGCTGAGTGATGCCCAAGCACCTGACCGATCTCGGCCAACGACCCGCCGGCAGCCAGCATGTCGCAGGCAGCGGTGTGCCGTAGCCGGTGCGCGCGTATTGGGCCGAGACCAGCCCGGCGCGCGGCGTCAAAGACGATATTCGACACCCCATGTCGGGTCAGCCCCACCCGTGGCGCGACGGCCCGCAGGAACACTTCGCGCGTCCCGGTGCGTGGTCGCCCGCGGCGCAGATACCCGGCGACCGCCTCGCCGACATCGGCAGGAACGGGAAGCTGGTCCACACGCCCTCTCTTGCCGTGCACCGTGACCAGGCCGGCTCGCCAATCAAGGTCCTCCAACCGCAGCGCGGCGACCTCGCTCGCGCGCAGCCCGAGCCGCAGCATCAGCACAATCACCGCGTGGTCCCGCCGCCCGGTCGCGCGGCGCCGATCGCAGGCACTCAGCAGCGCCCGCGCTTGCGCATCGTTGATGCTCTGCGGGAGCAGCGAACGCCGCCGCCCGGACACCGGCAACACCGCCGCCGACAAGTCCCTCTCGATCAACCCAGTCAGGTAGCAGAAGCGCAGGAACGCCCGCAGCGCGCACCCGTAGCGCCGCGCCGTCGCCGGCGACCAGCCCGCCACCTCGGTCAGCACCGCTTTCGAAACCTCAGCAGCGCTCAGGTCACGTATGCCTCGCGGGCCACGCTGCGCAACGAAGCCGCGCACGTCCGACACGTAGACCGCGATCGTCGCGGCCGACACGCCACGCTCCTCGCGCAGGTAGCCGACGAACCCGTCCAGCAGTAGGCCGACCGGCGAGTTCGCGGTGATGCTCGATCTGGACATCTGCTCCTCCTTCTCCCGGAATGAGTGGAGGAAGCATCAGCCCAGGCAGCCACATTGTTCCGACCTTCCCGCAGTCGATCCCCTTACCCCGCAGGCAGATCGACGCCAACCTCGGAACAATCCTGACCTCGGAACAATCGGCG
>DASXSF010000102.1:0-3111 GCA_036506155.1 Jatrophihabitantaceae bacterium
TCCCGCCAGCAGCGCCGGCACACGATCCCTGTGGCGTCGATGCGGTGGAACCGGGCGAGCCGCAGATCCCTACCGCACTCGAAGCAGCGATGCCGGGTCGCCGGGTCGACCGGGTCACGCCGCCCGTCCGACATGGGCGGCAGCCGGAGAGATGCTTCGCGGCGACGGCGGACCTGCCCGGGAATGTCGGAGACTGGCGTTACCATGGCCTCAGTCGATGCCGTGGTGGGCGCAGACTCGGGAGCTGCCTCCGGGCGGCTTTCGTCATTCATCAGGCCGCACCCCAGATCGGGGGGCGGCTGGTGGTGCGCAGGATGGCGGCGAGCCGGTCGCGCTGTTCGGGGGTCAGTTCGGGGGCGCGGTCGACGATCGACTTGATGTAGGTGTCGATCGAGTGCCGGCGGCGCGCCATGTCGCGCGCTATGTCCGAGGATGCGATTGGCACAGTCACTCCCCTGCCGTCGCCCGGGTTGGGCGCGGCGGTCACGGGGAGTCTGGTCAGAGCCCGTGTGACCTATGCCGTTGTGGCGCACACGCTAGCATCGCTGGCGTGGCGGATGCGCGTACGTGGGGGCTGGCTCCTCGGGCGCGTGTCGTGTGCGCCCGCCGGCTGCCGGATGGAGCGCGGTGTGACCGCAAACTCGACCAGGGTCCACCGTGGGAGTACCAGGTGAGACGCGGCGGCGGTCTCTGGATGCGTTTTCCCTGCGACCGCTGCGGCGCCGACCATCAACCCCCAATGGACGCATTCACCGCTGCGGTGGCGGCGACGCTGCGCAGGCCGGGAAGCCAGCGAGAGATCCGGTTGCCGCTGTCGCGGTCGTAGACGTCACGACGACCGCCATTCGACCTCGACCCGACGTTCGTCGATCGCGTTGTATGAGGATGTGCGGCCCAGTGACGTCGGATGTACCCGGATCGCATCGATGAGCACGCGAACAACATCCTTACGAGCGGCGATCGGCAACCCGGCCCACCGCTCTGCGACGTCCGCGCGAGGCTCGAGCAGTTGGCGCAGCACGGGCGGGGTCGCTGCCAACGTTGCTCGCTTCTCAGCGTCGGCGATCTGCGGCAGCAGCCGCGCCTCTACGCGCGCCAGAGCGACCGCGGACAGCTCGCCCTTTGCCGCAGAGTCGATGAACTCCTCCATCCGCGCACGCAGCGCCTCAGCCTCGCCGCGGGCCGCGACGACCGCGGTGTCGTCGGCGGCAGTGAGCGCCGGGTAGATGTCCGGCCTGGACAGCCGCGCGACCACGAGCTCGCTGACGAACCGGTCGAGCCAGTCCTCGCGGATGGCAGCGTGCGAGCCGGCCTTGCAGACGTAGATGGGCCTGCTGCGTCCCTGGTTGGTGGTCCGGTCCGCTGTCCTGGTTGGGATGTACCGCACCGATAGATGCGCGCCGCATGCACCGCACGTGGCCAGGTACGACAACAAATGCGTGGTGCGCCCGGGCCGAGTGCGGCGCCGAGCCGGGTCGGAGAGGATCCGCTGCACCGCGTAGAAGGTGGCCTCGTCGACGAGGGGCTCCCAGTCGGCGGGGTAGCTGTCGCCGTTGTGCCGGCGATGAGCGATGTGCGCCGGGTTATGCAGGGTCGTGGTGACGATCGCACGTGTCACCTTGAGCACCCGAACGATCTCGAGGATCGGCGTGCCGGCGACGAACTGGCGGAAGATCTCGCGCACAACGGGCGCGGTCTCCGGGTCCGGTTCCTGCCCGAGCAGCGCCCCGGTGGTCGAGTCGTAGCGGCGCCGGTACCCGAATGGTGGCCTGCCGTCTGGGCGGCCCGCCACAGCCGACGCGGCTTTCGTGCGACGCACCCGCAGTGAGGTCTTCTCGCTTTCGTATGCCGAGTCGAGCCCGTCGTCTGCGAGCGCCTTCCAGTCCCGCGGCACCCGCGGATCGTAGGTGCGCTCATGCGACACCACGTGGACCGCGGTGCCCTTGTCCCGCGCCGTGGAGAGCATTCCCAGCCATGATTCGGGGGTCCGATCCCCGCGGCTCGATTCCCAGAGCACGAGCACATCGAACCTGCCGGTCGTCATGTCGGCCAACAGCCGCGCCCACTCGGGTCGGTCCTTGCCTGAGAATCGGGACGCAGAGATCGGGTCCTCGCGGTACACCTCGGCGATGGACCAGCCCGCGTCAGCGCAGACGCGGCGGGCCTCGACCTCTTGCTCGTCGACGGACCGCTCCTGTTTGCGGCGATCAGCGGACACGCGGGCGTAGATCCCGGCTGTCCGTGGGGTTGCGGTTTCCACCATGCCGGGTATCGTACGGTATAGCGACTGGAATTGTCGCAGAGCAGACGGCGCAGTAGGGTCGCCGAGATTGGCCCAGTCCAGGCCAGCTCGCCTGGTTCGGCGCCAGCACGCTCTTCCAGCTCAGCCAGCGGCACGACCACCGCGACCTGGGGCCGCTCGCCTCCGTTGGTCGGCGGTGCGCCGAAGCTGAGCACGCGGCGGCATATCTCGGTCAACGCGTCGGCGCGACGCTGCCCAGGGGTGCGGGTGTCCTCGGCCCCGGCAGGAGCGGCGAAGGCGTGGATGGCGGTCATCACGGTCTCGGTACCCAGCGGATCCATCGTGCCCTCGATCACGCCCAGCCCGGCGAAGGTCTTGGCCACCGACAGATCGCGCTGGGCGAACGCGTCCCAGTCCTCGGCTGCCGCCTGCTCGGGCGCGGCTTGAATCCGCAGCCGTCGGCAGGCACTGGCCAGCCGCAGTGGATCGATCCGCTCGGCCAACCCGACCAGCTGCCCCTCCACCTTTGCAGCCTCAGCTTGATCGGCCAGACAGGGTCGGATCTCGGCCATCGTGCCGGCCACAATCCGGGCATGGGCCAGCAGCATCCGGCCAGCCGCGAACGACGCTGCGGTTGCGTGCTCGCCCACCACTCCACAAGAGATTCGGCGCGCCAGGGTGACTAGACCTTTTGCCGCGCCGGGCGCCATTCGCACCACAGTTCGCAGCCACGCTTGGGTCGAGCGAAACCCCAGCCGGCAGGCGTCGCCCCGGGCTTCCATCACCGCCACGCAGGCCACCTGGCGGGCGGCCAATCGCGCGGAAACGACCTCCAGCCGGGCCACCTCATCGGCCAGCCCGGCGGCATC
>DASXSF010000103.1:0-43623 GCA_036506155.1 Jatrophihabitantaceae bacterium
GCTTCGCGGTCGGCCTTGCGGCCGATCCTGGACCCCCACGCCTCACCGGCGTTTACCCTTACCGCGTCGGAGAAAACCAAAACGAGGACAACCACAAGACACAGCCCACTTGACCGGCCCCGCTCCTTCAGGAATGACAACTCGGTATTGCGCTCGTGGCCGCGCCTGATCGGGGCGATCGAGGCGTTCCGGCTCACCGATGTCTGCTGCGCAGTTCCACGTGGCAAGCTGAGGGGTATGAGCCTTCCCGCCGGCATCCCCAGCGAAATGTTCATCGACGGCAAGTGGAGCGCCGGTTCGGGCGGCGTGCTGCCGGTGCTCGACCCCTCCACCGGGGACACCATCGCCCAGGTGCCCCGCGCCGGCAACGATGACGTGGCACGCGCCGTCGAGGCGGCGGCCGTGGCCTTGCCGTCGTGGTCGGCAACAGCGACTCGCGAACGCGGCGAGGTGCTGCGCCGTGCGTTCGAGCTGATGATCTCTCGACGTGAAGAGATCGCGTACGTGATGAGTTTGGAGATGGGCAAGTCCCTCACCGACTCGCGGGCAGAGGTGACCTACGCGGCCGAGTTCTTCCGCTGGTTCAGCGAGGAGGCGGTGCGGGTGGGCGGCGAGCTGCGTACCGCGCCCTCCGGTGCGAACCGGATATTGACGTTTCGCAAGCCGGTGGGCGTGTCGCTGCTGCTGACGCCGTGGAACTTCCCGGCCGCGATGGCCACCCGCAAGATCGGCCCGGCGCTGGCGGCCGGCTGCACGCTGATCCTCAAGCCGGCACACGACACGCCGTTCACCGCGCTCATGCTGGCCGCGGTGCTGGCCGACGCCGGGGCGCCGCCGGGGGTCGTCAACGTGCTCACCACCGACCACCCACGTGACTTCGTGACGGCCGCACTGTCGGACGCGCGCGTGCGCAAGCTGTCGTTCACCGGCTCGACCGGTGTGGGCAGTCAGCTGCTCAAGCAGGCCGCAGACCGTATCGTCAACTGCTCGATGGAGCTCGGCGGCAACGCTCCGTTCGTCATCCTCGACGACGCCGACCTCGACGCCGCCGTCGACGGCGCGATGCTCGCCAAGATGCGCAACGGCGGGCAGGCGTGCACGGCGGCCAACCGCTTCCTCGTGCACGAGCGCGTCGCCGCGGCGTTCGCCGACCGGCTGGCCGCGCGGATGGGCGCGCTGCGTCTCGGGCCGGGCACGTCGGAGGACACCCAGCTCGGCCCGATGATCACCGAACGCGCGGTCGACGGCATCGCGGCGAAGGTGGAGGAGTCCGTGGCGGCGGGCGCCGTCGCGGCGATCGGCGGGTCGCGGCTCGATCGGCCCGGCTTCTACTACCCGGCAACGGTGCTGACCGACGTACCCCGACAATCTCCCGTCGCCACCGAGGAGATCTTCGGGCCCGTCGCGCCGATCATTACGGTGCGCGACGACGACGATGCGGTCGCTGTCGCCAACGCCACCGAGATGGGGCTGACCGGATACGTCTACACCGGCGACCTCGCGCGCGGGCTGCGCGTCGCCGAGCGGCTCGAGGTCGGCATGGTCGGCCTCAACCGCGGCCTGGTGTCCGATCCCGCCGCGCCGTTCGGCGGCGTCAAGGAGTCGGGCATCGGCCGCGAGGGCGGCTTCGAGGGCATCGACGAGTACCTCGAGACGCAGTACGTCGCAACGAGCTGGTGAGGTACCTCGACGGCGCCGCGGTCCGCGCGGCCATCCCGCTGGTGGACGCGATCGGCGCGCTACGCGCCGGCCTGGGCGAGGGAGCGCCGCCGCAGCCGGTCCGCACGTCGACGGCCTGGACGGGCGGCGAGCTGCTCGTCATGCCTGCGGAGGCGGGCGCCGCCGCGGGCGTGAAGCTCGTGACGGTCGGCCATGGTCCCGTGCGCGTACAGGGCGTCTACGTGCTGTTCGACGCCGCGACGCTCACGCCGCTCGTCGTGGCCGACGCGGTGGCGTTGACACTGATCCGGACGGCCGCACTGTCGGCTCTGGCCACCGACCTGCTGGCGCCGCCGGCCGCGTCGCGGCTCGCCGTGATCGGCACCGGACCCCAAGCGCGCGAGCACGTCGCGGCGATCCGGGCGGTGCGCCCCATCTCGTCGGTCACCGTCGTAGGCCGTGATCCGGCGAAGGCCGCGGCGTTCGCGGCGTCAGTGGGCGCCACCGTCGGATCGGATGTGTCGAACGCCGACGTCGTCTGCTGCTGCACGACATCGGCCACGCCAGTGGTCGACGCGGCCGGCCTCGCCGAACGTGCTCACGTGAACGCGATCGGCGCGCATCTCCCCGATCATCGCGAGGTGGCCGCCGATGTCGTGGCGTCGTCCTTCGTCGTGGTGGATGACGCCGAGGCGGCCCGGCACGAGGCGGGTGACCTGATCATGGCCGTCGCCGAGGGCGCGGCCGGCACATCGGTGTTCGACATCGATCTGGCGGCGCTCGTGCGCGGTGATGCGACTCCGCCGTCCGAGGGCCGGACCCTGTTCAAGTCCGTCGGCTTCGGCCTGGCCGACCTGCTCGTGGCTCGGGTAGGAATCCCGGCAATCGCCCGAGGTTAGTTCAAGGTCGGCGAAATTGCGCGTACCGTCGTCCAACCGGCCGCAAGTAACGATGGAACGTGTACCGTACCGAGCCGCACAGTCCACTCAAAGGGTTGACTTGGGTGAAATCTGTGCGTAACGTTTCGGCGCACGTGCTCTCCGTGACTTTTGGGTGTGCGTAGGTCGAGGAGGCCGGGATGCGTTTGACCCAGCAGACGCCACGGCTCGCAAGAGGTCTCCGGTTCTTCCGTCTGCATGCGGCTGCCGCGACCACGTTGTGCCCCGATTTAGTCCATTTCCCCTGTAGCTCCGATCGAGAGGACAGGACTCCTATGCGTCGCAGGACAAGTCCGTTGGCCGCCGCGGCCGCGGCATCCATTGTTACCGCTGGATGCGTCGCCCTGACAGCGACCGCGGCCAGCCCCGCGCCGGCTGCACAGTCGGCCACGCCGGTTTACCTGGACACGCACTACCCCTACTCGGTGCGCGCGGCGGATCTGGTCTCGCGGATGACGCTGGCGGAGAAGGTGGCTCAGTTGCACACCAACAACGCGCCGGCGATCCCGCGGCTGGGAGTGCAGCAGTACACGTACTGGTCGGAGGGGCAGCACGGAGTCAACACCCTCGGCGCCAACACCAACTCGGGCAGCGCCTCGGGAGGAGTGCACGCCACTAGTTTCCCCACCAATTTCGCGTCCACCATGACCTGGGACCCGCAACTGGTCTATCAGGAGACCACTGCGATCTCGGATGAAGCGCGCGGCTTCCTGGACAAGTCGCTGTGGGACACGGGGCAGAACAACATCGGGCCCTCGCCTGCGGATTACGGCTCGCTGACCTACTGGGCGCCGAATGTGAACCTGGACCGCGACCCTCGATGGGGCCGCACCGACGAGTCCTTCGGCGAGGACCCCTACCTCATCGGCCAGATGGCCGGCGCGTTCGTGAACGGCTACCAGGGCCAGTCGATGTCGGGCTCGTCCGAGACGGGCTATCTGAAGGTGGCCTCGACAGCCAAGCACTATGCGCTGAACAACGTCGATAACACCCGGGACCGCGACTCGTCGAACGCCACGGACGCGAATATCCGCGACTATTACACGGCCCAGTTCCGCGACCTGATCGAGAACGCCCACGTCTCTGGATTGATGACGTCGTACAACGCGGTCAACGGCACTCCGTCTCCGGCAAACACCTACACCGCCAACGAACTCGCGCAACGCACCTACGGCTTCGGCGGGTATGTAACGAGTGACTGCGGCGCGGTCGGCGACGTGTACAACAACGGCGCCCACAACTGGGCCCCACCGGGCTGGACGACCAGCTCGTCGGGCGGCACGACCACGTGGACGAATACCAGCACCGGCGCCCAGGTGCCCGGCGCAGCCGGCGGGCAGGCGTACGCGCTGCGGGCCGGCACCGACGTCAACTGCACCGGTGCCGAGGCCACCCTGCCCAACGTCGAGGCGGCTATCAACGCGGGCGTCTTGTCAGAGTCAGTCATCGACACCGATCTGGTGCACCTGTTCACAGTGCGGATGGAGACCGGCGAGTTCGACCCGCCGTCGAGTGTTCCCTACACCAAGATCAGCAAGGACGTGATCCAGAGTTCCGCGCACCAGGCGCTGGCTCGCCAAGTCGCGGACAACGCGATCGTGCTGCTGAAGAACCACAATCTGACCGGCACGGGTCATCCGCTGCTGCCCGTCGACTCCGGCAAGCTGAACCGCGTGGTGATCGTGGGCAACCTTGCCAACACGGTTACACTCGGCGGCTACTCCGGCGATCCGTCGCTGCAGGTCAACGCCGTGCAGGGGATCGAGGCCGCTGTCCGGGCCGCAAATCCGAGCGCCGTCGTGACGTTCGACGCCTGCGGCACATCCACCGCATCGACCAGCGCGGCTTCCTGTTCTGCCGCGACCACGCAGGCGATGAAGACCGCCGACCTGGTGATCGCGTTCGTGGGCACGGATCTGAATATCGCGAGCGAGGGCCGCGACCGCGCGAACATCGCCATGCCGGGCAACTACAGCTCGCTGCTCTCGCAGGTGACCGCGTCCGGGAATCCGAACACAGCGCTGGTCGTCCAGTCCAACGGTCCGGTCGACATTTCCGCCGTCGAATCCAGCTTCCCGGCGATCCTGTTCAGTGGCTACAACGGCGAATCCCAGGGCAGCGCCTTGGCCGACGTGCTCACCGGCGCCCAGGACCCGTCCGGGCATCTTGACTTCACCTGGTTCAAGGACGACTCCCAGCTGCCGGCCATGGAGAACTACGGATTGACCCCGTCTGAAACCGGTGGGCTGGGCCGCACGTACATGTACTTCACCGGTACGCCGACCTACCCGTTCGGCTACGGCCTGTCCTACAGCCAGTTCGCATACGGAAACGTTCAGATCTCGCCGAAGAGCACGACCCCGAACGGGGACGTGACCGTCAACTTCAATGTCACCAACACGGGCACCACGGCCGGGGCCACTGTTGCGGAGCTCTACGCCGCGCCCCAGTTCATCGTCCCGGGCGTGGAACTGCCCAAGAAGCAGCTGGTGGGCTTCGAGAAGACCCAGGTGCTGGCGCCGGGTCACAGTCAGCACATCAGCGTGACCGTTGCGGCCAGCAGCCTGTCGCGGTGGGATGAGAACGCCCTCAAGCAGGTTGTCGATCCAGGCAACTACCAGTTCCAGGTCGCCACGGACGCTGACGACGTCGTCGGCTCGGGCACCGTGAAGGTCGGCGGTGCGATCACTCCGAAGGTTCAGTACGTCACCGTCCAGCCCGAGCAGACAACCTTCAAACCCGGCGACAAGCTCGACCTCACCGGAAAGAATCCATGGATCGCCGACGACACCGACCCCGCCCTGGAACAGCCGCACGCTACTGCGGACAACATCATCGAGGCCGTCAACAACGACCAGTCATTCGTCAACCTGAAGACCGCGAAGGTCAGCTACGCCAGCAGCAACCCCTCGGTCGCCACCGTCTCGGCCACTGGCACGGTCACCACGATCGCCCATGGAGCCGCGCAGATCAGCGTTACCGTGAACGGCGTTACCGGCACCACGCCCGTCGTCGTCAAGCAGCCCTTCAGCCTGAGCGCGCCGTCGGTGGTCCAACCCGGCAGCACCGTCACGGCAACCACGACGCTGCCGAACGCCAGCAGTCAGCCGCTGTCCAACGTGACCATGGCCCTGACGGCGCCCGCCGACTGGACCGTGGCGGCGGCGACGCCCGCAACCTTCGCGAGTGTGGCTGCGGGTCAGACGGCTACCACGACCTGGACGATCACGGTTCCCTCGACTGCCAAGTCGGGCAGCAATGAACTCGACGCCACTGCGAGCTTCACCGACGCGAACGGCCGAACCAGTGTCGCGGACAACGCACAGGTCTCCATTCCGTACGACTCGCTCGCCGCGGCCTTCGACAATCCCGGAATCAGTGACGACGCCAATACGGGTGCCGGCAACCTGGACGGCGGTGGCAACAGCTACTCCGCACAGGCGCTCGCCGCGGCCAGTCCGTCGGTGACCCCCGGAGCCGCGATCACGCACGACGGCCTGACGTTTACCTGGCCATCGGCGGCGCCGGGCACGGACGGCAACGTGGTCGCCGGTGGCCAGACCTTCGCGCTATCAGGCTCGGGAACGACCCTAGGCTTCTTGGGCACAGGGGACTACGGAACCGCATCGGGTACGGGCACGATCACGTACACAGACGGCAGCACTCAGTCGTTCACGCTGGGCTTCGCCGACTGGTGGTCCAATGCCGCCGTATCCGGGGGAGACATTCTCACCTCGGCCCCGTACATCAATGGTCCCGGAGGGCGGCAGAACCAGCGGGTGAGCGTCTACTACTACGGCGTCCCCTTGCAGGCGGGGAAGACCGTGCAATACGTCACCCTGCCGAACATCAGCCAGGGAGCCAACGTCGGCTCGACAGCTATGCACGTCTTCGCCGTGACCATCGGTTAGACGGGTTCCGCGAGCCCCCGGCCGGTGCGGCGCTGTGTCGGCACCGCACCGGCCGAGGGATCGACGAGTGGTGCTGCAGATATCTCGTCGCCAGCCCTGTTCGACGACTGTCCACAGTGGACAGGCGGCCCACCGCGCCTGCCTCAGTGAACGCGGGTCGAGTGTTCATCCTAAGTCACCGTCCGCTGGAAGGTGGATCACCTGGTGTTCACGACGCGGCGCGTGCTGGTTCCCTCCCGATAATGGCGACGCCATGCGCAAGCTGCTCGACGTCTGGTAAAGCGCGCTGCAACCTGTCCAGGTCGGGGGATCCGGTGAACATGCGTACAGCCGTGGCGTGCTCCTCGGACCGCCACGCGTAGTTCAGGTGTCCGGTGATCACTTTCTTCGTTTGTGTGTAGGCCGTCACCTTCAGTCCCGGTCCGAGGCGGGGGGTCGCGAATTCGGCGACCATAGGTGGCTGGATCGCCTCCGGATCGTCGGCATGCGTGAGGACTCGGAGTTGCGCCGACCGCCTCCCAGACCCCGAAGCTCACGAGCAGCGGCACGATCCGGAGGTCCGGCAGGTGGATGAATCCGTTGTGCATGAGGAGATGGCCGTACGCGAACTCGTGGATCGCGGCCAGCGTCTTGGCCAGCGCGGTGATCTCCCGCTTACCGTGCTTGCGGCCGGAGCGGTACCACCACTCATCCGCGTAGAGCGACGCCCACGAACTTCGGTCCGAGCCGTTGGGAAACACGGGCGGGCAGGGAATCCATATCTGCTGGGCGTATTCCACGCTGCTCCAGCCGCGGCGGCTCATTGGATATGACCATTGCGCTCCTTGCGCCATCCGACCTCATCGTGGCTCACCTACGGGCGGCAGATCCGTCGTCCGCAACGTCCTCGACAGTGAGTTCAGATCGGTCAGTCGCGCCCCGGGACAAGGTCGTAGACCGACACGTAGCTGACCGTCATGGTGCCGCCCGACGTCGTCTGATCACTGGGGGAGGTGCATTGGCACACGCCGTTGGGGAAACCGCCGCCGATGGCGAGGTCGAAAATGATCGAGTAGCCGTGGTCGACCGCTGCGGTCCATGCCGCTTGATCCACTTGGCTCTGGTTCACCTGGAAGAACTGACGCCCGTCGAGGTACCAGCGAATCTGCTCGGCGCTGGGATTGGTTCGATCCACGATCACCGTGTAGGTGTGGAAGCCGGTCTGGCAGCCCGGGCATGTCAGCAGTCCGCTCGAGATCCCGGTGAACTCATGGCAGGGCCCGAGGGTTCCGTCGGGATTGGGCTGGGTGAGGTTGCCGCAGTGGAACGTCCCGGAATGGTCGTTGAGGGCGTTCACGTCCTCGAGGATGTCGATCTCTCCGGTCCCCGGCCAGTCGCCCGGGCCGAGCATCCAGAACGCCGGCCAGTAGCCGAGGCCGACGGCGGGATTGGGCTGCCGAATCGAGGCGGTCACGGCCATCTCGCCGCCCGCCGGTGCCCCGAAGTCGCTGCTGATCGTCTGGATGCGCCCCGACGTCCACGACTGGCCGTGACCCAGTGCCGTGATGTCAAGATTCCCGTGACCGTCCAGGTGGACGTTGCTGGTCGAGTTGGTCATGGTCTCGATCTCGCCCGTGCCGAAAATCCCGGTCCCGGTGTTGTACTTCCAGACGGACGTATCGACTCCGGTGTCGGCGGCGCCGTTGAAGTTGTCGGTCCAGACCCTCGCCCAGCCCGGGCCACCAGGTCCGCCGGCCCGCTCCGCCGACGAGGCCACGGCCGCCGGCGGCACCGCTATCACCCCGGCGACCAGGACCGCCACAGCGCCGATTCGTCCGCCCGTCAGTCTCATCATCGCTACGACTCCTTTCGCCTACGGTCGCCGGGAAACCGACCAGTGTGGTAACGGCGGTGGAGCGAGCGGAGTCTCGGACGTGGGCCGGATCAGGGCCAGCCCATGGTGTTCGAGCTCTACGCGTGTCGCTCACATCCCAATGCGGGGCGGTTACCGAATCGCCCGCCTTGCGCCTAATTGAGCCTAGACGTGCGTCCCCCCTTTCTGTCAAGGCAATCGCCATGGCCTGCCGACTGATCCTGACGTGTGAGAGTCGATGATCAATGTGGTTCGAGCAAGGTGGCGAGTTCGCCGGTGTGATGACTGCGCGCCGGAGATCGTGTCGTTCTCGTCTCACTGGTTCCCATCGCTGAACAGAGCGGCACTAGCCCTCGTGATCGACTGACGTGACCTCTCTCATTGCGAATCCCGATTGGATCGCGGCTGCTCGCAAGTGCGTGCAAGACGCGCCCTTTCCCAACCTCGTCGGAATTGAGCTGACCGCACTCGACTTCGACAGCTGTCGGTTGGAGCTGACGCTCGGCGAACGTCACATGCAACCGTTCGGGATCGTCCACGGGGGCGTGCTCGTCGCACACGGGGCATCCACACTCATGGCCATGTCGGGGACCGGCCTGCAGCTCGGCGTCCCGAAGTTCCTCGCAGTCTGACTAGGAAGCGGACAGCGCCGGTGTCCGCCTCCTCACCTCTCCGGTTGCTAGCTGATGATCGTGTCGCAGTAGGTCGCTCCGGGGAAGACGCCGGTCGACGGACAGGTTGGCGTCTGCGCGAACTGGTCCACCCCCCCGAGGTTGTCGGAGCCGACGCCGTAGTTGATCGCTCCGCCGTCCGACGAGAACCACGGGTAGATGCAGTACGGGCCGCCGTACGCCGTGCAGTCGGTGGGGCCGACGAACGAGTTGCCGAGCACCTCGGCCTTCCCGCCGGTGTCCGAGACCGCGGCCCAGTGCTGCTGGTGTGAGCCGTCGCCGAAGGTCGCGTCGAAGATCCGGATCGGCTGGAAGCCGGCCCAGTTGTCGTTGTTGAAGGAGCCGCAGAACGTCTGGCCCGGAACGCAGAACTGGCCGGGATGGTCGCCGTAGAGGTCCGAGTGGCCGATCTCCCAGACGAATGCCATCGGCGTGTCCCACACGCCGCCCCAGTCGAGCGCATTGCCGATCTCCTGCGTGCTGAACTCCGGAGTCAGCGGGCCGTCCTTCGGGCTGATGAGCACGAGCACGCTCGACGTCTGCCCGCTGGTCTCGTCCGTGACCTGCTCCTGGTAGGGCGAGCTCGAGCCCGGCGCCCAGATGTGGACGTCGACGATGTCAAGGGCGTGCATGACGAACGGCGCCTTTCCCCCAGCGTCCGTGAGCATCCCGTTGAACGCGGCCGGCTCGGCGATCTGCTTTCCCTGCTTCGCCAGCGTCCAGACCGGCGAGCACGCCGTGTAGACATTAGGCGCGTGAACGACGGAGAAGCTTCCGGTTGACCCGCAGTTCTTGGTGAAGGAATCGGGATAGAACTGCAGCTCCAGGAACCCCTCCTGGCCGATCTTGTGCGGGTTCGAGTCCTTGACGGTACCTCCGAACCAGAACGTCGGCCCGACGCTCGATACCGGGAACGCCCCGTCTGCCGGCAGTTGCACGCGCCACGTGATGTTCTGCGCGGAGCGCGACGCCGATGAGACCGGATCGAGCTCGGGCTCGTCGTGACCCGTGCACCCCGGCGTGTAGGAGTCGTACCAGTCCTCGCCCAAACCACCAGGGACGTGCGCGAGACAGGCGGCGGTGCTCGCACCCGATGTTCCCGAGATGACCGTTCCAGCGCCGCTGCTCGTGCCCGCGGCGGCGGGAGACGCACTCAGCCCGAGCACGACCGCGGAGACTGCCGCAACCGAGGCAAACCTGATTCCAGTCATCTGCTCTCCTCACGGGCGGTGCCGGCCCGGAGCCGTCACCAGCTATAGACGTGGAGCGGATCTCCTGGCTGAACTACACCCGCGCGGACATCTGCGTCAAGCGCACACGAAGCACCCCGCCGCTGCGCAGCCGCAGGAGCACGTCGTGCGCCGGGCTCTTACACGACCCCGTCCATCAGAGGTTGCGCAGAGCGGGAACAACTGGAGCCCTCTGTCGATTGAGTCAGTCAGACTCAATTTCTCGGAGGACACATGAGCAAGACGCTGCGGCTGCCGGTGTTGTCGCTGCCCGAAATTGTCGTGCTGCCGGGCATGGTCGTTCCGGTCGAACTGGACGAAATGGCCCGTGCGACCGTCGACGCCGCGCAAGCGAGCGCCGACGACCAGTTGCTGCTCACCCCGCGCCTGCCGGACCGCTATCCGGCATATGGCGCCGTCGCGACGATCGAGCAGGTGGGCCGCCTGCCCGGCGGCGCGCCCGCCGTGGTGCTGCGTGCCACCGCACGGGCGCGCATCGGCAGCGGCGTCACCGGACCGGGTGCCGCCCTGTGGGTCGAGGCCGAACTGGTCGAGAACCCCGTGCCGAGCGAGCAGGTGCGCAAGCTGGCCACCGAGTTCAAGGCACTGGTCGTCGCCAACCTGCAGCGGCGGGACGCCTGGCAGCTGATCGACTCGGTGCAGCGCCTGACCGACCCGTCCGACATCGCGGACCTGGCCGGTTACGCCTCGTACCTGTCGGCGGAACAGAAGCGGCAACTGCTCGAGACGCCCGATGTCGAGGCGCGGCTGACGCAAGCGATCGAGTGGGCGCGCGACCACCTCGCGGAGGTCGAGGTCTCGGACAAGATCCGTGACGACGTCCGCGAGGGTATGGAGAAGAGCCAGCGCGAATTCCTGCTACGCCAGCAGCTGGCCGCCATCCGCAAGGAGCTCGGGGAAGACGAACCCGACGGTGCCGACGACTACCGGTCGCGTGTCGAGGCCGCGGATCTGCCCGAGAAGGTGCGCGAGGCGGCGCTGCGTGAGGTGGGCAAGCTCGAGCGGGCCAGCGACCAGAGCCCCGAGGCGGGCTGGATCCGGACCTGGCTGGACACCGTCCTGGACCTGCCGTGGACGACCAAGACCACCGACAACAACGACATCGCGGCGGCGCGCGCCGTCCTCGACGCCGATCACCACGGCCTCGACGACGTCAAGGACCGCATCATCGAGTACCTCGCGGTGCGTGCCCGGCGGGCATCGCGCGGCCTCGAGGTCGTGGGCGGGCGCGGCTCGGGCGCGGTGCTGGCGCTGGCGGGGCCGCCCGGCGTCGGCAAGACGTCGCTGGGGGAGTCCGTGGCACGGGCGCTCGGCCGCAAGTTCGTGCGTGTTTCCCTCGGCGGGGTGCGGGACGAGGCCGAGATCCGCGGCCACCGGCGCACGTATGTCGGGGCGCTGCCGGGCCGCATCGTTCGGGCGATCTCCGAGGCCGGCTCGATGAATCCTGTGGTGTTGCTCGACGAGGTCGACAAGCTCGGCTCGGACTTCCGCGGCGACCCCGCCGCGGCGCTGCTCGAGGTGCTCGACCCGGCTCAGAATCACACGTTCCGCGACCACTACCTTGAGGTCGACCTGGACCTGTCCGACGTGCTGTTCCTGGCCACGGCGAACGTCATCGAGACGATTCCGCCGGCGCTGCTGGACCGGATGGAGCTCGTCGCGCTCGACGGCTACACCGAGGACGACAAGGTTGCCATCGCCCGGGGGCACCTGCTGCCACGGCAGCTCTCGAGGGCGGCGCTCACGGCCGATGACGTGACGATCAGCGACGAGGCGCTGCGGCTCATCGCGTCCGACTACACGCGAGAGGCCGGCGTGCGGCAGCTGGAGCGGTCGCTGGCCCGGATCCTGCGAAAGGTCGCGACGTCGCTGGCCGGTGGCGGGTCGGCGCCGGTGTCCGTCGGCGTGCCGGAGCTCCGCCAGTACCTGGGCCGGCCCCGGTTCACGCCGGAGTCCGCCGAGCGGACGGTCGTGCCGGGTGTAGCGACGGGGCTCGCGGTGACGGGTACCGGTGGTGATGTGCTGTTCATCGAGGCCACCTCGATGGAGGGCCGCGCCGGGCTCACGTTGACCGGTCAATTGGGCGACGTGATGAAGGAGTCGGCGCAGATCGCGCTGTCCTACCTCCGCTCGCACGCGGACGCACTGGGCCTGGATGCGGCGGCCTTGGATCGCGCCGTGCACCTGCACGTGCCGGCCGGCGCCGTCCCGAAGGACGGGCCGTCGGCGGGCGTCACGATGGTGACCGCCTTGGCTTCGCTCGCTTCCGCGCGCCCGGTCCGCGCCGATGTCGGCATGACCGGCGAGGTCACCCTGAACGGCCGGGTGCTTCCCATCGGCGGCGTCAAGCAGAAGCTGCTCGCCGCGCAGCGGGCCGGCCTGCGCACGGTGTTCCTGCCGGCACGCAACGAGCCGGACCTGGACGACGTGCCGGCCGACGTCGTTGCCGCGCTCGACATCCGGCCGGTGAGCGACGTGGCCGACATCCTCGCCTACGCCGTCACCGACGCGGCCGCGGCCGTCGCAGCCTGACTCGCCTAGGCCCAGGTAGGGGCCGTAGCGTCTCGCGCATGCCGCCCCGATCCGTCCAGGTGTCCGGGCACCGGCTGTGCTACCAGGACGCGGGGCCGGCCGACGGTCCCGTCGTGGTGCTGGTGCACGGCCTGGTGTCCGACAGCAGCACGTGGGCGCCCGCGACCTCGGCGCTTGCTGAGCGGGGCGTGCGGGTCATTGCGCCGGACCTGCTCGGGCACGGCGCATCCGACAAGCCGGTCTGCTCCGTCGGGCAGTACTCGCTCTCCGGCTTCGCGGACTGCGTGCGCGACCTGCTCAATGCCCTCGGCGTGCCGCGGGCCACGCTTGTCGGCCACTCGCTGGGTGGCGCCATTGCGATGCACATCGCGTACCACTACCCGGCGCAGGTGGAGCGGTTGGTGCTCGTAGCCAGCGGCGGGCTGGGCAAAGGGGTGCACCCGGTGCTGCGTGCGGCTGCCGTCCCCGGCGCGCCGCTGCTGCTCCGGTCGCTGCTCAATCGGCCGACCATGGGCCTTGCTCGATGGCTGCGCGTGCATCGCGTGCTGCGCCTGCCGCCGCGGGTGGTGGCGAACCTGCAGCGGGCGTTCGGCGGCCTGGCGATCCCCGCCGGGCGCGCCGCGTTCTTCGCCGCGCTGCGTTCGGTGATCTCCCCGTCCGGGCAGCGCGGCTCCATGATCGAGATGCGCTACGTAGGCGATCACGTGCCGACGCTCATAGTCTGGTCCGAACACGACCACGTGATACCCGTCAGCCACGCCCGTGCGCTGCACGCATACCTGCCGAGCAGCCAACTCGCGCTCTTTCCGGGCACGACCCACCAGCCGCACTATCGCTATGCGGACGGCTTCGCCACCCTGGTCGCCGACTTCGTCGCTACCACGGCGCCGGCCGGTAGCTCGCTAGAGTTCCCACAGTCGGGGGCGGTAGCTCAGCCGGTCAGAGCAGGGGACTCATAATCCCTGGGTCGTGGGTTCGAGTCCCACCCGCCCCACCCGCCCCACTCAGCCCCACCCGCCCCACAAGGCGCTGCGTGGCCTTCGGTTGATGCTTCCCACTCGGCCTTCGGTTGATGGGTGAGGGTGTTTCAGCTGATGGGTTACAGCCACTTTCGGTTGATGTGAAACACTCCCTCGGCGCCTCCGCCCGCCGCTCCGGAGAAACCTGTACACGTGCTCACGGACGACGAGCTGCGGCGTCTGCTGGCGTCGTGCAACGGGGCACCGCGATCATCCGCATGTTGATCGACTGGGGGGTACTTCGGGCGGAGGTGATGGGCCTCCGGGTCGACGACCTCGACCACCGCCGCGCGGTATCAGGGTGATGAGCCCGCGCCGCCCGGCCGCCAGGGGGACTATGTGTGCGTGGAAGGAGAGGTTGAGGGCGACAGTAGTTCGACGCGGTCGCGGCAGCGGATTGCTGGCACCTCAATCAAGCATTGGGTGGGCTACGGCTGGTTCATGTCGTTCGGCACATTCCTACCGCTCGTGGTGTTTCTGGCCAGCTACCTGGTGCACCTAACGCTCATCGGCGCGCCGATCGCGAGATCAGCAAACGACTTCGGAATCTGGCTCTCCACCTTCGGTCAGGAGCCGCCGGGCAAGGACAAACTTGAGGCGCGCCAGGGTGACGGCAACAAGAAATCGATCGTCGAACGCATAAGGCCCTACTCCCCGCCTGGCATCATCGAGCGGCGCGGCCGTCCATTCTCGCTTTGGCAACGATCACTCTGGTTCATATTCGTGGGCTGGTGGCTTGGCGCCATCTGGGTCGTTCTCTCCTGGAGCATCCTCGTCATGCCGTACCCGTTTCTCGATGCCGTCAGGTCGCTCCTCGATGAACTGCCCAGCGTGATGACGCTCGCCGTACCAGAGCCTGCGAACTCCAGCTACAGCGGTAGCACAGCCGGTGAGGTTCGGCGAGCCAACCCGGGCAACCACTGAAGCTCAGGTCGTGCGTGTGATCGCCAGCCGGAAGCCGCCGCCCGAGTCACCGCGACGGTTACGGGAGCCGAAGCCCAAGGCGTCCTGCGGATCGATGATCCACGTGGCGACCGGCGAGCTCGACCTGATCGACGAGCGGTGCGGACGGTGATCATGAAGGCGCGAGACCGTGTCATTGACTGGTCGGCGCGTTTGTAATAGACCTCTCAGTAGAGGCTCGACCTGGGCATAAGCCGCAGTGTCGTTACATGTCCGTCGGGACGGCCTCTTCACGTTCGGGTTCAGTATCGAGGCTGATCGTTATCGGCGGTGCGCGCCGGTTCGGCCGGCGGAGACGGGCAGCCGGGCGGTGCCTGGCTGCCCCGATGTCGCTCACCCCTGCGCAGCGATCGCTTGTAGACAGAGTTCGGTGTCGTTCACGTGCACCCCCGTGTGCCGCGTTTGCTGCGGCATTGCTTCGCGCACGGTTCCTGCCCAGCGTCACGAGCGCGACGGTAGAGCCAGCCGTGGACGGGACTCGATCACAGCAGCGGAGCGCGTCAATCTGACGCGTTGCACCTCATCGATTCACAGTCACCAGGAGGACAAGCATGTCTGTTCAGATGTTCGCGGCCCGGCCGCGGGCGCGGCTTCGGCTTCCCCGACGGCAGGGTCGATCCCTCGCCGTGTTCGCCGCAGTGTTGACCGCAGTGTTCGCACTGGCGGCGCCGGCGCAGGCCGCGCAGCCCGGCGTCACCCAGATCAGTTCCGACCCTTACACCGCGGCCAACGCGCCCAGGGGCCAACATGCCACCGAGGTCGAACCGGACACCTTCGCCTGGGGTTCCACGATCGTAAGCACGTACCAGGTCGGCCGGGTGTTCAACGGCGGTGCCACCGACATCGGCTTTTCGAGGAGTGTCACCGGCGGGGTCTCGTGGACGCACGGTTTTCTCCCCGGCACGAGTCAGCAAGCAATGAACCCGGGGCCGTTCTTCTCAGTCAGTGACCCGTCGGTCGCCTACGACGCCCGCGACGGAGTGTGGATCATCTCGTGGCTGGGCGCGCACTTCTCCGGCGGCGGCGTTGTGGATGTGATGGTCAGCCGCTCTACGGACGGCGGGCAGACCTGGGGTGACCCGGTGACCGTTGCCGCCACCGGCGTGTTCTACGACAAGAACTGGTCCGCGTGCGACAACTCACCGGCCAGCCCGTTCTACGGACACTGCTACACCGAGTTCGACAACGCCAGCGCCGGTGACCTTGAGCTGATGTCCACCTCCGCCGACGGCGGCCTCACCTGGGGACCGCCCACGCCGACCGCCGACCACATCCGCGGTTTGGGTGGCCAGCCGGTGGTTCAGCCCAACGGCCGGGTCGTCGTCCCGTTCGAGGGACTCAGCGGAGCCAGCGGCATCCGGTCCTTCAGCTCCGACGACGGCGGCGCCACCTGGAACGCCTCGGTACAGATCTCCACCCGCACGTCGCACGGCGTGCCCGGCGTGCGCACCTCGCCGCTGCCCTCGGCCGAGATCAACCGCGACGGAACCGTGTACGTCGTCTGGCAGGACCGCCGCTTCGAACCCGGCGGCACCGCCAACGACATCATCATGAGCACCTCAGCAGACGGCACCACTTGGTCACCGGTCATCCGCATCCCGCTCGACCCGATCGGCAGCAACATCGACCACTTCATCCCCGGTCTTGCCGTCGACCGAACCTCCGCGGGATCGCAGACCCTGCTCGGGCTGACCTACTACTCCGAGCAGCCTTCCGGCTGCGTAGGCCTCACGTGCACGATCCAGGCCAACTTCTCCTCGTCCCTCGACAACGGGCAGACCTGGAGTACACCGCAGCCGCTAAGCGACCCCATGCAGCTAGCTTGGATCGCACCGACCACGCAGGGCGCGATGGTCGGCGACTACATCTCCACTTCGTTCCTCGCCGGCCAGCAACGCGCGATCGGCGCAATTGCCGTCGGATTCCCGCCACCATCCGCAGGCACATTCAACGAACCGATGTTCGCCGCCCTGCAGAAGGTCCGCCCGGGCGTGAACCCCGTAAGCCTCGATCCGGTCCAGGTGACCGCCTTCGACGGCGATGACGGCACATCCACCGACGACTGACCGACCCGACAAGCGGAGCGGGCGACCGCTGGGGGGCTCGCCCGCTCCGCATCCACGACCCGGGCTACGCCGCGAAGGCCGCCCTGCCGTCTTCGACTGATCCGGGACAGTCAGCTCTTTAGCGCTTCCTGGAGCTCGCTGGCGATTTCGTCGGTGGTGGCGTCCACCGTGCGCTTCACGACCTTGGCCGCCTTGGACAACGCGTTGTCCAGTCCCTTCTCGCTGGTCGGCTCGCCCACCACGATGAAGCCCCGCATGGTCAGCCGTGAGTTGCTCAGCCGCCTCACGGAGCTCCTTGCGGGGCAGGGTCCCGCCCCCGAACCACTCAGGGATGACACGGATGTGCGGGCGATCCGCCCAATTGACGATGTGGGGCTTGCCGTTCTCTTTGTCGATCACGGCGGCGTCGTACTGCCCGATCATCTCGTCCTTGTGCAGCTGCTCGATGACGTCCAAATCCGCCAGCGCGGCTTCAACAGTCTCGTACGCCGCAGCGTAAACGACCATCGGTTCTTTCTCAGCCATGGCGCTCCCGCCTCAAGACACCCGATGAGGAGGTCAACGCTGGCGCACGTCCTCAGAGCTGGATCAGGTTGAGGCCGGCCAGCGGGTGGTGGATCTGCTGCATTGCGCCGCCCGTCGCCAGGTCGCCGAGGTCGATCGGGGCGAACCCTGCCTCATCGAAGAGCGCGACCACGTCCGCCTTCGCGTCGGCGTCGTCGCCGGATACGAAGATCACCCGTCGGCCGCCCGCCTCGTCCGGGTCCGAGCTCAGCACGTCGGCGCCGAGCGTGTTGGCAGCCTTCACGACACGCGCGCCGGCAACGAGATCGGCCAGGAGCTCGCTCGACGTTCTCCCGTTCAGGTCGTCGGCGGCCCAGTCGTTCGTCGCGTCGATCACGACGTGGCCGTTCCAGTCGAGCCCTCGCACGGCCTCGGGAACGGCGGGCCAGGGGACGGCGATGACGACGATGTCGGCCGCCGCGGCCTCCGCCGCCGTCCCTGGCGAGACTCCCGCACCGAGCTCCGAGACCACGGACGCCAGCGATTCCGGGCCGCGGCTGTTGGCGATCACGACAGAGCGCTTGGCGCGGAGCGACGTGCGCGCCATCGCCTGCCCGAGGCGCCCAGCGCCGATGATCCCCACTGAATCGGTCATGATTACCCCTCATATTCGGATGCGAACAGGTAGCTGACTGCCAGGCTCCGGTACGGCCGCCAGCGATCCGACACCTGCTCCACTTCGTCCTCGGTCGGAAGGTGGTCGAAGCCATAGGCTCTTTGGATCGCGCGCCGGAGCGCAAGGTCTCCCGAGAGAAAGACGTCGGGCCGGTCGAGAGCTACGAGCAGAAACCCGCGCGCGGTCCAAGGCCCGATTCCCGGCACCTCGGTCAAAGCCGCCTCCACCTCGTCGTCCGTCATGCGCGAGAGTGCCTCGTCGCCCAGGCGTCCGTCGACGAACCGTTCCGCGAGTGCACGGAGGGTCTCGCCCTTTCGAGCGGAGAAACCGCTTGCGCGCAGCACCTGCGGGTCGGCGGCGAGCAGCTCGGCCGGCGAAGGCAAATGCCCTCCGAAGCGCTCCTGCAGATGGGAAATGATCGCCCGCGTCGAGCGGACGGACAGCTGTTGACCCGCGACCTGGAAGACGAGGGTGCCGAAGGCATCCAGGGGAGGGAGCTCGTCCATCCAGGCACGCGGACGGAAATCCGGCCGTGCGTCGATCAGCCGCGCAAGGACCGGGTCCGCCCGCCGAAGGAAATCGCGCGCGTCGCGATCGGCGATCGGAGCTCGCTTCTGCGGTGGGGCGTCCATGCTCATTGGTGTAGCAGTCGTTGGGTCAGCACGATATCGCTGACGTCGGCCACGGTCTCCTCGCGGGCCCAGTCGCGCTGGAGCTCGACGGCGAGCGCGACCCAACTGACCGGTTGCGCTCCGGCCCGGACAACACGCTCGAGACCCGCACGATGCGCCTCGTCGCTGGTTCCGCCGATCGCGTCGACGACCGGGTAGACGTCGTAACCCTCTCTCAGGGCGTCAAGCGCGGGGAACGCCATACAGATCTCCGTCCAGAGCGCGCACAGGATCAACTTTCGGCGCCCGGTGGCCCGGACGGCCGCGAGGAAGTCGCCGTCCTCCCACGCATTCGTTGTTGTCCTGTCGATCGGCGGGTTGTCTTCGAGCAACTCCGCGAGCTCGGGGACTGTCGGTTGCCCACGGCCGGTTGCGACGTTGATCGTCGAATGGACGATCGGCATGCCGAAGGCCTTCGCGGTCTTTACGGTCGAGACGATGTTCGCGAGCAGCAGGTCACGATCGATCGATCCGACTCCTGCGAACTGGGACGGCTGGTAGTCGATTACGAGCAGCGCGGCGTTCTGCGGGGTCAGCAGGTGATCGCCCAGCGGGTCGCGTATCGGGAGGCTGGCCATCAGGGTGTACCTGTGAGCCGTGGCCGAGGTCGAGGCGGATCGACTGCATCACCTGGAAGGTTGTGCTTTCGGTGAATACGTCGGCGGCGGCGATCACGCCGGTGTATTTCTCGATGACGGGCGCTGCGGCGGTGGCGGCGATCTGGTCCAGGTAGCCCTTGACGGCGGCCCAGACGTTCTCGGCGTATTTCAGGAAGTAGCGTGTCGGGTCGACGCTGTCGATCGCCTGCCTTGAGGCGGCGGTGATGTCGGTCATGTACTGCTGGTGCAGCCGCACGTCGTCGCGGGTGCCGAGGCGGCCGTTGTGTCCGCCGAGGAAGTGCGTCCACGGGTACGCCAGCGCGTGTGCGGGTGCCTGGAGGTAGCCGGGGATGTCTTCGGTCAGGTTCGACAGGTAGATCGGCGCCCAGCCGGGGTTGACGACGTCGATCAGCATCAGCGTGTCGTGGTCGGGCAGGTGGATGACGATGTTGTCGGGGGAGTGGTTGGCGCCGTGCCAGGCCAGGTCGATGCGCTCGCCGCCGATCTCGAGGGTGCGGTGGTCGCCGAAGGTCTCCTCGTTCGGGGGGCGTGCCGGGTCGTCGTCGCGCAGCAGCAGCCGTCGGGTTTCGTCGTGGCCGATGCGGGTGACGTTCTTGTCGAACAGCGAGGAGGCGCCGACGTGGTCGGCGTGGTGGTGCGCGTAGACCAGGTAGCGCACCGTGTTGCTGACCCCGTTGGCGGCGGCGATCTCGTCGACCGCGCGCTGGATGTTGCGCCCGATCGTCGGCGGCGCGTCGAGCACCACGACACCGTCCGACGTGGTCACGAACGCCGCCTGGTACGTGCCGTCGGTCACCCAGTGCAGGTTCCGCTCCACGCGACCCACGTAATAGCCCTGCCCGTTCAACGCCGGCCCCAACGCCGAGCGCGGCACCGGCGCATAGTCCGGCAGGGCTGCTTCGGTCGCACTCATGCCGGCGCCTCTCGCGTTACGGCGGCGCGCGCTTCGTCGAGATCGAGAAGGGCTCCGTTCAAGCCGAACTGGTGGAGGTCGCCGCCGGGCATCTCGAGGCGGCCGGCGTCGGCTACCCCGCCTGCCTTGTACGGCTCGAAGCCGGCAGCACGGATCAGCCGCTCGATCGTTGTCGCAGCCGTGTCGTCGTCGGTCGCGTAGAACAGCACGGCCCGTCGCGGCGCGCGGTTCGCGGCGCCGGCCAGCCCGTCTGCGCCGAGCGTGCCGAACGCTTTCACGTAGTGCGCCCCGGCGGGCAGCAGGGCAGCGACCACTGAGCCGGACGACTGGTCATCAGGCAGTGTTCGCATCATCTGTCCGTGCTCGTCGAACCCGAGCGGGTTCGACGGATCGACAACAACCTTGTCACCGAGCAGGCGCGCATACGTCCCGGTCAGTTCCTTGATCGTGTCGAGCCAGACCGCGAAGACGACGACGTCACCAGCCGCCATCGCGTCTTCGACGGAGCCGGCACGTGCGAGCGGTCCGAGTTCTTGCGTCAGCGCTTCCACTTGTGTTTTGTCTCTGGCGGCCAAGACGACGGGCTCGCCACCGCCTACGAGGTGCCGCGCCAGTCGGCTCCCGATATTGCCGACGCCGATGATTGCGGTTGTCACCCTGACTCCTTTCCGAGATCGGTCCCAGCAGCAATCCTCGCCTCGGCGGCCGCCGATCGAATCCTGGAAATCCGTAGTCCTTAACCCAGTGGCATGCTGCTGTGATGGTCACGAGGGCCTCCGCAGTACAGCTCCTCGGCCGGCGGCGCGAGCGCGACGTGCTCGACCGGATGCTGGAGTCCGCCCGCGACGGCCACGGCGGCGTGCTGGCGCTGTACGGCGAGCCGGGCGTCGGCAAGACGGCCTTGCTCGAGTACGCGCTGGAGGCCGCTGCGGACTTTCGCGTCGCCCGTGCGATCGGCGTCGAAGGGGAGATGGAGCTCGCGTTCGCGGCGCTCCAGCAGCTGTGCTCGCCGAGCCTCGACCTCATGGCGCACCTGCCGGATCCCCAGCGTGACGCCCTGGACGTTGCGCTCGGGCTCGCGGCCGGACTGCCTCCGAATCGTTACCTCGTCGGGCTCGCGGTTCTCAACCTGCTATCGGAGGCTGCTGAGGCGCGGCCACTGTTCTGCATGGTCGACGACGCGCAATGGCTCGACGATTCATCTGCTCGCGTGCTCGCGTTCGTGGCCCGCCGCCTCCTCGCCGAGAAGATCGTGATGGTGTTCGCGGCGCGGGAGCGGATCAGCGCGCTCGCCGGCGTCGCGGAGCTTCGAGTCGAGCCGCTCGGCCGCCGCGATGCGCGGGCGCTGCTCGAATCGGTTCTGCCGGCACGACTCGACGAGCTCGTCCTGGAGCGGATCGTCGTCGAGACGCGCGGCAATCCGCTCGCACTCCTCGAACTACCGCGCGGGTTGACGCCCGCGCAGCTCGCGGGCGGGTTCGGATTGCCCACCGCACTGCCCCTGTCTGCTCGGATCGAGGCGAGCTTCACGCGTCGGCTCGCACGGCTGCCGCGTGACGCGCGCCGCTTGCTGCTGGTGGCGGCTGCGGATCCGACAGGCGACGCCGCGCTCGAGTGGAGGGCCGCCGAGGTCCTCGGGATCGCTGACGCGGCTGCTCGCAAGGTGGAGTCGGAGGGCCTCGTCGCGTTCGACACGCACGTGGTGTTTCGCCATCCGCTGGTCCGTTCGGCGGTGCACCGAGCGGCCGACCCGGAGGACCGGCGCCGCACCCACAGGGCGCTTGAGGAGGCGACGGATCCGGCGATCGACCCGGACCGCCGTGCCTGGCACCGGGCCCAGGCCGCGTCGCAGCCCGACGACGACGTAGCCGCGGAGCTCGAGAACTCCGCAGCGCGCGCACAGGCACGCGGCGGGTTCGCTGCCGCCGCGGCGTTCCTCGAGCGTTCGTCTCTTTTGACCGTCGACGCGGCCCGGCGGGCCACGCGAGCACTCGCGGCAGCCGAGGCCAAGCAACAGGCGGGAGCCCTCGACGACGCGCTCGCGCTCGTTACGACGGCGGAGACGGGCCCACTCGACGAAGCGCAGCGGGCACGAGTCGATGTCCTTCGCGCTCGTATCTCGTTCGCTGCGGACCGTGGGAACGCGGCACCCCCGCTGTTGCTCAGTGCGGCCAAGCGGCTCGAGCCGCTCGACCGTGCGGCCGCACGCGAGATCTATCTCGACGCATTGACCGCGGCGATGTTCGCCGGTCGCCTCGCGGGCGAGGTCGACACTCGACAAGTCGCGGCTGCGGCACGTGAGGTGCCTGCGCCGCAGCATCTGGCGCGCGCGGTGGATCTTCTGTTCGACGGATTGGCACTCCTGATCACCGAAGGGGCAGCGCAAGGAACACCGGTCTTACGCAACGCATCGATCGGCTTTGGCAACAACGAAGTCGCAACGGAGGAAGCACTTCGCTGGCTTTGGCTCGCGGGACGCGCTGCCGGTTACATTTGGGACTACGAGAACTGGGATTCGCTCACCCGGAGGCAGATACGGATCGCGCGCGAGTCGGGTGCACTGACGGTCTTGCCACTCACCCTGAGCACCCGAGCCGGCGTCGAGCTGTACGCGGGCAACCTCGCCGACGCGAGTGCCCTGGTCGACGAGGCAAATGCGGTCACGGAGGCGACCGACGGACGCAATGTCCCGTACGCGCCGCTCGCGCTCGTCGCGTTCCGCGGCCCCGAACCCGACGCTTCACGATTGATCCAAACCAGCACGGAGGACTTCGCCGCGCGGGGGGAGGGGATGGGGATCACGCTCGCGCAATGGGCGTCCGCCTACCTTCACAACGGGCTCGCCCGCTACGACATCGCACTCGCCTCGGCTGAGCAGGCCGCCGAGGATCCCAACGAGCTGTGGTTCTCGCCGTGGACGATGGTCGAGCTCGTCGAGGCTGCGACGCGCAGCGGCCAACCGCATCGCGCAACGGAGGCCCTCGAGAGGTTGAGCGAGACGACACAGGCCAGCGGCACACCGTGGGCGCAGGGCGTCCAAGCGCGCTCGCGCGCTCTGCTTGCGGACGGTGAAGCGGCCGAGCTCCTTTACCGTGCGGCGATTGACCGTCTTCGGCCGACGCGCCTTCGCGTTGATCTCGCACGCGCGCATCTGCTGTACGGCGAGTGGCTCAGGCGCGAACGGCGGCGGACCGACACGCGCGCGCAGCTACGGACGGCGCACGACCTCTTCTCCGACTTCGGAATGGAAGCCTTCGCCGAACGCGCGCGCGTCGAGCTCGAGGCGACAGGCGAGCGTCCCCGTAAGCGGACCCTGAAGACGCTCGGCGAGCTCACCCCGCAGGAATCCCAGATCTCGCGTCTCGCGGCCAAAGGACACACGAACAGAGAGATCGCCGCTCAGCTGTTCCTGAGCCCGAGCACCGTGGAATACCACCTGCGTAAGGTCTTCCGCAAGCTCGGCGTCAAGTCCCGTACCGAGCTCGCAAACCGCTTGCGCAATTAGCGCACAGCAGCCGGCCGTCAGCACGGTACCGGTCGGACGCCTACAAGCAGGTCTGTTGGCGGGCGACTAACGGGTACGCCGCGCCGGGGTTCACATTCATCGCGCCGATTGTGAATCACGACCTCCGGGAGACGCGGATGTACCGGCCCGACACACCTGCACACCTTGCCGTCGTCGAAGGCTCCTCGGGGGTCCCGGTCGAGCTTGCCGGGAAGGCGGTGCATCGGCTGCCGTGCCTGAGCCGGCGGGTGATCTCGGAGATTCGCCGCCAGATGAAGGTCTATAACACCGAGTCGGCGGTCGTCTCGGATGAGGATCTGGCTCAATCCGTGACATCAAATCTGCGGACGTTGATCGACGCACTGTGCATGCCCGACGAAGTCGACCTTTCTCACGCGCGCGCCACTGGGAGGCGACGGGCACGGCAGGGCATTCCGCTCGCCGAAGTACAGCGGGCGTTCCGGATCGGCTTCGGTGCGCTCTGGGATCTCTTGCTCGATATCGAATACGAGCGCCGGACGTTGGCCGACGTGGCCGCGACCTTCTGGTATCTGTTCGATCTGTGCCTGGAGGCCGTCGGCGTCGGCTACCGGGAGGCGGCGGCTGAACTAGCACGCGCGCAACGCCGCCGCCGGCAGACGCTGCTCGAAGTCCTCTTCGCAGGCGGCGTGGTTACCGACAGCGCGAGATGGGACATCACCGAGTGCTTCGACCTGCCGCTCGACGGGACGTTCGTGGTGGTCGTGGCGGAGACCTGCGGACGCGCCGCGCTGCCGGACGCCGAGCAGGTGCTGGACGAGGTACGGATGGGCTCTGCATGGCGGCGCACTCACGCGTACGAACTCGGGATCGTCTCGATCGGAACGCGCGAGCGCGTTGTCGGCCTCGTCGAGATCTTGCGCGCCCAGGCCACCGCCCGTGTGGGCATCAGCCCGGCGTTCACCGGGTTCGAGAACACGTCCCGAGCGCTCCGCCTAGCCCACATGGCGCTGGCGAGCCTTCCCCGCCGCGGCGGCGGCGCGGCCGCGTGCTTCGAGGAGTCAGCGGTGTCCGTGCTTGTGGCGGCGGCGCCGGAGGAGGCGCGAAGCATCGCCCGGGACGCACTCGGGCCGGTCCTGCGACTTCCGGTAGCCGACCGCGAAGTGCTGCTCGATACCGTCAACAGTTGGATCAGCAACGGCGGTTCGACGAAGCGCGCGGCGCGCGAATTGTATTGCCATCCGAACACCGTTCGGTATCGCCTGCAACGGCTGCAGACCGAACTTCGGATGTCGCTCACCGACCCGAGCGCACTGGCGGAACTGGTCCTCGCGCTACGCGCATGGCAGCTGCTTGCTGACACGGTGCCGATGCCGGAGAGCCCTGGTCGACTCCAGGTTGTTGCGCAGCACAACGCCAGTTGACCGCGCTTGTCGCCGGTCACAGATCTTGGCCGGACGACGGCGATATTCGCCCGTCGCGACGGTACGGTCCGCACACTCCCCAGAGCCACCGCGCCGACCGAATGAGAGGTGTAGGACGTGTCCGCACAGACCACAGCCGCGCCAGATCGCGTCGCACAGACCGAGGCGCACTTACCAGCCAAGGCACCGGCCGTCGCCCCGACGATGGCGGACCCGACACCGGTGGCATTCGCTCTGTTCGCCTTCGCGCTCGCGGTGTATGGCATTCGCTTCGCCAGCGTCAGCGCGGCGACGGTCGCGTCCGCGCCGACGACCGTCGCGCTGGACTACGCGATCCTCGTGGCCGGCATCGCCGAGACGGTTGTGGGCGTGCTCGCCGTGATCCGCGGCATCGCATACCGCGGATACGTGACGACGATCTTCGGCATCTGGCTGCTCGGCTTCTACCTGCTGATTACGTCCGGCGCCGAGAACAAGGCGTTTACGCCGGACGCTCTGGCGTGGTACGTGCTGGTCCTCATCGTGCCGGTCGCCCTGCTAGCAGTGCCCTCGGTCGTGCACCGCAACATCGCATTCAGCATCGCGTTCGTTGCGATCCTGGTCGTCCTGCTGCTGCTCGGGCTCGGCTACCACGACCTGCACAACGCGATCGCGGCTGCTACGAAGGCCAAGACGCCGCCTGATCTGTCGAGTGCGGTGAACCTGCTCAAGACGTCAGCATGGTTCGCCTTCATCGCAGCTGCCGCGATCTGGTGGGTCTTCGCGCGCGACGTTTACCGAGCAACCGGCGTGCTGCGCAGCAAGGTGAACTGACTGCTCGCTCACGACCGCGACCGGCGCGGCGGCGGGGAGAGCAGCCGCACCGCCACGAGCAGGTCGATGACTTCGGGCAGCTTGCGCAAATCCAGCCCGGTGCGTTCGGCGATCCGCTCGAGGCGGTAATAGGCGGTGTTCACGTGCAGGTGCAGCAGCTCGGCGGCGACCTTGGCGTTCATGTCGCTGGACACGTAGGCGTTGATCGTTTCGATATAGCTGCCGCCGGCAGCCAGGTCCTCCTCGACGAACTGGCGGATCTTCGGGTCGATCAGCCGTCGCGCTGTCTCGTCGTTGCTGAGCACCAGGTAGTTGAACGTCGACACCGATGACAGGGCGAGCACGCCGCCGCATCCGGCCAGCGCGTCGCGCGCGACGCGGGCCTCGTGGTAGGCCTTCGGCACCTCACCCAACTGGGTATGTACCGTGCTCGCGCCGATCGCCAGCTCGACGCGCGTGGCTCGTAGGGCAGAATATGCGCGCTTCAGGTGCCTGATCACCCGGTCGCCACTGTCGACAACGGGAAACAGGCCGAGCAACTCGTCATGGCGTAACGCCATCAGGCCGCTGGCGTCGCGACCCCCGGTCCGCCGCACCTCGGCGGCGATCTCCTGCATCGCAGGCTCCGCGCCGGACCACCTGACCGCGGTCGCGCTGACGAAGATGAGCCCCTTCTCGGTCGTGAGCCCCGCCGCACGCAAGATGCCGAGCTGAGGGTCACCGGGTGTGCGACCGAGGAGCAGGTCTTCGATCAAGTCCCGGTTCAGGCGTTCCCGGTCGGCGAGCCGGTACTGCTGGGCGTGCAGGTAGGCGTCGGCGGCGATCGAACTGCCCAGCTCGATCACCTGCATGAGCCGGGACACGGCGGCCAGTGCCGCGTCCTTGAGGGCGGGATCCTCGCCGACGGCATTTCGCACGCTGTCCCAGAAGGTCAGCTGACCCACCCGGAAAGCTCGCAGGAAGTCGGTCAACGACACGCCCTGGCCGACGCGGAACAGTGCCTGGCTGCGCGTGGTCGGGAATTCCTCGCGCGTCGGCAGTCGGTCTTCTCGCAGGATTGTCAAGAAGGTCTCGAACACGGCGCGGCAGTGCACGACGACCTGCAGCCGCAGGTTCGCATCCGGGTTGTCGCGGTACACGGGGACCTCGCGCCAGATGGCATCCGTTGCCTCGGCAGCCATCTGGTCCAGCAGTGGCTCGATGGCCTTGGCGAGGGCCATACGCGCATCGACCGCATCGACCGTCGCGCCGCGCTGCCTGTCGTCCATGCGGTCAGCCACCCCTCGTCGTGGCCCAGTCAAGCCGGGGAGGCCGCGTCATGCAATTGCCCGCGGCGGCTGCCAGCCATGCGGGACAACGGGTCCAGATGATCCACCTCGCCGGTCATCGCCGAACTCACCCGTCGGAGCAGGCCCTGCACACGGCGTCGTATCGGCTTCTCATGCCGCCGGCTCCTCGCTGCGCTGGTCCGGCTCGATGGCGACCGACCGGGTCAGCAGGTGCCCGACCGCGGCGCGCGCGTCGTGGCGCGCGCCGTCGATCAACCCTGAGTCGCGTCGGTGCTGGAAGCGCTGGCCGACGACGTACACGCCAGGCGCTGGAGTGACGCCCCGGTACTGCCGGATCGTGCCGTCCGGGTCGATGATCGGCAGCCGGAGCCAGGGGGCGGCGGCGCGCTAACCGGCGGCGATCAGGACGGTGCCGATTCCCGCACGGGAGAGGCGCAAGCTCAGCGTCGGTGCCGGTGGGTCGAACGGCCGTGGCCGGTGCGCCGGCAGGACCTCGTCGGTGAGTCCGGTGCGAGCTATGTGCTCGTCAACGGTGTTGAGCAGGCGGTACATCTTGTCGTCTGCCATGGCGGCGTTCTGAGCCAGGTCGGCCCGGAATCGCACTCGACCCCGCTCCAGCCCGTCTAAGCGTCCGACCAACCGGACGCCGCGCGCCTGCAACCCGACCAGATCGACGTCGTGTTCGTCGTGCTCCGCTCCGCTGCCGATCAACTGCAGCGATGGTTCACCCCGGGCCGTCGAGGTGTCCGGAACGTCATCGATGGTGCGCGCGAGCCGGCCGGTTCGTTCCAGCCACCAGAAGATGTCCATGCCGCGGTAGCGGCGCGGCACCCTCGTGTGCCGGCCGGCGGCGACGACGACCTCGCGCCCCGCGCGATTGAGTTCGTCGGCGATCTGCGTGCCCGAGGAGGAGGCGCCGACGACCAGCACGCCGCCGGGCGCCAGTTGCGCCGGATTGCGGTAGCGATTGGCGGTGAGCACTTCGGCGGCGGCGAGGCCCGCCGGCATGCGTAGCAGGCTGTGCGGGCCGGTGGCGATGACGATGTGGCGGGCACGCCAGGTGCCGCGGTCGGTGACCACCCGATATCCACCGGACGACGCCCGGCTGAGCTCCAGCACCGTGGTGGCGGGGTGGACCGGCGCACCGAAGGCGTCTGCGTAGCGCTCGAGGTACCGCACGAACCGCTCGACACTCATGAACGCGTCAGGGTCGCAGCCGCTGTAGCGGTATGCCGGCAGCCGAGTCATCCAGTTCGGCGTCAGGAGATTCAGGGAGTCCCAGCGCTCGGTTCGCCAGCGCTCGGCGACCCGGCCGCGCTCGATCACGACATGCTCGCGGCCGCTGTCGGTGAGCAGTCGGCTCACGGCGAGGCCGGCATGGCCGGCACCGATCACGACGGTGTCGATGGTCTGCATTGCGGTCCTTTCGACGCGCCGACCGGCCGGACATCGCGGATCAGCTCGGCCGGTCCTGCGGGTGCGTGGTCGGGGGTCAGCCGGTGACCACGTCGATGACGACGGGTGTCGGGTTGCTCAAAACGTCATAGACGGCGGAACGCTGCCGGGACTGCTCGACGATGCTGCGCAGCGTCGCGTCGTCGGCGTCGCCCTCGACGTGGAAGTGACCTTGATCTGCTCGTAGCCGTTGCGGACCGAGCCGTCGGACAGCCCGAGAATGCCGAGCAGGTCGATGTCGCCCAGAACCGTGGAGGTGACCTTGGTGAGGTCGACGCCGCGAACGGCTGCGATATTGGCGACGCCTGCGGTCAGGCAGGCGGCGATCGCGTGCAACAGGTATTCGACCGGCGTCGGACCGTTGTCGGTGCCGACCAGCACCGCGGGGTGGTCCGCGTCGAGCACGGTCGCGTGCTTGTGCTGCATCTCCTGCATGGCGCCGTAGAACCCCGACAGCGTCGAGCGGTTGTGTGTCCCACTGACCCAGGTGTTGCTGGCGCGAAACTGGAACTTGGCGATCTCGTGCTGAACCTTGACGGCGTCGAGGGTGGCGAACAGGGTCGCGGTGTCCACGCCGTTGCGAGGGCTCTCGGTGGTGACGGTCATTGCCGTCCTCCTAGGCGTTTGTGCGCCGATCGGCTTGACGGCATGACTGTGCGGCAGTCGCTCTCGTGGAGCTTGGAGATCGTGTGGAGGTTCGCTGGAGATTGGCGCAGCGAGATACTCACGAAATCGCCATCAGGTCGTCATGACTTGGCGCGCGGTTCGGACGAGGCTCGGTGACATGAGCACCGACGGGCACGTCCTACCGGACACCGGCCGCGAGGCGGTCGGCACACCGGGCGTCGCCGGTCCCCGCAGTGACGCCGTTCGCGACGTGCTCGCTGTCGCACCGGGGATACTGCCGTTCGGCGTCGCGCTCGGCATCGTCATCGCGGCGTCGTCGATGGGTGAGGGCACAGGGCTGCTCGGTGCCCCGCTGGTCTACGCCGGCAGCGCCCAGCTGACGGCGACCACGATGTTTCAGCAGGGCGCCGGGGCGCTGGCGGTCGTCGGCTCGGCGCTGATCGTGAACGCGCGGCTGTTGCTCTACGGCGCTTCGCTCGCACCCCGCTTCGCCGCGCAGCCGACCTGGTTCCGGCTCGCGGCCCCACACTTCATCATCGACCAGACCTACCTGTCGGCGCTCGACCGGCCGGGCCATGCGGGGCGGCGATTCCGTGCGTACTGGCTGTGGCTCGGTTTGGGCGTCATGGCCGTCTGGTCGGCTGCCGTGGGCATCGGCATGCTGGTCGGCCCCGTGCTCCCGCCGCTGCCCCACCTGACGCTGGCGGGCACGGCGCTGTTCGTGGGCATGCTCGTACCGCGCATCCGGGATCGGCCGAGCGTCATTGCGGCGATCACCGCGGCCACCGTGGCGCCCCTTGCCGCACATTTCGTTCCCCCTGCGGGCGTCGTTGCCGGCGCAGCCGCGGGGATGGCCGCAGCTCTTGTTACCGGGAGGGCGTGATTGCATGGTCGGGCTCGCGCCGATCCTGGTTCTTGCCGCCGCGTGCTGGTTGGTACGCGTGATGTTCATCGTGTTCGTTCCCGCAGAACGACTGCCGGGGCGCGTCACGGCTGCGCTGGGACACGTGGCACCCGCTGTGCTGGCCGCGCACGTATCACTGGAGCTGGCCGGCCTGGTACCGGCCGGCGCACCAGCAGCGGGACTCGCGTCTCTGTGTTGCATCGCGGCAATCGCCGCCGTGGCGTACCGGCGGCCGAGTCTGACGGTCAGCGCTGGGCTCGGCATCGCGTCGGTGCTACTGATCGACCTGGTGCTCGTGCGCTGACCGTGATATCCGGCGCGCAACTCGGCCAGTCGTATGGATCTGGTTTGTCGGGGCTCTTGGAGCGCTGTGCGACCATCCTGACGTGGCGTTGGCCTTCGACGATGGCCTCGTTCTCGATACGGCCCGGTTCGAACTGTGTCGAGACGGCCGACCCGTGCCGATCGAACCGCAGACGTTCGACGTGCTGAGTTATCTCGTGTCGCACCGCGACCGGGTCGTGTCCAAGCAAGAGCTCATGGATGCTGTATGGGGCGGCCGGTTCGTGACCGAGGCAGCGGTGACGAGCCGCATCAAGCAGGCACGCCGCGCGATGGGCGACGACGGACGCGACCAGAGGCTGATCCGCACGGTGCACGGTCGTGGATACCGGTTCGTCGCCGATGTGGACGTTGACATGACCGGCCGGCCGCCGGCTGCTGCGCGCGACCGGACTTCAGCGCGTGAGACCGCGCCGATTCGCTACACCGTCAGCGACGGCCTGCATATCGCATACCAGGTGACCGGTGGTGGTGAGCCGGACATCGTGCTGATCCCGGGCTTCGTCTCCCATCTCGAACTCGACTGGGCCAATGACCGGCACGCGCACTTCCTCGATGGGCTGGGGTCTCTGGGCCGGTTGATCCGGTTCGACAAGCGCGGAACGGGGATGTCCGACCGACCCGTAGGACTGCCTGATCTCGAGACGCGAATGCACGACGTCCTCGCCGTGATGGATGCGGTGGGCTCGCGGCGCGCCGTTCTGTGCGGGTATTCCGAGGGCGGCCCGATGGCCATACTGATGGCGGCTACCCATCCGGAGCGGGTGTCCTCACTCGTGCTGTACGGGAGTTATGCCAAGCGCACGAGGGGCGACGGATACCCATGGGCGCAGACCGATGAGGAGCGGCGCAGCTATACCGACCGGCTGATCGACAGTTGGGACTGGGAGGCCGATCTTCGGATGCGCTGCCCTTCAGGCGATCCGCAGATGCAGCGGTGGTGGGCACAACGCATGCGCGCCGCGGCAACGCCGTCCACGATCCGTGCACTGATGGACATGAACTCCGCGGTCGACGTTCGCGACGTGCTCGGAGCGGTTCGCGTGCCGACCCTGGTCCTGCATCGCACCGGCGATGCGCTGTTCAAGGTCGGGGAAGCGCGCTACCTCGCGGACCACATACCGTCGGCGAGGCTGCAGTTGCTCGAGGGCGCCGATCATCTCGTGTCCGGGGATCCCGACCAGATCCTCGGCCAGATCGAGCCTTTCGTGAGGACACTGCGGCCGAATGCCCCGGAGCCACTTTCACTCGCAGCCATCGTCGCAGCTGCCGGCGAATCGCAGATGCAGGTCATCGACGATCTGGTCGCGGCAGGGGCTCGCGACCGGGCGACGCCGTCGGGCCGGCGGGTTGCCCTTTTCGATGGACCGGCCACGGCAGTGCGATGCGGGCTCGCGAGCCTGCGCGATAGCGCCCGCCTGGGCGTGGCGATCGCAGAGGTACCGCGGGACTCGACGTCGGTGGACGGCCCAGGGGTGCGGCACGCCGAGCGAATCGCCGACGCCGCAGGTGAGGGTGAGTTGTGGGTCTCCGCCACAGCCGGAATCCTCCTTGCGGGCAGTGGCGTGCGGCTGCTGCCGGTTCCATCCGAAGACGAGACCGCAGGGCAGCCCCTGCTTCGCGTCGTGACATGACCGCGAGCTTCTTATGCGCGCCCGTTGAGCTCTGCCGCGTGCAGGCGGGTCGACCGTGCCGCACGCTTTGCCTGCTCTGATCGTGTGCCGTAGCGGTGTCTGATCGCGGCGAATTGGTCGGCGCGATCGCGGCGGCGTTGTTGTGGAGTGGGTGCTGCGTTGGCTAGTGCGCGCTCGGGATTGAGATTGAGCGTTCGCAGCACCAAGGAGGTGATCTGGTGCGGCCCGATCATGGGCGTCCTCCGGGATGGCGTATGGCAGCCGATCGGCGTCGCAGCGCTGGGCTGGACCAGCCGGCCGCACCTTGCACGGATTAGCTCGGTGTGGCGCGTCCCGCGGCGGGGGAAGTGCGTCTTCCAGCACCGGGGACCTGGGGTTGCGTCGGCGACGGTTCTCGCTGGGCGCCGAGTCGCGGCAGCGGACGACTCAGGCGGGGTGCCGCCCGGGTCTTTGGTTGGCCAGCCGTCGGCGGGCCGCCTGCTCGACCAGTACGGGCACGAAGTCTCGAACCGGGCTGTTGTCCAACTGGTGGTATTTGCGGTAAACCGCTTGGTGCACCTCGTCCGGCGTCAGTTCCGGGAATCGGCGAGTCAGCCTGATCGCGACCGCGCGGATCGCGTCTTCTTCGGCCGGCTCATGACCCGATCGATGGATCATCGCGTCAATCCTTCCGAGCCGATAAGCAACTCTCGGGGGCATCTACTCTGATTAGTCGAGTACGTCCGGGCTCGGCTGTCAAGGCTTCGGTGCTGCCGGCGAGCAGGATGCGGCCGGTCCGGTCGGTGTTTGGCCTGCGCGCTCGGGCCGTTTGGACCTCGACGCGACGGCCGCGCCCCCCAGTTGTTCGCGACCGCCGCGTCGAGGTGAACCGCTACTCGACCTAGTCCTGTCCCGGCGAAGTGCGGTCGATCGCACTCGACGAAGTAGATCGGCGGCGCTTGTCATCGTGTGATGTCTGTGGGGGCGACCGCATCGGGTGTTTCCCTACATCGGTGCGGCTGCCGCCGCCATGTGTCGGCCGAGTTCCGCGCGTGTCCGGATCCCGAGTTTGCGATAGGCGCGGGCCAGACTTGCCTCAATGGTCTTGGCGCTGACGCACAGCGTGGCGGCCACCTCACGATTCGTGAGACCGGACGCGGCGAGCGAAGCGATCTGTGCCTCCCGAGCGGTGAGTCGGTCGGCGGCGCCGGGCCGGTTACCCAGCCGGTCGAGCTCGGCTCGGGCCTGCGCTGCCCATTGCGCGGCGGCAACGTCGTCGAACAGATGCGCCGCCTCTTCGAAGGATGCCCGGGCCAGGCGGCGTTCGTTGCGGCGGCGCCGGAGCCGGCCCTCGACCAGGCATGTCCGGGCCTGCTCGAAGCGCGCTTCGGCGAATTCGGCGTAGACGGCACCGGCACGGTCGTAAGCGCCGAGCGCCTTGTCGAGCTCGCCGCGTGCGGCGAGCAGCAGTCCCTGGCTATGGAGAGCGAGTGCCGCGGTCCACTCGCCGCCAGGGCGCCGGCCGTTCGCGGCAAGCCGCTCGACGATGGGCTCGGCCTGGTCGAGCCGGCCCAGGGCGATCAGCGCCTCGGCGGCGTCGGCGTACACCGTGGCGAGCTCAGCCATCGACGCATCCGCCAGCTGCTCGGCTGCCGGCACCAGATACTCGACAGCCCCGGCGGGGTTGCCGACCGAGAGCTCGAAGCGGCCCAGCGCCGCCACGACGTAGAGGCTCGCGCCGGCGAACTGGGACCGGGCCAGCGCGTCGAGCGCGCTGCTCGCGCGTGAGCGGACCTCATCGACTCGGCCCTGCCACGCCGCGGCGACGACGTTCATCGCCGTCGCGAGTGCCGGCAGGGTGTCACCACCGGACATGTGCGCTCGTTCGGTCATGTCGGCGACATGCCGCTGCGCGGCTTCGCTGTCGCCACACCATAACGCGGTCATGACGAGATGGGCCAGGACGAACCACAGGTCGCTCTCGGCGCCGCGTTCGACGCAGCGCCCGTACACGCCGACCAACCCGGCACGGGCCCGGTCGAGCCGATGCGTCCACTCGTATACGACAGCGGCATTCAGTGACGGCCACATGACGGCGTGACTGCGGCGACCGGGATCCTCGAGCGCCAACCCGCGGTCGAGGCATTGCTCGTCGAGCCCTTGGCCCAGCAAGTAGTGGCCCATGGCCCACCCGGCCAGGGCTTCTGCGAGCAGCCCGTCATCGCCGGACCGTTCGGCCTCGGCCTTCGCGATCGCCGCGTAGGAAAGCACATCGGCAAAACGACCGGCGTTGGACACTGCCATGCCCAGCTCCAGTGCGATCGATGCGCGCATCCCGGGGTTATCCCCAGCCTCCCTCAGCGCCTGCTCGAGCAGCGCGATGCCGCGGGCGTAATCCTCTCCCTCGTAGACGAGCGTCCCCAGCGCTGCGAGTGCGTCGGCGCGGAGCTCGCCCGGGCCGACCTCGGCAAGAACGCCCTCAAGCAACTGCTTCGCCCGAGTGGCGTCGCCCGCGTCAAAGTGGTCGTGCGCGGCACGTACGCATAGCGCCGGATCGGGCGCGCCGAGCCGGATGGCCAACTCCGCCAGCTCTGCCGCCGCGGAGGAGGCGCCGCGACGGCGCGCGTGGTCGGCTGCGGCGTCGAGGGCGCGCAACGTCTCCGGCGCGGGGCTGGTCGCGGCCAGGGCAAGATGGCGAGCCCGCTCCTCTACGTGATCGACGACCTCGCTCAGGGTGCGGTGCGCCATCCGCTGCTGCCTCGGTGACGCGCTGTCGTAGACGGCGCTCGCCCACAGCGGATGTGTGAAGCGCGCCCGGCCGGCCGATATCTCGATCAAGCCGCTGTCTTCGGCCGCCGCCAGGCGCTCCACGACGTGGTTCTGGCGGCACGCTCGCTCGATCAGCTCGATCCGTGGGTCGGCCGCCGCGCTGGCCAGGACCAATACCTCGCGGACCGGCGCGGCCAGCGCGTCGACCTGACCCGCTACGAGCTGCTTGAGCCCGGTCGGAAGAACGTCCACGCTCGTCGCCGCGGGGGGCAGCGCTCGTGCGATCCGGAGCGCGAAGAACGGGTTGCCGCCCGATCGCTCGGCGATGCGGATCACGGTCGGCCGCGAGAACGCGCGTCCCGTCGCCCCGTGCAGCACCTGGTGCAGCGCGCCGACGCCCAATGGCCCGACCTGGACGCAGCGCAGCCGAGTCTCGTCGGCGGGACACAGTGTGCCGTGCATATCGGGCATCCGGTCAGCGCGTTCCGCCGTCAGCACCGCCAGCGGTCCGCGGGCGCGCCGTGTCGCGTACCCGACGACGCGGCGCGTCGGCTCGTCGAGCCACTGGAGGTCGTCGATCGCCACGAGTACCGGCCCCACCGCCGTCAGACGATCGAACACCGACAGCATGCCGGCGGCCACCGCGCGCGGATCGGGCGGCGGGTCGCCTTCGGCGCCGCGCAGCAACGCCGCGTCCAGAGCACGCCGCTGCTGTCCGGGGAGATCGTCGAGCACCGCGTTATCAACGTCCACCAACAAATCCGTCAGTCCGGCATAGGTCAATCGGATCTCAGCGATCGCGGGCCGGCACTGCAGCACCGTATGACCACCCGAGTCAGCAGCAACTACGCCTGCCGCCCATATCGTGCTCTTACCGATGCCGGCCTGGCCCCACAGTGCCAGCGTCGCCGGGCCCGCACGCACGCCGTCGAGCAGGCCCTGAACTGCAGCCTGCTCCGGCCCTCGTCCGACAATGGCGCCCGCCACGGATCGGATGCTAACAACACACCCCGCCCAGCCGAGTGCCGAACAGGCACCCGGGCTGATGACAGACCCGTGGCACCTTGCTGTCGTTTCCGGGACGTTCGGCACTGTGCGGACGCCGGCCCGGCCGGGAGGCTGGAATACAGAGGAGCGCGAGGGAGGTCAGTGTGGACGACCTGCACGGGGCGCTCGCGGCCGCGGTCGGCGCAGGGCACGCGTTCGGTGCGCAGCTGCGCGGTCGCGGGTACCGGTTGTGAGCAGCGCCGTGCTCGACCGGGCAGGGCTCGACCAGTTGGTCGAGCTGCTCATCGCTGACGGGTACCGCGTGATCGGCCCGACTGTGCGCGACGGTGCGATCGTGCTCGCTGAACTTGACTCCGGCGCGCAGCTGCCGGCCGGGTGGGGTGTCGATGTAGCGCCGGGTCGTTATCGGCTGCGCCGCCGTTCGGATGCGGCAGTCTTCGCGCACTCGGCAGGGCCTCAGTCATGGAAGCAGTTCCTGCACCCGCCGCGGCGACGGCTGTTCACCGACGACGGTGCCGGCTTCGAGCCGGTCGAGGACGACCCGGGACGATATGCATTCCTCGGCGTGCGCGGCTGCGACCTCGCGGCGATCGCGACGCTCGGCACCGTACTCCAGGGTACGGACGGGTTCGCACGACGGCGGGACGGACTGTTCGTGGTGGCCGCGTCGTGCCTCGAGCCGGGCGGCGTGTGCTTCTGCGCCTCGATGGGCACCGGACCCGCACCGGGACCGGGCTACGACCTGTCGCTGACCGAGCGTATCGACGACGATGGGCACCGCTTTCTGGTCGACGTCGGCAGCGAGGCAGGCGCTGCGCTGCTGGACCGGCTCGCCCACCACCCGGCCACCACGGCCGAGCAGGATGAGGCCCGCGGCGCAGTGGCCGCCGCCGCCGGCCGGATGGGACGGCAGATGCCGGTCGGCGACCTGCGCGCCCTGCTGCGTGACAACCGCGAATCGCCGCACTGGGACGCCGTCGCCGAACGGTGCCTGACCTGTGGCAATTGCACGATGGTGTGTCCGACTTGCTTTTGCACGACCGTGGAGGACGTCACCGACCTGACGGGCGAGCATGCCGAGCGGGCGGAACGGTGGGCATCCTGCTTCGAGTTGGCCTTCTCCTATCTGCACGGCGGCAGCGTTCGGGTGTCGGGGGCAAGCCGATACCGGCAATGGATGACGCACAAGCTGTCCACGTGGCACGACCAGTTCGGCGGGTCGGGCTGCGTGGGCTGCGGGCGGTGCATCGCGTGGTGCCCGGTCGGCATAGACATCACCGCCGAAGCAGCAGCACTGGCGGCCGGCCATGACTGACGACCTGGCCCGGTTCTCTTTGCTGCGCGGGCTCAGCGCCGCGCAGCGGGCCAAGGTGTGGAGCACCGCGCAGGAGGTGAGCATCGCCGCGCATCACCGGGTCTTCGACGAGGGTCAGGACGCCCGCCGCTGCTGGCTGATCCGGTCGGGGCAGGTCGCGCTCGACACCACCGTGCCGGGCCGTGGGCTTGTCGTCGTGCAAACCCTCGGCGCGGGTGACGTGCTGGGCTGGTCATGGTTGGTGCCGCCACGGCGCTGGCACTTCGGTGCGGTCACACTCGACCCGGTCCAGGCCGTTGAAATCGACACCGTTCGGCTTTCTGCCCTGGCAGACGCCGACCCGGCGCTGGGCTACCGGCTGGCGCTCGGGCTGTTCGAGGCCGTGCTGGCCCGGCTGCAGAACACCCGGGCCCGGCTGCTCGACCTGTACGGGAGTCCCCGTGAGCGCTGATCCGATGCTGCCCGTCCCATACCGGGTCGTCGCCCGGACGGTGGAAACAGACGACTCGGCGACGCTGCGCCTCGAGCCCATCGGCGCGCGCGTGCCGCACCCGAACGCCGGACAATTCTGCATGCTCTACGCCCGCGGCATCGGCGAGGTCGCGATCTCGATCAGCGACGCATGGAACGGCACGCTGGTACACACGATCCGGGACGTCGGCGCGGTGAGCCGCGCGCTTTCCGGCGCGCCTCCCGGCGCGGTACTCGGCGTGCGCGGGCCTTTCGGCACCGACTGGGGCCTCGACTCGGCGGTCGGACATGACGTGGTAATCGTTGCCGGAGGACTCGGCCTGGCGCCGCTGCGCCCGGTCGTACTCGGCGCGCTACACCGCCGCGCCGAGTACCGCCGGGTCACCCTCGTCGCGGGGGCCCGCTCGCCCGGCGAGTTCCTGTTCCGCGCGCAGCTTGCCGAGTGGGCGGCGCGCGCCGACATCGACGTGGAGCTGACTGTCGACCGGCCGGGAGCCGGATGGGACGGGCCCGTCGGCTTCGTCACCGAGCCACTGGGACGGCTTGACGTCGAACCCTCCACCACGATCGCGTTCGTCTGCGGTCCCGAACCGATGATGCGGTTCAGCGCCAATGTCCTGCTGGACAAGGGCCTTGCGCCCGATCGCATCCGGCTGTCGCTGGAACGCAACATGCAATGCGGCATCGGCGTGTGCGGGCACTGCCAGCTCGGCCCGCTGCTCGTGTGCCGGGACGGGCCGGTCGTCGACTACGTCACGGCTGAGCCCCTGCTCTCGGCGCGGGAGTTATGATGCCCAGCTTGGCTGTATGGAAGTTCGCGTCCTGCGACGGATGCCAGCTGACCTTGCTCGACTGCGAGGACGAGCTGCTCACGCTTGCCGGGCAGGTCACCATCGCACATTTCCTCGAGGCGTCATCACAGGTGTTGCCGGGCCCCTACGACGTGTCGCTCGTCGAGGGCTCCATTACGACTCCGGCGGACGCCGAACGCATCAGGCAGGTCCGCGAGCAGTCCAGGGTCCTGGTGACGATCGGGGCATGCGCCACCGCGGGCGGAATCCAGGCGCTGCGCAACTTCGCGGACGTCGAGCAATTCCGCTCCGTCGTATACGCCAGGCCGGAATACATCGAAACGCTCGCAACGTCCACGCCAATCGCCGCGCACGTGCCGGTCGACTTCGAACTGCGGGGCTGCCCGATCGACAAGCGGCAACTGCTCGAGGTGATCTCGGCGTTCCTGGCCGGCCGCAAGCCCGACATCCCGGACACCAGTGTGTGCACCGAGTGCAAGCGGCGCGGGCTGACCTGCGTCATGGTCGCCGACGGCACACCCTGCCTGGGCCCGGTCACCCACGCCGGATGCGGCGCGCTGTGCCCGGCGGTCGCGCGGGGCTGCTACGGCTGCTTCGGTCCCATGACGGGTGCCAACCTTCCTGCGCTGACCGGCCAGCTCAGGCGGCTCGGCATGGACGACACCGCGGTCGGCCGGGTCTTTGCGACGTTCAACGTCACTGCGTTCCGAGAAGCCGACAATGAGCCACCGCACTAGGCAATTGCGGGTCAGTTCGCTGGCCCGTGTGGAGGGCGAGGGCGCACTTCGCATCGTCGTGGCCGACGGCCACGTCGAGGACGCGCAGCTGGAGATCTACGAGCCGCCCCGATTCTTCGAAGCGTTCCTGCGCGGCCGGGCGTTCCGCGAGGCCGTCGACATCACGTCCCGTATCTGCGGCATCTGCCCTGTCGCGTACCAGACCAGCGCATGGAACGCGATCGAGGACGCCTGGCAGGTGCCCGTCGATGATCGCATCTCGGCACTGCGCCGGCTGCTGTACTGCGGGGAGTGGATCTCTAGCCACGCCCTGCACATTTACCTGCTGCACGCCCCGGACTTCCTCGGCTATCCCGATGCCGTCGCGCTCGCACGCGATCAGCGGCCGACCGTAGAGCGCGGGCTGGCGCTGAAGAAGGCCGGCAACGCGATCCTCGAGCTTGTCGGGGGACGCGCGATCCACCCGGTCAACCCGCGCGTCGGCGGCTTCCACCGCGCCCCTACAGCGGCCGAGCTGGCGCCGCTGGCCGAGCGGCTGCGGCACGCCCTCGACGACGCGCTCACCACGGTTCGCTGGGTTGCCGGATTCGACTTCCCGGAACTGCAGCTCGACTGCGAGCTGGCCGCCGTTCACCACCCGGGGCACTATGCCATCGAGCAGGGCGACCTAGTGACGACGACCAGATCGTCGTTTCCGCGGCGGGATTTCCTCGAACACGTGACGGAGCGGCAGGTGCCGCACTCGACCGCGCTGTACGCCGAGCTCGACGGGCGGCGCTACCTCACCGGGCCGCTGGCTCGTTACAGCCTGAACTTCGCACAGCTTTCGCCGTTGGCGCGCGATGCGGCGGCTGCGGCTGGGCTTGAGGCGACGTGTGGCAACCCGTTCCGCAGCATCGTGGTACGTGCCGTTGAGACGGTCTACGCCGTTGAAGAGGCCCTGCGCATCATCGGTTCCTATGATCGGCCCGACCCGCCCGCGGCCGACCCGACCCCCGGGGCCGGGATCGGGCACGGCGTCAGCGAGGCACCACGCGGCCTGCTCTACCACCGCTACGAACTTGACGCCGAGGGCGTCATCCGCGACGCGACGATCATCCCACCCACCTCGCAGAACCAGGCGGCCATCGAGAACGACCTGCGCCGCATCGTCTCGGCCAACCTCGGTCTCGAGGACGCCGCGCTGACCTCGCTGTGCGAGCGCACCATCCGTAACTACGACCCGTGCATCTCCTGCTCCGCGCACTTCCTCGACCTCACCGTGGAACACCGGTGATCGCCCTTATCGGGGTCGGCAATGAGTTCCGCTGCGACGACGGCATCGGGCCGGCCGTCATCGCGAGCTTGCGTGACCAGGTGCCGGCCGGCGTCACCCTCACGATCACCGACGGTGAACCGACCCAACTGCTCGATACCTGGGCTGGTGCCGACCTTGCCGTGATCATCGATGCGGTCATGTGCGAGCCGTCCGTACCGGGGCGTATCCATCGCACCGAGGCGGTGCCGCAGCCTGCCGCGATGGCGAGCACGCACGGCCTCGGCATCCCCGACGCGGTGCGCCTAGCCCGCGCCTTGGATCAAACACCACAGCGACTGGTCATCTATGCCGTCGAGGCTGCTGATCTCGGCTTCGGTCACGGGCTCACGCCGGCCGTTGCGGCGGCGCTCCCGAATGTCACGCGTGCCGTTCTCGCCGAGATCCGCTCGTGACATCGGGACGTTCGGCCCAGCGTCGCGAGACTCTCTATCTCCGCAGGGCACCGTCAGACAAGGACGGTTGCCGGCGCCGGGTACCGCACACCGTTGACTGCTGCGAGCTGCCGACGCGTGTACCCGCGCAGTGCGCGTAGCTGGCGCGCGGTCAGGCGCTGACACGCCCAGTCCCAGTGCAGCGCGCACCACTCACCAGTGTGCAGTCCGGACGTGAGGTGGTAACCGCGCCGGCCCACGATCACCCGCTCCTGTCGGGGGACGCCCAGCTCGAGGCGAGCGCCGGTCCAGCGCAGCGGGCGCGATGTCACGATCGCCTCGTCGTCAGCGACGGATTCGACGAGCCCCCACCGGATCCGACAGCGATCCAGCACAGCCAGCGGCTCGTCGACCCGCCCGGCACGCAGCAAGCCGACCCAGGGGTAGACGCCGAAGACGTGGAAGCCATGATGTGGCACCGCTCCGCCGCCGAGGGGCGCCAGCAGACGGTCCCGATCGCGCACCTGTGACCCGAACCGGGTCACCAGCGAGTCAGCTAGCACGCGCGGGCGCACCCGGTCGAGCAGGCCGTTACCGACCCAGTACGCCTCCACGACCCGCGCATCGAGCGGATCCGCGATCGCGTTCGCGCCGGCTATCAGCTCCAGGTACGGCCAGGCGCCGCCGAACCCCTGGGCTAGCGCGCGCAGCCGCGGACCACCGGCGCCCGCGTCCGCGCGCTCAAGCAACTCGGCGCTCGCGTCCGGCCCGCAGTAGCCCAGGTCGTTGGGCGGGTATGCGAAACGCGCGAACATCAGCGCGCCGCCGTCGCTCATGCCGATGCCAGGACGCGCCGCCGCGAGATCATCGCAACGGTCACCAGTGCACAGCCGGCCACGACCAGGCCCAGCCCGTTCAACGAGAGGCTCGTGTGCTGCACAACCGCCTGAAGCAGCGCCGTGACCGGCACCGCCGCGACCAGCATCGCGGTCACGTTCACCGCAGGCGCCAGCGCGAGGGCGGCCAGCCAGGTGGCGACGTACCCGGCGAGCAGCACGCCCGTCAGCAGCACCCAGCGCCATTGGGCAGCGTCCATCCCGACCAGGCCCGAACCCCGCCCGGTGACCAGCACCCAGCCGATAAGGACGGCCGACCCCAGCCCCATCCGGGCCAGCGCCAGCGTCCATGAGCTGAAATCGCGTAGCAGCACTTTGGCGAGTACTACCTCCACAGCCCACAGCAACGTCGCCGCGAAGATCATCGCCTCGCCTCGCCCCAGATGCGGGCTGAACGCCGTGCCGAGCCCACCCGACAGCACCGCCTGCCCCACCACGAGCAGGGCAACCGCGCCCAACTGCAGCACGCCCAGCCGCTCTCCGAGCACGCTCACCGCGAGCAGCGCCACCCAGATCACCAGCGTCTTGTTGATGAATTGCGCCTGCGCCGGCCCCGACGCGGCGTGCGCCAGCCCCTCAAAGAACAACACGAACGGCACGCTGCCGCCCACCACGGCGATCGCGGCGAGCCCCAGCAGCCGCGAACGTCGCGGCGGCAGGGCGACCACGCTGCGGCCACCGGACCGCGCCAGCCCACACACCGCGAGTAACACCAGTGCCGCCACCGTGTTCTTCGCGGTCGTGTACGTCGTCGCATCCCCGAACGACTTCACGCCGTAGGAGTTGACGAACACCGACACGCCACTGATCGCAGCGGCACTGAGCGCGAGCAGCAGACCCCTGTTCATACTGTCCCCTCGTCCATACGTGCGCGTACGGCAAGTGCATCCGCGGCTTCGGCATCGGTCAGCACCGCCAGCGCATGGCCGGCATGCGCGAGCACCCACTCGCCCGCTTCCGGCACCCGCTCCAGCAGCAGGCTCGACACGGCGACGGTTCGCTCACCTGTGTCCACGACCAGCGATCCGGCAGCCGAGACGGCCCGTACTCGCACCACCTCACCCAGGCACATACGCCCATGGTGCGGGCGACACCCACATCACCACTAGGGCCCTTGGTCGGTTGTGCGCGCTCCCGGGACCAGGCGCCGCGGTCGGGCAAGCGCTCGCCCGATCTCTGCACACCCAGGACGGTCGGGGGTTGAGCAGGGACGTTAGTCCCTGGCGACGGCGTGGCCGTAAGGCGTGAGCTCATCACACCGAAATCGGGAGGCGTACCGATGAGTACCGCCGTTACCATCACTTTGGCGAGCGCCATGCCCAATGCCCACGGCCTGTTGTCCAGGCGGGCGTATTTCCTGCATTGGGGCGTGGTGCAGATCTCGCTGACGAACTTCATCATCATCGTGCTGATGGTGGTGCTCTTCGCGCTGGCCCTCGTCCTTCCCTTCCCGGGCGGCAAGGCTGCCAAGAGCGAGGAGCATCGCGATGAGCACTGAGCAGTCCACGAGCAGTGAGCAGTCCACGTCGTGGACGGTGTGGCTGCGGAGCCGGATAAGGCGCACCGTGCCGGAGGGGCAGTGGTTGCCTGATCGGCAGCCGACCTACGTCCATTCGTGGGTTTATGTCTTCGGTGTGGCCACGCTCGCGGCGTTGCTGTACGTGCTCGCCTCCGGCGTGGTGCTCATCATCGGCGGGCCGACGTGGTGGCACACGTCCTCTGTCGGCCAC
>DASXSF010000104.1:0-12700 GCA_036506155.1 Jatrophihabitantaceae bacterium
CGGCGCCACCTCGCCTCGCCACCCGAGACTCCCGCACCAGGAAGCCTCCACAACCGCGAGCACTCAACTGTCCCGCCTTCCGTCCTCCTGGCCTCCGGTCTTGTCAACACCGATCGCCTGGCCCACGAAGTCCTCATGCCATTTCCCGGCAGCCGCACTTGGCAAGGCCAGAGATACACAAAGGCGCTCCTGATCCGGAATCCTTGCCGGTGCGCGATCGATAACCCGCACGGCCAGGTCGCAAGCACCCGAGGCCGCATAACCACAGTCGGCAACGCGCCAGCACCTCTATCCGGAGCGCGCCAGATTCGGCGATCCCGGACGCCTGCGCGGTCACGTCTTGCCAGCCTGTTTGACGCAGGCTCGACGCTGGCGCCCCACCCGTCCCGATCGGCTCGCGGCGACGGAGGCGTGCTGGTGGCGCGATACGGTCCACGGCGTACCGGAGCTGAGCGCGCACCTCAGGCAGCGGTTGATCGAGGTCCTCGACTGCACGCTCACGCTGCGCCGCGGAGTCGACGACCGGTCCACGCAGGTGAGCGTCGTGATCACCAGCGGATGGCACCCGATAGTGTCGACGCGGCCGACCGGGAACTGCTGGCCTGCCATGTGTGGGCGAGCCGGACGAGGACGGATGGCTCACTGTGCAGGTCACCGAGCTGCACTGGCACCTGGTCGACCTGTCCGAGCCCGATGTCCTGGATCAGGCCGACGAGATCAGCGCCGTCATCCTGGCGATCGTCGCGCCCTGCACCAGGACGGCGACACCGTGCTGGCGCTCGAGACCGCCGACTGGCTCGCGCCCTTCGACTCGGTGGCGCTGGTCGGCGCAACTGTGCACCTGCTCGACCGAGCCGCGGCGCTGCTGTGCGAGCGGCTGGCCTACGCCCTGGCCGATCACCTGCGTCTGGTAGCGGCCGACCAAGCCGAACCGCCGGCGCTCGAACATCCCCAGCACTGGTGGCTGGCCGGCGGCTGGCACCGTCTCGATAACGGCATCGTGGTCCGAGCCTGCGACTCATGAACAACCCGCACCCCCGCACGGTCGGCACCCCAAATAGCGACACACCGTTCACCAGTCGGTGCTGTCACCGCGGCCTGTCTTGTCCGCAACACCACGCGGCGATCACCGACAAGCGGCCAAGCCGCCGGTAACATCGCCTACGATGTCCACGCCCTAGCAGCCAAGGAGACGGCAGTGGAGCCCACCCAACGCGGGGCTCGACTACGGAATACACCGGGCTACCGGAGCTACAGCGCTCGTGTAGGCGTTGGGTAGTCGCAGTCGCACGTCGAGCGCGGGAGCCGAGAGCCAGCGCCGTCACCGAGCGTGACTGGCCATCGGTCGCGCGGAAGCCGCGACGCCGCGGCGGCGAGCGCGAACAGAGCCGCAGACCAGCGCGGTCATCGTGATGTGCAGCGTGCTGAATGTCATCGCCGCACGGAGGGGTGGCGGGGTTGCTGCTTGTTGCGCGCTCCGCCGGAGCGCACGGCGCCCTCGATCCCGATGGGCAGAGTGCGGGTGGCGGGCAGGTCAAGCGTGTCGAAGTCGATCTCGGGCATGCGGCGGTCGAACCCGATCGCCTCGTGCGTGACCGACAGCGACAGGGCGACGGCGAGTTCGGCGCTGATGTGGCCGAGCTTGCGGGCGGCGACTGCGACGCGGGTTTGGCAGCGACAGTCGATCGCATGCAGCGACGCGGTGCGTGCGGCGGAGCCGACCGCAACGCCGAGGTCGATGTCGCGCAGCTTGCAGGTGGGTCCGGTGAACTCCAGCTCGGCCGATTCGGCGCGCAGCTGCTTGACGGCGTGCAGGAACTCCGCGCAGGTGGCGTAACCGCACGCGCCGCAGTCGTAGTTGGGTGGATACCAGTTCGGGGCCAGGCCGATGAACAGGATCGCGTCGACCGCCTCGGCGACCTCGGCGTCGCGGAACCAGATCGCCTCGCGGCGTTCCTTGCCGCGGGCCCGCAGCCAGCCGGCCAACTCGGCGCGGGTCGGTGGGTCGTCGATGATCACTGTCTCCAGGAACGCCGGCTTGCCAGCCAGGAACAGCTGCCCGCCGGATTTGGGGGCGGTGATCGCCGCCGCTGCCATCAGCGTGGCAACCTGCCGCACCGCGGCGACACCAATTGCCTGCTGATCCAGTTGATCGTCGCTCATACCGGTGCCGCGACCTGGCGGGCGCACCAGGCATAGAGCGCGTCGTAGACGAACATGCCGCGCTCGAGCAGCACCTGGTCATCGGCCTCGACGTCGAGCCCGCCGAGCCCGATGGCGAGCAGACCCGGGCCGAGCGGGTCGCTGTCGAGGTCGGCGGCGATGTCGGCGGCGTGCACGATCTTCGCCAGCCGGGCCAGCGCCGGATCGCCGCCGAGGTTGTGTTCGGCGATCAGGGTCTCGAAGGTGCACCACTCGCCGGCGCCGTGCGGGTTCGGTCGGTGGTGGAACTCGGCGCCCGGTGCGTCGAAGGAGTGCCCGCCGGTGGCCTCGGCGGTGCTCAACACGTCCTCGGCCGGGACGTAGATGATCTCGGCGTCATGGTCGATGAAGCGGCGGATGAGCCACGGGCAGGCGATCCGGTCGGTCTTCGGCCGGGCGCGGGTGATCCACTTCATGCGGTGTTCTCCTCGGTGGGTGGGTTGGGGTCGTGGATGGTGAGGCCGGGCAGGTTGAGGTATCCGCCGGTGAACTCGTAACGGGTGATCGGGCGGTAGTCGACCGCCCGGTGGACCTCGTTGGCGGTCAGCGCGTCGCGGTGCGGGGTGGCGATCCAGGCGTCGAGGACCTCGTGGCTGGGCCACACGGTGATCACCACCGTGTCGGTCTCGCCCTCTGCGGGTTCGCAGACGAGTTCGGCGAGGATGCCGTGCTGCTGACGGATCTGGCGGCCGTCCTCGATCCAGGCCAGGTAGCGTTCGCGCCACTCGGGCGGGACAACCACGGTGCGCAGGCAGACGATCACGGGACCTCCTCCGACGCAGGTTCCGGCTCAGTCGGTGCCGGCTGGTCGCTCGGGCGGTGCAGCGGGAGGTGCCTTGCCCAGCGCCACAGCGTCAGGTCGTAGCCGCCCTTGATCGCGCCGGCCAGCACCAGCGGCGCGCCGAGCGCGATCTGCTGGAGGGCGCCGGCGATCAGCGGACCGATCGGGCGCACGGTGTAGCGGGCGGCGTTGGTGACCGCCGCTGCCGCCGTCCGCTCGGCGGGCGTGACCACCGTCATCACCAGCGCCTGCCGGGTCGGCACGTCCATCTGGGACAGCGTGGTGCGCGCCAGCAGCAGCGCGGCGGCGACCGGGAAGGTCGGGGCGAACGCCACCGCGGCCAGCAGGACGTTGCTGGGCAGGTGGGTGCCGACCATCGTCGCCACCAGCCCGAAGCGGCGCGCCAGCGGTGCGGCGAGCGCCACCGAGACGGCCTGCACGAGGGAGACGGCGAAGAACAGCCAGCCCAGCGCGGCCAGCGAGACGCCGTAGCGTTCGGCGAACAGGTAGGACAGGAATCCCGTGGTGGCGAGTCCGCCGCCGGCCGCATCGATGGCGAACAGGGTGGCGAGGCGGCGCACGACGCCGCGCGATTCGCCCAACCGCTCGGCGGATCTGACCGCGGCGCCGAGCCGCGGCGGGCCGCTCGCCGGTGCTTCGACTGCAGGCGAGAGCCGCCAGGCCAACAGCGCACCCGCGAGCCCGACCGGCACCAGCACCGCGAACAGCGCCGCGTACGTCCCGGCGTCCAGGTTGTGATCGCCGAGCCCGGGCAGGATCGCGGCCAACGCACCGAACGCGCCGGCGGCCGCACCGACCGCGTTGTAGCGGCCATACACGCGGGCGGTTCCGGCGTCCTCGGCCGAGAGCATCACCTGCTCCAGCGTGGTCGCCGGGCCGTTGTCCACCACGTCGGTCGACAGCGCGCCGGTCAACGCCACGACCAGTAGCAGCCAGAACGGCGCGCCCGCCGCGACCACCGCGCCGGCCACCGCAACCACGAGGAAGAAGACCGCGTAGCTGAGCCGCCGCCCGACCCGGTCCGCCACCGACCCGACTGCCAGGCTGGCCAGCGCGGTGCCGGCGATCAGCGCCGTCAGCACCAGCCCGGCGCGCATGTGGCTGTAACCGCGGGCGGCGAGCAGGGCGCCGAGGATGACGGCCGTGAACCCATACCCGGCCGCGCGAACCGCCTGCCCACCGATCAGCAGCGTGGCGTCGCGGCCCACCCTCCACCGCAGCGCTGATACCACCAGTCAGCCCGCGACGATGCCGGTGCACTCGGCGAGCAGCAACACCACAAAAATGATCACGATGAACACCAGGATTTGCAGCACCGCGGACCGGCCAATGTAGGGGCGCACCCGGGCGGCGAGGTGAGCGGACATGCGACCTCCTGGCTTCTCCCGTCCCGGCACCGGCCTCGTAACGCAGGCTGGCGAGCATGCCGTGTACGCGACCGAGTCTGCAACACTGGTCGCAATAGTGCAACCACGGTTGCTGAACTGTAGAGTTGCGCTGCCGTCGACGGCGGAGGTGATGACGGACGTGGCCCACGCCGAGGACTGGGTGCTGCTCGCCTACCGACTGCCCCGCGAACCGTCCACCCCGCGCTCCACCGTCTGGCGCAGGCTCAAGCGCCTCGGTGTCGCGCAACTCGGCGACGGGCTCGTCGCCCTACCGGCCGACGCCCGGACCCGGGAGGCCCTCGAATGGGTCGCCGAGGAGGTCATCGAGAACAACGGCGAAGCGATGCTCTGGCTCGGCCACCCGGCCGACGCCGCCGGGCGGGCGGCCATCCGCGAGCGGATGAGCGCCGGCATCGCCGCCGAGTACCAAGCAGTCGCGGTCGAAGCGCTCGCGAGCCGCGACAGTGACACGGCGACACGCCGCCGCGTTGGCGCGCGGCTGCGCCGCGAGCTGCACCGCATCGAAACCCGTGACTTCTTCGAGTCCGAACAGCGGGCCACCGCGGTGCACGCCGTCGAGGACCTGGCCGCCCGGCTCACCGACCCGGCGCGCACGTGAAGTGGGCGACCAGGGCGAGGGTGCACGTCGATCGCGCCGCGTGTGCCTGGCTGATTCGCCGCTTCATAGACTCGGCCGCCGAGTTTGTATTCGTCGAGGATCCGGCCGACGCGCCACCCGACGTGACCGGCTTCGACATGCGCGGGGTCGCGTTGAGCCACCACGAAGGACGCTGCAGCTTCGAGACTGCGCTGCTGCAGTTCGACTTCGCTGCTGACCCCGCCCTGGAGGAGATCGGTCACATCGTGCACGAGGCTGACCTCGCCGACGACACCTTCGACGCCCCCATCGCCGCCGGTCTCGATGCGCTCATCCGCGGCGTCAGCCTGATCAGCGCCACCGATCACGACACCCTCGCGGTGACCGACCGGCTTTTCGACGGCCTGTACGAGCACCTCCGCCGACAGCTGCTCTCCGGTCGACCGCCCGCATAACCGATACGGGCGGGTTCGCGCTAGACGACGCGATGGGCGCCGGCCGGGCTGGCGTGCACGGTCGCTGCGGTGAGCCGTCGGACCTGGTCGAGCAGGTGCGCTTCGGCATGGTGGGCAAGCTCGTGCGCCTCGATCACCGTCAAGTTGGCCGGCACCGTGACGTCGACTTCGGCGCGCAACGTGTGCCCGATCCAGCGGATCCGCAGATCGCGGACATCGGAGATGCCCGCCACGCTGGTCACCGCGGCGGTGGCCTGATCAACCAGGTCGAGGTCGACGGCGTCCATCAGCCGCGCGCCGACCTGGCGTATCGCGGAGCGCAGCACGCCGAGGATCGCGATCGTGATCAGTAGCCCGATGATCGGGTCGGCTTGCCGCCAGCCGAGCGCGACACCGCCGGCGCCGAGCAGCACCGCCAAGCTGGTGAACCCGTCCGTGCGGGCGTGCAGCCCGTCGGCTACAAGCGCGGCACTGCCGATCCTGCGCCCGACCCGAATCCGGTAGCGGGCCACCCACTCGTTGCCGATGAACCCCACCACCGCCGCAGCGGCGACCACCCAGAGATGGGTGACGGTCCGCGGATGGATGAGCCGTTCGATCGCCTCGTACGCGGCCAGCACCGCCGACAGCACGATCATCGCGATCACGAACAACCCGCCGAGATCCTCCGCGCGCCCGTACCCGTAGGTATATCGCTTGGTCGGCGGCCGTCGGGCCAGACGGAATGCGATCAGCAGCGGCACCGCGGTCAGCGCGTCGGCGACGTTGTGCAACGTGTCGCCCAGCAGCGCCACCGACCCGGACAGCACCACTACGACCGCCTGGATCGCCGCGGTCACCGCTAGACCGGCGAGACTGATCAGCAACGCTCGGCGCCCCGCGGCATCCGCCTCCAAGACGTCATCCACCTGATCGGCCGCATCGTGGGAATGACCGCCGACCAGCTCAGACAGCGCGTGACTGCCGCGCGCCCACACCGACGAACCGTGACCGTGGTCATGGCCATGACCGTGGTCGTGGTCGTCGGAGTGGTGGTGGTCGCGGCGAGGGTCATGACCATGTTCGACGACCGCGTCGTGATGCTCGTGCGTCATCCGAGGCCCTTCGAGGTGGCGCTGCCGACCTCAAAGGTACAAGACCTTCGTTGATGCGAATATCTTGCAACAACTCGGGTACAGTTCGACCCGTGACGCCGCCTCGACCGCGCAGCCCACGCGCCCGGAAGCCTGTGTCGGCAGAACATCCGGCCGACCTCACCGCCGAACAGGTCGGCGCGGCGGTTATGTCGTTCGCGCTGCTCGCCGACCCGACACGCGTCCGCATGTTGTGGGCGCTGCGCGACGCCGAACTCGACGTCACTAGCCTCGCCGCCCTCGCCGACTGCCGCCCGACGGTCGCCAGCCAGCACCTGTCCAAGCTGCGCTTCGCTGGCCTGGTCGAGGGCCAACGGCACGGACAGCGGGTCGTGTATCGGCTGCGCGGTAGCCATGTCCGCGCGCTGCTGGCCGAAGCTCTCTTCCACGCCGACCACCAGATCAGCTGCGCGCCCATCCACGACTAGCCACCGAGTCCGGAGCCACCCGCGACTGCGGCCGGCCAACCAGAGGCTTCCATGCCGTGGCAACGCCGCGCGCAGATCGCCCATGAGCCGCAGCGTTTTGCACCGATTCGGCACGGGTGGCCATTGCCGCGCGTACCGCATCGCTGGGCGGTCAGTCCTCGATGCTGCCAAGACGCTCGACCATGGCGTGCCATGCCAACGTCACTCGGACCGGCGCGTCAGCGGCAAGGCCGACCGGACGCATCTCCAGCCTGACCGTGTCCCCTGCGACAACCAAGATCCGCTCCACCCGATGCGCCTGCGGGTTCTCGGGGTCCGGCCAACATCGCCAAGACCCTAGACGCTGCCCCGCGCGATAACGATCCGTCTGTTCGAGTAACGCACGCACGATGAGCGAGTCCAGCGTGTACCGGATCGACGGGTCGGGCGCGAACTTGCGCCCAGAACCGCATCAGGTGGCATCCGGAAATCCGCGATCCGCGCGCGGGCCTGCGATGCCAGCGCGCCCGCGTCGGCTGGGCCGACCGGGGTTATGGATTGCCTCCGGCAGCCCGCGCAGAGCCTCGGTCCAGTTGTTGGTCGAAGGTCGCCGCGCAGTGTGTGGAGCAGAAGTACACGGTGCCGGCGGCGGTGTCGCGGTGGGCTGCGGCGCTGGCCGGATCTACCTGCATGCCGCACACCGGATGTGTGGCTGCCTGGACCGGTGGCTGGTCGGTGGCGACTTCGACGATCAGGCGTGTGGTGGTCGGAGCCCCGACCGCAGGCAGCGCGCTGGGGCGATAGCGGCGTAGCCGGTTCGCGTTGCCCACCACGGACAGGGACGATAGGGCCATGGCGGCGGCGGCGATCATCGGGGAGAGCCGCAGGCCCAGCCAGGGGTAGAGGACGCCGGCGGCGATGGGGATGCCAATGCCGTTGTAGGCGAGGGCCAAGAACAGGTTCTGGCGGATGTTGCGCATGGTGGCGCGGGAGAGCTCGATGGCGGTGACGACGCCGGCGAGCGAACCGGAGATGAGGGTGACGTCGGCGGCCTCGATGGCCACGTCGGTGCCGGTGCCGATGGCCAAACCGACGTCGGCGGCGGCGAGTGCGGGGGCGTCGTTGATGCCGTCGCCGACCATCCCGACACGGCGCCCTTCACGTTGCAGCCGGCGGATCTCGTCGGCCTTGTGGTCGGGCAGCACCTCGGCCAGCACCCGGCGGATGCCGACCTGGGCGGCGATCGCGCCGGCGGTGCGGGCGTTGTCGCCGGTGAGCTTGACGACGTCCACACCGAGGCGGTGGCCGCGATGGCGGCGGCCGAGTCGTCCTTGACGGTGTCGGCGACCGCGACGACGCCGGCGGGTCGTCCGTCGATGGCGGCCAGAATTGGGGTCTTGCCGTCGGCGGCCAACTCGGCGGCCGTTGGTTCCACCGCGACGGTGTCGATGCCGGCGTCGGTGAGCAGGCGGGTAGTGCCGACCAGAACGGCGTGCCCGGCGACGGTGGCCTGCACGCCCTTGCCGGTGATCGAGTCGAACCCGCTCGCCGTGGGCAGGGCCAGGTCGCGGGCGCCTGCCACGATCGCGGTGGCGAGGGGGTGCTCGCTGTCGGCCTCGGCGGCGGCGACCAGTCGCAGCAGCTCGGTCGAGTCCCAGCCGCCGACGGGGTGGATGTCGGTGAGGGCGGGTTTGCCGGCGGTGACGGTGCCGGTCTTGTCCAGCACGACGGTGTCGAGCTTGTGCGCGGTCTCCAGCGCTTCGGCGGAGCGGATCAGGATGCCGGACCGGGCGCCCTTGCCGGTGCCGACCATGATCGACAGCGGGGTAGCCAGGCCGAGCGCGCACGGGCAGGCGATGATCAGCACCGCGACGGCGGAGACCAACGCCAGGGTGAACGCGGGTGACGGCCCGGCGATGAACCAGACCGCGAAGCTGACCAGCGCGACCGCGATCACGGCCGGCACGAAGAACCCGGACACCGCGTCGGCCAACCGTTGGATCGGGGCCTTGGAGGCCTGGGCCTGCTGCACCAGGCGAACGACCTGGGCCAGCATGCTGTCGGCGCCGACCCGCTCGGCTCGGACCCGCAGCGAGCCGGTGCCGTTGATCGTGGCGCCAACCACGGTGTCGCCGGCGTGCTTGGTGACCGGGATCGGTTCGCCGGTGACCATCGACTCATCCACCGCCGAGCTGCCCGAGATCACCACCGAGTCGACCGGGATCTTCTCCCCGGGCCGGATGACGACCTCGTCGCCGACGACGACGTCCTCGATGGGGATCTCGGCCTCGGCGCCGTCGCGGATCACCCGGGCGGTGCGTGCCTGCAGGCCGAGCAGGGCCCGGATCGCCTCGCCGGTGCCGGCCTTGGCGCGGGCCTCGATCAGCCTTCCGAGCAGGATCAGGGTGATGATCACCCCGACCGCCTCGAAGTAGACCTCGCGCACGTCGGAGGGCAGCAGCCCGGGCGCGATCGTGACGAGCAGGCTGTAGCCGAACGCGGCCGTGGTGCCCAAGGTAATCAGGCTGTTCATGTCCGCAGCGCGGTGTCGCAGCGCCAGCCAGCCGGTGCGGTGGATCGGCCAACCGGCGTAGAGCATCACTGGGGTGATCAGCGCGAGTTGCAGCCAACGGTTCAGCGACCACCCGGGCACCCAGCCGGCGTTGAACACGTCGTTTGCCATCACCGCGAACAGCACCGGCAGCGTCAACACGGCGCCGACGAGCACGCGGCGGGTCAGGTCGGCGATCTCTGCGCGCCGCTCCGCTGCCTGCCCGGCCTCGGCCGCCGACGCGTCGTCGATGCCCGACCCGTCGGCCGCGCGCGGCTCGGCCGGCTCCTCGATGGCGGGCTCGTGCTCGGACGGTTCGACAACCAGCGTTCCGTGGATCATGTTCATCCCGCATGCGAACCCGAACGAGCCCGCCTGGCCCGGCCGGAAGCGGACCGTCGTGCGCTCGTAGGCCGGCAACGCCGCCGACAGCTGCAGATCGGCGAACACGATCCGCGACGTGCAGTCCCCGGACTCCTGAGGATCGAAGGTCAACTCGACCGGCACGCCCTGCCGAACGCGGATCAGGTCCGGGCTGTAGCCGCCGCGCACAGTCACCTCGACGCGCTGCACCCCGTCCTCCAGCCGCGCAGTACGCGCGCGCCGCGGACCGAAGGAGAACCAAGCCAGCCCGGCCAGCGCCACGACCGTAACCGCAAGGACAACAACATCGGCGACGCTCATCACGAAACATCTTCTCGTGTTCCAGTCTCGCGGAGAACTATACCCCCTAGGGGTACCTGCATATCGAGGGCACGGTCAGAGTCGAAGGTCCCGAGGCTCACCCAGCGGCACGGCAACCTATACCCATGCTCGGTATAGGTGTGTCCTTCGCCCCTGGGCCGCTGGGCCCAAAGTCTCTGTCCCCAGGCAACCAGCCGGGGCGACGGTTGCACTGATGGAGCCGAACCGGTAACCACACCGATGCTCGGTGCGAGGATTCGGTCGAGGAGGCGATCACCGTGATGTACTACGGCGATCACATGAGCGGTTGGGGATGGGCGCTAGCGGGCGTCGGCATGGTCGCGTTCTGGGGGCTGGTGATCACCGGCATCGTGCTGCTCGTCCGGTCCGTCGGCCAGTCCAGGCAGCGGTCTGACCAGCCGCCACCCACGCGCACACCCGAGCAGGTGCTCGCCGACCGGTTCGCCCGTGGGGAGATCGACGAAACCGAATACCAGAACCGGCTGGCCACACTCCGCGAACACGTGCGGTCCTGAACTCTCACGCGAACACCGACCTGGTACGCGGTGAACATCAGCCCCTCGGGCGTGCCGGACGCGTCCTCAGCGGCCTGGCCGCGATCATCGCCGGAGTTGTCCTGCTCACGAGTGCCGAGTCGGTGCTGGCCACGACATGCTGATCACCGGCGGCACCGGACACTGCCCGCTCTACCAGAAGCTCGGCCACCTGCCGAAATCTCGCGGGAGCTCCCGATTGGCCGCTGCGAACAGGGGTTCCCGCACCGGCTCATCGTTGTCGTGACGGCGAGGTGGTGTTCGTGAAAGCGATCGTTCAAGATACCTACGGCTCCCCCGACGTATTGGACCTCCGCGAGGTAGCGGAACCCTCGATCGGTGACCACGACGTTCTCGTCCGTGTCGTCGCCGCTGGCGTTGACCGCGGAGCCTGGCATTTCATGACCGGCCAGCCGTACCTGATGCGCCTTCTCGGCTTCGGACTCCGCGCGCCCAAGGTTCCTGTTCCTGGCACGAATCTCGCTGGCCGAGTCGAAGCCATCGGCTCGGCGGTGACGCGCTTCCGCGTTGGTGACGAGGTTTACGGCGCATGCCGCGGAGCATGGGCCGAGCTTGCGTGCGCCCGCGACGAGAAACTGGCGTCGAAACCCGCCAATCTCACATTCGAGCAGGCCGCGGTGGTGCCATACGCTGGCTTCGCCGCTTGGCAGGCCGTCCACGATTACGGCCACGTAGCGCCGGGTCAGCGTGTCCTCGTGGTTGGCGCCACTGGCGCCGTCGGCGGGTGCGCGGCGCAACTAGCCAAGGCGGCCCGTGCCGAGGTGACCGGCGTGTGCAGTGGCCGCACTGCTGATCTCGCTCCGGTGTTCGGCCTTGACCACGTGATCGACTACACCAAGCACGACTTCGCCGACGGCAAGCGTCGTTACGACCTCGTCATCGACGTTTTCGGCCGCACATCGGTGCGCCGGCTACGTCGCGCGCTGACGTCGGCTGGCCGTCTCGTCATCGTAGGCGGCGAAGGCGATCGGTGGATCGGAGGTATCCAGCGGCAGCTATGGGCGTCGATGCTCTCACCGTTCGTCCGACAGAAGCTCGGCGCGTTCGTCGTAAAGGAACACGCGCGGATACTCCTCGAACTGAATCCCCTTATCGAGGAACACAAGGTCACACCGCTGCTCGACCGAACATTCTCGCTGGCCGAGGCCGCTGACGCCGTCCGCTACATGGAAGAGGAACAGGCTCGCGGACGGATCGCACTGACCGTCTGACTGCGCGATCACGAAGACGCCGAAACGCCCGGACACGCCGCGGACATGGGTCTGCAGGCGATTCTCGCTGGTCAGGCCGGATGCGGGTTCATACGCTCGACTCGTGGTCATCCGAGAGCAAGTTCCGCAGGACGCGGCTGCTGTGCGGCGGTTGCTGACCAGCGCTTTCGGCGATGCAGGGCAGGTCGCCGACCTTGCCGAGGCTCTCGCGACACGAGTGGACCGGCCAAGCGCCGCACTAGTCGCCGAAGCCGAGGGACGGTCGTGGGGCATGTGCGGCTGTTCGCTGGCTGGATCGACGCTGACCCACGCCTCGTCGAGGTCCTCGTCCTCAGCCCCTGGGCGTTGAGCCAGCCCATCAACGCCGCGGCATTGGCCGGGCGCTGTGCAACGCGGCGCTAGAACACGCACGCAGCCTCGAGGTCCCGGCCGTCTTTCTCGAGGGCGACCCCGGCTACTACGCGCGCCTTGGCTGGCAGCGCGCAAGCGCACACGGCTTGGACGTCGTGCAGACGGCGCTGCTGCAGGTAGCCCGCAAGTGGCGACGAATCCGCGGCGAGCCCACACCGTATGCCCGTCGGGCAGTGGTCAACCTCGCCAAGAACCACTGGCGAGACCGCTTCCGACGCCCGCCCGAGAGCGGCGCGACCGCCGAGTTCGGCTATGCCCCGCCCGACGCAGAGGTGTTGCTGCA
>DASXSF010000105.1:0-145024 GCA_036506155.1 Jatrophihabitantaceae bacterium
GGCGCTGCCCAGCACCTCGAGGGGGTCACCGGCTTCAGGCACGCCTGCCGGAATGTCGCCCGTCCACTCCGCAGCACCGTCCACTGTGGACAGTGTCGCGACTGCGTTCACGCCCACGAACGACCAGCGAGAGAACGAACGCCCGGGCTCGGCCGATTCGAGCAGGAACGTGCCGGGCCGGCCGCCCGCCAGCTTGCGATAGACGCCGACCGGTGTCTCGGCGTCGGCGAACAGGGTGCGCGCAACCGGTACCAGCCGGTGCGTATCGGCCAGCTCGCGAAACTCGGCACGAGTGACCGTCATCCGTGCACCGCCAGGGCCCCTGCATCGAAGCAGGAGCGATCGCCGGTGTGACAGGCCACGCCCACCTGGTCGACCTTGACCAGCAGCGCGTCGCCGTCGCAGTCCAGGGCGACCGACTTGACGAGCTGCACGTGCCCCGACGTCTCGCCCTTCACCCAGTACTGCTGCCGCGACCGGGACCAGTACGTGGCCCGCCCGGTGGTCAGCGTGCGGTGCAGGGCCTCATCGTCCATCCAGCCGACCATGAGCACCTCATCGGTGTCGTACTGTTGGATCACGGCGGCGACGAGCCCGTTGGCGTCGCGTCTGAGCCGGCCGGCGACTGCGGGATCGAGCATGCCTTGATTGTGCCTGGCCGCTCACGAATCCGGCGCGGCACCGTCCCGGGGCAGCCGAACCGTGACCGTCGTTCCGTCGGCGGCGGAGCTCTCGAACTCCACGGTGCCGCGGTGGGCTTGGACGAGTTGCGCGACGATCGCGAGCCCCAACCCGCTGCCGCCCCGCGCCCGGCTGCGCGCCTTGTCGGCGCGCCAGAACCGCTCGAACACGTGCTGCGCCTCCTCCGGCGGCAGCCCCGGTCCGGAGTCGACCACGCGCAGCACGACCTGCTCGCCGGCTGCCTCGCCGCTGACCTGAATCGGCCCGTTCGGTTCGGTATGGACTGACGCATTGGTGATCAGATTGCGCAGCACGCGCAGCAGCTGGTCACGGTCGGCCAGCAGCGTCAAGCCGTGCGGTGCCGCGATATCGATCCGCCGCTGCGGATACGCCACGCGCGCGCCGTCGACCGCGTCCTCGATCAGCTCGGCCACGTCGACGACCTCGAGCTGGGGCGGCGCACCCCGGTCGCCCCGGGCGAGCAGCAGCAGGTCGTCGACCAGCCGCGACATGCGCGTGCCTTCGGACTCGATGCGATCGAGCGTGTCGGCGTGCTCGGACTCCCCGTTGGCACGCCGCATCCGGGACAGCTCGGCGTAGCCGCGGATCGAGGTCAGCGGCGTGCGCAACTCATGCGACGCGTCTGCGAGGAACTGCCGCATCCGCTCCTCGCTCTCGACACGGGCCGCGAACTGCGCCTCGACAGTGCCCATCAGCGAGTTGAACGACTCGGCGAGCTGGCCCACCTCGGTCTGCGGATCGCCCTCGGGAACGCGTCGGTCGAGGCCCGCGCCCTCGGGCGAGAGCTCGGCGGTCACTTCGCGCGCGGTGCGCGTCACCCGGTTGAGCGGCCGCAGGCTGAGGTGCACGCCCCAGGTGGTCAGCCCGAACGCCGCTGCCACCGCGAGCGCGCCGATCGCAACTTCCAGCCAGATCAGCTGATGCAGGGTGCGGTTCACCTCGTCGGTCGAGAGGCCGATGAGCACGATGACGGGTTGCTGGTTGATGGTGATCGGCCGCGACGTGAACATGACCTCGGCGCCGTCAGTCGTAGTCATGGTGAACGTCGCACCCAGGTTGGTAGTCACGACCCTGTGGCGCTCGCTGGCGGACAGCTGAAGGTACTCGATGCCGATGTTCGGCTTCGGCGTGTAAACCACCGCACCGGTCGGATCCAGCACGACGATCCACGGCGACTGCGCGCCATGCACAGCCTGCTGCGGCCCGCCGGGCAGCGCGAGCTCAGCCAGCCCCTGCGATGCGGTGCTCTGCACTTGCTGATTGAGCCGATTTATCAGAAACGACTTCAACGCGAGGTAGGTCGCGGCGCCGGTAGCGGTGACGACAACGACGACGAGGCCGACTACGAAGACGACGAGGCGACTAGAGAGCGATCGCGGCACGAACCGCCAGCGCCGCCGACGCGTGGGGGGCGATTCCTCGGCGGCAGGTGGCTCTTCGGGGCGGGGCGGGGGCGAGTCGGTGTTCGCGTTGGGGTCCAGCGGTTCGCCGGGCTCGGGCCACGGCGGCGCGTCTTGGGCCGGCGGCGCGGTCTCGGTTACGTCGATGGCGCGGTCATTGCTCATGCGACGCCAAGCGTGACACGCGCAGAAGAGTGCCGCGCCTAAGCGCGCGGCGCCTTGATGACGTACCCGGCGCCACGCACCGTGTGGATGAGCTTCGGCTCGACGTTATCGACCTTCTTGCGCAGGTAACCGATGTACAGCTCGACGATGTTCGACTGGCCCTGGAAATCGTACTTCCACACCCGATCGAGGATCTGCGCCTTCGACAGGACGACCCGCTCGTTGCGCATCAGGTAGCGCAGCAACTCGAACTCCGTTGCGGTCAGATGCACTTCCTCGCCGGCGCGCGTCACCTCGTGGCTGTTCTCGTCCAGTTCGAGGTCGGACACCCGCAGCACCCCTTCCCGGCTCTCCTCCGGGGCGGAGCGGCGCAGCACTGCATGCACCCGCGCCAGCAACTCCTCGACGCTGAACGGCTTGACGACATAGTCGTCGGCGCCGGCCCGCAATCCGCCTATGCGGTCGGTGGCCGCGTCGCGCGCGGTCAGGAAGATCACCGGTACCTGGGAACCGGCAGCTCGCAGGTTCTGCAGCACGCCTAGTCCGTCCATACCCGGCATCATCACGTCGAGCACGACCAGGTCGGGGTCCGACTCTGCCACCGCCGCGAGCGCCGACGTGCCGTTGTCCGCGGTGAGCGTGTCGAAACCGTCGAAGCGCAGCGCCGACGACACGAGGTGGGTGACGTTCTCCTCGTCGTCGACGACCAGTACCCGGCGCTTCGTGGCAGCGGGTGCGGCCATGGACATTCACTCCCTTGAGCCATATGAGGCACGACTGTGCCTTCGCTGGGTTCCAGAGTGGGCAGTACCCCTTAGCGTTCTCTGGGCGCCAGCTGTGAACAGCCTATGCGCTCTACGAGGAGCGAACCTCTGCGCCGGCCGCCCGCAACGCGTCCTTCACCGCGGCGACGGTCAGCGTTCCGAAGTGGAAAACGCTCGCGGCCAGGACGGCGTCGGCCCCGGCTGCCACGGCCGGCGCGAAGTGCTCCACCGCGCCGGCGCCGCCGCTCGCGATCACCGGCACATCCACCCCGGCGCGGACAAGTCGGATCAGCTCCAGATCGAAGCCCTCCCGGGTGCCATCGGCGTCCATGGAGTTCAGCAGGATCTCGCCCGCACCCAGCTCCACCGCTCGCCCGGCCCACTCCACAGCGTCGATCCCGGTGCCCCGGCGGCCGCCGTGCGTGGTCACCTCGAATCCGCTGGCGGTGCCGGGCGCACGCCGGGCGTCCACCGAGAGGACCAGCACCTGGCGGCCGAACCGTTCCGCGATCTCGCGCACCAGCTCGGGACGGGCGATCGCCGCGGTGTTGACGCCGACCTTGTCCGCACCGGCGCGCAGCAGTAGGTCGACGTCGGCGGCGCTGCGCACCCCCCCACCCACGGTCAGCGGGATGAAGACCTGGTCGGCGGTGCGGCGCACGACGTCATACGTGGTCTCCCGGCCGGCCGATGAGGCCGTGACATCCAGGAACGTCAGCTCGTCGGCGCCCTCGGCGTCATACCGCGCGGCAAGCTCGACCGGGTCGCCGGCGTCGCGGAGCCCCCGGAAGTTGACGCCCTTGACGACGCGGCCGGCGTCGACGTCCAGACACGGGATCACCCGCACCGCCACGCTCATGAGGCAACGGCCGCCAGCGCCTCGGGCAGCGTGAACGCGCCGCTGTACAGGGCCTTGCCGACGATGGCACCCTCAACGGTGCCGAGCGCGGCGATCGCCCGCAGGTCGGCGAGCGACGAGACGCCGCCGCTGGCCACCACCGCCGCCGACGTGCGATCGCAGACATCGCGCAGCAGCGCCAGGTTCGGACCGGTCAGCGTCCCGTCGCGGTGCACGTCCGTGACGACGTAGCGGGCGCAGCCGTCCTCCTCGAGGCGGGCAAGCGTTTCCCACAGCTCGCCGCCTTGCGTGGTCCAGCCGCGGGCGGCGAGGGTGGTGCCACGCACGTCGAGGCCGACCGCGACGCGCTCGCCGTGCTTGGCGATCGCCTCGCGCACCCAGTCCGGCGACTCGAGGGCCGCGGTGCCCAGGTTGACGCGCGCGGCGCCGCTGGCCAAGGCGGCGTCGAGCGATGCGTCGTCGCGGATGCCGCCGGACAGTTCGACGGCGATGTCCAGGCTGCTGACCACCTCGCGCAACAGCGCGCGGTTGTTGCCGCGGCCGAACGCGGCGTCGAGGTCGACCAGATGCAGCCACTGCGCGCCGTCGCGCTGCCACGCCCGGGCCGCTTCGAGCGGGTCTCCGTAAGAGGTCTCAGTGCCGGCCACGCCCCGCACCAGCCGGACGGCGGCGCCGTCGGCGACGTCGACCGCCGGCAGCACGACAAGGCTCACCGAGACCTCCGATCCAGCATCGACACCGCCAGTGCCGGCAGCCCGATCAGGCACACCAGCACGACGACGATCAGCGCGTTGATCGACGACGTCACCAGGTAGGTGAGCAGCAGGGCTATGAGGACGAGCGTGAACAGGGCGGCCCAGGTCTCCTTGTTGCGGCGAAACCCCGCGCCGTGCCGCCACAATCGGCCCTGACGCCAGGCCAGATCTCGCTTGGCCCAGCGCGCGCGCCGCGCCGCCTCGCGTTCTCGGGCCGCCCGTTCGGCTGCCGCCCGTTGCGCTGCGAGCGCCTGCCGCTCGGCGCGCGCCTTCGCCCGAGCCTTACTCACAGCGTGGCCAGCCAGTTCTCGAGCAGCGTCGCGCCGGCGTCGCCCGACTTCTCCGGGTGGAACTGCGTCGCGCTGACCAACCCGTCCTCGACGGCAGCCACGAAGTCCTCACCGTGATGCGCCTTGGCCACCAGACCGGAGGTGTGGTGGACGGCGTACGAGTGCACGAAATAGAAGCGGGTGCCGCCCGGGATGCCGGCGAACAACGTCGATCCCGTGGGTGCGTCGATCGTGTTCCAACCCATGTGGGGCAGGATCGGCGCCTGGAGCTGCTCGACGCGCCCGGGCAGTAGGGACAGCCCGGCCGTCTCGACGCCGTGCTCGACCCCGGCCTCGAACAGCACCTGCATGCCGACGCAGATGCCGAGCACCGGGCGGCGTTCGCCGAGCGCCGCCTTGATCGTCGCCGCACCGTCCACTGTGGACAGACCAGTCATGCATGCGGTGAACGCGCCGACGCCCGGGACGACGAGGCCGTCGTACCCGGCCGGGCGGGGCGTCACGTCGACAGACGCGCCGACCCGTTCCAGGGCACGCTGCGCCGAGCGCAGGTTGCCGGAGCCGTAGTCGAGCACGGCGACCCGCCTCACAGCACACCCTTCGTCGACGGAACCCCTGATACGCGCGGGTCGATCTCGGCGGCCGCGCGCAGCGCCCGCGCTGCGGCTTTGTACTGGGCCTCGATGATGTGGTGCCAGTCGCGCCCGCTGTGGACGATCACGTGCAGCGCAACGGCCGCGTGGTGCGCGAACGACTCGAAGACGTGCCGGGTGAGCGTCGTCGCATAAGCGCTGCCGATCATGGGTGGCGCACCGGCAGGCTCGCGATGCACGAGATACGGACGCCCGGACAGGTCGACGGCGGCCTGCACGAGCGCCTCGTCCATCGGAATCAGCGCGTCGCCGAACCGGCGGGTGCCCGCCTTGTCACCGGCCGCCTGGGCGAACGCCTGGCCCAGCGCGATCGCGGTGTCCTCGACGGTGTGGTGAGCGTCGACGTGCAGGTCGCCCTCGACGTCGATGCGCAGGTCGAACAGGCCGTGCTTGCCGAAGCAAGCCAGCATGTGGTCGTAGAAGCCGACCCCGGTCGAAATATCGACGCGGCCGGCGCCCCCATCAATATCGATCTCGACGAGCACTTTTGTCTCTGCGGTCTGTCGCTCCACGCGACCGGTCCGCGTCATGCGAGTACCTCCCTCAGCGCGGCACGGAACGCCGCCATGTCGTCGGAGCTGCCGATCGACACGCGCAGCCAGCCGTCGGGTCCGGTCTCGCGGATCAGTACACCGCGGTCGAGTAACCCCAGCCAGACGGCGTGGCGATCGTCGAAGGTCCCGAACAGGACGAAGTTGGTGTCCGAGTCGGCCGCCCGCAACCCCGTCTCACGCAGCCACGACACGGTCTCGTCGCGGCGCACGCGCAGTTCGTCCACCCTGGCGAGCAGCTCGTCCGCGTGGGCCAACGCCACGCGCGCGGCCGACTGCGTGAGCGCCGACAGGTGGTAGGGCAGCCGGACGATGCGCACCGCGTCGACGACGGCCGGCGCCGCGGCCAGGTAGCCCAGCCGGCCGCCGGCGAACGCGAACGCCTTGCTCATCGTCCTGGTCACGACCAGCCGCGGGTAACGCGGCAGCAGCGACAACGCACTGGGAGTGCCGTCCCGCCGGAACTCCGCGTACGCCTCGTCCACGACGACGATGCCGGGGGCGGCGGCGCACACCGCCTCGATCACGTCGAGCCGAACTGCCGTGCCGGTCGGGTTGTTCGGCGACGCGAGCAGCACCACGGACGGTTCACGCTCGGCGATGAGGCCGACCGCGTGGGCGGGATCGAGCGTGAAGTCCTCGCGGCGGCGGCCCACCACCCAGGTGGTGTGCGTATTGCGGGCGTACTCCGGATACATCGAGTACGTCGGGGCGAAGGACAGCGCCGTGCGGTCCGGCCCGCCGAAGGCGCTCAGCAGCTGCTGCATGATCTCGTTCGAGCCGTTGGCCGCCCAGACCTCGTCGGTCGTGAGGCCATGACCGAGGTAGGCGGCAAGATCTGCCCGTAACGCAAGGGCATCCCGGTCCGGGTAGCGGTTGAGACCCCGCGCCGCCTCGCCGGCTGCCCGCGCGATCTCGGTCGCGACCGCCTCGGACGGCGGATACGGGTTCTCATTCACGTTCAGCCGCACCGGGACGTCGAGTTGGGGGGCCCCGTAGGGCAGCGCACCACGCAACTCGTCGCGCAGCGGCAGGTCGTCCAGGGTGGTCACGAGCGTACGGAGATCGCAGCGCCGTGCGCGGGCAGATCTTCGGCAGCGGCCAGGGCGAGCACATGTGGCGCCACATCGACGAGCGCCTCGCGGGTGTACTCGACGAGTTGCATCCCCTTCAGGAACGACTGCACGGAAAGGCCTGATGCATGGCGGGCAGTGCATCCAGTGGGCAGCACATGGTTGGAGCCCGCGCAGTAGTCTCCGAGAGATACCGGGGCGTACGGTCCGACGAAGATGCAGCCGGCGTTGCGGACGCGCTCGGCGACCTCACGCGCAGACGCGGTGATCACCTCGAGGTGCTCAGCAGCGTAGGCGTCGACGACGGCAACGCCCTGCTCGATGTCGCCGACCAGCACGATCGCCGACTGGTCGCCGGTCAGCGCCGCGGTGATCCGCTCGGTGTGCTTGGTGAGCGCGACCTGACGCTCGACCTCGGCATCGACGGCGTCGGCCAGCGCCGCCGAGTCGGTGACCAGCACGGACGCCGCCAGCGTGTCGTGCTCGGCCTGGCTGATCAGGTCAGCGGCGACGTGCACAGGGTCAGCGGTGGAGTCGGCGAGCACCGCGATCTCCGTGGGTCCCGCCTCGGCGTCGATGCCGACGACACCGCGCAGCAAACGCTTCGCCGCCGCCACGTATATGTTGCCCGGACCTGTCACCAGGTCAACGGGCGCCACGGGCACGGATTCGTCACCGTAGGCGAGCAACGCGATCGACTGCGCTCCCCCGGCGGCGTAGACCTCATCCACGCCGAGGAGCGCGCACGCCGCGAGGATCGCGGGGTGCGGCAGCCCGCCATGATCCTGCTGCGGCGGCGAGCACACGGCGATCGATCTCACGCCGGCCACCTGTGCCGGTACGACGTTCATGACCACGCTGGAGGGATAAACGGCCAACCCGCCCGGCACGTACAGCCCGACCCGGGACACCGGCACCCACCGCTGCGTGACGCTCCCGCCCAGCACGACACGCACGTCCACATCGGAGCGCCGCTGCGCCTCATGGACCAGGCGGGCCCGCCGGATCGACTCTGCGAGCGCGTCCCGCACGGCCGCCTCGAGCCCGTCCCGCGCGGAATGCAGGGCGGACGCAGGCACCCGGGGCGCCGGCACGTCTACCCCGTCGAAGCGCAGCGTCGCCTCGCGGACCGCGGCGTAGCCGCGCTCGGCCACCGCGTCGACGATCGGAGTCACCGCAGCGAGCGCCTGACGCACGTCGACCCGGGCCCTCGGCAACGACCGCCGCACGTCGGAGTCCGCGGCGGTCAGATCGATGCGTCGCAGCACGCCTGCGAGTCTACGGAGCGTCGCCAGCGTCCGGGATGACGGTGAACACCCACTGCCGGTCGTCCAACGCCGAGGCGTCGACATACGGCAGCCGCGGCCGCACGAGGAGCGAAAGCGGCAGCTCGCCCGGCAGGTCGGCCACGGTGAAGCTGTAGGTGACGGCTCCGTCGGGACGTGCCGCCGCGGTCGGCGGCTCGAGTGGCAGCGGATGGTAGCCGTCGTCGGCAGGACGCGCGGCGTATGCCGAAAGCCAGTCCGGCGACCCCGCGAGCCTGCGGTCGAGCGTGACGTCGATGCGCCGCGCTGCCAGCCAGTCTCCGACCACCGCGCCCGGCGCGGGCCATACGTCGACCAGTCGGGCGAATGCGATGTCGGCGCCCAGATCGTCGCGTCGCGCGAACAGTGCGCAGGCGGCGTAGACGAAGAGCGCGATCGCGGGTTCCAGCAGCAGCAACCCGCGGGCGTGCACCCGTACCGACAGGGTGATCACTTCGTTCAGCGTGCCTCCGTCGTGACCGCCACCCGTCGCGTGGCCGATCCGGTCGGTGAGCAGCGCGCCGAGGAGCCCCCCTGCGGCCAGCGCCAGCGCGGCGGCAGGTCCCCGGGCGGACCGCCGTGACCAGGCGGCTACGGCCGCGACGAGGCCGGCCGCGCAGGTCAGCAGCACGAACCGTCCGTCGGAGGCGATCAGCGACTCGTTCTCCTCGGCGATGATCCCGTGCGGCGGGACGTAGACGAAGCCCCGAGTACGCGGGCTGATCTGCTGCCAGAGCAGGCCGAGCAGGGCGCCGGCGGCTGCGAGTCCGATCATGATCACAGCAGCGGGACCCAGGTCCCGCGCGGTGAACCAAGGCAGAGACGGTGCGGGCGGCGGCGGTGGTTGCGCGGACTGCTCCGGGTAGGCCGCGCTCGCTCGTTCTGTCGACATCCCCGCCAGTCTGTCAGCTCATCGGCGACCGGTGTCCGGGCGGGCGCAACCGCCGCACGATCATGTGCAGCTCGTCCAGCCGCGACCTGGACACGACCCGCTCCGCGTCGAAGTCACGCAGCCGCTGAAGCGTCTCGGCACGCCGGGTACGCCGCGCGAGCCGCCACACGAGCAGGGGCAGCGTCCAGGTCCGGCTCGGCACGCCTATGCGGCGCAATTCGGTGCGGATATCGCCGCGCGTCTCGGCGACGAGGCGGCGCATCCGATCCTCGGCCGGCCCGAAGTAGCCCGCGCCGGTGGCCCGCCGTAGCACCGCACCGAGCAGCGAACGCAGCAGCAGGACGGTCACCGCGAACACACCGATCAGCCCCGCCAGCCAGTACGGACCGAGCCACCACGCCAGGGCCGCCAGCGCGACGACGAGCAGCGCGAACACAGTCAGGGCCCGACCGACGAACTCACCGATCGCCCGGCCGACGAGGTATCGACCGAGCGCCCAGCGACTGCCTGGCGTGCCTTGTTCGAACTGCCCGACGTCAGGACCGTCGTGAAGCGGGGGCGGCAGGATTGTCACCCCACTGACGGTACTTGGCCGGAGAACATGGTTGACATCGAGTGGTCGATGGCAAATACTCCATCGCGAGTAATCGACATGGAGGATTGTGATGACGCGGCGGCCAGTGTCCAACCCGCTGGCGCTGGCGGTGCTCAGCTGCCTGATAGAACGGCCGATGCACCCGTACGAGATCTCCACGACGCTGCGCGAGCGTGGCAAGGAGCACAGCATCAAGCTGAACTACGGCTCGCTGTACTCGGTCGTCGAGGCACTCCAGAAGCACGGGCTGATCAACGCTCAGGAGACCACCCGCGCGGGACGGCGCCCCGAGCGCACCGTCTACGCGATCACCGACGCGGGACAAGCCGAGTTCGAGAGCTGGCTGGCGGAACTGCTCTCGACACCCGTGCGCGAGTACACGTCACTGGAGGCCGGGCTGTCGCTCATGGGCGGACTGCCTCCTGGCGTGGTGGCCGACCTGCTCGGTACCCGCGTCGAGAAGCTGCGCGCCGAGGTGGACACCGTCGAGGCCATGCTTGCCGGCGCGCGGGAGCAGGGCGTGCCTGACCTGTTCCTGATCGAGAGCGTCTTCCGGATCCGGATGCTGCGCGCGGAGGAGGAGTTCGTCACGCAACTGAGCCGCGACATTCGCAGCAGCGCCCTGCCTGGCACCAAAGCTTGGGGACGCGTGCACGAACTGATCGCTGCCGGCACATCTTTCGAGGAAATCTCTGCCGATCCGCTCCGATACCTCGGAGAGGAGGGACGCGCCCTGCTGCCGCCTGAACCGTCCAGCTGAGTCAACCCGCCCGGGTGCAGCAACACCCGGGCCGGGCTTCACCCTCGAGCCGATCCACGCCCTGACGAGCACCGAATCCACTCAAGCGCAGCTCCCAGGGTAGGCGCTCGGCTCCACACCTCATGGCAAGGAGCCATCTCGCATGTTGCACCTATCCACTCGCACCCAACTCGACCTGGCGCTCGACGCGCGCGACCTCGTCAAGACCTACCCCGCAGGCCGCGGCAAGAACCCCGTGCGTGCCCTGGACGGGCTCTCGATCCAGGTCGCGGCCGGGTCTGTGTTCGGCCTGCTCGGCCCCAACGGGGCGGGCAAATCCACCACGGTCAAGATCCTCACCACGCTGTCGCGCCCGGATTCCGGGCGAGCCAGCGTCGCCGGGATCGACGTCACCCTCGAGCCGGATCGCGTCAGGCGCGCGATCGGGCTCGTGTCCCAGCGGCCGAGCAGCGATCCGATGGCCACCGGCCGCGAGAACGTCGTGCTCGCCGCGCGGATCCAGGGCTTGACCCGGCGTGACGCGCACCGCCGCGCCGACGAGCTGTTCGACCGATTCGGGCTGAGCGAGGCGGCCGACCGGCTCGTGCGCACCTATTCCGGAGGCATGGCCCGCAAGCTGGATGTCGCCATCGGGCTGATCCACCGGCCGCAGGTGCTGTTCCTGGACGAGCCGACCACCGGCCTCGACCCGGAGGCGCGCGCCGACATGTGGGCCGAGATCGCCCGCCTCGCCGCCGACGAGCAGACGACCGTGCTGCTCACCACGCACTACCTCGACGAGGCCGACCGCCTCGCCCACCGGCTGGCGATTGTCGACCGCGGGCGGGTGGTCGCGGAGGGCACGCCGGACGAGCTCAAGAGCGAACTGCACGGCGACACGGTGCACGTCGAGTTCGACAACGCCGAGACCGCGGCGGCAGCGCTGCGCGTGCTCGAGCGGACGCCCGGGCTCGCCAGCATCGTCCCGGACGGGGTCGCCCTGCACGCCCGCGCGGACGGTCTCGCCGGCGGCGCCCGGGCGGTACCCACCCTGCTCGCCGCCCTCGACGCCGCGGGGATATCCGTCGCGTCCGTCACCGTCGCCCGGCCGTCGCTGGATGACGTCTACTTGCGCCACGCCGGGCGCCGTTTCGAAGGGAACCACCAATCATGACCAGCGCTGCCCTGCCCGGACGTTTCGTCCGCCATTCCGGCTACCTGACCGTGCGCTCGGTGCGGGCGCTGATCCGCCAGCCCTGGTACGTGGCGGTCACGCTCGTGCAACCGATCGTGTGGCTGCTCCTCTTCGGGCAGCTGTTCAAGTCGATCGTGACGATCCCCGGATTCACCACCAGGGGCACGTACCTGGAGTTCATCACGCCCGGCGTGATCATGATGACGGCGCTGTTCTCCAGCGGTTGGGCCGGCACGGTGTACATCGAGGACATGAACCGGGGCGTCATGGACCGGCTGCTGGCCTCGCCGGTCAGCCGCGGCGCGATGATGGTCGGCACGCTGGCCTACCAGTCGATCGTCACGATCATCCAGTCGCTTGCGGTGTTCGCGATCGCCTACGCCTGTGGGGCGCGCTTCGACGGTGGTGTCGCGGGCGTCGTCATGACCCTGGTGGCCGCGTCACTGCTGACCGTCGTCTTCGCGGCGCTGTCGAACGCCGTGGCGCTGCTCGTGCGACAGCAGGAGGCACTGATCGGGATCAGCCAGTTCCTGAGCCTGCCGCTGCCGTTCCTGTCGTCGGCGCTGATCGCCACACTGCTCTCACCGGCCTGGGTTCAGAACGTCGCCACCTACAACCCGTTCGACTGGGCCGTCGTGATCAGCCGGGAGGCGCTGTCCGGCTCGCCGCAGCTGGGCGTGGTGGCGCCGCGGCTCGCCGCGCTGGCGGCGCTGGCCGTGGTGATGGCCTCGGTAGCCACGCGGGCCTTCGGCGTCTACCAGCGCTCGGCGTAGCGGCTTATTCATCACTGTTGAAATCTTGCTCTTCGTGTGGCACAGTAATTCATCAGTGTTGAAAAAGCTCACGGAGAGGGACCGTCACATGGAACTGACCCGGCCTGCAGCGCCTGCGGCACCGGCCGACACCACGAACTCGCGGCGGTGGCTGGCCCTCGCCTTCATCGCGCTCGCCCAGCTGATGGTCGTGCTGGACGTGACGATCGTGAACATTGCGCTGCCGTCGGCACAACGCGCACTCGGTGCCTCGGACGCCGACCGGCAATGGGTGATCACCGCCTACACGCTCGCCTTCGGCAGCTTGCTGTTGCTCGGCGGGCGGATCGCCGACTACACGGGCCGGAAGCGCACGTTCCTGATCGGGGTGAGCGGATTCGCCGCCGCATCCGCCCTCGGCGGGGCCTCCGCGAACTTCGGCATGCTTCTGACGGCGCGGGCGATCCAGGGCGGCTTCGGCGCCCTGCTCGCGCCGTCGGCGTTGTCGCTGCTGGCGGTGACGTTTACCGACGCGCGCGATCGCGCCAAGGCATTCGGCATCTACGGGGCCATCGCCGCCGGCGGCGGGGCGGTCGGGCTGCTCCTCGGCGGCTTGCTCACCCAGTATCTCGACTGGCGGTGGTGCCTTTACGTGAACGTGCCGATCGCGCTCGTCGCAGGACTCGGTGCATCCGCGCTGCTACGCGACTCGCGCACGCCGGGGCGGGCTCGCTTCGACATACCCGGTGTTGTCCTGGTAACCACGGGGCTGGTGGCCGTCGTCTACGCGTGCAGCCAGGCGGAGCCGCACGGCTGGAGTTCTGCCACGGTGATCGGTTCGCTCGTAGCCGGTGCCGTGCTGCTGACCGCGTTCGTGGCAGTCGAGGCACGGGTCGCCGAGCCGTTGCTGCCGCTGCGTATCGTGCTCGACCGCACCCGGGGCAGTGCCTACCTCGCAGTGGCCCTGGTGGCGGTCGGGATGTTCTGTGTGTTCCTCTTCTTCACGTATCAGATGCAGATCGTGATGGGCTACTCCCCGGTGCTGACCGGGGTGGCGTTCCTGCCGATGACCGGCGCCGTCCTCGTATCGGCCGGCGGCATCGCCTCGCGGCTGATCGCGCACGTGCCACCACGCGCGCTGATCGTGCCCGGCCTGGCGCTCGTCGCCGGTGGGCTGTTCTGGGCGAGCCGGTTGTCGGCGGGAAGCTCGTACACCGACGTGATCCTTCCGGCCGAGTTGCTGATCGGGTTCGGCATGGGCTGGGTGATGGCACCGTCGATGAACTACGCCACCTATCGCGTCGAGCCCGGCGACGCCGGAGTCGCGTCAGCCACCGTCAACACCGGACAGCAGATCGGCGCCTCGGTCGGCACCGCGCTGCTCAACACGATCGCGACCAGCGCCACTGCCGCCTACCTCGCGTCGCACGCCCCTAGCCGGACGTTGCACGCGGACGCGCTGGTGCACGGCTTCGCCCGTGGCTACACGGTCGGCGCCGTCATCGTCGCCGCAGCCGCTGTCATCGTCGCCGCCCTGATGAACACGCCCCGCCCAGCGTCCGGCACCGTCGAGCCCGCGCCGGCGTTCTCAGGCTGAGACGGCTTGGGGGCCGAGTAGGGCCTTGAGGTCGCCCATCAGGGCGGGTGAGGGCGTTACCCGGAAGCCGTCGGCAACACGCAGCGCGTGTTCCCGTTCGCCGCGCACGAGACGCAGGTGCACCTCAGTGGTGCCCGGGTGCGCGGCGAGGACCTCGCGCAACCGGTTGACCATCGGCGGCGTGCATCGTTCAGTGGGCATGCGCACAATCACCGGGCCACTTGGCGCGTCGGCGAGGTCGGGCACCGACAGGTCAATGGCGATCAGCTTGACCGTCTCGTCGCGGGCGTCGGCGCGTCCCTTCACCACGACGATGGCGTCCTCGGCGATGTTGATGCCGACCTGCTCGTAGGTCGCCGGGAAGAACAGCACCTCGATCGAGCCCTCGAGATCTTCCAATACCGCCTGCGCCCACGGGGCGCCGGCCTTCGTGATGCGCCGGGTCACGGACGACAGGATCCCCGCCACCGTCACGGTCTGCCCGTCGGCCGCCCCTTCGCCGACGAGTGCGGCGATCGAGGTGTCGGCCGCGCTGGCCAGGACGTGCTCGACGCCGAACAAAGGGTGGTCGGAGACATAGAGCCCGAGCATCTCCCGCTCGAACGCCAGCAACACCGACTTGTCCCACTCGCCGCCCGGCACCTGTACCGAGAAGACGTCGTCGACCGGCGGCTCGTCCATCGAGCCGAACAGGTCGAACTGCCCGATCGCCTCAGCCCGTTTGGTGTCGACGACCGCGTCGACCGCCGGCTCGTACACGTGCATGAGCCCGCGCCGGGCATGGCCCAGCGAGTCGAATGCCCCCGCCTTGATCAACGCCTCGATGGTGCGCTTGTTGCACACGGTTGCGTCGACCTTGCGAAGGAAGTCGGCGAAGTCGACGAAGCCGCCCTTCTCCTTGCGGGCGGCCACGATTGACGCGACGACGTTGGCCCCGACGTTGCGGACGGCGGACAGCCCGAAGCGGATGTCCTTGCCGGTAGGGGTGAAGTCGCCGGCCGACGAGTTCACGTCCGGTGCGAGCACCGAGATCCCCATGCGGCGGCACTCGGCCAGGTAGATCGCCGAACGATCCTTGTCGTCCTTGGTCGAGGTGAGCAGGGCAGCCATGTACTCGGCCGGATAGTTCGCCTTGAGGTACGCCGTCCAGTACGACACGAGTCCATACGCCGCGGAATGCGCCTTGTTGAACGCGTAGTCAGAGAACGGAACGAGGATGTCCCACAGGGTCGTGACCGCGGCATCGGAGTATCCGCGCTCCTTCATTCCGGCGCTGAACGTCTCGAACTGCGCGTCCAGTTCCGCCTTCTTCTTCTTGCCCATCGCTCGGCGCAGCAGGTCCGCGGCCCCGAGCGAGTACCCGGCGACCCGCTGTGCGATGGCGATGACCTGCTCCTGGTAGACGATCAGTCCGTAGGTGTCGTCCAAAATGTCGGCGAGCGCTGCTTCCAACTCAGCATGGATCGCGACCACAGGCTTGCGACCGGTCTTGCGGTCGGCGTACTCGTTGTGCGAGTTGGCGCCCATAGGCCCCGGCCGGTATAGCGCGCCGACGGCGGAGATGTCCTCGAAGTTGTCCGGGCGCATGCTGCGCAGCAATGCGCGCATCGGGCCGCCATCGAGCTGGAACACGCCGAGCGTGTCGCCGCGTGCAAGCAGTTCGTAGGTGGCCGTGTCGTCGAGTGCGAGCTCCTCCAGGACGATCTTCTCGCCCCGATTGGCCTCGATGTTGCGCAGCGCGTCGTCGAGCACCGTCAGGTTGCGGAGCCCGAGGAAGTCCATCTTGATCAGGCCGAGCTGCTCGCAGGTCGGGTAGTCGAACTGCGTGATGATCGCGCCGTCCTGTTCGCGCTTCATGATCGGGATGAGGTCGAGCAGCGGCGCGGACGACATGATCACCCCGGCGGCATGCACCCCCCACTGCCGCTTGAGACCTTCCAGTCCCTTGGCCGTGTCGACGACTCGCTTGACCTCCGGATCGGCCTCGTACAGCGCGCGGAATTCGCCACCCTCGCCGTAGCGGTTGTGGGCCGGGTCGAAGATCTTCGCAAGCGGAACGTCCTTGCCCATCACCGGTGGCGGCATCACCTTGGTGATCCTGTCGCCCATCGAGAACGGGTAGCCCAGCACACGGGCCGCGTCCTTGACGGCCTGCTTGGCTTTGATGGTGCCGTACGTGACGACCTGTGCGACCCGGTCGTCGCCGTACTTCTCGGTGACGTAGCGGATGACGTCGCCGCGGCCGCGCTCGTCGAAGTCCACGTCGAAGTCCGGCATGGAGACGCGATCCGGGTTGAGGAACCGCTCGAACAGCAGCCCGTGACGCAGCGGATCGAGGTCGGTGATGCGCATCGCGTACGCGGCGATCGAGCCGGCGCCACTCCCCCGGCCGGGCCCCACCCGGATGCCGTGCTCCTTGGCCCAGTTGATGAAGTCGGCCACGACGAGGAAGTAGCCGGGGAAGCCCATCTGGACGATGACGCCGACCTCGTAGTCGGCGCGGCGGCGCACCTCGTCCGGGATGCCGTCCGAGTACCGGCGGCGCAGCCCCTTCTCGACTTCTTTGACGAACCACGACTCCTCGGTCTCGCCCGTGGGCACCGGGTAGCGCGGCATGTAGTTCGCGCCTTCGCTGAACGCGACCGAACACCGCTCGGCGATCAGAAGCGTGTTGTCGCACGCCTCGGCGAGATCGTGCTTGTCGGCCCACAGTGAACGCATCTCGGCCGGGCTCTTGAGGTAGAAGTCGCGCCCGTCGAGTTTGAACCGCTTCGGGTCGGCCATAGTCTTGCCGGACTGCACGCACAGCAGGACCTCATGCGCGTCGGCGTCGGCCGCGTGCGTGTAGTGCAGGTCGTTGGTCGCAATAATCGGCAGCTGCAGGTCGCGGGCGAGTTGGAGCAGCCCCTCGCGGACCCGCGTCTCGATCTCGAGGCCGTGGTCCATGAGCTCGAGGTAGAAGTTGCCGGCGCCGAAGATGTCCCTGAACTCGGCGGCGCTCTGGCGCGCCTTCTGGAATTCGCCGATGCGCAGCCAGGTCTGGATCTCACCGGACGGGCAGCCCGTCGTGCCGATCAGTCCGCCCGCGTACTCGGCGAGCAGCTCGCGGTCGGCGCGCGGCTTGTAGAAGAAGCCCTCGATGCTCGACCGCGACGAGAGCCGGAACAGGTTGTGCATGCCGGCGGTCGTCTCAGCGAGCAGCGTCATGTGGGTGAACGCCCCGCCGCCGGACACGTCGTTCTCCCCGCCGCTTGCCCAGCGCACACGGGTGCGTTCGTAGCGGGAGGTGTTCGGGGTGAGGTAGGCCTCCATGCCGATGATCGGTTTGACGCCGGCCGCACTCGCCTGCCGGTAGAAGTCGTACGCGCCGAAGACGTTGCCGTGGTCGGTCATTGCCAGCGCCGGCATGCCCATGCGCCGGCACTCGGCGAACAGCTCCGGGACCCGGGCGGCGCCGTCGAGCATCGAGTACTCGGTGTGGACGTGCAGGTGCACGAACGAATCGGATGCCCCGGATGCCACGAGCGTTCGGCCCCTCTCGCCGTGCAGTTGTGCCGCCTTTGCGATTCTGCCCCGACGCACCGACGACACGCAGCTAGCCGGACCGCGTGTCTTCGCAGGTCGCCGCGTTAGGACTGGATCGTGACGGTGGCGCCCACCCGCGCCCAGCCGTAGAGCCAGCGCATCGCGTCCAGCGGCAGGTGCACGCAGCCGTGCGACCCGGCGGTGCGGTACTGCTGGCTGCCGTACGGAAACGTCTGCCAACTCGAGTCGTGCAGGCCGTACACGTTGCCGTCGTAGGGCATCCAGTAGTCGACGTGGTAGGCCTCGCCCGTGAGCACGGTAAGCGTGGTGTTGGTCTGCTTCGTCTCGATGTGCCAGGTGCCGATCGGCGTGCCACTACCGTCGGCTGACGCCCCAGTGGTGACCGCCGAGTCCATGGCCTGCCGAGCGCCGGCACACATCCAGGCGTGCTGCTGGCGGATGCTCACGATGATCCGCTGCGGGTCGGTATTCGCGCGGCACGGGCTCGGCGTCGCCGGGCGGGCCGACCGGGACGGCGCCGCGGGCGTTGACGGCAGTCCGGCCGTGGAGGACACCCCCGTGCCGGCCTGCAGCCGGGCTGCCGCACTGCTCGTGCTCGGGTCGGCGAGCACGGGACGGGGCCCGTGGAACCGTGAAACGACGAGGCCCAGGCCGATGACGGTAAGTGTCGCGGCCAGCACCGGTACCCAGCGCAGCGCTACGCCACGCTCGCGCGCGCGGTGCGACCCCATCTCGCGTCAAACCTCCGCCGTCGGGCTCGCCACGGCGGCCGTCGGCGTGAGCGCGTCGCAGCATGGACGTCTCATGATTCTTCCATCCGAAGGCGGCACCCCGCCACGACGGGCAGGATGCAAGAGTGGACATCTCGACGCTCATCACCGCCCTGCGCCCCGAACTGGAGCAGGCGCTCGTGGCCGTCGACTTCGACGGCACGCTGGCGCCGATCGTTCCGGACCCGGCCGCCTCTCGACCCGCGCCCGGCGCCGTGGCGGCGCTGCGCACCATCGCGAACCACGGCGCCCAGGTTGCCGTAATCACCGGACGGGACGCGCGCACTGTCGTCGGACTCGGCGGTCTGGACGTCATTCCGGGGGTGATTGTCGAGGGACTGTACGGGGCCGAGCGATGGCACGACGGCGTCCTCACCACGCAGCCCGAGCCCGAGGCCATGCGGCTGCTGCGCGCCGAATTGCCCTCGGTCGTCGCCACGGGGGATCCGAAGCTGTGGATCGAGGACAAGCGGCTGTCCCTGGTTGTGCACGGGCGGCGGGCCGCCGACCCGGAGGCGGCGCTGGACCCGGTGCGCGGACCGGTCACCGCACTCGGCCAGCGACTGGGCCTGTCCGTCCATCCGGGCCGGGGCGTCCTGGAACTGCGACTGCCCGGCTACGACAAGGGCACTTCGCTACTCCGCGTGGCTGCGGAGCTCTCGCCGAAAGCGGTGCTGTTCGTCGGTGACGACGTCGGCGACCTGCCGGCGTTCGCGGCGGTCGACGAGCTACGCGAGCAGGGCACGCCGGCCTGGAGCGTCGCCGCGGTCTCGCCCGAGACGCCCGAGGTGGCGCGGGCCGCCGACGTTCGCGTGGACGGTCCGGCCGGGGTCGTCGCGCTGCTTCAGTCGCTCAGCTGAGCCAGGGCGTCGAGCTGGGCCTGGAACCAGGGCACCGGCGGCAACGCGACCGCCTTCTTGCGCAGCCGCCGCGCCCGGTCGCGCCGCTCGTCGTCGGGCATGGCCAGCGCATCGTGCAGCGCAGCGGCCGTCTGCGACACGTCGTACGGGTTGATCAGGATCGCGTCATCGCCGAGCGTGTCGGCCGCGCCGGCGTCGCGGGAGAGGACCACAGCCGGATCCCGCTCCGACAGCACGATCCCCTCGAGCACGACGAGGTTCATACCGTCGCGCACCGAGTTGACGAACAACACGTCCGAGAGGCGCATCGCGGCCAGCGATCCGGGGTAGTCGTCGCCGATTTCGAGGACGAGCGGCGTCCACTCGTCGGTGCTGAACTCGTCGTCGATCTCACGAGCCAGCCGCTCGACGGCGGCTGTGTACTCGCGGTACTCGGGCAGGTCTTCGCGGGACGGGTAGTTGTACACGACGTGGACTACGCGGTCGTGCCACTCGCGGCGGGTGCGCAGCAGTTCGCGGTATGCGAGCAACCCACGCAGCACGTTCTTCGACAGCTCGGTGCGATCGACGCGACCGATGACCTTGCGCCCGCCTACGGCGTCACGCAGCCCGCGCAGAGCGCGGTTGACGTCGCGCTCGTGTGCCCGATCCTGCAGCTCGTCGGGGTTGGTGGACAACGGGAACACGTCCAGCCGGCCATCGGGTCGCCTGCCGAGCAGCTCGGCGCAGCAGTCGGCGAACTGCTCGGCCCAGCGCGCCGTGTGGAAACCGATCAGGTGCGCGCCGAGCAGGCCTTCGAGCACGTCGCGCACCACGTCGTCGGGCAACATCCGGAAATACTCCGGCGACACCCACGGAGTGTGCGTGAAGTGCCCGATGCGCACGTCCGGGCGCAGCGCGCGCAGCATCCGCGGGGCCAGCAGCAGGTGGTAGTCCTGCACCATGACCGTCGCACCGTCGGCAGCCTCGGCGGCGATCGCGTCGGCGAAGGCCAGGTTGTAGCGGACGTAGCCGGCCCATTGCCGTCGCCAGGCCTGGTCGAAGATCGGGCTGCGCGGCGGCTCATAGAGCATGTGCAGCACGAACCAGAGCGTCGAGTTGGAGATGCCGTTGTAGGCCTGCCGGAAGGTCAGCGCGTCGATCGGCAGCATCCGCACGTCGAAATCGCCGCCCAACGCATCAGCGACCACCGGCACCTCGGACAGCCGCCCGGACGTGCTGCGGCGGGACAGCGCCCGCTCGCGGTCGTTGAGGGCGGCGCAGATCCACACGGCGTCGGAGACCGCTGACAAAGCAGCCTGCATGCCGCTGACGAGTCCACCGCCGCCCCGGCGCACCTCGTCGTCACCGTCGTCGACGGCGACGATCGAGAGCGGCCCACGGTTCGAAGCGACGATCAGCGGCGCAGTGCCCATCTCTCCTTCCTACCGCACGGTGATCGTCCTGCGCGCGTTGTCCAGGTCCGCGGCGCCGGAGCGCTGGGCTCGCGGGGTTCTCGCCATGAGCACGAGGAACGCCACACCCGCCACGGCGTAGCTCAGGCACAGCCAGGTCTGCCACCAGTGGTGGTGGAACTCGCGGATATACGTGTACGGCGCCTGGGTGGACGGTGTCCACCACTCGGGTGCGAGGGCAGGCACGAGTGCGAGGAGCGCCGCCGCGCGACGCTGCCCGCGGGCGATGAGCACGAGAATCGCCGGCACGAACCACACCCAGTGATGGCTCCAAGAGATGGGCGAAGCGAGCAGCCCGCCGAATGCGACGCAGGTGAGGGCGGCGACGTCGTTGCCGATGCGCAGCTGCCGGATCGCGGCGTATACCGCGAGGCTCAGCGCGCCCACGGCGATCGGCGCGTAGACGGCCGTCGCCGGGTGCAGGTCACGAGTGAAGCGCACCAGCTGCCCGTAGAGCGACTGGTTGGAGATATAGGCCTGCTGGCCGACGTGGTTGGGGTCCCAGAAGAGTTTCGTCCAGAAGTGGGTGGCGTCGTGTGGGCTCGCGATGGCGCTCACGCCCACGGTGGCGGCGAAGGCGAGCGCGGCGCGCAGTACGGACAGCCACTCGCGGCGCAGCAGGAAGTAGATCACGTAGACGCCAGGGATGATCTTGATACCGGCGGCGATACCGGTCAGCAGCCCGCGCGCCTTGACCGGCACCAGGAAGCAGTCGGCGACCACCATGGCCGCGAGGAGCAGGTTGACCTGACCGAGCCAGAACGTCCGCTGCACCGGTTCCAGGGCGAGTCCGAGGGCAGCGAGCGGCGCCAACGCGGACCAGGGCAGGCCGAGCCGGCGCCCGCACACCAGGGTCACCAGCGCGTAGCAGCCAAGTGACAGCAGCGACATCCCGACACCGGAGAGCACCGGCCCGATCTCGTAGGCCGGCACGAACAGCGCCGCGGCGAACGGTGGGTAGGTGAACGGGAGCTCGGGATGCGGGTAGTGCGGCGCGGAGTCGTACAGCGAGCGGCCGGACAGCAGTTCGCCGGCACCCCGCCGGTAGACGGAAAGGTCGAGCAGCGGCCAGTGCCAGACGTCGCCCAGCCAACGCGCCGACGCGAACGCGATGGCCAGCGCCAGGCACAGCGCCGTCGTCCGCGCGGTCCGGGTGGTCATGATCCGCGGCGGAGCACGTCCAGCGCGTGCTGCAGGTCGGCCGGGTACGGCGATACGTACGACACTCGCCGCCCGGTCCCGGGATGCTCGAACGACAGCTCACGCGCGTGCAGCCACTGCCGCGTCAGCCCCAGTCGCTTGGCCAGCACCGGATCGGCGCCGTAGGTCAGGTCGCCGACGCAGGGATGGCGGATGGCGGCCATGTGCACGCGGATCTGGTGAGTACGGCCCGTCTCGAGCCTGATGTCGAGCAATGACGCCGCCCGGAACGCTTCGATCGTGTCGTAGTGCGTGATGCTCGGCCGGCCGCTCGCCACCACGGCGAATTTGTAGTCCGACGACGGGTGCCGGTCGATCGCCGCCTCAACGGTGCCACGACTCGGGTCGGGATGTCCCTGTACCAGCGCGCTGTAGCGCTTGTCGACGGTGCGCGCCTTGAATGCCCTCTTCAGCGCCGAGTAGGCGCGCTCGCTCTTCGCCACCACCATGACGCCCGTGGTGCCGGCGTCGAGGCGATGCACGACGCCCTGCCGCTCCGCTGCGCCGGAGGTGGCGATGCGGTAGCCCATGGCAGTCAGGCCGGCGAGCACCGTTGGGCCCGTCCAGCCCGGGCTCGGATGCACCGCGACACCGACGGGTTTGTCGACGACGACGATGTCGTCGTCGTCGTGCAGGACGGTCAGCCCGGCAACCGGCGCGGGCCGGGCGGGCGCCGCCGGCTCCGGGAGCGTGACCTCGAGCAGCGCGCCGCCCTGCACCCGCTCGGACCGTTGTGGAGCGCTGCCGTCGACCAGCACCGCGCCGTCGTCGATCAGCCGTGCGGCGACGGTCCGGGACAGCCCGAACAGCCGGGAGAGCGCCGCGTCCAGACGCATGCCGGCAAGGCCGTCCGGTACCGGCAGCAGGCGGGGCGCCGTCATCGAGAGCGAGCGCCGTCCAGGTCCACGCCGCGCAACGCGAGGATCGCGGCGAGCACCGCTCCGCACGTGATGGCCGAATCGGCCAGATTGAAGATCGCGAAACGTGACCCGTCGTCCGAGAACAGGCTGATCCAGTCGACGACGTGTCCTCGGCCGACGCCCGGCGCGCGAAACAGCCGGTCGACGATGTTGCCCAGCGCGCCGCCGAGAATCAGCCCGAGCGCGACGGCCCAGCCGATCGAGCGCATCCGCCGGGCCGTGCGCAGGATGACGACCACGACTGCGAGGGCAATGACCGTCAGCACAACCGTGGCGCCGGTGCCCATGCTGAACGCCGCCCCCGAGTTGCGTGTCTCGACGAGGTAGATCGCGCCGCCCAGCAGTCGCACCGGGGGATGGTCCTCAAGCTTCGCGACGACGATGACCTTGCTGACGATGTCGAGGATGAGTACAGCCGCGGCAACTAGGGCGAACAGGCCGACCCGGCGCGGCTTGACGGGCGTGCCCTCCCCCGGAACGGTGCGGGCGTCGGCGCGACTCACGCCACCATTGTCGCCGATCAGCGCCGTTCCTCCCGCTGCTTGCACGCCACGTCGAGAGTGGCCATCGGGAACGCCTTCAGCCGGGCCTTCGGGATGGGATTGCCGCAGCTTTCGCAGTACCCGTAGGTGCCGGCGTCGATTCGCTCGACCGCACGCTGCATCTGGGTGAGCAGGTCGAGGCGGTTCGCGGCAATGGACAGTTCCTGCTCGCGCTCGAACGTCTTGCTCCCCGCGTCGGCCTGGTCATCGCCGGCGCCGTCGCTGTTGTCACGCTGGAGGTCGTCGAGGTCGCGAAGCGACCGGTCGTACTCCCCCTGCAGCTCGTCCAGTTCGGCGACCAGCTGCGTGCGGACACCGGCCAGTTCGGCGCGCGTCCAGTCCGAACCGCGGGGAACCGCGATCTGCGATCGGGCGTTGGCCCGCGTGGCTGCCGGCGTCTGCGCGGCCGGGGCCTTCGCGGCGGGTGCCTTCGTGGCGGGTGCCTTCTTGGCAGGAGCCTTCTTGGCAGGAGCCTTTGCCGGCGGTGCAGCCTTGCGGACCGGCGCCTTCTTCGCCGTGGTCCGGGCGGCGGTCTTCGTCGCCGCGGCCTTCCTGGCGGGCGGCGCCTTCTTCGCGGGAGCCGCCTTCCTCGCGGAAGCCGCCTTCTTCGCGGAAGCCGCCTTCTTGGCCGGACGCTTCTTGGCCGTCGCAGCCCTCTTGGCGGGCGCCGCCTTCTTGATCTGAGCAGCCTTCTTCGCCGGGCCGGCCTTCTTGGCAGGGGCGGCCGTCCTGGCCGTCGCAGCACTCTTGGCGGGCGCGGCTTTCTTCGTCGGAGTGGCCTTCTTCGCCGGGGTGGTCTTCTTGGCGGGGGCCCTCTTGGCTGACTTGGCGGGCGCTTTCGTCGCGGTGGCTCCGCCGGCGCGGCCGCGTGCCGTCGATCCGGCCGACGACGTGCTTCGCGCGGAACCGACGCGACGCAGTGAGCGGCCGATCCGGCCGAGTCCGGGCATGGGTACCCCTCTCACCACAACGGCGGGTCCGGAGAACCGCACCCGCAAAGGCCGCCCAGGATACGAGCGCACGGCCAGCCACCGCCACTGCTGGCGCCGGTCATGGTCCGCGCAGCACGACCAGACGCGCACGCAGCGTGTCCGGTTCGCCGGCAACGAACAGTACCTTGTCCCGGCTGCGCTGTCCGGCAAGCACGCTGACCGCCGCACGGCGCACGCCGAATGCGGAGGCCACGGCCTCGATCACCGCCCGATTCGCCCGGCCTTCCACGGCTCGGGCGCTGACGGCAACGACGAGTGCCTCGGCGCCGTGCCGCCCGCCCACCGAGGTCCGCGATGCTCCGGGTCGAACCCGCACCCGAACCGGCAAGCCATCCGATTCCACGCGACGTCCCCCTCCTATCGCCGCTATCATGGCGACGCGACGACGAGGACAAGTAGCCGCAGGACCCAGCAGCGCAGCGACCCGGGGACGGTGCGAGCCCGGGCGGCATGGCCGCCGGCGAAATCACCTCCGAGCACCGGAAGAACGGGCCCGGTCGGGCCTCAGTAGAACCGGAACCCGAACGAAGCGGGCGCCAACGGCGCCAACGAGGGTGGTACCGCGGCGTGCCGGGCCCGATCCGGCAGGTCGTCCCTCGGCTCGGAGCCACGGAGCACCATGTCGAGGAGTACCCACTCAGGTGAGCGCCTACCAGCCGCTGCCGGCACATGTCGACCTCCCTGCGCTGGATCGCGAGGTGATCGAGCGCTGGCACGCCGACAAGGTCTTCCCGCGCAGCCTCGAACAGACACACGGCGGTCCGCACTGGACGTTCTACGAGGGCCCGCCCACCGCCAACGGCATGCCCGGCACGCACCACATCGAGGCACGGGTCTTCAAGGACGTGTTCCCCCGGTTCAAGACGATGAAGGGTTTCCACGTCCCACGCATGGCCGGCTGGGACTGCCACGGTCTGCCGGTCGAGCTCGCGGTCGAGAAGGAGCTGGGCTTCACCGGCAAGCCCGACATCGAGGCCTACGGCATCGCCGAGTTCAACGCCAGGTGCCGCGAATCGGTCCAGCGGCACGTCGACGCGTTCGCGGAGCTGACGGTCCGGATGGGCTACTGGGTCGACTTCGACGGCGCCTACTGGACGATGAACCCGGACTACATCGAGTCGCTGTGGTGGGCGCTCAAGCAGATCTTCGACAAGGGGCTGCTCGTCGAGGACTTCCGGGTGGCGCCGTACTGCACGCGCTGTGGGACGGGCCTCTCCGACCACGAGCTGGCGCAGGGGTACGACATGGTGGTCGACCCGTCGGTGTACGTGCGGCTGCCCCTGACGTCCGGGCCCTATGCCGGCCGCGCAGCCATGCTGGTGTGGACGACCACGCCGTGGACCCTGCCGAGCAACGCGCTCGTCGCCGCGAAGGCTGACGTCACGTACGTGAGCGCCACCAACGGCAACGAGACCCTGATCGTCGCTCGAGAACTGGTCGAGCAGGTGCTCGGCGCGGGCTGGACGATCGAGGACACGTTCACCGGCGCCGACATGCTCGGTTGGACCTACCAGCGGCCGTTCGGCGTGGTGCCGTGGCCGGGGCGGGGTCACTTCGTCGTAAACGAGGACTACGTGACTACCGCCGACGGCACCGGGCTCGTGCACGAGGCAACGGTGTTCGGCGCCGACGACTTCAACTCCGTGCGCCGCAATGGCGTCGAACTGGTCAACCCGATAGACCGGCGCGGGCGGTTCGAGACCGACCTCCCGCTGATCGGCGGCATGTTCTTCAAGGACGCCGACGACGTGATCGTCGCCGATCTGCAGGCCCGCGGGCTGATGTTCCGGCACGTGCCGTACGAGCACTCCTACCCGCACTGCTGGCGCTGCCACACGCCGCTGATGTACTACGCCCTGCCGTCCTGGTACATCCGCACCACGGCGGTCAAAGACGCGCTGCTGCGGGAGAACGAGGCCACCACCTGGTATCCGGAGACGATCAAGCACGGCCGCTACGGTGACTGGCTCGAGAACAACATCGACTGGGCACTGTCGCGCGACCGCTACTGGGGCACGCCCCTGCCGATCTGGCGCAACGATGCTGACCCGACTCGCGTCGTGTGTGTCGGGTCGCTAACGCAGTTGCGTGAGCTGTCCGGCGTGCAGCTCGACGACCCGCACCGGCCGTTCGTCGACGACGTGACGTTCACGCTGCCCGGCGAGGAGGGCACGTACCGGCGGGTGCCGCAGGTGATCGACGCCTGGTTCGACTCCGGCTCCATGCCCTTCGCCCGGCTCGGCGCGCCGTACCGCAATGAGGCAGCCTTCCAAGCGGCGTACCCGGCCGACTTCATCTGTGAGGCGATCGACCAGACGCGGGGTTGGTTCTACACGTTGATGGCGATCGGCACGCTGGTGTTCGACCGGAGCTCGTACCGCAACGTGCTCTGCCTCGGACTGCTCGTCGGCGAGGACGGCCGCAAGATGAGCAAGCACCTCGGCAACATCCTCGAACCCATCCCGTTGCTGGATCGGCACGGCGCAGATGCGGTGCGCTGGTTCATGGTCGCCAACGGTTCGCCGTGGTCGACCCGGCGCATCGGGCACAAGGTCCTCGACGAGATCGCGTCCAAGGTGATCAGGACGTACTGGTCGGTGGCGTCGTTCCAGTCGCTCTACGCTCGCGCGAACAACTGGCAGCCCGGCCGGGCAGCGGGCGAGGACACGCTACTCGACCGGTGGGCGCTTTCCGGGGCACACCGGCTGGTGTCCGAGGTCGATGCCGCGCTCGAGGACTTCGACACGCAGCGTGCCGGACGGGCGATCGCCGCGTACATCGACGACCTGTCGAACTGGTACGTCCGTCGCTCACGCCGCCGGTTCTGGGACGGCGACCCGGCAGCGCTTTCCACCTTGCACGAGTGCCTGCGGCTGCTCACGCTGCTGATGGCGCCGTTCGCGCCCTTCGTCACGGACAAGGTGTGGTCGGCGCTGTTCGCGGACGAGATCGGGGTGGACTCCGTGCACCTCGAGTCCTGGCCGGTGGCGGACCCGGGCCGGGTGGACGCCGTACTCGGCGCGCGGATGGCGCAGGTGCGCCGGCTCGTCGAGATCGGCCGCGCGGCCCGCGCCGAGGCGAAGGTGAAGACCCGCCAGCCCCTGGCACGCGCACTCATCTCCGCGCCGGGCTGGACCGATCTGCCCGAGACGCTGCGGCGTGAGGTCGCCGACGAGCTCAACGTCGAAGAGCTGTCGACGCTGGCTGGCACCGGCGAACTGGTGCAGCTCGGCGTCAAGCCGAACTATCGCGCGCTCGGCAAGCGGTTCGGCAAGCGCACCCAGGTGGTGGCGTCCGCGATCACGCGCGCTGATCCCGCCACACTCGTTGCGGCGCTGCGCGCCGGCCGGGCGCGAGTGAGCGTCGACGGCGCTGACGTCGAGGTCGAGCCGGACGACGTGGCCGTGACCGAAACGCCGCGATCGGGCTGGGCCGTGGCGAGCGGCGGCGCCGAGACGGTGGCCCTGGACCTCGAACTCACCCACGAACTGCGGCTGGCCGGTCTCGCCCGCGACGTGGTGCGTGTCATTCAGGAGGCGCGCAAGAGCGCCGGGCTGGACGTGACCGACCGGATCGAGGTGTGGTGGCGGGTCGGGGGTTCACCCGAGCCGGCCGAGGCACTGCGCGCGCACGCGGCGCAGGTCGCGGATGAGGTGCTCTCCGTGGCACTGCACGAGGGCGCACCCGCGGACGCGCAGGGCACCTACACCACCGCCGACGACGATCTCGGACTCCACGTGTGGCTCAGGAGAATCTGAGGACTAGGCGTCGGGCTGGCACAACGAGCAGGGGATGAAGCCGTCCTCGTCGGCTTGGCTTCGCGGTATGGGTTCCGCGCCCTGGCCGTCGATGATTTCGCACGTGCGCCGGTGGTAGCGGGGCCGGCCGTCGATCACCCACACGTCAAGATCACCCGCGGCTGCCGGCGGTGCCGCCTCTGGCGGACCGGCGGTGCGCAACGCGACCTGGTGCCGGTGGATCAGCACCCCGGCGACGACGCTGGCCGCCACCGACGCGACGAGCCACGGGGTGCTCGACAGCAGCAGGCCGACACACAGGCACGCAAGCGCCGCGACAAGCACCAGCGCGACGAGCACGGTGCGCCCGTTTCCGGGTCCGCCCGCGATCAGCTGGCCGCGCGCTGACCCTCCGCTGCCGCTGGCTCGGCGCGTCCACTCGAGTCGAGGTCGCGTAGCTGCGATTCGAGGTAGCTCTTCAGCCGGGTGCGGTACTCGCGCTCGAACGTGCGCAGCTCCTCGACCCGGCGCTCGAGTGCCGACTTTCGCTGGTCGAGCTGCGCCGTGAGCGCGGACACGCGCTGCTCGGCGTCGTGTACTGACTGCGCCGCTTTGGCCGCACTTTCCCGCTCGATCTGCTCGCCGTGCGCTCTCGCCTCGGCAATCTGCTTGTCCGCCTGCGCCTGCGCGTTGCCGAGAGCGGCATGAGCGTTGGCCTGCGCCTCGGCGAGCAGCCGCTCTGCCTCGGACTTGGACTGGGCGAGGTGCTGGTCGGCTGTCTGCTGTGCAAGGGCCAGCATTTGCACTGCTTGCGCGTGGTGCTCGTCGGTGATCCCGCCACCACCTGGGCGCTGTGCCGCCTGCGCCTGCTGCTGCGCCTGCTGGGCCGCCAGCTGTGCCTGGTGGAGTTGCTGACGCAATTGCCCCACCTGCTGCTCGGAGTGCCCGAGCTGTTGCTGTACGTGGGCGAGCTGCTGGGCGGTGCCGTCCTTACCCTGCGATAGCGCCTTCTCCAGTTCGGCGATCCGCGCCTGCAATCGGCTGTTCTCCTCGCGCGCCGCCCCGACCTCGGCCATGCTGACGCCGCCGTTCGAGCCGGCGCCACCAGGCCGCGCCCGCAGGTCATTGTTCTCCTCAATGAGGCGAGCCAACTCGACCTCGACGATGTCGAGGAACGCGTCGACCTCCTCCTCGTCGTAGCCACGCTTGCCAATCGGAGGCTTCTTGAAGGCCACGTTGTGGACTTCGGCGGGCGTGAGTGGCATGCGGGTCACCTCGTGATCTACGACGGAGCCGGGCGGCTCCGACACTATTGCTCGTTGCGGATGATGCAGGCGGTGCGGTGCGGTCGCAACCCACGGCGCTCATGGTCAGGCGAGCGAGAGGGCTAGCCACCGCAGAGCCAGGATAGCGATGAGCAGAATCCAGACACTCAGGTCCAGACTTACCGGGCCGATCCTGAGGGGCGGGATCAAGCGTCTGAAGAGCTTCACCGGTGGATCGGTGCTGCTGTACACAACCTCCAAGCCGACCGCGGCCACCCCGGCCGGCCGCCACGATCGTGCGAACTGGCGGGTGACCTCGACGACGACCCGCGCGACGATCAACAGGAAATAGATGTAGAGCACGAGGGCGACGACACTCCAAAACAGCGTCATCGGATCGCTCTCCGCTCGTATCGGCGTGCCACAGCTGCACGTGCCGGAACCTGCCAGTCTCCATGGTGCCAGTACGAGCAGGCACGCTAACACTCGGCGCTCGGCCCGCGATACCGGCGACGGGCCGGTAGCTCAGGATTGGTTGAAGAAGCCCCCTTCGGCGATGCGGGCTTTGTCCTGCGCTGTGACGGTTACATTGTGCGGGCTGAGCAGGAACACCTTGGCCGTAACTCGCTCCAGCCGCCCGTGCAGGCCGAACGTCAGGCCGGCTGCGAAGTCGACCAGCCGCTTCGCGTCGGCGTCTTCCATCTCGGACAAGTTCATGATCACCGGGGTACCGGTGCGGAAATGCTCGCCGATCGTGCGCGCCTCGTTGTAGTTGCGCGGGTGCAGCGTGGTGATCCGGTAAGGCGGGTACTCGCCGTCGCTGTATTCGACGGCATACCCGTCGTCGTCCGGCGGGTAGTCGCGAGGCACTAGATGTGCGCCGTCGCCTCCCCGCGAGTAGCGGGTTTCGGCGTACTCGGCGTGACCGTTGCCGCGGTCGTAGGACGCGTCGGCGAGGGCGTCGTCGTCTGCCTCGACGAGGCCTAGGTAGACGCCCATCTTGCGCATCGCTCCGGGCATGTCGTCCTCCACTACGAGTGTCTTTGTGCGACGCTAGCCGAAGTTTGCCGTCCGGCGGCCGAGCAACGCCGATCCGATCCGCACGTGTGTCGCGCCGTGCCGCACCGCCGCTTCCAGGTCCTCACTCATCCCGGCGGAGATGGCGCTCGCCTCGGGATGCTCGTTCTGCAGCCCGGCTGAGATGATGGCCAGCCGCTCGAATGCCGCATCCGGGTCTGCGCCCAAGGGCGCAACCGCCATGACCCCGATCAACGTCAACCCCTCCAGCGCCGCGACGTGGTCGGCGAGTTCGCCGAGTCCGCGGGGCACCACCCCGCCACGAGCCGGGTCCTCGTCGAGGCTGACCTGCGCGAATACAAGCAGCTTTCGCTCTGCTTGCTGCGCGCCGACGGCAAGCGCCGACGCGACCGTGACGCGGTCGACGGAATGGACGACGTGGGCGTAGCGGGCCACCGAGCGGCACTTGTTCGTCTGCAGCCGGCCGACGAAGTGCCAGCGGAGCGGTGGCAGCTCCCAGCGCGACGCCTCCAGCTCGGCGATCTTGGCACGTGCGTCCTGATCGCGGTTCTCCCCGATGTCGGTAACCCCGATGCTCGCCAGGCCGGCGATGTCGATCGCCGGGAAGGTCTTGGTGACGGCCACGATCGTCACGTCGTGCGGATCGCGACCCACGCCGGCACACGCGTCCGCGAGCCGCGCACGCACCGCTCCCAGGCGGGCGACCAACTCGGCCCGGCGTTCGGGATCAAGCTGTGCGCTCACCGGTCGGTCAACGCTTACGGGGAGCATGTGCGCGCGAGCCGCTCGCTGCGAGCCGCGCCGGTGCGGCGTGGGCAGTGCGATGCGCGGCTACTCACGACTTGAGGAAGTCCGGGACGTCGAGCTCGTCATCGAGGTTCACCGGTGTGCGCCGAATTCCTGACGACGGCAGCCGCCATCGGGGCGGGGACTCGCGTGGGGGCGCGCCATCCGGCTGGGCCTCGTCGCGGCGCACCTCGACTTTCTTGTACGGCAGTTGCCCGCTGTCGAAACCGGCGGCGATCACCGTCACCTTCACCTCGTCGCCCAGGGTGTCGTCGATGACCGCGCCGAAGATGATGTTCGCTTCCGGGTGGGCCGCCTCGGCGACGAGCGATGCCGCGTCGTGGATCTCGAAGAGGCCGAGGTCGGAGCCGCCGTATATCGACAGCAGGACGCCGTGTGCGCCCTCCATACTGGCCTCGAGCAAGGGGCTCGCGATTGCGACCTCGGCAGCGCTGCGCGCGCGTCCGTCACCGCGGGCCGAACCGATGCCCATCAGCGCCGAGCCGGCACCGCTCATCACACTCTTGACGTCGGCGAAGTCGAGGTTGATCAGGCCGGGCGTGGTGATCAGGTCGGTGATGCCCTGGACACCCGACAGCAGCACCTGGTCGGCGCTGCGGAACGCGTCCATCACGCTGACGTTGTGATCGGAGATCTGCAGCAGCCGGTCGTTCGGGATGACGATCAGCGTGTCGCACTCGGAACGCAGCGTCTCGATTCCCTCCTCCGCCTGCGCGGCGCGGCGCTTCCCCTCGAAGGAGAACGGCCGGGTGACGACACCGATCGTTAGCGCGCCGAGCTTTCGCGCGATGCTCGCGATGACCGGAGCCCCACCGGTGCCCGTGCCGCCCCCTTCCCCGGCGGTGACGAACACCATGTCGGCGCCCTTGATCACTTCCTCGATCTCGTCCTTGTGGTCCTCGGCGGCCTTGCGGCCCACCTCCGGGTTTGCGCCCGCACCCAGGCCACGCGTGAGTTCGCGGCCCACGTCGAGCTTCACGTCGGCGTCGCTCATCAGCAGCGCCTGCGCGTCGGTGTTCACCGCAATGAACTCGACACCCTTGAGGCCGACTTCGATCATCCGGTTCACGGCGTTGACGCCACCGCCGCCGACACCGACGACCTTGATGACCGCAAGATAGTTGTGCGGTGGTGTCATGAGCCACCTCCGATCGCGAGCACACAACTGGGGCGCAGTGGTTGGAGCGGGCGGGCTGGCACAGTCATGGCTCCCACTTCCGTCGGTGCGGCAAACTCTCACCCTCAAGTAGAACGTTAACGTTATGTCAAGCTAGGCACCTGATGGGACGGTAGTTAAGGACCGTCTGCATTCAAGCAGGCGCGCCGCGCGGTGTGCCGGCGAACGATCAATTCGCTGTGATCGCTCGCGGGGGGAGGCTGACTTATCGCGCGACGACCAGGTCCGGATTGCTGACGTCGAAATCCGTGCCGGGACGGGTGAGCAGCGCCGGCAGCACCTGCGCCTTGTCCGCGCTGCGGTCGGCGCTCCCCCACTGCACGATCCGTCCGTCGCGCAAATGCAAGGTGATCGCGGAGGGCTCGTCGGCACTGATCGACGACAGTGTGCGGACGACCGGCGCGGTGAGCGCTCCGGCAACCGTCGCCACCGCGTGCCCCGTGGCCGTCGCTCCGGCGGGGATGTCGAAGCGGGGCAGCCCCGCGGGCGCGGCCGGGACGGTGCGGAACTGCCGGCCGCTCTTGTCGACGAGGTCTACCGTCCCGTCGGCGACGAGGTACCCGACGGCGACGCGCTCGGTCACCGTGATCACGACCGTAGACGGGTAGCTCACGTGCACGCTCGCAGCAGCCACCTCGGGCAAGGTCTCGACGCGACGGGCGATCGCACCGGTGTCCAGGCGCAGCAGCGGTCGGCCATGTGGAACGTCGGCCACTGACCGGACGCGCGCTGCCGAGACGACGTGCACCCCATGCACGACGACCTGCTTGGCGCCTAGCACCGAACTGAACAGCACGACCCAGACGAGCACAGCGATGAGGCCGGCGGTGCCGGTCACCAGCGCCACGCGCCGGGCCGAGCGGCGGGTGGGCGCGAGGTCGTCATTCATCTCGGATTGTGCCGGCGATCTCCGCGAGGATCTCGGGACAGAGCAGGTAGACGTTTCCGATGCCCATCGTCAGGATCACATCGCCCGGCGCGGCCACCTCGGCGATGCGCCGCGGGGTTGCCGAGAAGCTCGGCTCGAAGATCACGTTCTGGCGCGGAAGCGGCACCTGATCGGCGATGAGTGCCCCGGTGACGCCCGGGATCGGTTCCTCACGGGCCGGGAAGACGTCCATGACCACAGCGATGTCGGCGATGCCCAGCGCGTTCGCGAACTCGGTGGCGAACGTCTGCGTTCGGCTGTACGTGCCGGGCTGGAACACACCGATGAGCCGGGCTGGCCCTGCGACCGCCCGCGCCGCGGTGAGCTGGGCGGCCACCTCGGTCGGGTGGTGCGCGTAGTCGTCGTAGACGCTGATGCCGTTCGCGCTGCCGCGGTACTCGAAGCGGCGGTGCACGCCGCGGAACTCGCGCCACGCGTCGAGTACGACGTCGAGGTCGAGCCCGAGTTCGACGGCAAGCCCGAGTGCCGCGGCGGCGTTGAGCGCCATGTGCCGGCCGATCAGCGCACCCACGCGGACACGCAGCAGCGATTGCCCGGCGCCGTCCGTCGTGAACTCGACGCCGTCCGGGCGCTCGACGATGTCGCTCACCCGAATGTCGGCGCCGTCGCCTACGCCGTAGGTACGCACCCGGCGGCCCGACGTGCGGGCATAGTCGGCGATGCGGCGCGCACCCGGGTCGTCGTTGCACGCGAGCAGCATCCCGTTGTGCTCGATGCGGTCGACGAAGTGCTCGAACGCCCGGAAGATGCCTTCGAGGTCGCCGTGGTTCTCCAGATGGTCGGCCTCGATGTTCGTGATCAGGGCCATGGCCGGGTGCAGCAGCAGGAAGGACCCATCGCTCTCATCGCCTTCCACGATGGCGAGCTCGCCCGTGCCGAGGTGTGCGTTCACCCCGGTCTCGTAGAGGTTGCCGCCGATCGCGAATGACGGGTCGAGCCCTGCGGCCTGGACAGCGACGGTCAGCAGCGAGGTCGTAGTCGTCTTGCCGTGCGTGCCGGTGACCGCGATGCAGATGCGGTCCTCGAGCGCCGCGGCCAGCGCAACCGCCCGGCGCAGCACCGGCATGCCGCTCTTGCGGGCAGCGACGAACTCGGGGTGCTTCGGATTGATCGCCGTCGTATATACAAACGTGTCAGCGTCGTCGAGGTGGTCCGCTGAGTGTCCTATGTGGACGGTCGCGCCGACGGCGCGCAGCGCGGCAACAGTCGTTGAGTCGCGCGCCTCGCAGCCAGTGACCGGAACGCCACGCGCAACGAGGATTCGGGCGAGCCCGCTCATCCCGGCGCCGGCGATGCCCATGATGTGCACCCGGCCCAGATCGGCGAGCGGCGGTACTGCGTCCGTGGCGGCGCTGCGCACGAGCGCCGCACCGGGAGCCTCCCAGCCATCGGGCCGGTCGGCGTCGGCGTCGTGCGTCGGGGTCGCGGTGTTCATCCTCGTCCTCCCGTGCCGAAACGGCGCCGTTCGGCGGCCACGGTCAGGATGTGGCGGGCCAATACGGCGGCGGCGTCACGTGCGCCAGCGTGCCCGGCGGCGCGCGACATCACGCGCAGGCTCGGCGGGTCGGTGATGCGCGGCACTACCTCGAGCATGATCCACTGTGGCGAAAGGTCCGCGTTGTCGACGAGCAGCCCGCCCCCCGCTGCCACGATCGGCTGCGCGTTGTGACGCTGCTCACCACCGCGCAATGGCAGCGGCACGTACGCGGCCGGCAGTCCTACAGCAGTGAGCTCAGCGCACGTCATCGCGCCGGCGCGGCAGACTACGAAGTCCGCCGTCGCATAAGCCCGATCCATCTGCGCGACGTACGGCACGACGACGTAGGGCGGTTTGCCCTCGCTCACGTCCACGATGTTCTTCGGGCCGACGACGTGCAGCACCTGCACCCCGGCCTCCCGCAGTCCGTCGGCGGCTGCCGACACTGCGGCGTTGATCGCGCGGGCGCCCTGCGAGCCGCCGGTGACGAGCAGCGTCGGCGCGTCGGGCCAGAGGCCGAAGTCGAGCCGCGCGTCGGTGCGGGCGGCCGCCCGGTCGAGGGCAGCGATCGCGGGCCGCAGCGGGATGCCGATCGGCGTCGCGTGCGGCAGTCGCACAGCGGCCGACGCCGTGAACACGTGCCGGGTCAGGCGCGCGCCCAGCCGATTGGCGATGCCGGGCCGCGCGTTTGCCTCGTGCACCACTATCGGGACGTCCCGCCGGCGTGCGGCGACATAGGCGGGCAGGGCCACGTAGCCGCCGAACCCGACGACCACGTCGACGTTGTGGCGGTCGATGACGGCGCCCGCGGCGCGCACGGCCTCGCTGAGCCTGCCGGGTGTGGCGAGCAGGTCGCGGTTGAGCTTGCGCGGCAGCGGCACCGGCGGGATCAACTCCAGCGGGTATCCGCGCTGTGGGATCAGCGTCGTGTCGAGCCCCCGTTCCGTGCCGAGCGCGGTGATCTCCACGGAGGGGTCGGCGGCCCGAAGTGCGTCGGCGAGGTTCATCGCCGGCTCGATGTGCCCCGCCGAATGCCCACCCGCGACGAGTACGCGTGTGCTCATGCCCGCCTCCGTTGCGTCCCCGTCGTGGAACGGTAGGCGGTGGAACTTCCGCGCGGTGCGGCGGGCAGCCGACGCAGGGGCCCAGCGGGCTGGGCCCGCTTGACGGGTTGTGCGCGCTTGACCGGTTCTGTGCGCCTGGTCGGTGGTGGGGGCCAGGGTTTTGGCTGAGACTTGGGCTGAGGCTTCGGCCGAGGCTTCGGCCGGAGTTTCGGCTTGGCGGTGCGTCGTGGCGGCACGTACGCCTTGGGCACCGGCACGCGCAACCACCGCTCGACGCGCGAGCGCGTGCCGTTGGCCGCGGCTCGCTGCGCGGCAGCGACTGCGGCCGGCTCGTGCCGGGCGAACGAGACGAGCATCCCGAACACGAACAGCGTCGTGAGCAGCGACGTCCCGCCCGCGGAGATGAACGGCAGCGGGATACCGGTGACCGGCAGAAGCGCCGTCACATACCCGATGTTGATCAACGCCTGGCCACAGACCCACGCCGTGGCTCCTCCGGCGGCCAGGCGCACGAACGGGTCGGCGCTACGTCTCGTGATCCGCAGCCCGGTGAATGCGAGCAGCGCGAACAAGACCAGAACGGCGCTACACCCGAGCAGGCCCAGCTCCTCGCCGATCACGGAGAACACGTAGTCGGTGTTGGCATTGGGCACCCATTCGTACTTGGAGGTGCCGTTGCCCAAACCGACGCCGAAGACGCCGCCGGACGCAAGCGCGTACAGGCCCTCGACGGTCTGGTAGCCGGCGCCGCGGTGCTCGCGGAACGGATGGACGAACGTCAGCAGGCGCGTGAGCCGGTAGGGCTCCATTACCGCGAGCAGCGACACAGCACCGCCAACCGCCAAGAGCACGGCCGCGAAGTAGCGCATCGGCAGGCCGAGCGTCCACAGCAACCCGAGCAGGATCAGAACGAAGCACATCGTGGTGCCGAGATCGGGTTCGAGCATGACGAGTCCGCAGACAAGCACGAAGACCGGAATGAGCGGCAGGAACACGTGGCGCGCCTGGGTGAGCGTGCGCAGGTGCTGCTTGCGCGTCAGCAGGTCGGCAGCCCACAGCAGGATGGCGAGCTTCGCGAACTCCGACGGCTGTAGCTGCAGCGGGCCGAGGTCGATCCACCGTCTGGCGCCGTAGACCCCGACGCCGATGCCCGGCACGGGCACTGCGCAGAGCGATACCAGCGCCACGAACATCGCCGGATACGCCACGGTACGGAACCGCCGCGGTGCCGCCCGCATAGTCAGCCAGAGGATCGGCAGCCCTATGACGAGGAACTCAAGCTCGCGAACCAGTTGCGTCCAGATCGCCGACGCCTGGTCGTTCGACGCCGCGATCGTGGTGGACGCCGCCATCAGCAAACCGAAGCCGAGTAGCCCGCAGCCGGCGAGCAGCATCAGTTGCACGGACGCGTGGGGACGGTCGAGGTAGCGCCGCACCCGCGCGCGTGTCATTGCCTACCCTGCTCTGCGCGCGGGCTCTCATCGCCCCGCTCGGTCTCGCTCACTGTTCGCGGCCAGTCGCTGCGCGCCTGCGATGCTCCTTCGCTCACGCGACGAGCGCGTCGATCGCTGCCGCGAACGCCGCACCGCGCGCCGCGTATCCGCTGAACATGTCGTACGACGCGGCGGCCGGGGCGAGCAGCACCGTGTCACCGGTACGCGCCAGCCCCACCGCGGCGGACACCACCTCGGTCATGGCCTTATCGTCCGTCCTCGCCACGTCGATCACCGGGACCTCGGGCGCGTGTCGGGCCAAGGCAGCCCTGATCCGCGCCCGGTCGGCGCCGAGCAGCACCACGCCTCGCAGCCGCGGCGCCACCGTGGCGACGAGAGCGTCGACCGGCGCGTCCTTGAGCTGGCCACCAGCGATCCACACCACGCGCTCGTACGCGCGAAGCGAAGCGAGCGCCGCGTGCGGGTTCGTCGCCTTGCTGTCGTCGACGTAGCGGATGCCCGCGCGTTCAGCGACGACCTTGTTGCGGTGCGGGTCCGCCACGAAGGCGGCGAGCCCGGCACGCACCGCCCCGGCGTCCACGCCGTGCGCCCGGGCCAGCGCTGCCGCGGCGAGCGCGTTGGCAACGTTGTGCGGGCCGAACGGGTTGACCTCGCCGGCGGAGATCAACGCCTCGTCGCCGAAGGCTCGGTCGACGAGCACACCGTCGGCTACGCCGAGTTGGCCGGACTGCGGCGCATCCAGCGTGACCCCGACCCGGCGGCTCGACGGGGCCTCGGGGAGCAGCCGGGCCACGATCTGGTCATCCACGTTGCCGATCGCGACCGGTGAGTGCCAGATCCGCGTCTTGGCCAGCGTGTAAGCGTCCATCGAGCCGTGCCAGTCGAGGTGGTCGGGCGCCACGTTCAACAGCGCGCCGGCGGCCGGCTCGAGTGTTGAGGACCAGTGCAGCTGGAAGCTCGACAGCTCCACGGCCAGCACGTCGTAGCGTTCGCCGGCGGTGACCGCGTTGATGATCGACGTTCCGACGTTGCCGACTGCGGTTGCGCGCAGTCCTGCGGCGCGCAGGATGGCCTCCAGCATCCGGACCGTGGTCGTCTTGCCGTTCGTGCCGGTGACCGCGAGCCACGGCGCGGCCGAGGCGCCGCGCAGCCGCCAGGCAAGCTCGACCTCGCCGATCACCTCAATGCCGGCGGCCTGCGCCGCGACCGGCAGCGGGTGAGTCGGCGGCACGCCGGGAGTGACCCACACCAGATCGACGCCCGGGGGCAGCGACTCGGCGTCGCCGACGAAGCGCGCCCCGGCCGCCTCGAGGGATGCGACGGCCCGCGGGGTACGGCGGTCGGCCAGCAGCACATGCGCGCCACGATCGAGCAGCGCCCGGGCCGCGCTCTCGCCGGCCAGCGCCACCCCGTAGACGAGGACGGTGCGCCCGGCGAGTTCGTCAGCCATGGCTGACGAACTCGGCGTAGAACAGACCCACCCCGAACGCGACAGCGATGCCGGCGATGATCCAGAACCGGACGATGATCGTGATTTCCTCCCACCCCGACATCTCGAAGTGGTGGTGTAACGGTGACATCCGGAACGCGCGGCGCCCGGTGCCGGTTCGCCATCGGGTGAACTTGAACCAGCCGGCCTGGATAAGGCCGGAGAGCGTCACCACCGCGAACAGCCCACCCAGCACGACCAGCAGGAGCTCCACCCGAGCCAAGATCGCCAGCGCCGCCATCAGCCCGCCGAGCGCCATGGATCCGGTGTCACCCATGAAGATCTGGGCAGGCGAGGCGTTCCACCACAGAAAACCGAAGCAGGCGCTCATCGCTGCGGCTCCCAGGATCGCGAGGTCGCGCGGGTCGCGGACCTCGTAGCAGCCGTGCGGTCCCGCGCCACCGGGTCCGCAGAGATGCCGGGCCTGGATAAGCCCGATTATGGTGAATGCACCGAACACCATGGCAGCGGCGCCGGCCGCCAGCCCGTCGAGTCCGTCGGTGAGATTCACGGCATTGGACGTCGCCGCGACGATCACGTAAGCGAGGATGACGAAACCGACCGCACCGATGCCGAATGCGGTGATGTCGCGGACGTACGACACGTGGGTGGACGCCGGCGTCAGCCCGTTGCTGTTGCGGAACATCAGCGCCAGTACCGCGAACGTCACTGCCACGACGAGCTGTCCGCCGAACTTCGCCCGCGCGCGCAGGCCCAGGCTGCGTTGGTGCCGTAGCTTGATGAAGTCGTCGAGGAAGCCGACCACGCCCAGGCCGACCATCATGAACAGGGCAAGCAACGCCGACACGGTCGGGCCCTGGCCCCCGGCGATGGCGGCCACGAGGTGGGCCGCGAGGTAGCCGATGATCGTCGAGCCGACGATCACGACCCCGCCCATAGTGGGCGTGCCACGCTTGATCATGTGCTGCGGCGGGCCGTCGTTGCGGATCTCCTGGCCGAACCCGTGCCGGCGGAAGTACGCCACGACGAGCGGAGTGCTCAGGATCGAGCACAACAGGGCAACGAGCGCCGCAGCGAGGGCTGTCCTCACTGATCTGTCCCGCCTGGGCGTATCCGGGCCTGCACCACTCGCTTCGCTCGGGTGCATTCCCGGCTCCGCTCCGCGCCTTGCGGCGCGGGCCGCGTCGCGGCGGCGGGCTCTTCGCGCGAGCGCTCATCGCCTCGTGGTCGCGTACCGGTAGTTGCGATTCGCTCCTCGACCCGGGCGTTCACTGCGATAGCTCCAGGGCGACGCGTTCCAGCCCGTTGGCCCGGGACGCCTTGACGAGCACCACGTCGCCGGGCTGAATCTCCTTACACAGCAGGGCAATCGCTGCGTCCACATCGGGCACCCACCGCGAGCCGTGATCTATCGCCCGAGCCGGCTCGCCGACGGTAACCAGCCGCGTGATCCCCAGCTCGATCGCCGCTCGACCCACTGCGTCGTGCTCAGTTGCGGCGGCCGCGCCGAGTTCGGCCATCCCGCCGAGCACCGCCCAGGTGCGGCCTCCCCGCCCGCGGCCGATGCCGGCCAGGGCGCGCAGCGCGGCACGCATCGACTCAGGGTTGGCGTTGTAGGCGTCGTTGATCACCACGACGCCGTCCGGCCGCTCGGTGATCTCCATGCGCCACTTCGACCGCGGCGTGGCCGCGGACAAAGCGTCCGCAACCTCGGGCAGGGGCATGCCGCAGGCGAGCGCAACCGCGGCGGCTGCGAGCGCATTGGCCACCTGATGCTCGCCGGACACTCGCAGCTCGACCGGCGCCGAGCCGTCGGCATGCAGCGTGAACCGCGCGTGGCCCAGCCCGTCCAGCGTGACGCCGGACGCACGCACGTCCCCAGAGGTGCCGAACGACACGACCCGGGCGGCGGTGCGAGCGCGCATGGCGCTCACCAGCGGGTCGTCGGCGTTCAGCACGGCGATGCCGTCCGCAGGCAGCGCCTCGACCAGTTCGCCCTTGGCCTGTGCGATCGCAGCCCGGGAGCCGAACTCGCCGAGATGTGCCGAGCCCACGTTCAGCACAACGCCGATGCGCGGCGGCGCGATACGGGTGAGGTCCCGGATATGCCCGATGCCGCGCGCGCTCACCTCGAGGACCAGGAACCGGGTGTCTGCCGTGGCCCGGAGCACGGTGTACGGGTGACCCAGCTCGTTGTTGAACGACTCGGGCGGCGCCACGGTCGGGCCTGATCGCTGCAGTACCTGGGCGAGCAGGTCCTTGGTCGAGGTCTTGCCCGACGAGCCGGTGATGCCGACGACGAGCGCGTCGGGCAGCTGCCGGACCACCGCTGCGGCGAGGGCGGCGAGGGCGGCTCGGCCGTCGGCCACGACGATGCTCGGCGCGTCCACCGGGCGAGTCACGATCGCTGCTACCGCCCCGGCTGCGATCGCGTCGCGAACAAAGGAATGCCCGTCTACGTGCTCGCCGGGCAGCGCCAGGAACAACCCGCCGGGCTGGGACTTGCGTGAGTCGAACTCCACCGGCGCGCTGACACGGGACCGCGGGTCGGCGTCGGAGAGACGCCCGTGAACGACCTCCGCGACCTCGCCGAGCGTCATGCCGATCAACTGGTGAGCTCCTCGATGGCACGCCGCAGCATCCCGCGATCATCGAACGGGTGGACCACCCCGGCGACCTCCTGCCCGGTCTCGTGTCCCTTACCCGCGACGAGCACCGTATCGTGCGGCTCCGCGGCTGCGGCGGCCGCCCTGATGGCCTCGGCCCGGCCAGCCACCTCTCTTACGCGGTATCGCAGCTCGGCGGGCACGCCCGCGAGCATCGCCGCCCGGATCGCCGCCGGGTCCTCTGAGCGCGGATTGTCGTCCGTCACGATCAACAGGTCCGCGCCTTGCGCGGCAACTTGTCCCATGACCGGTCGTTTGGCACGGTCGCGGTCGCCGCCGCAGCCGAGCACGACGATGAGCCGGCCTTTCGTGAGGGGCCGTAGGGCCCGCAGCGCACCCTCGACCGCCGCCGGCTTGTGGCTGTAGTCGACGATCGCAAGGAAGGGTTGCCCAGCGTCGATCCGCTCCATACGTCCAGGTACGGTAGCCGATTCCACGGCGGAGACCGCGACCTCCGCCGGCACACCCGCTGCGTCGAGGATGGCGAGCGCCAGTACTGCGTTCGCGACGTTATAGGCCCCGGGCACGGCGCAGCCGGCGGGGAACCCGCCGTGCGGCGCGTGAACCTGGAATGCCGTGCTGCCGTCCGCCAGGGTGCGCACGTCGCTCGCCCACCACGCCGCATTGCTGCCGGTCGTGCTCACGGTGATGGCCGCTGCGACGGCGCCGGCCAGGCGTCGGCCCCACGCGTCGTCCACCACCACGATCGGCACCCTCGCCCGGCCGTCGAAAAGCCGCGCCTTCGCGGCGAAGTAGTCCTCCATGTCAGCGTGAAAGTCCAAATGATCCTGGGAGAGATTGGTGAACGCGCCGACGGCGAAGTCGATACCGTCGGCGCGTCCCATCGTCAGCGCGTGGCTGGAGACCTCCATGGCCACCACGTCCGTGCCCCGATCCCGCATCACGGCGAGCAACGCCTGGACATCCGGCGCCTCGGGCGTCGTCAAACCGGTCGCCACCGACTCCTCGCCGATCATCGTGGCGACCGTGCCGATCAGCCCAGCTGCCTGACCGGCGGCGACGAGCCCGGCGCGCACCAGAAACGTCGTCGTGGTCTTGCCGCTCGTGCCGGTCACGCCCAGCACCGTCATGGCGCTGCTGGGCCGGCCGTAGACGACAGCGGCGACCCGGCCCAGGCATGCCCGCACGTCGCCCACCACGATCGCCGGCAGCTCGCCCGACAGCTGTGCAAGACCGGCTGGGTCCGTGAGCACCGCTACCGCTCCGGCAGCCCGAGCCGGCGCTGCGAAGTGCGCGCCGTGGCCACGCCGGCCGGGCAGCGCGGCGAACAGGTCACCGGACCGCACCTGGCCGCTGCTCGCGGTTATCCCGGTGACGGCGACGTCGGGACCGACCAGCCGCCCGCCCGCAGTCGCGGCGAGCTCGCGCAGCTGCCGCGCCTCGGTGCTGGCTGGTCGAGGGATCGACACTATGTCCCTCGCTCTCCCGGCGCGACGAGCGTGAGGTGCTCGCGCATCAGCACACGGTACTGGGGCTATCCATCCGCGTCGTCGCGTCACAGACCTGCAACGGGACGTGCTTGGACAGCGACCCACTCGGCGGGATGCGCGCGTGCTGCAACTCGTAGGTGGCGATCTCGTGGTAGAGCGGCGCCGCGACGTCGCCGCCCTCGAGCCCGTGCGCTGGGTTGTCGACCATGATCGCCACCACGAACTGCGGCCGGTCCGCCGGCGCGATTCCCACAAAAGTGTCCCAGTTCATCCAGTCGCTGTACCGTCCGCCGTGGTTCGGGTCGGGCTGCTGCCCGGTGCCGGTCTTGCCGGCGATGCGGTAGCCGTCGATCGCCGCCTTGACGCCGGTGCCCCCGGGTAGCGTTACGGACTCGAGCATGGTGCGCACCGTCTTGGCCGTCTTCGGGCTCACCACCCGGACGCCGGGCGGCTGCGGCGTCACCTGGGTGGCACCGTCCGCGTCGGTGACCGACGCGACGATGCGTGGCGGCACCCGTACCCCGTCGTTGGCGATCGTCTGATACATCGATGCCAGCTGCAGCACGGTCATCGCCTCGCCCTGCCCGATCGGCAAGTTGGCGAACGACGAGCCGGACCACGCATCGGGAGCCGGCAGGATGCCGGGGCTCTCGCCGGGCAGCTCGATTCCCGTGGCGGTGCCGATTCCGAACTTCCTTTCGTAGTCGTACCAGGTCGGCCCGCCCAGTCGCTGTGCGATCTCGAGCGTGCCGACGTTCGACGACTCCGCGAGCACCCCGGTCGCGGTGAACGTCTCGGTCGGGTGCCACCAGGCGTCGTGCACGGTGACGTCATTCATCTGGAATGTGGTCGGTACCTGGATGAGTGACGACGGCCTGATCAGGCCCTTCTCGACGGCAGCGGAGAAGGTCACGACTTTGTTCGCCGATCCGGGCTCGAAGACAGTCTGAATAGCCGGGTTCGTGGGCTGCGAGCCCTGAGTGGACGGTTCGGCGGAATTGAACGTGCCGTTGGCCGCGAGAGCGAGCACCTGACCGTGGGTGTTGAGGATGGCGACCTGTGCGCCGCGCGCGCTGGACGATTCGACCGCGGCGTCAAGGTACTGCTGAACGGTGTATTGCAGATCCTGGTCGATGGTGAGCCGGACCGTGCCGCCGTCGACCGCGTCCTTGCGGACGGTGGGGCCGGCAGGGTTGATATTGCCGGTGCCGTCGACCGCGTAAGTGAGTTGTCCGTCCCGGCCGGCTAGCAGGTCGTTGTACTCGTGCTCGATGCCGGCTGCCCCGCTGCCGTCGGAGTGCACGAACCCGATCACGTTGGCGGCGGTAGTCTGCCCCGGATACTGGCGCTCCGTAGTGGCCTGTGTATAAATGCCGGGCAGCTTGAGGTTCTCGACCTGTCGGGCGGTCTGTGGCGGCAGCGCACGGGCGAGCACGGCGTACTGCCCGGGTCCGGCGAGGAGCCGCATCACGTCCAGGGCGGGCCGGCTCACGAGTGGCGCGAGCTGCAGGGCGTAGCGGAGGCGGTCGTCGGTCGCGATCTGCTGCGGATCGGCCGTGATGTCCTGCGCGCTCGTGGTGTAGGCGAGGACGGTGCCGTACCGATCGACGATTTCGCCCCGCAACGCGTGCAACTCGATCGTGGACAGCCGTTGCGCTGCAGCGGCGCCGGCATAGTTCGAGTGGTCGACGCCCTGAAGCTGCACCAGCCGCCCGCCGATGATCACGAGGAGCGCGCACACTGCGGCGAAGCCCACCCGCAGCCGGTTGTTCAGCGCCCTCATCACGAGTGAGCGGCGGCGCCTGCGCGGCCGCGGCCGTCGGGCCGGGCGAGGACGCGGCAGGGGCCGGGCCGGCCGGCCCGCCGCGACCTGCCTCGTTGTCGGCGGAGCCGGAGCCCGTGCCGGTGCGGGGACGCGGGGCGTCGCGGCCGTACCGCGCCGCACGGGCACGGGCCGAGGCGCCAGCGGCGGCACGGGTCGAGGTGCCCGCTGCGGTACGGGTCGAGGTGCCCGCGGCGGCTCGACCCGGGGGGTCCGCGGTGGCTGCGTACGCCGGCTTGGTGGGGGCGGCTTCATCGGTGGCTCCGCGTCGGCTGCGCCGACGTGACCGGCCGCTCCGGCGGCTTACTTGTCGTCGGCGTAGCTGTCCCCGTCGGCGTGCCCGTCTTCGTCGGGCCGGCGGTCTTCGTCGGCGTGGCGCTCTTCATAGGGGTGGCGGTCGGCGTCGGCGAAGGTGCCGGTACCGGAACGGCCGCAGCCGGCTGTGCCGAGCCGAGCACACTCGCGCGGCCGTCTGGCTGGATCCGCAGGAAGGCTGGATGATCTGCGGGCACCATGCCGAGCGCCGAGGCGGCGCTGCGCAGCGCCGCCGGGGCGCGCCGGGCGGCGAGTTCGGCCTTGAGCTGCTGAACGTCGTCCGCTGCGTCGGCGTTCGCCTGGGCGATCGACTGGCGGCGCAACTCCGCTGCAGCGGCCGCGGTGTTGAGGGCGAGCAGTGCGCACAGCCCGCCGACGAGCAGCCCCGCGATGAGCAGGGCGAACGGAGCGCGTGGCGGGCCCGTTCGTGTCGCGACGTGCGAGGCACCGGACGCGACGAGACGCGGCCGGGTCCACGCCGAGGGCCGAGCGCGCGCTGCGGCGGTAGGTGGGCGCCCCGAGGTCCGGGGGGCGCGGGCCGGCGCGCTCATGCCGGCTCTCGGATGCGCTCGGCCGCGCGCAGCCGCGCCGACGCGGCGCGTGGGTTGGCCTCGACTTCTGCGGCGCTCGGTCCAACGCCTCGCGCCAGCAGCCGCAGCTGCGGTCCTTGGTCGGTGAGCGGCACCGGCAGGCCCTGCGGCGTGCGATCGCTGGCGAGTTCGGCCAGTGCCTGCTTGACGATGCGGTCCTCCAACGAGTGGTAGGACAGCACGACGATCCGGCCGGAGAGCCGTAGCGCCGCAACTGCTCCCGGCAACGCCGCCCGCAGTGCGGAAAGCTCACCATTCACCTCGATCCGCAGCGCCTGGAACGTGCGCTTGGCCGGGTGACCGCCGGTGCGCCGAGCCGGCGCAGGGATGGCTGAACGCACCAGTTCGGCCAGTCGCGCCGTCGAAGTCAGCGGCCGAGCGCGGACGATCGCCTGGGCGATTCGCCGCGCGAATCGTTCCTCGCCGTACTCGCGCAGCACGCGGGCCAGTTCGGTGGGCGGGTAGGTGTTGACGACGTCCGCCGCGGTGCGCCCGGCGTCCTGGTCCATGCGCATGTCCAGCGGCGCGTCCTGTGCGTAGGCGAAGCCGCGCTCGGCCCGGTCCAGCTGCATGGACGAGACGCCGAGGTCGAAGAGCACGCCGTCGACGCGTGGCATGCCGAGCGCGGCCAGCACTGCGGGCATCCGGTCATAGACGGCGTGCACCAGGTGCAGCCGCTCGCCGTAGCGGGCGAGTCTCCGTTCGCTTCGGTCCAGCGCCGCCCGGTCCCGGTCCAGGCCGACCAGGCGCAGCTGCGGGTGGGCCGCAAGCAGTGCCTCCGCATGGCCGCCGAGTCCCACGGTCGCGTCCACCACGACGGCCGGACGTCCCGACAGAGCCGGCGCGAGCAGCGCCAGCACCCGGTCGAGCATGACCGGCACGTGTTCGTCCATGTCTGGCGCAACCTCCCCCGAGGGCGTTGGTGCCTGCGCCGTCCGGTCGGGTCCCCACCCGTCGTGATCCGCGCTCCGGCTCGGCGCCGGGGAAGGTGCGCCAAGACGAAGCCGGCGACGGGAGGAGGCCGGGCCGGACGGCGACGTTCAAGAGCTGTTCACAACAGCCCGGGCAGCACCTCCTCCTCGGCGTCCGCGAACGACTGCTCGGTTCGGTCGAGGTAGTCCTGCCAGGCCTGGGAGTCCCAGACCTCTACGCGGGTGTTCGCGCCGATGACGACACTGTCCTTCGCGAGCCCCGCGTACTGGCGCAGCGGCTGCGGAACGGTAATGCGGCCCTGCGCATCCGGCACCTCGTGCGAGGCGCTGGCGAAGAAGATGCGGCTGTAGTCGCGCACGCGACGGTCCGTCACAGGCGCGGTGCGCAGCAACTCGGTCAGGCGGTTGAACTCGGCGATCGGAAACACGAACAGGCACCGTTCCTGGCCTTTGGTGATGACGAGCCCGCTGTCCAGGTCGGAGCGGAACTTGGCCGGCAACGCCAGCCGGCCCTTGTCGTCGAGGCGTGGCGTGTGCGTGCCCAGGAACACCGGCACCACAACCCCTCACCAGATCGGTCCCGCTCCCCACGGTGCCCCACCGTACCCCACTTTCAACCACCGTCAACGCCAGGAGCACCCTGGTGCGCGCGTCGCGGCGCTGGTCAGCCCGGGATTTCCGGGTGAGATGCGAAGTGAGGAACAGGCGTGAACCCAAAACCACCGTTACCCCGATGTTTCTGTGGTCAGGGATACTCGTCGTGATGCGACGCGCACAGCGCCGAGACGAGCCGCGCCTTTTTGGGGGGCAGCAGGTTGGTGGACCAGGTGGAGCAGTACCGCAACGACCGTCCGTCCAAAAGGGCAGTAGCGCCGACGAACCAGTCCAGGGCAGGGTTACAGGCTGTGGCGGATCTCGACGACATCGGCGTGGTCCGCGCTGCCGGTGGGCGGATTCTCACCAATATCAGCCAGGTCATCGAGGGCAAGACAAGCACCATCAGGGTCGGCCTGGCCGTGCTGCTCGCCGAAGGTCACCTGTTGATCGAGGACGTCCCAGGCGTCGGAAAGACCAAGTTCGCGAAGGCGTTGGCTCGATCGATCGACTGTTCGGTGCGCCGGGTGCAGTTCACCCCCGACCTGCTGCCCAGCGACATCACCGGGGTGAGCGTCTACAACTCCGAGTCGCGCGACTTCGAGTTCAAACCCGGCCCGGTGTTCGCCAACATCGTGGTCGGCGATGAGATCAACCGCGCGTCACCGAAGACGCAGGCGGCGCTGCTGGAGTGCATGGAGGAGCAGCAGGTCACCGTCGACGGGGTCACGTACTCCCTCGAGACGCCGTTTCTGGTACTCGCCACCCAGAATCCCATCGACATGGAGGGCACCTACCCGTTGCCCGAAGCTCAGCGCGACCGGTTCACCGCGCGTATCTCGATGGGCTACCCCGACCGCCGCGACGAGATCACGATGCTCTCCGAGCACGCCGCCAGTGATCCGCTTGCGTCGCTCGAGCCGGTCTCGGACGCGACCGAGGTGCGCGCCCTGATAGAGCGGGTACGAGCCGTGCACGTCGCGGACGGCATCAAGGCCTACGCCGTCGACCTCGCCGAGGCCACTCGGCGCGCCGCCGACGTCCGGCTCGGCGCCTCGCCCCGGGCGACACTGCAACTGTTGCGCGCCGCAAAGGCGTGGGCCGCGCTCGACGGGCGTGACTACGTGATTCCGGACGACATGCAGACACTGACCGGTCCGGTCCTCGCGCACCGGCTGCTGCTCACCGCCGACGCGAGCATCGGGGGGCGCACCACTGAAGACGTGCTGGCCAAGCTCGTGGCGACGGTTGCGATTCCGACGCCCGACGGCCATCGCTAGGTCCGCGCATGCGCGGGCTCCGGCCGGGATTCACCACGCGGGCGCGCTGCCTCGTCGCAGGCGGCGCCACGGCGGCACTGTGCGGCCTGCTGTTCGGCGAGGTCGATCTGATCCGGGCAGGCTGTTTCGTCGTCGCGGTTCCGCTGGTGGCCGCGATGGTCGTGCACCGTTCGCAGGTCACCATCGCCAGTCGCCGCGGGGTGTCGCATGCCCGCGCACCGGCGGGCGCCGAGGTGGTCGTCCAGCTCACCGTCACCAACCGGTCGCTGATCCCGACCGGGGCACTCATGCTGGAGGACCGCCTGCCGGCACGGCTTACCGGACGAGCCCGGTTCGTGCTGGACGGCCTCAACGGCCGCGAGACGCGCACAGTCGCCTACCACATGCCGGCACTCCCCCGGGGCCACTACGACACCGGGCCGTTGCGGGTGCGGCTGACCGACCCCTTCGGGCTGATCGACGCCACCCGGTCGTTCACCGCGCGGTCTCGCTTCGTCATCACGCCGATCGTCGACCACCTGCCCAATGTGCACCTGCCCAACTCGTGGGATCTCGGCGAAAACGCCGGCAGCCACTCGATCGGATCGCACGGCGCCGACGACGCGTCCACCCGGGAGTGGCGCGAGGGCGACGACCTACGCAAGATCCACTGGCGGTCCACCGCTCGCACCGGGGCGCTCATGGTCCGCCACGAGGAACGCCCTTGGCAGGGGCACGCCACGCTGCTGCTGGACCTGCGCGCGAGCGCACACGAGACGGCGGAGCAGCCGACCCGTGGCGGCGCGGACGACCGCGGCGCGCGCAGCATCGAGTGGGCGATCAGCGCGGTCGCAAGCATCGGCAGCCAGTTGTTCTTCACCGGCCGCGACGTCAGCCTGATCGGGGACCTTACGGCGCGTGACCGGTTGCGCTTCGCCTCCCAGGGCAGCCTCGTCGACCACCTGGCCGAGGTACATGCAGCCGACGGCAGGACTTTGCTACCGGTCGTGCCGTTGCTGCGTCTCGCGATGCGCGACTCGACCGTCGTCGCGGTACTCGGCCGACTCGACGATGCGAGCGTGCACGCGCTCGCCGACGCCCACCCGCGCGGTTCGGCCACGCCGGCGTTCGCCGTACTGCTCGATGTCGACTCCTGGCGTGAAGGCCGCCCGCCCGACGACGATGCCGCGCCGATCTGGACGCAGGAGAGCCGCCGCGTCGCCGAGACCCTGCGCTCCGCGGGCTGGTGGGTAGTCCCCGCCCGATCCACGGACAGCGTTCCGGCAGTCTGGACCCGGCTGCTGCGCCAACGTGCTGGTTCAGCCGCCTCGGCGGCCCTGGTCACCCCACGCCTGAGTTCGCTGGGGCAGGTGTCAGAGTGACGGCGCAGGTGCAGCAGGTCGCCGACCGGCTGGCCGGGCCGCAGAACGGCGCTCGCCGCACGATGGCCGGGCTGGTCGCCTCCGCGCTGAGCGTGCTGCCGCTTTCCGAGACGTTCACCGACTGGGCGTGGTTGCCCCCGGTGTGGATTGGCATGCTCCTGGCGATCGGTCCGGCCGCGCTGCTGCGGATCCGCTGGGCGCCCCGGAGCATCCATTTGCTACCCGGCCTCGTGCTGGCGCTGCTCTACCTCACGGTGCGGTTTGTCCCTGACCACGCGTGGGGCGGCGTGGTGCCGTTGCGCGGCGCGTGGCTGGACGTCGCGGCGATGAACAGCGCCTTCCACGACACGATCCGCGACAGCTCAGCACCGCTGCAATCCACCGAGCCGGTGCGCATGGTGCTGGCGGCGCTGCTGGTGTTGCTCGCGGTTGCCGTCGACCTGGTGGCGGTCGTAGCGCGGCGCCCGGCGCTGGCCGGCGTGCCGTTCCTGTTGCTGTTCACCCTTGCCGGCGCGATGCCGCGGCACGCGGTGGGTTGGTTCTGGTTCGTGCTTGCCGCACTCGGTTACCTCGTGCTGCTCAGCTCGGACACCCGAGACGAGCGCTCCAGGTGGGGGCGGCTGATGCCGCGTCCGGCCGGTGCGTCGAAGGCCGCGGTGAAGGCGCTGTCCGCCCGGCGGATCGCCGTGATCGCGATCGTGATCGCGCTGGCGGTGCCGCTGTTACTGCCGGTCCGCAAGAGCAACCTGCTTGCCGACGCCCTCCACGGCGACCACGGCACCGGCGGAGGCGGTGGGGTAAGCCTCGATCCGTTCGTGCGGCTCAAGGGCCAGCTCAACCGGAAGGACCCGGTGAAGCTGCTGGACGTGTCGACGGCGCAGCTGGGCAAGCGCAACCCGTTCTACCTCGGCGAGCTCATCCTCGATCGCTACGACGCGAGCGGCTGGCGACAGGGATCGCCCGGAACGACCGAGCCGGTGTCGTCCACCACGTTCGTCGCGGACCCGGACGCGTCCCGCCCCGACATCCCGACATTCACGTTCACCGCGACGATCGCCAGCGCCAACCTCGACGACGTGGCGGTCCCACTGTTCCAGGCGCCCTCGCATATCGACGGGCTGTCCGACACTTGGGTCTGGAGCCGGCAGCAGGCCACTCTCGTCGGTGGGCGGATCGGGCGGGGTGACCACTACACCGAGACCGTCGTGGAGCCGGAGCCGTCGATCAGCCAGCTGCAGCAGTCCAACTCGCTCGCGAACGACCCGGCGATGCGCCCCTGGCTCGAGCACCCGGGCATGCCCAACTACGTCACGACGACCGTCAACACGATCATCAAGGGCAAGAAGACGCCGTACGACAAGGCGCGGGCCCTCCTCAGCTACTTCGTCGGTCCCAACAGCACGTTCACCTACAGCCTGAACACGAAGGCCGGCGACTCGGGCAGCGACCTCGTCGACTTCCTGCGCAATCAGGTCGGCTTCTGCCAGCAGTTCGCCGCCGCGATGGGGATCATGTTGCGGCTCGCTGGCGTGCCCTCTCGCGTGGCCGTGGGATACACGCATTCCGTGCCGGACGCCAATGGCAGCTTCACCGTTACCACCAACGATGCGCATGCGTGGGTCGAGGGCTACTTCGCCGGTATCGGCTGGCTGCCGTTCGACCCCACGCCGCTCGTGGGCGTGGATGCCGGGCGAGCCGCCGCGATCCCGTGGGCGCCGCGGGCCACGGCCAGCGCGCCGAGTGTCGCGACGGGCGCCAACGGGGCAAACCCGCGCGGCGCTGAGTCGGGCAAGCGGACCACCATCACTCCGGAGGCTCCCGGAGGCGCCCCGGCGCACGGATCCGGCGGACTGCCGATGTGGGCGACCTGGCTGCTGGTCGGCATCGCAGGCCTGGTCGTGCTGGTGTTCTTGATCCCGGGCGGCGTCCGGCTGTGGCGGCGTCAACGGAGGTTGCGGGCGGCGGCTCGCGACCCGGATCCGCTGTGGCGGGAACTCGCCGACACAGCGGTCGACCTCGGCTACGTCTGGTCGCCGGTGCGCACGCCCCGGCAGGTCGTGACCTGGCTGCGTCGCGAGGGCGTGGACGACGATGCCGACGCTGCGCTGCGAACGCTGGCCGGCGCCGTCGAACTCTCGCGCTACGCGGCGCCCGGGGAGGGTTCTGGGGGCCCGACGCTGGTGGCGGAGCTTCGCCGCGTCGAGGGGTCGCTGCGGTCGACCCGGTCCGGCTGGGAGCGCACCCGCGCCCGGCTGCTGCCGCAATCGCTCGGCTGGACAGGACTCGGCGGCAGACGGCGGCACTGACCGAATCATCCCGCCTGGGCGCATCCGGGCCTGCACCGCTCGCTTCGCGCGAGCGCTCATCGGCCGATGGTTGCGTTTCCCTGAATCACCGATCGCGTGCGGAGGGCCAGCGGCCCTACTGCTCGTCGAAACGTTTGCGGAGCCGGTCCTCCATGCGGGACCGGACGCCGGGGCGGCGGCTCTTGGCGCCGGCGTCACCGCTCTCAGCGTTGCGACCTGGCTTCGAGCGCAGCATCGTCGCGACGTACACGCACGAAGCGACAATCAGCACGAAGCCGATCACACCCAGCACGACGAGCTTGGCGGTGAGCCCGACGAGGACGACAGCCAGCCCAGCGAGCACGCCGACGGCCGAGATGATGATCCAGCGTCGGGTGTGCGCCCGGGAACGACCTGCACGCACGGCAGACGCGAACTTGGGGTCCTCTGCATAGAGCGCTTGCTCGATTTGCTCGAGAAGCCTCTGCTCGTGCTCGGAGAGCGGCACCGTGCCCTCCTTAGTCCTTGCGCCGGTGACCGTCGCGGCCATCAGCCGGGCGGTCTGCGATCCAATGTTGCGATCAGCTCCCGGTTGAGAGTTGACACTGTTGAGCATACGAGCCCTGCGCGCTGGGCGAAAGCTAACGTGCCCGCCGCGTACCAGAATTCCTACCGCTTCGGGTTTTTCGCCGCTCAGCCGGCGTCGTGGCGGGCGTGACCCCGCGCCAGGGCGGCGGGTCGCAACCCCGCTATGCCGAACTTTGCCTGCGTGGCATCGGCGACGCGATCGACTCCTGGCGGGCTCGCCTGGGCAGCCTCGTCGAGCGTCGGCTGTCGAGCGGTCTCGGCCGCATCACGGAAGTGCTCCGCCTTGACGCCGACCAGCCGGATGCGCGGGCGGTCGAGGTGAAGCGCACGGTAGAGCTCGAGGGCGATCGCGTGCAGCTCGGCGGTCGAATCGACCCAGTCTGCGACAGTGCGCACCCGGGTCACGGTGCGGAAGTCGGCGAACCTGATCTTGATCCCGACCGTCTTGGCGACCCAGCCACGAGCACGCACCCGCTGGCCCACCTCGACGCACAGCCGCAGCAGCTCGCGGCTGACGTCGGCCTCGTCCACCAGGTCGACCGCGGTTGTGTGGTCGGCGCTGATCGACTTCTCGACATCCTGCGTCTCGACCTCGCGTGGATCGTCGCCGCGCGAAAGGGCGTGCAGGTGATCAGCCACCGCGACCCCGACCGCGCGCCGCAAGGTGGTGATCGGGATGCCGGCGAGGTCGCCCACGGTGCGGACGCCCAGCCGGTGCAGCGGCTGCGCGGTTCGGGCACCCACCCCCCACAGCACCGTTATCGGCAGCGGGTGCAGGAACTCCAGCGTTTCGGCGGCGGGCACCACGAGCAAGCCGTCGGGTTTGCAGCGTGCCGATGCCAGCTTCGCGACGAACTTCGTGGCAGCGATACCGACGGAACAGGTCAGACCGAGCTCGGCGACCACGCGCGCGCGGATCGCATGTGCGATCTGAAGCGGCGGGCCGAGCAGCCGCCGCGCACCGGTGACGTCGAGGAACGCCTCGTCCAGTGACAACGGCTCGACGAGTGGCGTGATGTGACGCAGGATCGCCATGACCTCGCCGGATGCTTCGGTGTACGCAACGCGATCCGGCGGCAGCACCACGGCATGTCCGCACAGCCGCAGCGCCTGCCCCATAGGCATCGCGCTGCGCACCCCGAACCGGCGCGCCTCGTAGGACGCAGCGGCCACCACGCCACGGGTCGACCCGCCGACGATCACCGGCTTGCCGCGTAGTTCGGGGCGGCGGCGGACCTCGACACTCGCGAAGAACGCGTCCATGTCGACGTGCAGGATCGGGCAGCCGGTGTCGTCGCCGTCGCTTCGACCGGCGACTCGCGGAATGTCGGCGCTACGTCCCATGGGATCAGCTAGTGCGGCGCGCCAACAGGTGGATGCGGCTGGCGATCTCTCGGTAGGGCGAGCGGTCGGAGGCGAGTTGCTCGAGCTCGGCGAGTGCGTCGCCCGCCGGCGCGGCGTGCCCGGCGTCTGGTTCGGCCCCGGGGACGAACTCCGTGAAGACGCCCACCCCGTGCATCTGCTCGACGACAAGGTCGAGCCGGCCACACATCGCCTGCAGCGACGGTACGTCGAGTGGGCCGCCCTTCGGCCCGGTGAGCGCGCGCAGTTCCAGCAGCGCGGATGCGAGGTCGCCGGCGAGTGCCCTGGCGAGCACGTTCGCCACGGGATTGGCGATCACGATGCTGATCCTGCCGGACGAGCGTGTCGCAGCCACGATGGCCGCGAGCGCAGTCTCGGGACGGTCGACCGCCTCGAGCACCTCATGCGCCAGCACCAGATCGAACGCTGCCGCCGGCACGACCTCGCCCAGCGCCTCGACGTCACCCTGCACCGCCCGCACCCGGTCGTCGACGCCCGCCTCGCCAGCCCGGCGGCGCAGCGTTGCCAACGCATCGGCACTCACGTCGACGACTGTGACCCGGGCACCGGCTTGCGCCAGCGGGACAGCCGAGCTGCCGCTGCCCCCGCCGCAATCGAGGACTTCCGGTGGCGTACCGGTCAGCGACCCGGACCGCACCAGGTCGTCCAGCAGACGCAGTACGACGCGGTGCCGTAGTGGCGCCGTCCGCTCGCGGCGACCGACGGTGTCCACTAGTGCTCCCTGCCAGGCTCGGCCATCGCTGCAAACACTAATGCGAGACACCGACGACGGGCGGTGCGCCGGGCCGCCGCCGCCCCGTTCAGCTCGCCACAGGCGCCAGCAGGCCGAGTGTGCGCTCGATCAGGGTTACGAACTGCCCCGCGGCGCTCAGCTGGTCCTGCGCGTCGCGTTCAGAGACGACGCTGTGCGCGCCCGCCTCGACGGCCGCACGCTTGCCAGCCGTCCCCGCGAAGTAGGCGGACCACTCGGCCAGCTCGGGCGCCACCGCGTCGACGAGGACCCACGCGCTGACGAGGCGGCGTTTGCCGGCGGGCCGGGCACGCTGCGCGAAGAGCGCCGCCGCACCTCGCAACGCCGCCAGATGCGCGAGCCGGAATCGGTCGGCGGGCTCGGCGGCCAGCGCCGCGTGACGCAGCATCGATCGCGCCTGCTCGACAAGCGACGCCGCGCTGCGACTCGCCGGCGGGTGTAGTGCCCATACGGCCATTGCCAACTCCCGGTCTCGAACGCCTGTTCGAAGACTAACTCGTCCGTCCGGGCTCTGCAAGGGCGTCGACGACCTCACCGACGACCACAACAGCCGGTGGCCCGGCACCCTGGGACACGACCTCAGCGGCCAACCGGCCGAGCGGCGCCCGAAGGATGCGCTGGCCATCCAGCGTGGCTCGCTCGATCACCGCCGCCGGGGTCGCCGGATCGCGCCCGTGCGCCACCAGGGCCTTCACGATCAGCTCGAGCCGTTCCATTGCCATCAGCAGCACGAGCGTGGACGCCTTGGCGAGCGCGGCCCAGTCGAGACCGGTATCGAGCGGCCGCCCGGGATCCAAGTGGCCCGAGACGACGGTGAAGTCCGCTGCCAGGCCGCGGTGCGTCAGCGGAATGCCTGCCACGACCGGTGCGGCGAGCGCCGAGGTGACCCCGGGTACCACTGTCACCGGCACGCCCGCCGCCAGGCACGCGAGCCACTCCTCGCCGCCGCGGCCGAAGACGAACGGGTCGCCGCCCTTGAGCCGGACGACACGTTTGCCGGCGCGTGCCCGGTCGACCAGCACCGCGTTGATCTCGTCCTGCGTGAGGTTGTGCCGGTGCGTCGACTTGCCGCAGTCGATCACCTCGACATCGGGCGGTAGCTCGTCGAGCAGCGCGCGCGGGGCCAACCGGTCGACGACGACGACGTCCGCCGATGCGACAAGCCGCCGCCCCCGCACGGTGATCAGCTCCGGATCACCCGGACCGCCGCCCACCAGCGCCACCGAACCGGTCGCGGCAGATCGGTGCGGGCGCACCGGCAGTTCCCCGATGTCGAGCGCTGTGGCGATCGCGTCGCGGAGCGCGCTCGCGCGGCGCGGGTCGTCGCCCCCGGAGACGGCCACCGTCACGCCACCGCGGCGGGCGCTGGCCGGTGTGCGTGCCGTACCCATGCTTGCGGCGTCGGCCCGAACGCAGAAAATCCGCCGGGCCGCTGCTGCGTCGGACACCTCGCCGTTCACTTCCGGATCGTCCGTGCACGCCAGCACCAGCCAGGCGCCGTCGACATCGGCCGCCTGGAACGGTCGCTCCGAGACCCGGGACGCCAGCGCCCGCAGCTCAGGCGAGACCTCCGGGGCCACGACGTGGATCACGGCGCCCGAGGCGGCCATTCCCTGCGCGCGCCGGGTGGCGATCCGCCCCCCGCCGACGACCAGCACCCGTCGATCGGTGAGGTCGAGCAGCAGCGGAACGCCGGTCACGCGGGCCCGGCCGTACGCAGGCGTATGGCGGCGGCGGACACCCCGCGATGGTTGCACATCCGGCGACTCAGCGGCCACTGCGTTCAGCTGCCGTGTGCTCCTGGACATTTGCACTTCGCGATCAGCGCCAATGTGTGCCACCCTGAACACGTGCATCGAGCTCTGCCGCTCCGACTCACCGCGCGCCGGCACGTCGACCTGCTGCGCGTGATCGCTGCGGCGTGTCCGCCACTGCGCTGACCCGCGCCGGCTCCGGCGGCGGGTCCCGTTCAGGCACGCGTCGTCGGAGAGGAGCTCGCAGATGCCTGCGCGTAGAGGGCAGGGCCAGTGGGCGCTCGGTTATCGGGAGCCGTTGAACCCCAACGAACGCAGCAAGCGCGACGACGATGGGCTCAAGGTTCGTGAGCGCATCATCGACACCTACCAGTACACCGGCTTTGCCGGCATCGACCCGGTAGACCTTCGCGGCCGGTTCCGCTGGTACGGCTTGTACACGCAGCGCCGCGCCGGCATCCCCGGCGGACGTACCGCTGTCCTCGAACCGGAGGAGCTCGAGGACGAGTTCTTCATGCTGCGCATCCGCATCGACGGCGGGGCACTCACGGGCGAGCAGCTGCGTGTCGTCGGGGAGATCTCGACCACGTACGGCCGCGACGTCGCCGACATCACGGACCGGCAGAACGTCCAGCTGCACTGGATACGCATCGAGGACGTTCCGACGATCTGGGAGAAGCTCGATGCCGTCGGGCTGTCCACCACCGAGGCCTGCGGTGATACCCCCCGGGTCATGCTGGGTTGCCCGCTGGAAGGAGTGAGCGCCGACGCGGTGCTCGATGCCGGACCGGCACTGCGCGCCACCGTCGAGGCGTACGTCGGCGATCCGGCGTTCTCGAACCTCCCACGCAAATACAAGACCTCGATCACCGGCTGCGCGCGGCACTGCACCAACCACGAGATCAACGACGTGTCGTTCGTCGGCGTCGTGGGCCCTGGCGGGCAGCCCGGATTCGACCTGTGGGTCGGCGGGGGGCTGTCCACGAACCCCATGTTCTCCAGGCGACTTGGCGTCTTCGTCGAGCCGGACGAGGTAGCCGAGGTGTGGGCCGGCGTGACGTCGGTGTTCCGCGACTACGGCTACCGGCGCTCGCGCAACCACGCCCGCCTGAAGTTCTTGATGGCCGACTGGGGGGCGGAGCAGTTCCGGGAGGTGCTCGAAAAGGAGTACCTCGGCCGAGCACTGCCGGACGGGCCCGAGCCTGCGCCGTCACCGGCGCACCGCGACCACGTCGGTGTCGAGCGCCAGCGCGATGGACGCTTCGCCGTGGGGGCCACAGCTAAAGCGGGCCGCACCTCGGGGTCGGCCCTGTGCGCCGTGGCCGAGCTGGCGGACCGATTCGGAGACGGCCGGATTCGCACCACGCCCCAGCAGGGCCTGGTGATCCTCGGGGTGAGCGACGTCGAGTCGCTGATCACCGAGCTCACCGGGCTGGGCCTGTCGGTACGGCCCTCAGCCTTCCACCGCGGGACGATCGCCTGCACCGGAATCGAGTTCTGCAAGTTGGCAATCGTCGAGACGAAGGCTCGGGCGGAAACGATCCGCGCCGAGCTCGAACGCCGCCTGCCCGACTTCGACACTCCGATCACGATCAACGTCAACGGGTGCCCCAACTCGTGTGCCCGCTTCCAGGTTGCTGACATCGGATTCAAAGGCATCGTGACGCGGGCCCCGGACGGCAGCGACCAGGAGGCGTTCCAGGTGCACCTGGGTGGCCAGCTCGGTACGCAGGCGGCGTTCGGACGCAAGTTCCGTGGCCTGAAGGTCAGTGCCGCCGGCGCGCCCGACTACGCGGAGCGGATCCTGCGCGGCTACCTCGACCGGCGCGAGCCAGGTGAATCGTTCGCCGCATACGTCACCCGCGCCGACGAAGCGTGGCTCACGTGAGTGAGAGGGCGGCGCCGTTCTACTGCCCGTACTGCGGCGACGACGACCTGCGCCCGTTCGGCGAGAAGCACGGCGAATGGCGCTGTGGCGCCTGTCAACGGGTGTTCCGGCTCTCCTTGGTCGGCAGCGCCCCGACATGGACAAGCGAAGCAAAGGAGCGCGCATGACCTGCGTGACGACGGATCTGGAGGAGCTGGCAATGCGCGCCGGCGACGATCTGGAGGGCGCGCACCCACTCGAGATCCTCAACTGGGCGGTCGAGCAGTTCGGCTCGTCCTGGTGCGTCGCGTCGTCGATGGCGGACGCGGTGCTCCCCCACCTGGCCTCGCGGGTACTGCCTGGCGTCGATGTGCTCTTCCTCGACACCGGTTACCACTTCGCCGAGACGATCGGCACCCGCGACGCAGTGGCGGCCACCATGCCGGTGACCGTGCGGACGATCAAGCCCGCGCAGACGGTGGCCGAGCAGGACGCCGCCTACGGGCCGCGGCTGTTCTCCCGTGATCCCGATCTGTGCTGCGCGCTGCGCAAGGTCGCCCCGCTCGAGGCCGCCCTGCAGCCGTATCGGGCGTGGGCGGCCGGGCTTCGCCGCGACGAGGCGATCACGCGTCGCAACGTGCGCGTTGTCGAATGGGACCCGAAGCGGGGCATGGTCAAGTTGAACCCGCTCGCCGCATGGACACAGGACGACGTCGACACCTACATCGCCGAGCACGGCGTTCTCGTCAACCCGCTGCTTTTCGACGGCTACGGCTCGGTCGGCTGCGCACCGTGCACCCGGCGCATCCTGGAGGGCGAGGATTCCCGCGCGGGACGGTGGGCCGGCACCAGCAAGATCGAATGCGGCGTGAACACCTGACGCCGATAGCGTCTGCGGCATGCATCCGAACTGCCTGGCCGTCGATGCGGCGCTTGCCGACGCCGGGGTGTCCGGCCGGGTGAAGTTGCTGCCCGAGGCAGCGCCCACGGCCGCCGCCGCCGCCGAGCAGCTGGGCGTCGAGGTCGGCGCGATTGCCAACTCCCTGGTGTTCGAGACTGCCGGCGGTGAGCCGGTGCTCGTACTCACGAGCGGGGCCCACCGCGTCGACACGGTGAAGGTCGCCGCACTACTAGGCACATCCGCGCTGCGTCGGGCGGACGCCGAGGTGGTCCGGCGGGCAACCGGGCAGCCGATCGGCGGCGTCGCCCCGGTCGGGCATCCAGCCAAGCTGCGCACGCTCGTGGACGTCGCGCTGCGCGCGTATGCGCAGGTGTGGGCCGCCGGCGGCATCCCGCACGCGGTGTTCCCCACGACATTCGACGAACTGGTGGCCCTCGCGGGCGGCGAGCCTGCCGAGGTCGCGTAGCCACGCCGGCGCGCGGAATAGGCTGGGCGTCGTGAGCGAGCACCACAGGGTTGTCTTGCCGGGCCGAGGAGCACAGTTCACGACAGCGATGAGCGCTCGCGCCAAGAGCGAAGGAGCAGCGTGACTGGCCTGGTGACCATGCACGTGTGGCGCGTCACGCCACAGCGCGTCCCCGCGGCGCTTGCCGCCGCGGCGCTCGACCCGCGGCGGGTGCGCGCGCTCGCCAAGGCGCGGTTCGCAAAACTGCTCGGCGCCAGCACCGGCTTCGGGATTCGCGGCGCGGACTTGACGCGGTGGGTGTTGCTGGTCAGCTGGACATCGGCCGATGCCGCCAGGGCTTTCGCCGACTCAGCCGTCGTGCGGCGCTGGCAGGCCCGTTCCCGCGAGTCGTGGTCTGCCGAACTGCTCCCATTGGCGAGTCGGGGCCGATGGTCGCGCCGATCGCCGTTCGAGCGCACCGCTGCCGAGTGGAACGGCCCGGTCGCCGCGCTCACGCACGCGCGGCTGGCACCGCAGCACGCCGTCACCTTCTGGCGTTCCGTGCCGCCGATCGCCGCCGATCTCCAGCAGCGACATGGACTGCGTACCGCGTTCGGCATCGGCGAGATACCGCTCGGCGTGCAGGGCACGTTCAGCCTCTGGCGCGACGCGGCCGCGCTGGAGGAGTTCGCCTACCAGGGCGCGCCGCACCGGGAGGCGATCCGGCAGACGGCGCTGCGCCGCTGGTACCGCGAGGAGCTATTCGCTCGCTTCGGAGTGTTGAGCACCACGGGCCGCCTCGGCGGGAGTGACCCCCTGGCGTACAACGCATGAGCGCGCTCCCGGCAGCTGCCGACGTGACGATCGAATCGTGGACCGGCCCTGAGCTCGCGCAGCGCATCAACGAGGCGATGGCCATCTACGTCGTCGCGATGAACTACCCCACCTATGCCGGCGCGCAGCGCTCCGTCACCGCGCAGGGGCACACCGGATATGAGGGCTTCGCCTGCCGTGCCGCGCTGCGGCCGGACGGCCGGTTGGTCGGCTTCGGCTACGGGTACACGTCCAAGGCGGGCCAGTGGTGGCACGACCTGGTGCGCCGCGCCGTCACCGACGAAGTCGCCGCCGAGTGGATGCCGAACTCGTTCGAGCTGTCCGAGATGCACGTGCTGCCGCACTATCAGGGCGGTGGCATTGGGCGGCGGCTGCTGACTTCGCTGGCGGCGGGGATCCCGCATCGGGCGATGCTGCTGTCGACACCGGACGCCGATACCCGGGCGTTCCGCCTGTACCGGTCGGTCGGGTTCGTCGACCTCGCCCGCGGGCACCGCTTCCCCGGCGACGCCCGGCCGTTCGCCGTGCTCGGCGCGTGGTTGCCGCTCGATGCTGCACCGCGCCGCTGACATACGCTTGCGTATGGTCGGCGCCCTGGTGCTGGCCGCGGTCGCGCTGCAGATCGCGTATGTGCTCACCGGCGGCGTGGGCCGACATCGCCTCACGGTAGGCATAGTCCTTGTGGTCGCTGCTGCCTCGCTGAGCCACGCGGTGCTGACTCGCGGCCGGCGCGGGCTCTTGTGCTTCGTCGTTGCCGCTGTCGTGGGGTTCGGCGCGGACGTCGTCGGCGTGCTCACCGGCGTACCGTTCGGCGACTACCGCTACTCCGGCATGCTCGGCGTCCAGGTCGCGGGCGTGCCCCTCGTCGCCGCGCTGGCCTGGGCGATGCTGGCCTGGCCGGCCGCCCTGGTAGCTCGACGGCTCGCCACCGCGACGCCGGTACGTGTGCTCATCGGGGCTTGGGCGCTCGCCTCGTGGGATCTGTTTCTCGACCCGCAACTGGTCGCGGCCGGCGCGTGGCGATGGGCTGACCCGAACCCGCACCTGCCGGGCGAGCCAAGCGTCGCGGTGACAAACTACGCAGGATGGCTGCTGGTCGCGACGCTGATCTCCCTTGTCGTACAGCGGATTCTGGCCGGTACGCCCATCGCTGACGACCGCTGGATGTACGCGCTGTACGTGTGGACCTACCTGTCGTCAGTCGTCGGGCTGGCGGCGTTCCTGCACCTGCCGGCCGCGGCGTTGTGGGGCGCGCTGGGCATGGGCGTGGTAGCTGTCCCGCTGGTGGCCAAGTGCTTCTGAAGATCGGCCTGGCCGCGGCGCTTGCCGGGACGGGGCATGCCGCGCTCAATGCACGGCTGTTGCGCCGGGCAGTGCCAACGAGCGCGCTGCCCGACGTGTCCGTGCTGCTGCCCGTGCGCGACGAGGCACGCAACATCACAGCCTGCCTGGATACCCTGCTCGCCCAGCAACCACGCGAACGCATCGAGATCATCGTCCTCGATGACGCGTCATCAGACGGCACAAGGGAAATGGCCCGAGCTACAGGGGTACGCGTCGTGCCGGGAACGGCGCCGCCGCCTGGATGGCTGGGCAAGCCCCATGCGTGCCGTCAGCTCGCGGACCTCGCCCGGCCGAGCAGCACGGTCCTGGTGTTCGTGGACGCGGACGTTCGTCTCGAACCGCATGCGGTGAGCAGCGCCGTCGCCGTGCTGGAGCGGTACGGCCTCGATTTCGTGTCGCCCTACCCGAGGCAGCTTGCCGGCTCGCCGGCCGAGCGGCTCGTCCAGCCGCTGCTGTCGTGGTCGTGGCTGACGTTCCTGCCCCTGCGGATCGCTGAGCAGTCGGCCCGACCGTCCCTGGCCGTGGCTAACGGGCAGTTCCTCGTGGTCCGCCGGGACGCCTACCGGCGGGCGGGCGGCCACGTGCCCGACGCCGTCCTCGACGACATCGCGCTGGCCCGAGCGCTGCGGCGAGCCGGGGCGCGGGGCGGCATCGTGGACGGCACTGCGCTCGCCAGCTGCCGGATGTACGACGGCTGGGCGGCGCTGCAGGACGGGTACGGCAAGTCGCTGTGGGCGGCGTTCGGGTCACCGGGCGGTGCGCTCGGCGTGCTCGCCGGGCTTGGCGTCGCCTACTTGATCCCGGCCGTGGCGGCGTTGCGCGGGTCGAGGGCGGGACTGCTCGGCTACGCGGCGGGCGTCGTGGGCCGGGTGATCTCCGCGCGGCGCACCGGTGGTCGCGCCTGGCCGGACGCGCTGGCCCACCCCGTATCGGTGGCGGCGTTTGGCTGGCTCGTCGTCAGGTCGCTGGCCCGGCACCGGCGCGGCAGGCTCACCTGGAAAGGGCGGGATGTGCACGCGCCGGCCCAAGGCGGCTAAGGCACTATCACCACATGGCGCGTGTCGTGGTCGTCGGCGCCGGGGTCGGCGGGCTGTGTGCCGCCGCCCGGCTGGCCGCGCTTCGCCACGACGTCACGGTGCTCGAAGCCAGCGACCAGGTCGGCGGCAAGGCCGGCTTCTTCGAGCAGCGCACCGCGGCGGGTACGTTCCGCTTCGATACAGGTGCCTCGGTGCTCACCATGCCCGCGGTGTTTGCCGGGCTATTCGCCGAGACCGGCGACCCACTCGACTCGGTGCTCAAGCTGCGCGCCGTCGACCCGTATGTGCGCTACCGCTTCGCTGACGGCACCGTGGTCAGCACCACGCGCGATCTTGACGAGCAGGTGTCCCGCCTCGACCAGGTCCTCGCCGCGGGCACCGGTGCTGCGTGGGCGGCACTGGTGGCCCACGGGTCACGCATCTGGGATGCCGTCGAGGCCCCGGTGTTCGGCAGCGGTCTGACCTCAGGCGCCATCGCCCGGCGGCTGGCCCACGTCGGCGACATCGCCGCGGTCCGGCCCGGGCGCACCCTGCGCCAGGTCGGCAACCGCAACTTCGACGACCCGAGGGCGCGCATGCTCGTGGACAGGTACGCGACGTTCGCAGGGTCGGACCCGCGCCGCGCGCCGGCGGCTCTGGCCGTGATCCCGTTTCTCGAGCACGCCTTCGGGGCGTGGTACGTCGAGGGTGGGCTGCATCAATTGGTCATCGCACTGGCCGCCCGGGCCCGCGAACGGGGCGCTGTCATTCGTACCGACGCGCGGGTCAGCCGAATTGCGGCAACCGGCGGGCGGGTCAGCGAGGTATCCCTCGTCGACGGGGCGAGGCTGCCCGCCGACGTCGTCGTGGCCAACGCCGATGCGAGCACCGTCTACCGGCGGCTGCTGGACCCCAGCCGGCCGCGGCAGGCGCCGCGCGCAGACTCGCTCAGCGCGTTCGTGCTACTGCTCGGGGTCCGTGGGCGCACGCCCGGGCTGGCACATCACAACGTGCTGTTCGGCGAGGGTGACTACGACGCCGAGTTCGACGCGGTGTTCGGCCGGCCCGGCCGGCCGGTTACCGATCCTGCCGTCTACATCAGTGCGCCCGACGATCGGGCGGTCTGCCCCGCGGGTCACGAGGCGTGGTTCGTGCTGGTCAATGCGCCGCGGCACGGCGTCGACGGCAGCCGAGGCGCCCTCGACTGGGACAGTGCGGGGCTGGCGTCGGGCTACGAGGGCCGGGTGCTCTCACTGCTTACCGCGCGGGGCTTGCCCGTGCGGGAGCGACTCGTGTTCAGCAAGGTGCTGACCCCGGCGGACCTGCAGCGGCGCACCAGCGCTCCCGGCGGCGCGATCTACGGCGCTGCGCTGCACGGCCTGCTCGGCAGTGTGCGCCGACCGGCTAACGCCGGGAAGGTGCGCGGCCTCTACCTCGTCGGCGGCTCGACACAGCCCGGTGGAGGGCTGCCTCTGGTGGCACAGTCGGCCAAGATCGTCGCCAACCTCATAGGGCCCTCCTGACCATGCCGGCCGGGCGGCTCTCTTCGCGCTGGCACTCGTCGCCCGGTGGCAGCTCTACAAGCCTTAGCACGTTTCCCTGCACTGTCTTAAACTGTGCGCATGAGCTCCTCAGTTGCCGCGTTGCTCGATGAGTTCGGGGTCCCCGGCGGTGAGTCCGAGTTCGTGACCGCCCTGCGGGCCGCGCTCGAACGCGAGCCGCGCCCCGGCGCGAGCACGCTCACCGACGCCGCGGCCGCGGTGCTCGCCGAGCACAGCGGCATCGACCCGGCGGCGGCCGTCCGGCACTCCGAATCCCAGCGCGCGGCCGTCGCAGCAGCCCGGATCGAGTTCGATCTGCTGCGCCACTCGTATACGACGCGCGACATCGCGGCGAAGTGGGGCGTGGACGACTCGCGGGTGCGACACCGGGTACGCAACCGAGCGCTCTACGGCATGCGTGTCGGCCGCTCGCTGCGGATGCCTACGTGGCAGTTCGACGACGACCTGCGCCCGATCCCCGGGCTCGCCGCCGTGCTCGCCGCACTGCCCAGGGGTATGCATCCCCGCGAGGTGGAGGGTTTCATGACCACGCCGCAGGACGATCTGCGCGTGCGCGGGGCCGAGCGCAGTCCCCGCGACTGGTTGCTGACCGGCGGTAGTCCCAAGCCGGTCGCAGCGCACGCAGCCGACCTCGACCGGTGGTAAAGCTCCCCTCCCGCCGGCGCCCGAGGCGCTGACGTTGGAGGAGGGCGATCTCGCAGCAGTGGCCCGGCACACCGTGCTGTGGCGCCTGCACCGGACGGCCGGCGAGAACGTCATCGCGTGGAACGCGCTGCGCTTCTGGGGGCCGTCGCACGCCCGGTTCGACCCGCAGCAGCCGCCTCCCGGGCCGTCCGATCGCGGCGTCTCCTACGCGGCGCTCGACATCACGACCTGCCTGGCCGAGGTGTTCCAGGACCGGCGCGCCGTCGATACCATCCGCGGCGCCCCGTATCTCACCGCATGGCGGCCCGGCCGCACCCTGCACCTGCTTGATCTCACCGGCACCTGGCCGATCCGCAACGGCGCGTCGCACCTGATCGACACCGGCCCCCACGACTTGTGCCGGGCCTGGGCGCGGGCAATCGACAGCCGCTGGGCGGACCTCGACGGACTGTGGCACGTCTCGGCGATGACCGGCGAGCCCGAGATCGCGCTGTTCACCGCAGCCGCAGACACGTTCCCGCCCCGGCCGCTGTTCAGCCGGCCGCTGTCCGACCCGGGAACCCGTGGCTGGGTCGCCGCCGCGGCCGAGCAGATCGGCTACGACCTGATCTGAACGAGCGCAACGAGCGTGGCCGCCACCCAGACAGCGGCGCACACCGTCGGCGGCCAGCTCGCGTCGCTGACCGCAGCACTGAGGCAAGCCAGGGCCGTGCAGGTCACCCGGGTCGGCCGCTCGGCCACGGTGATCAGCGGGCGCCGCCGGGCGAACTCCAGCCCGATGGAGAGCGCGGCCGCGAGCAGGGCCAGCCACAGCGGCGCGCCGGCCTGCCATATCACCAGCGCGAACGCCGTGTCGGCGATTCGGTCCGCGATCGTGTCAGCGACGGCGCCGGCGCGGGTGGCCCGGCCCTGGAGCAAGGCGACCGCACCGTCGAGCCCGTCGCACAGCGCCGCCGCCAGCACGAGCGCCAACGCCACGAGTGGCACCCGGGCAGCGAAGAGAAGTGCATCGACGGCGAGTACAACGCCCGCCAGCGTGATCGCCGCCGGCGGCACGCGGGCGGCGACGAGCGGCCGGGCCAGCGTCCACATCAGGGCCAGCCAGTGGCGCACGATCGCAGACGGCCGCAGTCCGCGGTGCACCGCGGACCAGGCCTGGATCAGGTCGTCGCCGTGATTCGCAGGTTGGCCCATACCTCGCGGGTGGCCTTGGAGCGGTTGAACGTGATGAAGTGGATTCCAGGCACGCCTTCATCGAGCAGCCGTTGCGCCAGCCCCGAGCACTCCTCGATGCCCAGCGCGCGCACCGCCTTCGGATCGTCCGCCAACGCCGCGAACTTGGCCGCCAGCGCCGGCGGAAACGGCGCGCCGGAAAGCTGCTCGGAGCGCTCGATCGTGCGCATCGTCGTGACGGGCATGATCCCGGCAATGATCGGCACCTGGCCGCCGGCAGCGGCCACCCGGTCACGCAGCCGCAGATACTCGTCCGCATCGAAGAACATCTGCGTCACCGCGTAGTCGGCACCGGCCCGGCATTTCCGCACGAACCGCGCGGTGTCCTCTTCGATGGTGGCCGAGCGGGGATGCTTGTACGGGAAGGCGGCGACGCCAACGCTGAAGTCACCGTGCGCACGCAGCAGTTCGACCAGTTCGCAGGCGTAACTCAGTCCCTCGGGGTGCTTGATCCACTCCCCCATCGGATCGCCCGGCGGGTCGCCGCGAATGGCCAGCATGTTCACCACGCCGACATCGGCGAAGCGCCCGATGATCGCCCGCAGCTCGGCCACGGAGTGATTGACCGCGGTCAGGTGCGCCACCGGCAGCAATGTCGTGTCGGACGCGATCTGCTCGACGATCTCGATGGTGTGGTCGCGGGTGCTGCCGCCGGCGCCGTAGGTAACCGACACGAACGACGGATGCAGCGGCTCGAGTTCGCGGATGGTCTGCCACAGCAGCCGGTCGTCCTCGGGCGTCTTCGGCGGAAAGAACTCGAAGGAGAACGTGCGCTGCCCGGAGGCCAGGACGTCGCGTACCGTGCGTGGCATGCGGATCAGCGTAATGTCCGCGCTGTGATCGACCTCGGCAGCGTTGTCACGCGGGTCGACGCGGAACTGGGCACCTTCTTCGACGCGCGCGCCGCCCGGCTGTCAGACCTCGGCCACGATCTGAACGCGCTTGCCGAGATCGCGCGCAGCTTCGTGCTGGACGGCGGCAAGCGGTTGCGCCCCATGTTCGCCTATTGCGGCTGGCGCTCCGTGCGGAACCCGTCCGGTGACGCGCCGATGATCACGGCGGCGGCCAGCCTAGAACTGTTGCACGGGTGCGCGCTCATCCACGACGACGTGATGGACGGATCGGGCACCCGCCGGGGTCGCCCCTCGGTGCATGCCGCGTTCACCGCGATGCACGCCCGCGGCGCGTTCACCGGCGACGCGCGCGTATTCGGGACTGCGGCAGCGATCGTCGTCGGTGACCTGCTGCTGTCCTGGGCGGATGCGATGTTCGCCGCCGCCGGCTTCACTTCCGCCGAGGGCCGCAGGGCGCGCGCCGTCTATGACGACATGCGTCAGCAGGTCATGGCCGGTCAGTACCTCGACATGCTCGTCCAGGCCCGCGGCGACTTCTCGATCGAGGACGCGCAGCGCGTCGCGGAGTACAAGACGAGCAAGTACACAGTCGAGGGACCGTTGCAGTTCGGCGCGGCCGCCGCCGGCGCAGCACCTGAGGTGGTCGCGGCGCTTCGCGGCTACGGCCTGCCGCTAGGTGAGGCATTCCAGCTGCGCGACGACGTGCTCGGCGTGTTCGGCGATCCGGGACGCACCGGCAAGCCGATCGGCGACGACCTGCGTGAGGGCAAGCGCACCATGCTGGTGGCACTGGCGATGGACGCCGCCGACCCGGATCAGGCTGAGCTGCTGCGTGCGGGCCTCGGCAATCGTGACCTCGACGAGGCGGGCGCGGCGGCGCTGTGCGACGTGATCGTCGCGACGGGCGCACTGGATCGCGTCGAGGCCCGCATCGGCGAGCGAACCGCGCGGGCGCGTGCGGCGCTCGACACGCCGGCAATCTCCGACGACACCCGCAACGTGCTCGACGGGCTCGCCGTGCTCGCCACCGAGCGGCACACGTGAGGACCGTTCCGGGACGTACGGATCGTGTCGTCGTCGTCGGGGCGGGCCTCGGCGGGCTCGCGGCGGCGCTGCACCTCGCCGGAGCCGGTCGCCAGGTAACCGTACTGGAGCGTACGGACGCCCCGGGCGGGCACGCCGGCCTACTGCGCGATCACGGGTACACGTTCGACACGGGACCGACCGTGCTCACCGCGCCGTGGCTGCTCGCCGAGACGCTTGCCGCCGTCGGCGAGGAGATGACACTCGACCTGCGCCGGCTCGACCCGGCCTACCGCGCCCGGTTCGCCGACGGATCGATGCTGGACGTGCACGCCGACCTCGACGCAATGGCAGGCGAGGTCGCGGCCGTCTGCGGGCCGCGCGAGGCCGACGGATATCGGCGCCTCGTCGCCTGGCTGCGCGAGCTTTACGCCGTCGAGATGCCGCACTTCATCGCCCGGAACCTGGACTCGCCACTCGCTCTGTTCGGCCGGCCGTTGCTGCGACTGATCGCCCTCGGCGGCTTCCGTCGGCTGGCCCCGAAGGTCGCCTCGTTCGTGCACGACGACCGGCTGCGGCGGCTGTTCACGTTCCAGTCGATGTACGCCGGGCTGGCACCAGCCCAGGCGCTCGCCCTGTACGGAGTGATCGCCTACCTGGACGCCGTGGCCGGCGTCTACTTCCCGATCGGCGGCGTGCACGCGGTGCCTCAGGCGCTGGCCGCCGCGGCCGGTCGGCACGGCGTGACCATACGCTACGGTATTGCGGCGGAGCGTCTCGAGATCCGCAACGGCCGGGCGGCAGCCGTGGTGACGAAGGGCGGGGAGTGCATCCCTGCCGACGTTGTCGTCGACAATCGCCCGCCGTATCGGCTGCGGGCACGCTACGCGCCGTCCTGCGTCGTGCTGCTCGCCGGCGTACGGTCGAACACCGCGGACGCCCACCACACAATCTCCTTCGGAGCCGCCTGGCGATCGACGTTCGACGAGATCATCCGGCGCGGACGGCTGATGAGCGACCCGTCGTTCCTGCGGACCACGCCCACGGTGACCGACCCGGCCCTCGCACCGGCCGGCGCCCACGCACACTACGTGCTGTTTCCCGCGCCGAACCTGGCGCACCCCGTGCCGATCGACTGGGAAACGGCGGCAGCGCCCTACGCCGAGCGCATGCTCGAGGCGGTCGGTCTCGATCCCGACGTGCTGCACGTGACGACACCCGCGGACTGGGCCGCTCGGGGCTACCCCGCCGGAACACCGTTCGGCGCTGCACACACCGTGGCGCAGACCGGTCCGTTCCGGCTGCCGACGCTCGATCGCCGCGTCGAGAACCTCGTGCGGTGCGGCGCGAACGCGCAGCCCGGCGTCGGCGTGCCGATGGCACTGGTGTCGGGACGGCTGGCCGGTGCGCGGGTTACCGGGACTGTCACGATGGCGGCATGAGGCGCGCGCTGGTGGCAGCGGGCATCACGTCGCGCCATCTGGCGGAGGGTTACCAGTTGTGCCGGCGGCTCAACGCTGCGCACGGTAAGACGTACTACCTGGCGACGCTGCTCCTGCCGCCGGCCAAGCGCCCGTACGTGCATGCCCTGTACGGGTTCGCGCGTTACGCGGACGACATCGTCGACGGCTTCGGCCCCGACCGCACGGACCGGTTCGAGGCATGGAGCGCCGAGTTCCTCGCCGACCTCGAACTCGGCACGTCCGTGGACCCGGTATGCCGGGCGGTGATCGACACGATCAGCCGGTGGGGCATCCCGCATACGTACTTCGCCGACTTCCTCAGCGCGATGCGCTCGGACCTCACCGCTACGAGCTACCAGACTCATGATGATCTGGCCGCCTACATGTGGGGCTCGGCCGCGGTGATCGGGCTGGAGATGCTGCCGATCCTCGGACGGGCCGACGCGTCGATCGATCGGGAAGTGCTCGAGCCGTACGCGGCCGACCTGGGCATAGCCTTCCAGCTCACGAACTTCCTGCGTGACATCGCTGAGGACCTGGCGAGGGGGCGCGTTTACCTGCCGCAGGAGTCGCTTTCCAGGTTCGGTGTCGATCGCGACCGGCTGTGCCGCGCCGTGCGCGCCCGAGCGGTCGACGAGCCGATCCGCAACCTGCTGGCGGCCGAGATCGCCCGTACGCGCGACCTTTACCTGCGCGCCGTCCCGGGCATCGAACTCGTCCACCCGACCTCGCGAGACTGCCTGCGCACCGCGACCGCGCTGTACAGCCGCATCCTCGATGAAATTGAAGCGGCCGACTACAACGTGTTCGGCGGACGGCTCAGCGTACCGATCGGCCGCCGGGCGGGGGTCGCAGCACGTGGCCTGGTCGGGGCGCTCGTCGCACGGCGCTACGACCAAGCGCAACCCACGTAGCGAGCGTCAGCAGCACCATGGCGAAGCCGAACGCCACGTCCTCGATCGGCGCGTACGCGATGCGCACGCCGGTGATTGTGGCGGGGTCGTAGCGCACGACGGGCAACCCCGCAAGAACGCCGTCGACGATCAGCTGAAAGAACAACACGATGCCGTATGCGGTCCAGAACGCCTTTCGGCGCAGGAGACGCGTGCGCACCACCGCCAGGTCGACGAGCACCGCGGCGACGATCCCCGTGAGAGCCAGTGCCGTGTAGCTCACGACTCGTCGCCTATCGTCCACTGTGGACGCCGCCGGCGCACCGCTTCCAACGTCAAAATGGCGCAGGTGGGTATCACCACGAAGAACAGCAACTCCTCCAGGGGCAGTCTGCCGGGCAGCGTCACTCCCGTCGTCCACCGGCGGTCGTAGCGCCACTGGTGATGGTCGATGGCGTAAACGTCCCACGCGGCGAAGATCGCCACGGTCGGGGCGAGTGCGAGCAGCAGGCGGCGCCAGCGCGCATACACCTGCGTATGGAGGAGCAACTCGAGCGGCGCCGTACCGACCAGGCACCCGGTGAGCAACGCCAGGTAGACGAAATGGCCCATCAGTAGCCGGCGACCTGGGCGCGGCGTTTCACCTCGGTGCCGCGGTTGTCGCGCAGCGCCTGGATGGGCGTGCCCGGCAGCGACTCGTCCGCGCGGAACAACCAGGTCACGATCTCGTCGTCCTGATAGCCCGCGTCGCGAAGCAACGTCACCACGCCGGGCAGGCCCTTCACGACCGCGCCCTGATGGATGAACGCCGCCGGCACGCAGCGCTCGCCTTCGACGTCGCGCACCGCGAGCAGCACGCCGTCGCGTATCCACTGGGTGATCCGCTTCGGTGGGACGCCCAGCGCCTGTGCAGCCTCGGGGACAGCGATCAGCTCCAGGTCCGGCGCCTCCTCGGGCATGCCGACTAGCCTGCCACAACTCAGTCGCGGCGAGCGAAGATTGCCTGCGTGACGTAGCGGGCGTGTACGAGCCGGTTGCCGATCACTTCACGTACGGCGTCGAGCAGCGCCGCGAGCTGGCCGGCCGGCAGTGTGCTGTGATCACTGTGCGTGCGGATGAGCGCCAGCCACTCGTCACGAGTGTAGTCGCGCTCCCATGGGTAGTGGCGCAGGTCGACGCTTGCGAACAGTCCGCTTCTGCGCAGCTGATCGGCGGCCGGTGGGATCGTCGCCGGGCCGCCGCCGCGCACGACGGCCCGGTCGGTCACCTGCGGGGCAACCCGGGCGTAGGCGCCGTCGATGCGCGCGCGCAGGCCGGCGTCGATGGAGGAGAAGTTCCAGAACGGGGCAAGCAATCCGCCCGAACGCAGCAGCGCCGCCGCCTTGGCGGCGCCGGCATCCGGGTCGATCCAGTGCCACGCCTGCCCGCTGACGATCAGGTCGAAGCGGCGCCCGCCCGCCTTCCATCGCTCGAACGTCCCGATTTCGACGGCGATCCCATGCGTGCGGGCGACCGCTGCCATGCGCACGTCGACTTCGACGCCGAGCACCGGGACGCCCCGTTCGGCGAGCAGCTGCGCCGCCTTGCCGGTACCGCAGCCGACGTCGAGCGCGTCAGCGGGGCCGCGCGCGAGCAGGTCATCGATGAGCGCCCGTGGGTAGCCCGGCCGCACCCGGTCGTACGCCTCGGCCACTGCCCCGAACGACTCGGCGCGCGCGCGGTTGGTGTGCACCCGGTCAGTCCGGTTCAACGCGCCACCCCTCCTCCGGAGGACGCGGCGAGCGCATCGGCGCCGCATCGGTCAGCGGCTGCACGTCCGCGCCGACCAGCCCGTCGAGTGCCGCACCGGCCACTACCCGCGTGGGGAACGTCGCCGACGCGGCCGCTTGCCGGACCGCCCGCAGGGGCAATCGAGCACGGCTGGCTGCCAGCACGAGGTTGCCGTAGCGGCGCTTGCCCAGCACGCCGCCGGAGCCGGTGAGGAGCACCTGGGGCAGCACGGTGCGCGCCGTCGCGACGACGCGTCGGGTGTAAGTGAGCGGCGGCCCGTCGGTCAGGTTGGCCAGCAGCACGCCGTCGGGGCGCAGCACGCGGGCCGCGTCTGCGAGGAACTCCCGGGTGGTCAGCTCGCCGGGTACCCGCCCGCCCAGGTAGGCGTCGACCACGATGACGTCCGCGCTGCGGTCGCGCATGCCGCGCACACCGTCCCGGCCGGACTGTGGTCGCACCCGGATCCGGGCGCCGCGCGGCAACGGCAGCCGGGCCCGCACCAGCTCGACCAGCGCGGTGTCCGGCTCCAGCACGACCTGCGACGACCCGGGGCGCGTCGCCGCGACATAGCGTGCGAACGTGCACCCGCCGCCCCCTACATGGACGACCGCGATCGGGCCGGGGGGCAGCGCGTCGACGACGTCAGCCATGCTGCGCAAATACTCGAAGTCGAGATACGTCGGATCGTCGAGGTCCACATAGGACTGCCGGATCCGGTCGACCAGGAGCAGCCAGCCTCCGGGACGGTCGGCATCGGCAAGCAGTTCGGCCACTCCCGACTCGACCGGCACCGCATGCACGATCCCCAGGCTAACGATCAACGCTCGCGAGCGGGCGGACCCGTCGCGCGATGAGCGCTCGCGCGAAGAGCCCGGCGCCGCGACGCGGGCGCGCCGAAGGCGCGTGCGGAGATCCGGGTCCACCCGAGCGGCAGCGAGTGATGGGGACCGAGATTCGCGCAGCCGGAGCAGGGACGGTGCAGACACGGATCCGCCTAGGCGGGAAAGAACGGCGCGACATCTAGAATCCCGGTGTGCAGACGGCCACCGCAGATCCGCTGGTCGGCCGCCTCCTCGACGGCAGATACAGGATCCGCGCCCGGATCGCCCGCGGCGGGATGTCGACGGTCTACCGGGCCGTCGACGAGCGGCTCGACCGCCTCGTCGCGGTCAAAGTCATGTCCAGTGGGCTGTCCGCCGATCCCGAGTTCGCCGACCGGTTCACCCGCGAGGCACGTGCCTCGGCGAAGCTTTCGCACATCAACACCGTTGCCGTCTACGACCAGGGCTCGGAAGACACGGCCTACGGGCGCCTCGTCTACCTGGTCATGGAGCTGGTCACCGGCCGCACGCTGCGCGACCTGCTGCGCGAACGCGGCAGGCTCCGGCCCGCCGAGGCAGTCTCGATCATGGAGCCGGTGCTCGCCGCGCTCGCGGTGGCGCACCGCGCCGGGCTGGTGCACCGCGACGTCAAGCCGGAGAACATCCTGCTGTCCGACGAGGGGGTCATTAAGGTCGCCGACTTCGGTCTCGCCCGCGCAGTGGGCGCCGAGGGCACCGCCACCCAGGCCGGGGTGATGATGGGCACCGTCGCCTACTGCTCGCCGGAGCAGGTGACCCGGGGCAACACCGACCAGCGCTCGGACGTGTACTCGGCGGGCATCGTGCTCTACGAACTGCTCACCGGCCAAGCGCCCTACGTAGGCGACACCGCGATGGCGGTCGCCTACCAGCACGTGCACTCCAGGGTGCCGGCGCCGTCGTCGCAGGTCCCGGGCATCGCCGCGCAACTGGACGACCTGGTGGTGCGCGCCACCGATAGTGATCCCGCAGGGCGCCCGAGTGACGCCGGCGCCTTCCTCGCCGAACTGGCGGACGTGCGCACCGAGCTGAACCTGCCGGTGGTGCCCGTGCCCGCCCGGCGCCGCCCGAACGGCAACCGGCCGAGCGCCACCGCGGACACCGCCGCTGCGCCCGACGTGGGCACAACCCAGCGACTGGTTCCTGGCTCCGGCGTGCACCACACAGCGGTGGGGAGCCCGCCCGGCCTCCTGCCGCCGCCCTCCCCGCCGCCGGTGGCCCCGCCGCGCGGGCCGACAGGCCAGTCGCCCCTCGCCGCCAGTCACCGCAAGCGCCGCCGCGGCCTCCTGATCATCGTTCTGGTGTTCCTCTTGATCGGCGCCGGTGCGGGGTTCACCGGGTGGTGGCTCGTCGCAGGACGCTTCGCCCGGGTGCCGGCGGTCGGTGGCGAGCCCCAGGCAACTGCCCTGGCGGCGCTGCATCATGCCGGGTTCAACGTCACGACCAGCGAGGTCAACGACGAGAACGTCCCGCAGGGCCACGCTGTCGGCACGCGACCGGCAGCCGGGAGCCAAGTGCGCCGGCACGGGCACGTCACGCTGTTGATCTCGCTCGGCCCGAAGCTCTACGAGATCCCGCAGCTGCGGGGAAAGTCACAGGGCGACGCCACGGACGCACTCGGCGCGTTGCCCGTCGACGTCAGCACCACGCAACGCTTCGACGACAACGTCCCGAAAGATCACGTGATCGGCACCTCGCCGGGCGCGGGCACCCAGGTTCGCGCTCACACATCGGTGACGCTCATCGTGTCCAGCGGCCCGCAGTTGCTGCCTGTGCCTGACATCACCGGCCAGAACCAGGACGACGCCACGAATCTGCTGCAGAACGCGGGCTTCGACGTGAACGTTGTCCAGGAGTTCAACGACAGCGTCGACCAGGGCACGGTGATCTCGCAGGACCCGGGCGCCGGCTCGCAACTGGAGAAGGGGCACACCGTGACGATCACGGTGTCCAAGGGCTCCGAGACGGTCACCGTGCCGGACATTGCCACGGGCACGCCTGTCGACCAGGCGCGCAAGACACTCGAAGACGCCGGGCTGAGGGTGAAGGTGCGCGAGATCCTGGGCGGCGCCTCCGGCACCGTGTTCCAGCTGGACCCGCCGTCCGGTACGCCGGTCCATCGCGGCGACACAATCACCGTGTACGTCTTCTGACCCACGGGGTTCTGGCGCGCGGGTTTACATGCAGATCGTGTCGTGCTGTCATCCCGATCTGCATGTGATCAGGTGTTCGAAGCCGCTATCCACAGATCAACCGCGCCCGCACTACACCGCGCGATCGGCCTCAATGATCGGCAGGTGAACGACCCCGGCGATGCACGCCGCGTAACGACCTGGGCTGGGCTGCGTCAGCGCGGCATCACCAGCTCACGCATCCGGGCCCAGCTCGCCGCGCGGCGTTGGCAACGACTCGGGTATGCGATCGTGCTGCACAACGGGCCACTGTCCGAGCGGCAACGCTGGCGGGTCGCTTTGGTGCACGCCGGGCCACGCGGCCTGCTGACCGCCTTTACCGGAGCCCAGGCATTCGGCCTGCGGGGCTGGGAACGCGAAACCGTGCACGTGCTGGCGCCCAGCGGCACGCGGGTACGGCAGGGCTGCCCAGTGCCGATGTGCCTTCATGTCGACTCGCACTGGGACCGTGTCCGCCGGCATCGTGACAGCGTGGTCCAGGCGCTCCCCGATGCGCTGCTTCGCGCGGCGGTGACGTTCGATTCCGCGCGACCCGCCTGCGGGATACTTGCAGCCGCCGTCCAGCAACGCCTCGCCACACCCGAGTCTCTGCGAGCGGCGCTCGTCCGAGCACCCAGAGCTCGCCATCGCGCGGCCCTGATCGCCGCAGTCGAGGACATCGAGCAAGGCGCCCAAGCGTTGAGCGAGATCGACTTCGCGCGTCTGTGCCGGCTCTACCGGCTGCCGGAGCCGCAACGTCAGGTGATACGCGTGGACGCCTCAGGCCGCCGCCGCTACTTGGACGCGGTCTGGCGGCGGCGCGATGGGCGCATGGTCGTTGTCGAGGTGGACGGCGCGCTACACCTGGCCCCGGGCCGATGGTGGGAGGACCAGTTGCGTCAGAACGAGCTGACGCTCGGTGACGCGCTCGTGCTCAGGTTCCCAAGCGTCGTCGTCAGGACGGAGCCCGCCCTGGTGGCTGCGCAGCTGCGCCGAGCACTGGAGGCTTGCCGGGTACCCTCCGGGCCATGGTCATCGTGATGGCGCCGGGTGCCAGCGAGGCGGAGATCGGTACCGTGACGGCGCATATCGAGGCGCATGGCGGCAAGGCATTCGTCAGCCGGGGCGTCACCCGGACGATCATCGGCGTCATCGGCACCGAGGACGTGCTCGAGACGCTGGATGTCAGTGGCCTTTCCGGTGTGACCGAGACGATGCGGATCACGGCGCCGTACAAGCTGGTGTCTGCACAGAACCACCCGCGGCGCACGACCGTGCGGGTCGGCGGCGTGCCGATCGGGCCGGACACATTCACGCTGATCGCCGGGCCGTGCGCCGTCGAAACGGCCGAGCAGACCCTTGCGGCGGCCCGGATGGCCAAGAAGGCAGGGGCGACGCTCCTGCGAGGCGGGGCGTACAAGCCGCGCACCTCGCCGTACGCGTTCCAGGGGCTGGGCGCGGCGGGCCTCGCCATTCTCGCCGCGGTGCGCGACGAGGTCGGCCTGCCGGTCGTCACAGAGGTCACCGAGGTCGCCGATGTCGACGTCGTCGCCGAGCACGCGGACATGCTTCAGGTCGGCACGCGGAACATGCAGAACTTCGGGCTGCTGCAGGCGGTGGGCGCCGCCGGCAGGCCGGTGATGCTCAAGCGCGGCCTCACCGCGACGTACGAGGAGTGGCTGATGGCAGCGGAGTACATCGCGCAGCGCGGCAACCTCGACATCGTGCTGTGCGAGCGCGGTGTGCGCGGCTTCGAGCCGACGATCCGCAACATGCTGGACGTGTCGGCCGTGCCGCTGGTGCAGCGGCTCTCGCACCTGCCGGTCATCGTCGACCCGTCACACGCGGCAGGGCGGCGCGACCTGGTGGTGCCGCTTGCCCGGGCCGGCATGGCCGCAGGCGCCGACGGGGTGATGGTCGACGTGCACCCGAGTCCCGAGACGGCGCTGTGCGACGGGGCTCAGGCGCTCGTCGGCGAGCTCCTGGACGAGCTGGCCGAGGCAGTGGCGACGATCCCGGCGCTGCTCGGCCGGACGTCAGCCGCGCACCTCGCGGGCTAGCAGGGCCGCCAGCTGGTCGCGCAGGACCGGTAGCTGTGCCGCGTCCTGGCCGGCCGCGGTGCACACCACGACCAGATGATTCCCGGCGACAGCCACCGCCTCGACGAGGCTGTCCTGGCGGCACGCGAACGCCTTCGCGGTGATCGTCTTCAGCGAGCCCGCAGCACACGACCCGCGCATGCGCGCGAGCGCCGCGCTGCGGCCTGCGGCGTTCTTGGGCAACGGCACTATGCTGACCAGCACGGTGCGGGCGCCGCTGGTGTAGGTGCAGCCGCCACTCGGCAGGCTCGACACCGTCCACCGCCCGCCCAGCGCGCGAGCGACGTCAGGCGTGGCGAACGGGCACGAGGCGGTGTTGGTCGGTCCCGGGACGTCGGCGTTCGCGACCGCGGTCGTCAAGGCCCGGGAGGTTGAACTCGCACGCTGCAGCACCTTGCACGAAGACAGCGCCGCGACGATGGCAGGAACGGCACAGAGGACGACCAGGCGGCGTCCAGCGCGCGTCATGCGATCCCCGTTTCGGCGCAGCGACAGTGCAGAGCGGCAATCGGCGGCAAGCATGGCAGATCGCCCACCGGATCGGTGAAAAGGGGGTCAGCGTGTTGCGCGCGATTCGAGCACCTTGATCGCGTGGTCGATGCCGTCGTCGTCCACGTCGAGGTGCGTGACGAGCCGGATGCGGTGCGGGCTGAGCACCGAAATCAGCACACCCTGCTCGCGGGCGTCGGCGCCCAGCGCGGCGGCGTCGACTACGTCGAGTGCCACGATGTTGGTGTCCACTGTGGATGGATCCAGACCGAGGGCCGCCGCGAGGCGCCGCGCGCGGGCATGGTCGTCCGCGAGCCGCTCGACGTGGTGGGCCAGCGCGTAGCGGCCGGCCGCGGCCAGAATCCCGGCCTGGCGCATGCCCGCGCCGTAGCGTTTGCGCCACACTCGCGCTGCCGTGATGCGCTCGGCGGACGAGACGAGTAGCGAGCCCACCGGGGCGCCCAGCCCCTTCGACAGGCACACCGACACGGTGTCGAATCCGGCGGCGAGTTGCCGCAGCGGCACGCCGGTTGCGACGTGTGCGTTCCACAGCCGCGCGCCGTCGAGGTGCAGCGCCACGCCCTGCTCGCGGGCGAGCTCTCGCAGATCGGAAAGCGCAGCAGCGGGCTGTACGGTGCCGCCGCCGAAGTTGTGCGTGTTCTCCACGGCGATCGCTGCGGTGGACACCAGGTACGGGCCGGCGTCCGGAGTGATCAGCGCCGCGATCACGTCCACGTCGAGCAGCCCACGTTCGGCCTGCCAGGTGCGGAATGTGATGCCGGAGAACACCGCCGCCGCGCCGGATTCCGCCCGGACCACGTGGGCGACCGTGTCGCAGATCAGCTCCTTGCCCGGCGGGACGAGCAGCCGCATGCCGAGCTGGTTGCCCAGTGTGCCGGAGGGCACGAACAACCCGGATTCGAATCCCAGCAGGTCGGCGACCTCGGCCTCCAGCGCGTTGACCGTCGGGTCCTCGCCGTAGACGTCGTCGCCGACCTCGGCGTCGGCGATAGCCGCGCGCATGCCGGGCGTCGGCCGGGTAAGCGTGTCGCTGCGCAGGTCGACTCTCATGATTCCCGACGCTGCCGATCAGCGACGAGCCGCTCGGCGACGCGGAACGCCAGCTCCAGCGACTGCTCGATGTTCAGCCGAGGGTCGCACGCTGTCTCGTAGCGGCGGGCGAGATCACCCGGCGTGAGCTCGGCGGTGCCGCCGATGCACTCGGTGACGTCGTCGCCGGTGAGCTCGACGTGCAAGCCGCCCGGATGCGTCCCCAGCGAAGCGTGCACGTCGAAGAAGCCGTCGACCTCGTCGATGATCCGGTCGAGGTGGCGGGTCTTCACGCCGTCCGCGGTCTCCTCGGTATTGCCGTGCATCGGGTCGCAGTGCCACACCACAAGATGGCCGGTGGACTGCACCTTCTCGATGATCGGCGGCAGCAGGTCGCGCACCTTGTCGTTACCCATACGGCTGATCAGCGTGAGCCGGCCGGGTGTGTTGTACGGATCCAGCCGGTGCACGAGCTCGGCGGCGAACTCCGGAGTCGTGCTCGGCCCGAGCTTCACGCCGATCGGATTGGCGATACGGCAGGCGAAGTCGAGGTGCGCGCCGTCCAGCTGCCGGGTGCGCTCACCGACCCAGACGAAGTGCCCGGACAAGTCGTACGCGCGATCCCCTTCGATGCGGGTGAGCGCCCGCTCGTACTCGAGGACGAGCGCTTCGTGGCTGGCGTAGAGCTCCACGCCCTCCAGCGCGCCGTCGTGCACTCCGCAGGCGCGCATGAAACGCACGGCGCGGTCGATCTCATTCGCCATGTGCTCGTAGCGGGCGCCGGTCTCGGTCGTCCGGGCGAAGGCAGTGTTCCAGGAGTGAACGCGGTCGAGGGCGGCCAGCCCGCCGCCGGCGTAGGCGCGGAGCAAGTTGAGCGTGGCGGCCGCGGTCGAGTACGCGCGCAGGATGCGCAGGGGGTCCGGAGTGCGCTCACCAGTCAGGTCGTTGATCATGTCGCCGCGGTAGGACGGCCGCCCACCCGCGTCCGTAGTCGACGATCGCGGCTTGGCGTACTGCCCGGCGATGCGGCCGAGTTTGACCACCGGCATCGACGCGCCGTAGGTGAGCACCACCGCCATCTGCAACAGCACGCGGACCTTGCCGGCGATGTCGGCCTGCGAGCTCGTCGCGAACGTCTCGGCGCAGTCTCCGCCCTGCAACAGGAACGCCTCGCCGCGTGCCACGGCGGCCAGTCGCTCGCGCAGCTGGTCGACCTCACTTGCCACGACCAGTGGCGGCAGCCCGGCCAGCGTGCCGGCCACCTCGCGCATAGCGGCGTGATCCGGCCACACCGGTTGCTGCGCAGCCGGGCGGGTCCGCCACATGTCCAGGCCCAAATCGTCGGCAGTTGTCGCCACGTCGCTAGCCTAACCGGGTGCGCCTCCTCGCCGTCGCAGACGACGTACGATCAGCGTTCCCCGGGCTTTTCATCGTCGGCGTTCATGTCGAGGGCCTGGACAACCGGGGCCGCTGGCCAGATGTCGACGATCGCATTGCCGCCATCGAGCGGACCGGGACGCCCATCGGCGCAGACGATCCGCGCATCGCCAGCTGGCATACCGCGTACCGCCGCTTCGGGACGAACCCGCGCCGGCAGCGGCCCAGCGTCGACGCCCTGACCCGGCGGCTCGCCCGCTCCGGACGGTTGCCGCGCATCAGCCCGTTCGTCGACTCATACAATCTGGTCTCGGTCACGCACGGCGTCCCGGCCGGCGCGTTCGACCTCGACCGTGTCGACGGCCAGATCGTGGTGCGCTTCGCCCGGTCCGGCGATGTGTTCACCCCGCTCGGCGAGCCGGACACCGTCGAGGAACCGCACCGGGGCGAGGTGGTCTACGCAGACGCCGCAGGTGTGCTGACCCGCCACTGGAACCACCGCGACGCCGACCGCACGAAGGTCACCGCGGAGTCGCGGCGCGTGCTGGCCGTGCTGGAGGCCGTCGACGAGGCGCACCGTGCCACCGTGGACGCGGCGGCCCGCGATCTGGCGGCCGTACTCGCCCCGCGCGCGAAGGCCGTCACGGTTCTAGGGTTGGCAGGGTGAGCAATCTCGACCGCACGCCGGATCTGAGCGTCTGCGGCGGCCGGGCGGGCGTCGCGGCGGCACCGGTGCATGAGGTGTTCGCCGGCCGCGAGGTGCTGCTCGGTGAAAGCACGCAGGTACGCCGGCTGCTACCTAATCTCGGGCGCCGGCTGGTCGGCCCGTGGTGCTTCGTCGACCACTACGGTCCGGACGACATCGCCAACGGGCCGGGGATGCAGGTGCCGCCGCATCCGCACATGGGTTTGCAGACGGTGAGCTGGCTGCTCACCGGCGAGGTGCACCACCGCGACAGCCTCGGCAGCGACCGGCTCATCCGTCCCGGGGAGCTCGGGCTCATGACGTCCGGGCACGGCATCGCGCACGCCGAGCAGTCGCCCGTGCCGCATCCCGCGCTGCTACACGGTGTCCAGCTGTGGGTGGCGCTGCCCGATTCCGCCCGCGACGTCGCGCCCGCCTGGGCGCACCACGCGACATTGCCGCGGCTCACCGCTACGGGCTTGTCCGCAACCGTGATCATGGGCGAGCTGGCCGGCGCCACCTCGCCCGGGCAGGCGTACTCGCCGATCGTCGGCGCCGACATCGGCCTCGACCCGGGAGCCGAGGCGTTGTTGCCGCTCGAGCCCGACTTCGAGCACGCCGTGCTGGTCGCCTCAGGCCAGGTCGACGTGGACGGCGTGCCGCTCACGCCCGGCGCGATGCTCTACCTTGGCGCGGCCCGGCGCGACCTGCGGCTTTCCACGCCGACCGGCGCACGTGCGCTGCTGCTCGGTGGCGAGCCGTTCGCCGAGCAGATCGTGATGTGGTGGAACTTCGTCGCGCGCTCCGGCGACGAGGTGGCCGCGGCGCGCGAGCAGTGGATGACCGGCGCGCGATTCGGCGCCGTCGCCGGGGGAGGCGACCCGCTGGCCGCTCCCCCGATGCCGCCCGGACGGCTCAAGCCCGGCGGCAGCGTCCGATGAGCGCTCGCGCCATGAGCGACGCTTGCGGAGCGAACGCCGCTAACGCACGATCAGGGTCACGGTCACCTGGTGTACCAGCGTGCCGTTCGTACCCGTCACGTTCACGGTGAACGTCCCGCGCGGGGTTGATCCGGTGGTGCGGATGCCCAGCGTCGAAGTCCCCGGCGCCGCGACCGGGTTGGCCGACCAGGAGACTGTCGAGCCGCTGGGTACGCCGCTCACAGACAGGGTGACATTACCCGTGAAGCCGTTGACCACTCCTACAGCCACGCTGTATGAGCCGGTCTTCCCCCGGGTTATCGTGATCGACGCCGGCGTCGCCGACAGGGTGAAATCACGCGCCTGCACGGTGAGGCTGACGGTCGCAGTGTGAGTGAGCCCGGCACTCGTGCCGGTGATCGTGAGTTGGTAGGTACCGCCCGGAGCGGTCCCGAGCGTCGTCACAGTGAGCGCTGAAGTGCCGGTACCGGAAACTACAGCGGGACTGAACGTCGCCGACCCGACCGACGCGGGCAGCGCGCTGAGCGACACGGCGACGTCGCCGGTGAACCCGTACAGTGATCCAACTGAGACGATGTATCCAGCGGGACTGCCGGCGTTGACGGTCCGCGCCGACGGCGTGACACCGAAACTGAAGTCGGGCGGTTGCGGGACGACCAGCGACGCGGGGGCAGCGTGCGTGGTCGTCCCGCTGGTGCCGGTGATCGTCAGCGGATACGTGCCGGGCGGCGCGCTCGCCGAGGTCGTCACTGTGAGCTGCGACGTACCGCCACCGGAAACTACAGCTGGGCTGAACGTCGCCGACCCGACGGACGGCGGCAGTCCGCTCAGCGATAGCACAACATCGCCGGCGAAGCCGTTGACGCCGGTTACGGTCACCGTGTACGAGGCCGAGCTGCCGGCGGCGACAGTGGCCGAAGACGGCGACACGCTCACTGTGTAGTCGGGGTTTGTCGCCACCTGATGGTAGGCAGCGAGGACGTCTAACCGGCCGTAGCCGAAGTCGTTGTCGAGACCGGCCGCGCCGAGATCGACCGCACTGCCTTCCAGGGCCGCTGCCTGCTGGTCGGCGGAAAGACCCGGCACCGCGCCGAGCAGCAGGGCAAGCGCGCCTGACACATGCGGGGCGGCCATTGAGGTGCCGGTCTCGCTGACGTAGCCGCCATAGAGATCACTCGTCCGGACACTGGTGGCGGGCGCGGCGAGTGCTGGAGCGGTCGCCCCGGCGCACGACGACGGTCCCCGGCTGCTGTACGGGTAGATCGCGTCGGCGTTGTCGGTGCCGCCGACGGCGAACGCCTCGGGGAGATTGGCCGGGCTCAGCACCGTGCCGGGTGTCGGCCCGTAGTTGCCGGCCGCGAACACGGGCAGGATGCCCGCGGCGCGCAGGCTGCGCAGGTCAAGCTGGAAGTCGAGGGCGCAGCTGGCGCTCGACATCGTCCACGAGTCGTTGACGACGTTCGGCGCATCCGGCGTACTCAGGTTGCCGTCCGGGTCGAGCAGCCACTGGAATCCTTGGTGGATGCCGCTCGTCGTGGCCTGGCCGCTATCGTTGAAGATCTTGACGGCGATCCACTTCGCGTCCGGCGCCATACCGATCGAGGTGCCGCCCGCGGACCCACCCACCATCACGCCTATCGTCTGGGTGCCGTGGCCGTTCACGTCGACCGGTGTCGTGTGCTGGCCGTTCGGGTCGTACCAGCTGTTCGAGCCCCCGCGCCAGGACGCGGCCAGATCCGGATGCGTGGCGTCCACGCCGGTATCCATGCTCGCGACCACGACGCCCTGACCGCGGTAGCCGAGGTCCCACAGCGCTGGGGCATTCACCTTGGTGAGATTCGGCTCGGCGGCGGTGCTCGTTACCGCTGCCGGAGCCTGGATCGTGGCGTTGGGTTGGACCGTGGCCACCTCCGGCCGGGCGGCCACCTCGCGAATCACGTCCGGCGTTGCCTTGACCTCGATGGCGTTCACGATCCACAGCGGGGTGACGGCTGCGACCGATCCCGGGCGCTGAGCCAGCAACTGGAGGATGCCGGATTGGGTCCGGGCCGCGACATCGCGCAGCGCCCGCTCGACGCCGGCCAGTTGGGCCGCCCGTGTCGGCGCTTGCACGCCCGCCACGTTCGCGTGCGACTTGAGCACCACCACCACGTCGATGAATGCCGGCTCCGCGGACGCTGTGACGGGCGCGACCAGAACGGCGCCCACGAGCGCCAGCACCAGCGCGAGACGCTTCATCGCACCTTCACGTGCTCGACTTGCGCGTTGCCGAGCATCACGACCACCCGGGCACCGCGGCTCACGATGTTGCCCGGGTTGTTGAATACGTAGTAGTACGTGACCCCGGGCTTGAACGCGCCGGTGTGTGAGTGGCTCATGAGCAAGTCGTGGACTACCAGTCCGGTGCGTTCGTCCACCACGGCCGGCGGTGTTGCCGCGTCATGTAGGGCGTTCGCCTTGTCCGGGTCGATCACCTGGAACCGCAGGTCGACAAGTCCTCCGTCCCCCGTGACCGCCACCTGCGTGATCTTCACCCCGCTGCGGTCGGCGAGGCCCGCACCGCTGACGACGGGACGGGCCCACGATGCGGGTACCTTCACCTCGCGACGGTCCGGCGGCGTGTCGCGGGTCAGCCAGAGCACGAGCGACGTGATGAGCCCTGCGACGACAACGCCCGTGATCGCGCCGAGCAGCCGAATCCGGCGCGGGGTGAGGTACCCCGCGCGCGGCGGTGGGGGGACCGCCGGCGCGGGCTCAAGGGTTGCTCGTCCGGTCATGGCGCGCACCCCCTACGGATGTATGAAGGTCAACATCCCGCCACCGGTGGCTGGCGTCGGCCCAGTACCCGTCTGGTTCCCGTTCGTGAGGTGAAGTTGCCTGTTGAACAAGGGGAATCCTTGCGAGCTGGGTGCTGGACCCGCCGGTACTGTAGCGATGGCGTCCTCCGTGGCACCGGCTGGGATCGTCTCGGCGGCGGCGTCGAACGGGTTGTTCAGCAGGTGCGCGTCGCGCGCGACCACGTGCTCGTGTATGCCGAGCAGTGCCATCGACGTGTTGTCGAAGCCCGCATTGAGATAACGGAGTAGCAGCCGCTGCCCTGGTCCCGCGGTGATCCCCGCGGTGTCCGGATACGCCTTGCCGTTGATCAGCCAATACGTTGCCAGGTAGCTGTACATGTCGTACGTGTCAGGGGCGGCGTTGAAGCCCGGGTCCACCGCGCCGAGCACCACGGTGGCCTCTGTGTCGTAGGCCGTCGTTGCGGTGTCGTAAGCCTGGCCCGCCGTCGCCGAGCGGACGAGCAGTGCACCAGCCAGTCCCATTGCGGCCTGCCGCCCCTCGCCGCCGCCGGCCACGTAGAGGTACGTGCCGGGCGCGCTGCAGGTGAATGACACCGCTCCCGATGCGCCGGCGGCGACATCAGTAGGCCCCGCGTCAAAAGTGATGCCCGGGATCTCGAACGTCAACGTGTGGCCGGCGGGCAACCCATTGGTGATGTTGACCGTGACCGTGTCGCCTTCGTTCACCACCAACTGCGGGCCGGGGAGGGTCGCTGCGGCCGAGCCGCAGGCGCCGGTGTGGAATCCCCAGATCGGCACAGTGACGGCACCGGTGAGCGTCGCCGTTCCCGGCTCGGCGCACAGGTTGATCGTGACCGGGGCGGCCGAGGCCGTCGAACCGGCCGCGACAACGCCAGCGAAGATCATGACCAGTACGAACAGGGGCCTGGTCAGTCGAGGCAACCGCGGCTTCATGGCTGCAAACTTGCTCATCGCCACTGTCTCCTTTGCCTCGCTGCTCACGGCGCGTCGTAGACGAGGGCGAGCAGGTTCCCCCACGTCGAGAAGGGTGTCGGGCTAGGCGCTGTCCAGCGTTGGGTGTGGATGAGTACCCGGACCTGGCCGTTATTCGCCCCGGTGCCGATGTATGGACTCCCCGAGCCGGGCAGGGTCCACGTCGAGCTCACGTCGGTCGAACCCACGTTCTGCGGCTGGGTTGGTGGCGGCGGCAACGTCACCCATCCGGGCGATGCCGCCGTGTTGCAACCGCCCAGAATCGTCCAGTTGCAGATCTTGACGGTCTGCTGTGGGACGGGCGCCCCAGTGAAGGCCGGACACGTGGTGCCCGTAGTGGCCTGGCAGTTCTTGCCCTTGTAGGTCACCTTCAGGTTGGTCGATCCGGACCGCACGCCGCTGAACGACCCGTACCAGTCGTTGGACAGCGCGGTGATGACCGCGCCGGCGGCGTGCGTGGCGGCGGCGGTGCTGAGTTGCCCGCGCAAGACGGTCCAAGTGGTCGTGCCCTGCCCGGCAGTGACCTGCATGACCTCGTTGTCGATCCGGATGTAGTAGCCCGGCGTGGTCGGGAAGCCGGCCGCAGAGGCGACGGTGATGGTCGTCTGCCCTGCGGTCGTTGACGTCGGGCGGGTCGTGGTGCGCGGATTGACCTGGTAGTAGTTGGCGTCATCGACGGCCAACGCCGACGCCGAGCCGCCCTTCAGCACGCCGCTGAGGATTGCCGTCGACGCGGCGGTGGTGAAGCAACCACCCGGCGGATCGACGCGCAAGAGCGTCCCCATCCCGCCGAAGCCCTCGTCGAAGTTGGTGAACTCGTTCAATGCGTGGCTGTGCCAGGGGAAATACCACTCGCCGCAGATGTTCTGCGTCGTCGTCCCGGCCGGCAGGGTTCCCTTGTAGCCGAGGTACGGGCTGCCGCTGTACCACGTGTTGCCGTCCTTGAATGTCACGTCGCGGTAGTTCGGCGGCGGGACCGGCAGCGGGTTGGTATCGGGATCCCAGTGATCCTGGTCATCCCAGCGCAGCAGGAAGTCCTCGGTCTGCCCGGCGCCGATCGTCTCGCCGAAGTGCTCGGTCCCCGCCGACGCCCCACCCGGGCTGAGTAGCAACCGGCCGTCCTGCGCGATCTGCGTGGTGTGGTTGCCGTGCGGGTGGAACGGGTGGTTGTCCACGCCGACGTTGACCATCCGGATTAGGGCCGGCAGGGTGTTGCTCGCGGTGTTCGGTTGGATGCGCACGAGCGCTCCGTACGGCTGGTTCGGCAGCAACCCAGATCCGTTGTCCTGGACCGTGTCCGGGAAGCTGCGCCCGTTGATCGTGAAGTACCGGTTGTCCCGTGAGTTGAAGTCGTAGGTGGTGCCGGTCTCCACCGCGTGATGCAGGAACGGATCGATGTCGGCGAGCAGCGCCATGTACTCGCGGCTCGGGTCGAACGGCGTGGACGCGCCGTAGGCGAAGTTGGCGCCGGCACCCGGCCTAACGACCAGCGCGCCGTACAGGCCCATCTCGACCTGCTTCACGACGTCCGAGCCGCTCTCATACAGGTACGTGCCCGGGTCCGTTGCGGTGAAGCTGTAGCTCACCGTGCCTCCGCTGGCGGCGGCCTCCGTCGTCAGCAGGCCGGCCGTGCCTCCGGTCGCGGTCACATCCGCCTGCCCTGGGAAGACGACGGAGGCCGGCTCCGGCAGGTTGTTCGTCAGGTTGACGACAATCGTCTGTCCCTGCGTTGCGCACAGGACCGGGCCCGGGCTCTGGAAGTGACCGTTATCCACGCCTGGGTCGTCGTAGCTCCACATGAAGACGCTGTTGCCGTCCGGGGTCTCGATATAGCCGGTCTTCGTCTCCAGGTTGAAGGTGTGCGTAGTGCCCGCGACCGTGCCGGGGGTGCAGACCATTCCCACCTTGGGGGCCCCGGGAGGTAGCGCCGACCCGTGCACTGTCACGGCGAATAGCGAGCCGGCGGCGAGCGCCAGAACAGTGCCCAGGCGCCACATCTTCTGCGTCATCGTGCCCTTCTTTCCGCGGCGCGCGGTCGCCTGCTCAGACATAGGTCTGGCTCACGGCGGTCTGGGCGGGAAGCGCGGTCGAGTACACGCGAACTTCGGTTTGCATCCCCCCTGGTCCGGGCGGTGCCCCGAAATTGGAGAGTCTCCGCCAGTCTCGGTTCTTGAACCGATAGACGTTGTAGGCGCCCATGGTGTCCGATCCCGAAGGCCGAGCCGCGTCGTAAGCCGGGGCGGTGAACAGCACGTCGCGGGCCTCGCCGGGTCCGATGTAGAGCGTGTTCGTCAAGTACGTCTTGTCGACACCGTCTTTGCCCAGCCAGGACGCATCCTGCCCGACGACCTTCATGGGTATGCCCGGCAGTTGCATCGCGTGCTGCTGATACCCGAGGTCGGCCAGGCGCAGCAGCACCCGCTCGCCAGGGTTCACCTGGATGAGCGCCGAATTGGGCTGGCTGTAGTCGATGGCGTCGTCGTAGTTGGCGTTCGGGGTGCCGATCCGCAGTGCCGCCGGCAGGCTAGGGCTGTCGTTCGGCAACACCGTCTGCGGGTAGCACCGGCCGTTGAGCGTGAACCACTGCGGGTTGTAGTCGGTGGCGATGGACTCTTGGATGTCGCGGTCGCCGTCGTGGAAATTCTTCCACACCTCGTTGAGCAAAATGGCGAAATGCCGGTCGTACGCGGTAGATCCGTTGCCGTCGTTGTAGGCGTAGCCGAGCGGCGCCGTTGGCGCTCCGCCCTCCTGGCGGGCGATCGGCACGCCTGCACCCGCCCCGCTGACATCCTGCAGCGGACGCACGAACACGATCCCGGTCATGCCCATCTGCACGTGTTCGACGTCCTCGAAGTGGCAGTGGTACATGTACGTGCCTTCGCGGTGCGGGCGGTAGAAGTAGGTGACCTGCTTGCCGATGGGCACCGCGATGGACACCTCCGGCACGCCGTCGTTGAGCGGAGACGGAACATCGAAACCGTGCCAGTGGATCGTGTGCGAGTCGGTCAGGTCGGGCCGTTGCACCAGCCCCAGATTCGTCAGCGTGATCTTGATGTCGTCGTCCTGTCGGAAGTTCAAATGCGGCGCCGTGTGCTTCGTGTGCCCCTTGTAGGTCGCCACGAGCTGGTCGACGGACAGGGTCGGGTCGACCGGGACGAAGCCGAAGATGTAGACGGGATCGCCCTCCCGACCCGGCAGACTCATGTACCCGTCCGAGGCGACCAGCGAGAGCGCCGTGGTGCTGGCCGCCGACGCGGGAAGCAATAGCCCGGACCGCAGCGCGGCCCCAACGGCAACCGTGCCGGCGGCGCCCAGCCCCGCAGCCTTGAGGAACGTTCTTCGCGACGTGCCGGGCCTCGATTCAGGGCTCATCCGATCCCCCTCGCGTTGGGCCATCGAGGTCACCTCGTCTCCGTAGAGCCCGAGCACTGCAGCTGGCCAGCGCCGTTCCAGTTGAAGATGACGTTGTTTCCGGGGCCAGGTGGGTCGTAGGTGCCCGGGATGGTTAGCGAGCGTGGCGCTGGCGTGCCCACCCCTGGCAGCTCGTCTGCGCCCATGTCCCATGGCGTTCGCGCCTGGGCATTGATCCTCAGCTGGGGGCGGAACTGCCGGTCAAAGTCGGCCGGATAGAACGGGCTCAGCAATCGGATCGTGGAACCCGACGCATGCGGCCCGGCCGACGTGCCCTGCTGGGCCCGCACAACTGTCCACGTCGTCGCGGTGGGACTGCCTGTGACCTGCAGAACCTCGGTTCCGCCCGTGGTCTTTTCGCCCTGAACGAAGAACGGGAAGGTGGTCGGGAAGCCGGCCTTCGACGTGACCGTCATCGTCGTCCCGCCGCTGCTCAGCGACGACGACAGGGTCGTCACGGCCTCGGTGCTGCACGGTGCCAGTACGGAGGTCGCGATCGCAGGCGTCTGGATTCCGCCGGCGGTGGCTGGCGGCGGGAACGGCAGGTTCGAGAAGCCCGTACCACTGTCGATCGCCGGCGACGCGGCAGTGAGGTGATAGTCGCCGGTGAGACCGACCGGCGGGTCCTGACCGGTGATGGTGACCGCGGCTTGTTGCGGATCGAGTCGCGATCCGGCCACCGTGAGCTCGTTGACGAACGGTGTGACGAATAGCGGATCGGCACTGATATTGCCTTGACCACCCGGCACGTCGCGCTGAACACCGTCCGGCCCAAGGATCTGACTGTTCGTCAGGTCCGAGTACCGCGGCGTGAACGTGTCAGCGTTGTTCGTCGTGCCATGGATCTCGAAGTCGATGAACCCTTGGTCGACGAGGGTCGCTCCCGGGCCGAACTGGTCAAGCGTCATCGCATCGTTGTTCCAGAAGATGTTGTTGAACAGCGCTACCGGGTTGGAGAAGTCCGGACGCGTTGCGGCGTTCGGGTACTGCGCGACGTACCGCGCATCCGTCTGCCATGCCGGCTCGTTCGCCTCACTCGTCAGGCCGGCGCCGTGCGGCACGCCGATCTGCGAGGACTCGGACGAGCCCGTGGTGACGTTGTTCGCCAACGTGTTGTTGGCGATGCTGGCGCGCGACGAGTCGTCGAGCATGATCGCGCCGCCGAGATCCGCCGCCAAGTTGTTCACGATCATGTTGTTGCGGATATTGATCGGGGCGTTGAGGGCATTGAGCAGGAAGATGCCTCCACCATCGTCCAATGTGCTCGTGTTGCTCTGGATCAGGTTGCGGTCGACGTTCACCGACCCGGACCCGTCGCCGAGCCCACCGCCGACCGGCAGTTCACTCTCGATGGCAATCCCGCCGCCGCTGTCAACAGCCTCGTTGTAGTAGATCTTGTTGTCGTGGATGGATCCGCCGGGGCTGAGCCCGATGTGCGAGAGGCCGCCACCGTACTCGACGCTGAAGTTCGAGCAGAAGATGCTGTTGGCCACCTCATAGTTGTTCGAGCCGTAGAAGATCCCAGCGCCGCCCGATGTGGTAAGCCCCCCGTTGCCGATGAGGCGATCATTGGCGATTCGCACGTTGTAGTTGTGGCTGCCGTGCACGAACAGCTGACCGACACCGATGCCGCCGGCGACGACGCCTCCGTTGTTCTCGAGCACGTTGTTCGTCATCTGCATGTTGTTGATGCTGGCCTGCAGCTGGATGCCGCCGGCCCCGTCACCATGCCCGGTCATGAGGCCGAGGCCGTCGATGCGGGCCCCACCGAACCCGGCGCTGTCTTGGCCGGCGGGCAATGCAGTCACGTTGTACGCGTTGACGTTCTGAGCGACAACGGTCAGGTCGGCGCCGCGAAGCACGGTGCTCGCCGCACCGGTCGTGAAGGGCGGTAGCACGTACGGCGTGTGGGCCGCCACCGTGGCGTCGAAGCCCGCGAAGTTCTGCTGGAAGAAGCGACCGTCGATGATGCTGCCCTTGATGTTGAACCGCGGGTCCTCCGGATCGCGACCCTGGAACTCGTGGGCGCCGATGATGCCGCCCGGGCCGAGGCCTTGGATCTTCAGCGGCTTCCAGACGAGCACGTTCTCGTTGTAGGTGCCCTGCGACAGCACGAGCAGGCTGCCGGCCGCCGCACTATTGATCGCATCCTGAAGCGCGGTCGCACTCGTCCCCGGTCCTGGAGGCGGCGGCGCAACGTTCACGACCGGCGGGTTGTAGGACACGGCTCCACTCGTACCCAGCGCGTGAATGGTGATGCCGTTCACACTGGGAACGCCACCCCCGCCGGGATTCGTGTTCGCCGTGATGATCGTGAGTTCCTTGGGGCCTGGTGGGAAGGCTGCCGATATCGCCGGCACGTTGATCACGATCGTGTCCGGGGTGCTGGTGGTTCCCGGAGTCCAGCTCGCGATACCGCCGTTAGCTCTAGTCAAGGTCGTGACTGCGCCGGTCCGGACGTCGGTGAGCGTCACACGTCCGCCCGTCGCATCGGCCGCACCAGCAATGCCGATGAAGTCACCCTGAATGCTGACCTGCCGAGAGTTGGCGCCTGGGTTGGGCGCATAGGGGTAGTTGACCTGCAACAGCTCAGGTCGCGCGGGATCCGACGGATCCGGAGCGATGCCTCCCGTTGCTCCGGCCGGGTCCTGGCACGCCGTTCCCGAGATCGGGTCGACGGGTGTGTCGAGCTGATCGGTGAGGCCCGGCCACACCTCGAACGGCGTGTTCGCCGTCAGCAGGTTCGGGTTGTAGTTCGGGTTCGGGTTGGCCTTGGTGCCCGGGTCATCCACGATGGCGATGTACATTCCGGGGCAGGGTCCTTGCGGGATGGGGCAATTCAGCGTCTCGGTCGAGGGCAGCAGCGCTTCATAAGCGCCGTCGGCGCTCGTGTCGACGGTCTTGATCAGTCGCCAGGTGTTGGAGTCGAAGCACCGCACACCCGGCTGGTTCGGGTCCGGGCAACTCGCGTTGGGCACGGTGTCGACGCGGGCGTAGATCCCGACCGGGATGTTCGCGATCGGGCGTGGCTCGCCGTACCAGTTGGACATCTGGTTGCGCTCGAAGTAGATGTCGTTGAAGACCTGGCCGACCACGCGACCGGGCTCTTCGACGTCACCGGTCCGGGTGTCGGCGGGGTCCTCGCCGTTCGGGTCGGTCCGGAAGTTGGTCATCATGAAGAAGTCGGCGTTCGCGTTCTGCTGGTTCTGCAGCACGACGAGGTGCTTGTCACACAGCGGCGCGTGCGCGTCGGCCACCGGGAAATAGATGCTGCGCGGAGTCAGCGTCGACTTGTCGATCACGTGGTCGTCACCGTTGCAGGGCGGCGGCGGGATCGCCGGCTGCGGCGTGAAGTTGTTGCCGAGGTCTACGTTGACGTCTTCCTCGCGTACGATCCGGTACAGGCAGCCGTTCCCGCCACCCGGCACGGTGCCGTGCGCTTCAGTGACGCGCTGGGTCTGATCTGCCGGGTTGCACGGGCGGGCGTCGTTGCTGTCCTTGGGCATGATCGCGTGGACGATGTAGTCGCCGGCCACGAGCGGGTGGTCGTCCGGCGGCGAACCGTCGTTGCACGCGTCAGTGGCGAGGTTGTAGCCGTCTGGGCAGTAGTTCGCGAAGGCGTACCCGCCGTCGAAAGCGCCTTCCTTTGTGTGCTGCCCGGCCAGGGGCACCTCGAGGCAGTTCGGGCCAATATCCGGGTTGAACTGGTTCGTGATGTCCGCTCCGTTGAAGTCCAGGATCGGGTTGCAGCTCTGCGAGAAGCTGGGGTTGGCGGGATCGACTGGGTCCTGATTCTCGTTGGGCTGCTGCCAGTGGTCGGTGACGTACGCGTTCACGATGAAGTCGTCGTCGGTATTGGGGACTCCGTCCGGTCCGGGCGTCTCCAGGTAGACGGTTACGTCAGGTATCGCGGCCTCGTAGTCCTCGTGCGCCTGGAACTGCGCGTTGAACTCGTTGCGGGTCGTCGCGAAGTAGGTGATACCGACGATCTGGCCGGGCGTCCCATTCGGGTAGTCGTGCTTGCCCCAGTCGACCGTGGCCCGGTGGCCCTCGAGCATCGACTGGTTCATCAGCAGGCCGCCGCCCTGTGAGTTCGGGATGCAGGGATCGACCGGCGTTCCATTGACGAGACACGAAGGCGTCACGAGATCCGGGTTCCGCTCGTCGTGTACAGACGCACCCGGGTCGGCTGAGAAGCGCGCGAAGCCTTGCTCGTTGATGAACCAGCGGCCGAGCGCGCCGCCCTCCGCGGTTGGGTACAGGTAGTCACCGTTCGCGTCGGTGAATGTCGACTCCTTGATCGACCCGTCGCGCCAGCGCTGGTCCATGTCGGTGTTCGGGATCGGGGCGTCGACGCCGTCGTCGTACTGGCCGTTGCCGTTCAGGTCCTTGTAGACCTTGCCGCCGAGCCACGCGAACCAGCGCGAGACGCCGAGCCCGACGCTGTCGTCGTCTCCGACGTCGTTCATGTCGACGGTTTGGCCGGCGGCGATGTGAACGGGTTTGAACCGCATGATGTAGCTCAGCTGCTCGTCCCACACGGCCAGGTTGTAGTCACCCGCCGGGACATTCTGGATGTCGAAGTTGCCGGCTGCGTCGCCCTGGCCGACGAAGACGGTCTGGTCGGTCGAGGCGTCCGACAGCGCCACGAACGGGTTCTCCACCGGGTCGGTGAAGGTGCCGGTCGTGTAGGGGGCCCACTCCACCCAGTTGCGCGCGGTGCCGACGATCTCGCCGGTTCCCGGGTTCGTGAACGGTCGCGGCGAGCAGACGAAGCCGAACCAGTAGGCGGTGCGGATGGTCGGGGGCTCCCAGAGCTGCTCTCCGGGCGCACCTGTCCCATCGGCGCCTTCTTCGGTCGGCGCCATCAGTTGCAGCCCGCCGTCGATGGTGGTCGTCTGGTACCACGACTGGGTGCCGGCGACGTTCGGGTTGCAGTCAGTCGTCGGCGGGTGCACGTCGATGAAGTACGTGGCGGGGCCGAGGTTGTTGACCTCGACGAAGCCGAGGGTCGCGGCCTGGCTGGAGGTCCTGCAGACGCCTCCGCAGAGCGGGTTGTTGTTGTAGTCGACCGTGACGGCGCTCCCGGTCTGCTCCTCGAGCCCGACCTGGAACCCGCCGAGGCCGGCCTCTTCGGTGTCCGGGGCGCCGTTCGTCCAGGCGTTGTCGTTGAAGACGAAAACGCGGATCTTCCCGAGCGGCAGGGGATGGTCCGCGCTCTGCGTGGTCAGCTCCATGTTGACAGTCACGGTCCCGTCGGCAGCCGCTGCATCGGGCAGCGTCAGGTAGTTCCCCCACATCTTGTGGTCGAGAGAACGCATGGAGATCAGGTATCGGCCTTCCGGCAGCGTCACGGTGGGCTGATCCTGGTCGCCTTCGGCAACGATTGGGCTGTTGCTCTCCGTGCTAAGGGTGTCTCCCGGGAGTGGGTCGGTGGGGAGCTTCGTGTTGTCGACGTTGACGACGAAGTTGTAGGTCGTGAGTGGGTCGCCCGTGCTGAAGTCCAGCCCGTTGACAGTGACGCTGCAGCCGTCCGCCGGACAGGACGTCGCGGCATGCGCGTGCGGGGTCAGTGCCGGTCGCAACGCCGGCAGGAATGACGCCGCCACGATGAGCGTGACGAACCCGGCCACGCGCGCGAGACGGCGCCGGCTGCGCCGCCATCTGCGCTGGGTCGAGATGCCTCCACCTTGCCGTGCCCGATCCGTCGTCTGGTGTGCACGCATGGTTCCGCCTCCCCGACGTGGCGTATTGGGCGATCTTGGCCCCGCTCCCGTAAGGGCAGAGATGTTCATGACGGATTCCTCATCCACCCGTCATGCAAGCGTCATCCGGCCGGGACTGAGCTGACTTCGAGGCGGGATCACGTAACGGACCCGGCGACCGGGTCCGGAAGCGTCGGCGGTTCGACGTGGTCCCGTCTGCGCCGCGCGAACGCTGCGGCAGCGCCCGCACCGACCAACACCGCAATAGCCAGCCCGTTGACATATGGCGCGAGGGAACGGCCGCGGCCCGACGGTCCGGTGACCTGCCACGGCACGGTCACGGTGAGCCGTTCGGGGCCGCGTTGCAGGACGGCGGTGACCGGCACCGCGCCGTATCGGGGCCACTCAACCGTTCCGAAGTAGCGGTCGGCCGCGACCGGGGTGAGGCGGACGCCGTACAGGGTCACCGCGGTGACCGGCGCGGGTGGCGGACGTCGCGAGCTCGCGACCAGGACGGTTACACCGTTGGATCCCGGCCGATTCGGAGTGGCCGTCACCGTGACGAGGAGGTCGGCGACCGACGCGCTGCGCGACTGCCCGGCCGAGCCGGTGAGTCCGCCCCGGGCTGGCGGCGTGTTCGCCAGGACGGCGACCGCGATCAGCAGCACCGCTCCCACCGCGGTCTCGGCGACCACCCTGCGCCGCACCGGCGGCGCACCCGAGCGCCATCTCCTGGCGCTGACCAGCCCGAGGCCGAGCATCACGGCCAGCAAGCCGGTCTTGATCAGCAACGCCCGGCCGTACGAAGTCGACGTCAACTCACCGACCGTGTCGATCTGGCGGCCGGCGTTGTACAGCCCAGTGGCCATCACCGCCACGACGCTGCCGCCCAGCAGCATTGCGAATGGCACCCGGCATGCCCGCAGCAGGTCACTGTGCTTTGCGGACGTCAGCAGCACGACCAAGGCAGCCAGTCCACCCAGCCATAGGCAGGCTGCCAGCACGTGTATCGCGTCCGCCACCACGGCGACGGTGCGCGGCGAACCGGCCGTCGAAGCATGACTGCCGAGCGCTTCGACCCAGACCAGGGTGAGCGCCAGCCCCGCGGTGGCCGCTGCTATAGCGGGCGTGCGCCGCCGGCGCAGCGCCGCGACCACGGCAACCAGCGCGACCAGTGCCGCCTCGCGCACCAGCCAGAGATGGCCCCACCGGCTTGACCCCAACAGGTCCCCGAGCGTGGCGAGCCATGAGCGCCCGGGCGCGGCGAGCCGGTGTGCCTCGGCAATTGCGTCGTCCATTCCGGCCACGGCGCCCGCAGCCGCGCACGCGATCACTCCGATGAGCAGCCGGCGCCGTGCGGCAGCGATGTGTGCCCCGGGGCGCACCCGGCCGAGCACCAACCCGGCGACCGCCAGCCCGCCGACCACCCCGGCGAGCAGGCCCAGCGCGAGCCACTTGCGAGCTGTGTCGAGCAGCGACGCCGACGAGCCGCCGTTCGCGGTCACGGCCAAGGCACCGTTGGAGGCACCGACGCTGAAGATCACCGTGCCGCTCGACGTATGCCCGTCGTCCTCGGCCAGCACCCGCCACAGCACGCCGTATGTCCCGCGAGCGAGGTCCGGCACGCGCAGTTCGAGGACTTGCGCCTCGGCGTGCGCACTCGTTCCGGCGACCGCCGCGCCGGCCCGGTCGACGAGCCGCGCCGTACTGACCTCGGAGGAGATCTCCTCGTTGAACCACAGCCGTACCACGTCGGGAGCCATCGCCACCGTGGACCCGTTAGCAGGCTGCGACCTCACGAGCAGCGCGTGCGCGCCTGCCGGTCGCGGCGCCGCCACACAGACGAGTGCAATGACCAGACCGGCGAGCATGGCGATGCGCCTGCCCCCCATCCGAGTGACGATAAAGACACAGCCCCGCGCTCAGCCCGGAGATGACGAGCTCGTCATGTTCCCGTCATAGTTTTCGGATAGGCCGAGTCAAACCGGCCAATTCGCCGGCAAATTCTCGCCGACACGTCAGCTTCTGCTTGCGCCGCCTGTACTTAAGCTTTACACATGTAGGGCGGCGTGACCGAGCCGGGACCTGGCGGGGGGAGTCGCGCGCAGCGGGGGACCTGATGACACGCATGCTTGTCGTAGACGACGAGCAACGGATCTGCCGATTCGTCGCGCGCGCATTGGAAGCGTGTGGGTACCGCGTCGACATGGTGGCTGACGGCACGGACGCGCTGCGGGCGATCGAGGCCAATGACTATGCCGTGATCATCCTCGATCTATTGCTGCCGGGCATGGACGGCTACGAGGTGCTGCGCCGCATCGTCGATGCTGATCCCGCGCAGCGGGTGCTGGTGCTCTCGGCCGTCGGCGACGTCGAGTCACGAGTGCGCTGTCTGCGTATCGGCGCCGTCGACTACCTAGCCAAACCGTTCGCCATCGCCGAGTTGGTCGAGCGGGTCAAGCGGCGCGTCGACGAGCACTTCGGACCCACGACGTCGCGGTGGCTCGATGCCGGCGGGGTGCGGCTCGACCTGCAGCGCCGCCAGCTTCGTTTCGGCGACCGGGTGATCGCCCTGTCGCAACGGGAGTTCATCCTGCTCAGCCACCTGATGCGCCACGCCGGCGAGGTGTGCCCGCGCGACCAGTTACTCGCCGAGGTTTGGGGGTATTCGTTCGACCCGGGCAGCAACGTCGTCGACGTCTGTGTGCGGCGGTTGCGCTCGAAGCTGGAGAAGGAACTCATCGAGACGGTCCGCAATGTGGGCTACTGCTTCGTCGCGAGCTGACCGCAGGCTGTTGGGCGCCACGGGTTCGCCGTCAACTGACCACCTGCTGTTCGGCGCCTGGATTGCTTTCGCGGCCGTTAATGTCGTCGCCATGTTCCTGCTGCCGGGCAAGGAGACGGTGCCGTTCCATTTCGTGTGGATCAGCCTGTCAATTGTCTACGGCCTGCAATCGTGGTCGCTCACCCGGACCTATCTCGTCCTCGCCGTCGTCGGAATCGTCACTGGCGTCGCCCTGATACGCCACGTTCAGAACCATGTGATCGGCTGGGAGGAGACGACCGAGGTTCCGTTGATGAGCCTGGTATTCCTCGCGATGGTGTGGCACGTGCGCAGGCGTAGCGCCGCCAACCTGGAGGCGCGCGCCCTCGCCGAGAGCGAACGCCGGATGCGTGATGGGCAGCGGCGATTTGTACGATTCGCGTCCCATGAGCTGCGCACGCCGCTGACCGTTGCCCGCGGATACACCGAACTGATCCGCGACGCGCACATCGACCCCCAGGTCGGCGAGGACGCCGCGGTCGTGCTCGACGAGCTCGCCAAGCTGGAGCGAATCGCGGAGCGGCTGCTCACCCTGGCCAAGGTCGAGGAGCCGTCGCAGCTGCGGCCCGCACCGGTGGATCTGGACGCGCTTCTCCATCGGACGATCAAACGGTGGCGGCCGACCGCTAGCCGGCAGTGGTTGATCCACAGCCAGGCCGGAAGGATCGTCGCGGACGCGGAACGCCTGGAAGCCGCGCTGGACAGCTTACTCGAGAACGCCGTCCGCTATACCGAAGACGGCGGGCGTATCGAGCTCTCTGCCTGGCACCAGAACGGCCACGTGGTGATTGTGGTGCGCGACGACGGGCTGGGTATCGCGATCGACGACCTCAATTTCGTCTTCGAAGGCTTTCACAGTGGCTCGATCCGTGGCGGCACGGGGATGGGTCTGGCGATCGTCGCTGCTGTCGTGCACTCGCACGGTGGCACTGTTGACGCCGAGAACCTCGACGGCGGCGGTGCGCAGTTCACGCTGCGCCTACCTGCGCCAGCCGGCCCGAACGGCCGGGCCGCCCTCGTCGCCCCGGCGACCTACCCGAAGAAGACCTCGGCCTCGGCATAGAGCTCCGGCTTGACGACCTTGAGCTCGGTCGTCGCGTCGACCAGCGGCACCCGGACTATGTCGGTGCCGCGCAGGGCTACCATCGTGCCCCACTCACCGGCGTGAACCGCGTCGACGGCGTGCAGCCCGAACCGCGTGGCCAGCACCCGGTCGAACGCAGTGGGCGTCCCTCCTCGCTGGATGTGACCCAGCACCGTGGTACGCGCCTCCTTGCCGGTGCGGTTCTCGATCTCCGACGCCAGCCAGTCCCCGATGCCGCCGAGGCGCACGTGCCCGAACGCGTCGAGGCCCTTGTCCAGGCGGATGTTCTCGCCGCTGTCCGGCATCGCCCCTTCAGCGGCCACGATGATCGGCGCGTAGTGCGACTGGAAACGGCTCTCGACCAACGCACAGACCCGTTCGATCGAGAACGGCTGCTCCGGGATGAGGATCACGTTGGCGCCGCCGGCCATGCCGGCGTGCAGGGCGATCCAGCCGGCGTGGCGGCCCATGACCTCGACGATCAGTGCCCGGTGATGCGACTCCGCCGTGGTGTGCAGCCGGTCGATCGCCTCCATGGCGATGTTGACCGCAGTGTCGAAGCCGAATGTGTAGTCCGTGGCGTTGAGATCGTTGTCGATCGTCTTCGGAACGCCGATCACGTTGACGCCCAACTCGGCAAGCCGCGTCGCCACGCCGAGGGTGTCCTCGCCGCCGATCGCGAGCAGGGCGTCGACGCCGAGCTCGTGCAGGTTGGCCCGGACGCGGTCGACGCCGTCGTCGACCTTCAACGGGTTGGTGCGCGACGTGCCCAGGATCGTGCCGCCGCGCGGCAGGATGCCCCGTACCTCAGGGATGCCGAGCGGCCCGGTCAGCTTCTCCAGCGGCCCCTTCCACCCGTCGCGGAAGCCGACGAACTCGTACCCGTACACGCCGATGCCCTTTCGCACGACGGCGCGGATCACCGCGTTCAGCCCCGGGCAGTCACCGCCACCGGTGAGCACTCCGACGCGCATGCCAGCTCCTCTCGTTGCGTAGCCGCAGCGAGCCTAGCCTGGCAATGTCATGCCCTGGATCGCCCGCCAGCGCACGAGGTTGTGCCGCGCGTCGACGAGGGCGTCGTGCTGGTCGTCCGGCGGCTCAGGCAACACCGGGCAGCCAGCGTCCTCCCACCGCTGTCGTAACTCGTGGGTGAATCGCGGGACGTGCCTGGGCAGAGCGCGCATGTCCCCCCACAGCTGCACCAGCGCCACGTGGTCGTAGGCCGCCATCCATGCCCACAGCTCGATCTGCTCACCGGCGGCAGTCATGAAGGCGAGCAGGTCGGCGCGGATCTGCTCCCGGCTGCGCCATACCGGGTCGGCAGGCGGCGGCAGCTGTGAAAGCACGTTCCGGCGCACCCAGGTGATCGCCCGGCTGCCGTCGAACTCTGTCGAGACCGCGTAGAACTCGTGGCCGGTCTCGTCCACCATTCCGATCGAAACGAGGTCGATCGTGCGACCGTCCTCGATGAATTCGCAGTCGTAGAAGAACCGCACTGTCCTTATCCCGCCTGCGCGGTGCGCGATCCGGACCACCCGCTTCGCTCGGGCCCGTCTCGCGCGCCGCTCCGCGCCTCCGGCGCGGGCCGCGTCGCGGCGGCGGGGCTCTTCGCGCGAGCGCACTGACTCATCCCCGCCTGCGCGGTGCGCGATCCGGACCACCCGCTTCGCTCGGGCCCGTCTCGCCCGCCGCTCCACGCCTCCGGCGCCCGCCGCGTCGCGGCGGCGGGGCTCTTCGCGCGAGCGCACTGACTCATCCCCGCCTGCACGGTGCGCGATCCGGACCACCCGCTTCGCTCGGGCCCGTCTCGCCCGCCGCTCCGCGCCTCCGGCGCAGGCCGCGTCGCGGCGGCGGGGCTCTTCGCGCGAGCGCTCATCGCCCTGTGGTTGCGTCTCTCGTGGCCGGGTCCCGCTATGCCGGGGCTAGCGCTCATCCCGCTCAGCTGGCTCGCTTGGTCGGAACCCGATCAGCGGCTTCGCGGACCTCGACGCGTGACCCGAACGTGAGGCCGCGGCCCTGCGCGGCCTTCACCTTGGCCGCGTACACGTCGACGTACTCCTGCCCAGAGAGCAGCATCAGCTCGTACATGATCTCGTCCGTCATGGATCGCTCGACGAACCGATCACCGGCCATGCCCTCGTACCGCGAGAAGTCCAGCGGCTTGCCGAACCGGACGCCGGGGCGCGGGCGCAGCCGCGGGAAGCGGCGCCCGGTCGGCTGAATCTTGTCCGTGTTGACCATGACGCACGGAATCACCGGAACCCCGGCCTCCAGCGCCATGCGGGCCACGCCGGTCTTCCCGCGGTAGAGCCTGCCATCCGGCGAGCGGGTGCCCTCGGGGTAGATGCCGAGCAGCTTGCCTTCCCGCAGCACGCGCACTCCCGTGGTAAGCGCCGCGCGGGCCGCGTCGGGGTCGTCGCGATCGATCGGCACCTGGCCGGCGCCGGAGAAGAAGGCGCGGGAGGCCCAGCCGCGCAGCCCTGGGGTGGTGAAGTACTCCGCCTTGGCGAGGAACGTGACCCTGCGCGGCACCATCACCGGCATGAAGAACGAGTCGGAGAACGACAGGTGGTTGCTGGCCAGGATCGCAGCGCCGTGTCGCGGGATGTTCTCGCGCCCCTCGGTCCACGGCCGCCAGATCAGTCGCAGGAACGGACCGATGAAGACGAACTTCACCAGCCAATAGCCCACCCACGCCTCCCTTCGAACCCCCGGTTTTGTCTGAGCAGACAGTAGTGCCACCGTGTCGCTCGGTCCACCGGTGCCTAGCGCTCGCCGAAGCCGGGCGGTGACGGGCATGATGAAGCGTCGCGTCCCGAATTGAGGTGAAGCATGATCGTCCTGCCCGGCGCGGAGCCGTACGCCGCCGACCGAGGGCCGGTCGGGGTGGTGCTCAGCCACGGCTTCACCGCCACTCCGCGCAGCCTACGGCCCTGGGCCGAATACCTCGCCGCGGCCGGCTGCACGGTGCGGCTGCCGCGGCTGCCGGGCCACGGCACCACGTGGCAGGACGCGAACACGACCCGCTGGCAGGACTGGTACGGCGAGATCCGCCAGGCCTACGAGCAGCTACGAGCCCGTTGCGAGACGATCTTCGCCGCGGGGCTGTCCATGGGCGGCACCCTCGTCACCCGGCTGGCCGAAGAGGAGGGCAACGGGCTCGCCGGGCTGATCCTGGTCAACCCGTCGTTCGCCACGGAACGGTTCGACGCCAGATTCGCCCGCTACATCTCCCGACTGATCCGATCGCGCCCCGGATTCGGCAGCGACCTCAAGGCGCCGCACGAGGACACCCTCGGCTACGACCGAACCCCGGTGCGCGCATTCGCGTCGCTGCAACGGCTGTGGAGTGTCGTGCGCGCCGACCTGCACCGAATCTCGGCGCCCGTGCTGATGTTCCGCAGCGTCGAGGACCACGTGGTCGAGCCGCTGTCCGGGGCACTCTTGCTACGCGGCGCCACATCGACAACGGTGCGCGAGGTGCTGCTCGAGAACAGCTACCACGTCGCGACCATGGACCACGATGCGCCGCTGATCTTCGAGGGCAGCCTGGCTTTCATCCGCGAGTACGCCGACGTCGTGAGCCGGGCATCGTGACGTATGACCCGCACTCCGCCCGCCGCGGCAACGGCCTGTCCGCCGACACCTACGTGCCGCTGGCCGACGTCGATCCCGACGTCGGTGAGCTGTTGCTGGTAGCGCTGCGCCGGGCGCGCATTCCGGCCTACGTCGAGCCGGCCGCTGAAGCGCCGCTGCGGCGGCTCTTCGTCGCCTCCGCTGACCGCGCCGACGCGCGCACCGTGGTCGAGGCAGCCACCCGGGGGCCGTTGCTTCCGCTCGACCCGCTCGAAGGCGTCGACACCGACGCCGAGTTCGACGCCCTGGTAGGCGACTGGGACAGCGACACGATCAGCGCTGTGCGCTCGGCCGAGCGCGACCTGACTCGCGAGGACGCCGACTGGCGGGCGCGGCTGGAACCCGGCTTTTCGAATAAGTCGGCCGCCGATGACGAGGAGCACTACATTCCGCCGGCGCCGCCGCCGCTCCCCCGGCTCGCGGCTGCCACGATTTTCGCGTTGATCCTCCTGGCGGTGTCTATCGCCGTGCTGGCGGTCGGCACCGGCCTCGGTCTGGACAGCGACCTCGCGCTACTGCTCGGCGTCGGCGGCATCCTTACCGGCGCCGGGATGCTGCTCATGCGATTGCGCGCACGCCCCCCCGAGGAGGACGACGGCGACGACGGCGCCATCGTCTGACGTTCGGGGCGTTTCCGGCGACCGAAGCAAGATCACTACACAACGTTTGCCGACACGACACCCAGTGTCGGGGGAACGGTCACATGCCGCGCGCACGCTCGCAACGAGGAGGTGGGCGCGACATGGTGACCGCGGAGGAGACGGTGTTCATCCTCTGGTGCCGGTTGACCGGGAACGACCCGACGGAGTTCGGCGACGACGAGCGCGAGGCGTTCCTTGCCCGGCCGCAGGTGCCTGACCTTGTGGCAATCTCCTACCCGGTTCTGCTGGACGCCGGGATCACGGCGGCGCGGCGCGGTTCGCTGCCGCTCGAACGCTGGCTGGGCGCTGTGCGCACGGTCCGGCCGACCGTCGGCGCGTAACACGCTCCGCGCATTACACGCATAGCATGGGCGTATGCCGCTGCCCCTGATCCTCGTCCCATACGCACCGGTATGACGGCCCCCGGTCAGCAGCAGACCGCCCGTCCGGCCATCGTCACCGTCGACGACGATCCCGGCGTGTCCCGGGCCGTCGCGCGGGATTTGCGGCGGCGCTACGGAGAGCGGTACCGCATCGTCCGCGCCGACTCCGGCGCCGACGCGCTCGACGCCTTGCGGGAGATGAAGCTGCGCGGCGAGCTGGTCGCGATCATTCTTGCCGACTACCGGATGCCGCAGATGAGCGGCATCGAGTTCCTCGAACAGGCCATGGACCTGTACCCGACGACGCGGCGGGTACTGCTCACCGCATACGCCGACACCGGCGCGGCGATCGACGCGATCAACATCGTCGACCTGGACCACTACTTGCTCAAGCCGTGGGACCCGCCCGAGGAGAAGCTCTATCCGGTCGTCGACTCGTTGCTCGACGCTTGGCAGGCATCAGACCACCGCCCGGTGCCCGAGACGAAGGTTGTCGGGCATCGCTGGTCGGCCCGGTCGTCGGAGATCCGCGAGTTCCTCGCCCGCAACCAGGTCCCGTACCGGTGGTACCTGTGCGACGAGCCGGAGGGCGAGCGGTTGCTCGCCGCCGCCGGTGCCGACGACCGGCGGCTGCCTCTCGTGATCACCCCGGATGGTGAGACGCTGATCGAGCCCGATGACACCGAACTCGCGAGTCACGTCGGGTTGGCCACCCGCCCGTCCTCGGACTTCTACGACCTGGTGGTGATCGGCGGCGGTCCGGCCGGACTCGGCGCCGCGGTGTACGGAGCCTCCGAGGGGCTGCGCACGGTACTGGTCGAGCGCACCGCCACGGGCGGGCAGGCGGGGCAGAGTTCCCGTATCGACAACTACCTGGGCTTTCCGGACGGGGTGTCCGGTGCCCAGCTGACCGACCGGGCGCGCCGGCAGGCGCTGCGCTTCGGCGCCGAACTGATCACCACGCGCGAGGTCGTCGGGCTCGCGGTCTGCGGCTCGGCGCGCACCGTGACCTTCACCGACGGCACCACGCTCGACGCACACACCGTCATCCTCGCCACCGGCGTGAGCTACCGGCAGCTGTCCGCGCCGGGATGCGGTGAGTTCACCGGTCGCGGCGTGTTCTACGGCTCGGCGCTCACCGAGGCGGCCAGTTGCGCGGGGCGCGACGTGTACATCGTCGGCGGCGCCAACTCGGCGGGCCAGGCGGCGGTGTACCTCGCGCGGCAGGCCCGTTCGGTGACGCTCGTCGTGCGGGGCAAGTCGCTCGAAGAATCGATGTCCTACTACCTGACACAGCAGATCGCCGCCATCGCCAATATCGCCGTACGCACGTGTACGGAGGTGGTCGGTGCGCGCGGCACGGAGCACCTGGAGGAACTGACGCTCCGCGACAATGTCACGGGAGCCACGGAAATAGTCCCCACGAAGTGGCTGTTCGTCTTCATAGGGGCGGTACCGCACACTGATTGGCTCGACGGCGTGGTCACCCGCGACCCGAAGGGATTCGTGCTCGCCGGCCCCGATCTCACAGTTGAAGGACGGCCGGCGGGCTGGACGCTCGACCGTCCGCCGTACCACCTGGAGACGAACGTGCCCGGAGTGTTCGTGGCCGGCGACGCCCGCGCCGAGTCGGCCAAACGGGTCGCCTCGGCAGTCGGCGAAGGCACCATGGCGGTCATGCTCGTCCACCGCTATCTGGAGCGCTTATGAGTGAATACCTGACCTGCAGCCCGGACGAGCTGCGGTCGCTGTTCCTTTTCGAAAAGCTCTCCGATGACCAGCTGAGCTGGCTGTGCCGCGAGGGCCACGTGATCACACTCGAGCCCGGTGTTGTCTATCACCAAGGCGATCCGGCCACCTGCTTCTACGTGCTGATCGAGGGCGCCGTGGTGCTCTCGCAGCGGGTGGGCGCCGATGACGTCGAGGTGAACCGCACCGATCAGCCCGGGGTCTACGCGGGTGCGTGGCAGGCCTACATGGGCGAGCGCGCACCGAAGACGTACAACAACACGCTGCGGGCCATCGCGCCCTCGCGCTTCTTCGAACTCGACGCAGACACGTTCGGGCAGATGATGCACGACTGGTTCCCCATGGCCCTGCATCTGCTCGAAGGGCTGTTCTTCGGCATCCGCAACACCCAGGCCGTCGTCGGGCAGCGCGAGCGGCTGCTCGCGCTCGGATCGCTGTCGGCGGGGCTGACGCACGAGCTCAACAACCCAGCGGCGGCGGCGGTGCGCGCGACCGCGTCGCTACGCGAACGAGTTGCGGGCATGCGGCACAAGCTCGCCCTGATCGCGAAGGGCCCCTACGACCGCGCCACGCTGGAGACGCTGATCCACCTGCAGGAGGAGTCCGTCGAGCGCGTGGCGAAGGCGCCGACACTCACCCCCCTCGAGGCGTCAGACCGGGAGGACGAGCTGGGCGATTGGTTCGGCACACACGGCATCGCCGGTGGCTGGGAACTCGCCCCGACGTTCGTCCAAGCCGGGCTCGACGTCGCCTGGCTGGACCAGGTGGCCGGCGCAGTCGATAGCTCCACGCTGGAGGGCGCGATCCGCTGGCTGAACTACACGGTCGAGACCGAGATGCTGATGAACGAGATCGAGGACGCCACTGAGCGGATCTCGACACTCGTAGGGGCGGCCAGGCAGTACTCGCAGATGGACCGTGCAGCGTACCGCGTGATCGATGTGCACGAGCTGCTCGACAGCACGCTGCTCATGTTGAGCCGCAAGATCGGCGACCGGATCACGGTGGTCAGGGAGTACGACCGCTCGCTGCCGTCCGTCCCCGCGTACGCAGCGGAGCTCAATCAGGTCTGGACGAACCTCATCGACAACGCCGTCGCGGCCATGGAGGGCGAGGGAACGCTGACGATCCGCACCGCGCGCGACAACGACTTCCTGCTCGTCGAGATCTGCGACACCGGCCCAGGCGTGCCGCTCGAAATCCGGGAGCGGATCTTCGAGCCGTTCTTCACCACCAAGCCGGTCGGGGAGGGCACCGGCCTGGGCCTGGACATATCCTGGCGCATCGTCGTCAACAAGCACCATGGAGACCTGCGCGTGGAGTCGGAGCCCGGCGACACCCGATTCCAGGTGCGCCTGCCGCTCACTCCCCCGAGCGAGGACTGAGGTCGAGTTCGACGAGCACCGGGCGATGGTCGCTCGCGATCATGACGTCCGGCGTGTCGATCACCTCGGCGGAGCGGATCCGCAGCACCGGGTCGGCGAACACCCCGTCGATGCGTCGCTGCGGGTTGCGCGCGCTGTAGGTGAATCCGTCGCCGGCCGGGACCACGTCCACCCGCCGCTGCGCGAGCAGGCGCCACGTCGCCGACTCGGGCACGTCGTTCATGTCGCCGGCCACGACGGTCGGCACTCCGTCCGGCGCGACCGCGTCCAGTGCGGCATGCAACTCGCCCACGTGCCGCACGCGCGGGGGCTCGACCAGATCCAGGTGCGTGCCGGCGAGCGCGAACCGCCTACCCCCCAGATTGAGGACGGCGAGGGCGGCGCCGCGCCGGTGCAGCCCCGAGTCGGCGGTGAACAGCACGTTACTGGCCGACTCGACGGTGACGGCAGGCGACACGAGCAGCAGGTTGGACGCGCCGGCGCGGCCGCCCGTCACGATGATCAGCCCGCTGCGGCGCGCCAGACGTGCGCACCTCGCGCGCCACAGCCAAAACCGCGGCGCCTCCTGGATCGCAGCCACGTCGGGCCGGCACGCGCGGATGACGCGAGCGACAGCAGCCGCGTCGTCTCGCAGCGAGCGGACGTTGTAGGTGAGCAGCCGCATGAGGCCTAGACGCGGCGGCGCGCGAGGTCAGCGGCGCCGACCAGGCCGGCGTCCGGGCCCAGGTGCGCCAGCGTGACGTCGGCGAACGGCCGGAAACCACGGCCGGTGAGCGAGCGCCGGAACGTCTCGCGTGCCGGCACGATCAGCAGGTCACCTGCTTCGGAGAGCCCCCCGCCGATCACGAACACCTCCGGGTCGATGATCGCCGCGAGATTGGCAAGACCGCGGCCCAGCCACTGACCCATCGCCGTGTAGATCTCCACCGCCGCCGGGTCGCCCTCCCGGGCGGCCTGCGTCACGAGCGGGCCGGTCAACGCGTCCCGGTCCCCCCCGGCCAACTCCAGCAGCCGGTGCGCCGCGACCGGTGAGATGTCGGCGAGCTCGCGGGCGTCCCGGGCGAGCGCCGTACCCGATGCGTACATCTCCCAGCAGCCGCGGTTGCCGCACGCGCAGCGGCGCCCCTCCGGGACGACAGTCATGTGCCCGTACTCGGTGCCCACGCCGTACGCGCCCCGGTAGAGCACTCCGCTCACGACCAGCCCGCCGCCGATTCCCGTGCCGAGCGTCACGCAGACGACTACGCGCGCGCCCTGCGCCGCGCCGAAGCGGTACTCCGCCCAGGCCGCGGCGTTGGCGTCGTTCTCGACGGTGACCGGCTGCCCGATGCGGTCCGCCAGCGCGTCGCGCAGCGGCTCGTCGCGCCACGCGAGGTGCGGCGAGAAGAGCACCGTCGCCCGGTCGTTGCCGATCCACCCGGCCGCGCCGATACCCACCGCGACCACGTCATGGCGCTTTACCAGGTCATCGACGACCTCGGCGATCACCTGTTCGGTCTCGTCCACGTCCTTGCTGGGCGTGGGACGGCGTTCGGTGTCGATCACGTGCCCCTGGTCGTCCACCACGCCGGCAGCGACCTTCGTCCCGCCGATGTCGACTCCGATCGCGAGCGGCATCAGGGCTCGCCACCGAGGTCGATGTGCTGGACGCGCTGCGGCTGGGCGGGCCGGCCCTCGGCCTGGTCGAACATCGCACGCAGCGCGGCGACGACCAAGGCGACTCTCTCGTTGACGTCGGGGCGCTCGCCGCGCAGCACCGCGACGAATTGGCATATCGGGCACCAGGTGCACTCCGGCGCGCCGGTGGCAAGGTGCTCGGAGATCGGCTCGCGGCGCAGCCACTCCTGTACGGCGTCGAGGAGTTTGACCGCCTCGTCTCCGATCGCGCCGTGGCGTCCCTCGGTCATCGGTTCCCGCCGGCGCTCATCGCGGCCACTGCGCCGGATCGGGGCGGAAGCGCACCCGCAGCTGCCGGTCGGCGAACTCGCCACCCACCACCTGGCAGCGGCGCAACACGCTCGGCAGGGTGAGCACACGGCGGTGTCCGGCGACGGTCAGCACGAGATCGTCGCCGGCCCGCGCGGCATCGACGGCAGCGCGCTCGACCAGTGGCAGCCACATCCGCAGCACGAACTCCTCGCCTTCGGTGTCGACGGTCATCAGCTCCGGCGTGGCACCCAAAGCAGCCGGGTCGGTACCGGGCGCAGCGCCGTACAGCGCGTCGCCTATCGCGCGCAGCTGGGCGACGCCTACCGGCTCTGTCGGAAGGTAGGGCAGCTCGCGCACCGGCAGTCCCGCGAACGACTCGCGCAGTTCGGCGAGCTGCGCCTGCTGGGCACGCGCCCACGCCTGCCGGAATGCGTCCCGCCCTGGCGGGAACACCCGGTTGGCGATCACCAGGTCGACGCAGTATCCGTACAGCGCCAGCGCGGTGAACGTCCGGCGTGCCTCCGCGGCCACGACGGACTCCGGCGTGAGCACGAGCCGCACGCTGGTCACCGCCGGATCCGCGAGCAGATCGCGCACGGACGCCAGCTCGTCGGAAAGCCGCAGCAACGCCTCGAACAGGCTGTCCGGCGGGATGACCTCGCCACGCCCGATCATCGCCGCGATCGGGCGCATGCCGCGCGCCAGGCGCCGATGCGCCGGGAACACCTTCTGCAGGTACCAGCCCAGCGCCTCGGGAAGCGCGAGCAGCCGCAGCGTCTCCGCCGTGGGCGCGCAGTCGACGACGAGCACGTCCCAGTTGCCGTCAACCGCGAATTCGCGCACCGCCAGCAGCGCCAGGACCTCCTCGACGCCGGGCAGCACGGTCAGCTCCTCGGCGGTGATCGGGTCGACGCCGCCACGGGCGAGCATGTCGAGCAGGAATTGCTGCACGTCGTGCCAGGCCGCCTCGAAACGCCGCTGCGTGTCGATGTGCGCGGCCCAGAGCCCCCGGACGACCTCGGCAGGTTCGTTACCCAGCGCGGTGTCCAGTGCGTCGCCCAGCGAGTGTGCCGAGTCCGTCGAGAGCAGCAGTGTCTTGACCCCTCGGTCGGCGAGCCGCAATGCCGTCGCCGACGCGGTGGTCGTCTTGCCGACACCGCCCTTCCCGGTGAACAGGACTATGCGCATGCCGCGTTCACGTCCTCAGCCCTGCCCGGCCTCGACGCGCTTCTTGAGCTCCTTCAAGGCGGTATCCATGATCACCCGCTCGGCCTTGCGTCTCAGCATGCCGAGCATGGGGATCGCCAGATCGATCGTCAGCGAATAGGTGACCTCCGTCCTGCCACCGCCCACGTCGCGCAACGCATACGTCCCGTGCTGCATCTTCTGCATCTGGCCTTTCACGAGGTTCCACTCGACGCGCTCGTCGCCGGTCCAGATGTACTCGAGCTCGTACTGGTCCTTGACCACACCGGCGTCCAAGGTGAAGTGCACGCGTTTGGCCCGCCCTCCGGGTCCTTGTTCGAGGACCTCGGCCGATCGGAGCGAACCCGTCCACTCGGGGTAGGCCGGGAAATCCGCGATTACCGCCATGATCGCCGCCGGCGGTGCGTCGATCGTGATCGACTGCGTCGACTGATCGGCCATGATTAGACCGCCGCAGGTGCTGCGGCCACCGGATTCGTCGCGCGAGCGCTCACCATGCGCGTGAGGTTACCGCCGCGGCGTTACGTCAGGCTGGTCAGCGCGCTCGAATTCGTCCTTGAGCGCCCAGAACACCCGCTTGGCTCGCCGTCGGTACGCGAGCACCGCGCGCTGCGCCCGCCGCGGCGACAGGCGCCGGCCCGGAAGGGCGTCCAGCCGCAGGAAGTAGTGCACGCGCACCCCGTCCAGGTCCGGCTCGAGCCACACCTCCATCGACCCGGTCGCGCGGCCGGTGACGAACCAGCGCACGCCCTCGGCTCCGCGGAACTCGTCTACCGTCAACTCGAGCGTCGGCCACCAGTGAGGCCAGCAATCCGGGTCGGCAACCCGCGCTGCGACCCGGTGCGGGGGCGCGGCGATCCACGTCTCGTCCGCAACGTCGATCTGGGCCACGACCTACTACGCTTTCACGTTAGGTCTGTGACGCCGTGGAGAGGATGCAAGCGGTGCGCGAACTGTCCGTTCCCAGCAAGGCCCCGAATCCACGCCAGCACAATACGGCTGACTACGTCTTCGAGAACGCCGCCGCGTTCCCCGAACGCGTCGCGTTGCGCAGGCGCATCGACGGAGACTGGCGAGACGTCACGTCCGCGGCGTTCGCCGCCGAGGTGCTCGATCTGGCGAAGGGCCTGATCGCCGTCGGCGTCGAGACGGGTGAGCGCATAGCACTGATGAGCAAGACCCGCTATGAGTGGACACTGATCGATTTCGCGGTGCTCAGCATCGGCGCCGTCGTCGTCCCCGTTTACGAGACGTCCAGCGCCGAGCAGGTCGAGTGGATCCTCTCCGACTCCGGTGCGAAGGCGATCTTCGTCGAGACTGAGGCGCACGAGGCAACCGTCGAGTCGGTGCGCGAATCAGCGGTCGCCGGCCTTTCGGTCTGGCGCATCGAGGGCGATGCCCTCTCCGATCTCGTCGCGCGTGGTGCGGACCTCACCGACGATCAGGCGCACAAGCGCCGCGAAGCCGTCACACCGTCCGATCTGGCCTCGATCCTCTACACCTCGGGCACCACAGGGCGTCCGAAGGGTTGCCAGCTGCTGCACCTGAACTTCATCACCGAGGTCAGTGAGGTCACCGTTGAGCTTCGCCACCTGTTCAACGAGGACACGTCGACCCTGTTGTTCCTTCCGATTGCGCACGTCTTCGGCCGCGTGATCGAGATCGGCGCGCTGGCCAGCGGCTGCACCCTGGGCCACACCGCCGACGTCAAGAACCTGCTCCCCGATCTCGCCGCGTTCCAGCCGACGTTCGTTCTGAGCGTCCCGCGCGTCTTCGAGAAGGTCTACAACACCGCGAAGCAGCGTGCGCACGCCGACGGCAAGGGCAAGATCTTCGACATCGCAGAGCGGATCGCGATCCGCTACTCGCAGGCGCTGGACAGCGGCCACGTGCCGCTTCCGCTCAAGCTCCAGCATGCCGTCTTCGACAGGTTGGTGTACGGCAAGCTGCGGGCCGCGCTTGGCGGCCGCTGTATCGCGGCCATCTCCGGAGGCGCGCCGCTCGGTGCTCGGCTGGGCCACTTCTTCCGCGGTGTCGGCCTGACCATCTACGAGGGATATGGGCTCACCGAGACGACCGCCGGCATCTGTGTGAACCGCCCGGACGCGCTGCGCATCGGCACCGTGGGGCGGCCCGTGGGCGGGACCGCGGCACGGGTTGCCGACGACGGCGAGCTGCTGTTCAAGTCGAATCTCGTCTTCGCCGGTTACTGGCACAACGACTCCGCGACGGCCGACGCGATCGACCCGGACGGCTGGTTCCACACCGGCGACATCGGCGCAATCGACGAAGACGGCTTTGTCAGGATCACCGGCCGTAAGAAGGAGCTGATCGTCACCGCCGGAGGCAAGAACGTCGCCCCAGCCGTCCTGGAAGATCGGGTACGCGCCCACTGGCTGGTGAGCCAGTGCCTCGTCGTGGGCGATCGCCAGCCGTTCATCGCGGCGCTGGTCACTATCGACCCCGAGGCGTTCCCGAGCTGGCTGGAGAAAGTCGGACGCCCCGCGACGACGAACCTCGCCGACGTGGTCGACGATCCAGAACTGCGCGCCGAGGTGCAGTCCGCGATCGACGACGCGAACAAGGCGGTCAGCAAGGCGGAGGCGATCCGCAAGTTCACGATCTTGCCGATCGACTGGACGGAGGCGACCGGGCAGCTCACCCCATCCATGAAGCTGAAGCGCGCCGTCGTGCAGAAGGAGTGCGCCGCCGAGATTGCCGCCCTGTACGGCTAACCCGATTGCGCAAGGACTCCTGGCCTGAGGCAAGGAATCCTTGCGCAATCGTGGGGTCTAGCCGTCGAGCATGGCGCGCAGCTCGACGCCTACCGTGTCCCATCGCCATTCGGCCTGCACCCACTGGCGACCGGCCTCGCCGAACTTCGCCCGCAGTTGCGCATCGTCCAGCAGCTCGGCGGTGCGATCGGCGATCGCCGTAACGTCTCGGCCGTCCACGAGGTAGCCGGTCTCACCGTCGCGCACCGCCTCGGGCGCTCCACCCGAATTGCCCACCACGACGGGCATCCCTAATGCCGATGCCTCCAGGTAGACGATGCCGAGGCCCTCGACGTCCATCCCCCCACGGCGGGTACGGCACGGCATGGCGAACACGTCACCCGCGGCGTAGTGCGCTGCCAATTCGCTTGCCGGGACGCCACCCGCGAACACCACGTGCTCGGCCACCCCGAGGCGGCGGGCCAGCCGGGCCAGCTCGTCACGGAAGCGGCCCCGCCCGACGAGCAGCAGAGCCGCCCCCGGCACCGCACTGCGGATCGCCGGCAGCGCACGGATCAGCCCATCCTGTCCCTTGCGCGGCACCAGCCGGGACACGCACACCACCACAGGCCGGCCGGTCAGCCCGTGCCGAGCACGCACCGCCGAGCCGTCCACACCGGGATGGAACGTCTCGACGTCCACTCCAGGGGTAAGCCGGCGCAACGTTGCGCGCGGGCCGAGCGCGGACGCCAGACGCCTCGAAAAGTACTCGCTCAAGTACGTCACCACGTCGCACGTGTCCCCGATGCGGCGCAGTACCTGCCGAGCCCCGGGCACCATCGCCCAGCCGGCCTCGTGCCCGTGCGTGGTCGCGACGATGCGCTCCACGCCGGTTCCGCGCAGCGCCGCACCGAGCACGGCGAGCGGAGCGGCGGCGCCGAACCACACCGCGCTGCAGCGGTGCTCGCGGGCAACGGCGGTGATGCGCCCGCGGGCAGCCGGCGTCGGTAGCAGCACGCCGCTGCCATGCCGGATCACCGGGAAAGGCTGCGCCGCGTCGAACGCGCCCGCCCCGTCATGGTCGGACGCATACACGACGATCGAGCCCGGTGGCTGCCGGATCGCCACCTCGTGCACGAACGACTGGATGCCGCCCTGTCGGGGCGGAAAGTCGTTGGTAACGATCAGCGTTCGCCTGACGCGAGGCCCCGGTCCGTGGCGCGGGTCATGACTCGCCGCCGGGCTCATGTGCACGACGGTACGCAGCGCGGGGCGTGCGTGCTCACCGCCGCGGGGAGCACACCACCCCATTGACGTGACAGCGGGGCGGGCCCGTCTTCGGTACCCGCCCCGCCGGCCTCGTTCCCGGTGGCTGTCACGTGAGCCGTGTCGCGCCGGCCCAATCCTGCATGTCCTGCGACGGATGCACGTACCGCACGCCGAGGGCCTCGTCTGCCGCGGACACCGCGAGGTCGTTGCCGACGTAGATCTCGACGTGGCTGATGGGGCTGTAGAGGAAGATCAGGTCGCCGGGTAGCAGCTGGTTGTAGGAGACATGCTTGCCGTAGTTGTACTGCGCATCCGCCTCGTGCGGCAGGCTGACGCCGCCTTGCTGCCAGGCCATCATCGTCAATCCGGAGCAGTCGAAGGCGTCCGGGCCCGCTGCGGCGAAAACGTACGCCTTGCCGACCTGCGCGACCGCGTAGTTGACGGCAGCCTGGGCGCGAGCATTCGGTGCCTTGCCGACGCCGATGTTGCCCACGGCGCGGGGCACCGTGCCACTACTCGTGTAAGTCGCCTGTTGCTGCGCCGTCAACGTGGCGAGGAGGTCTTTGAACTTCTGCGTATCGGCTTGGAGGTGCTTCTTTTGCTTGTCGAGCTCGGCCGCCGTGGCCTGCGCGGCCGCGAGCAGCTTGGAAGCTTGCGCCTGCGCAGCCTTGGCCTTCGCCCGGATCGCCTTGATCTGCGCCACGATCTCCGCGCGGTGCGACGAGATGAGCGTCAGCGTGTCCAGCGTGTCGAGGTAGCTTTGCCCGTTGCGACTGGTGAGCAGCGCGCCGGCGTGGCTGAAGGACGACGACTCGTATTCAGCGGTGATGGTCCGGCTGAGGCGAGCGCGCGCCTTGTCGAAGTCGGCGGCAGCGGCGAGTGCGGTGCGCTGGGCGGTGTCCGCGGCCTTCTGCTCGGCCTTCACCTCGCCTGCGGCTTTGTTGTATTGCTCGGCCAGGACCTCATTCTGATGGGCGAGCTTGTCGAGTCTTGCTTTGACTTCCTCGATCGTGGGCTGTCCTGGGGTCGCTCCTGCCATATGGGGCAGGACAACGGCACCCGTTCCGACGAGGGCGGCCAGTGCGGCACCGGCTAGAAGCGATCGAACACGGCTGGGGACCCGAGTCAACGCCACGGTCGGCGGAACTCCTTCTTCCTCGACCGCCTACCGGGTTAGCTGACGGGTTCGGGCCGGAAGAAGCCCTACGGCGCGGGGGTCCATCGCGACACCGTCGCGACAAACCGCCGTCCCGATTCACCCCGGTGCTACTCGTGGGTCCCCGGTTCGCTGGCCCCGACACCCTGCCCCGCATACAGAGCATCGACACCGCTGCGATTCAGCGGTAACTCTCCGTGACCCCCCCGGTTTGGGGAGCCAGTGGGCCGGAAAGTCGCGCAAAGGTTACGACACCACAGGCGCCGCAGCAATGACCGGGGGGTGCCCTCTTTTTGGCGCCGCTTACGCTGTATCACGGTGCGTAACGGTGACGAGCGGGACGAGCCGCAGTGGTGGGACCAGCCCCTCGTCCGCAAGGGCGCCGACGGCCCGATGCTCCGGCTCGTCGAAGTCAACGGCCCTGCCCGCAGTGCCAAGTAATGCTGTGACGACGCAGTCACGACAGGCTATGTCACGCACGTGGCAGGTCTCACAGTCGATGATCATTCGATCGCCTCCGTCGTTTGCTCGGCGTTCTCGACGAGGCTAGGAAGCGGTGCCGACAATTTCGGGATGCCGTATCAAGCCAGCCCGAAACGCGCGAGCAGTACCGCCGCGTCGGCCGTCCACGCGCCGGCGCGCCCGACGTCGAGCGCCACCTGCCGGTCCGACGACACGACGAGTAACGGTCGCCCGGGCGGCTCGGCCGCGACGAGCCGCCGGATCAGGTCGTCGGCGATTTCGTCAGGCGCGCTGAACAACACCCGGACGCTGCGCGGCGTCGGCGGCATCGCAGGCGGGCGCTGCCCTCCGTCGAATGCGACCGTGATCTCGGCGCCGGAGCGGGCCGCCACGGCCGCCAGCGCGCTGATCAGGCGAGTGCGCTGGTCCGCGAGCGGCAAGTCGCCGTACCCGGCCTTGGTCACGTTGTAGCCGTCCACAATCAGGTGCGCGTGGGGAAGCGCGAGCAGGCCATCGAGCGCCGCAGGATCGCTGACGACCCGTCGCTGCATACGGGCCTCCGCCGAGCCGACTGTGTCAGCCGGACGCATAGCAGGCGCGGGCAACGACAGCTCCCGTCGAATGCCGGCCGCCGCATCGGTGAGCGTGTCGACGAGCAGCCACAGCCGGGCGTCGTCCATGTCGCGCTCGGCACGCGCACCCCGGCGCGCCGACTCCACGGCCCGTTCCAGCTCGTTGATGCGGGATCGCAGCCGGCGGGTCTCGGTCTCCCGGGCGTTCTCGGCAGCCTCCGCGCGACGGGTCGCATCGTCCGCGGCCGCCTCGGCCTCGTCACGCGCCCGCTCGACGGCGCGCAGCTCACCGGTGCGGGCGCGCAGCTGCTTGCGCAGCTCGGTGAGCTCTGCCTCGGCCGCACCCGCCGCGCTCGCCACCGCGGCCTTCCCCTGCGCCACTTCGGCGCGCAGCCGCCCTTTGAGCTCGTCGATACGGGCGCGCAGCTGCGCGACCTCGGCGGCGCTGGCCTTGCTGTCCACGCGCTCGGCCGCATGGCGCTCATTCGCCTCCGCGACGACACGCTGCCAGTCGGCCGGCCGCAGCAGGTATGCGACGACGGCTGTGTCGACCGGGTCGGACGCCGCCGTGGACTCCCCGCCGCGCACAGCCGCGGCGAGCTCGGGCAGCGCGTCGGCGATCGCCTCAGCAACCCGGGCTCGGAAGGCGTCGTCAGCGTCCAAGACGGCGGCGAGCTGCGTGGCCCCCAGGCGTGCCCGCTTCGTCGGGGTGAAGCGAGCGAGCGGCCGCAGGGAGGCCGGCAGCTCCTCCGGCGGCAACCGGCCGACCAGGTCAGCCGTGATCGTGACCAGCTGCTGGCGGGCAGGCTCACTCAGCACAACATGGTCGTGCCCGCCCTGCTCACCGGTCATGCCGCGAGATTACGTCGCGGCGTGTCGCGTGCGCTGTCACGTTTTCCGTCAGACCCTGGACCTACCGTCCAGGGCGTGACGGCAGCGCCCAGCGAGATCATGATTCAGCCGAGCTTCGACGAGCTGGACGAGCCGCTGCGCGAAACGACGTTCACAGTGGTCGATCTCGAGACGACGGGCGGTGCCGCCGGGTCGGATTCGATCACCGAGATCGGCGCGGTGAAGGTTCGCACCGGGGCCGTTATAGGCGAATTCCAGACACTGGTTGACCCGGGCCGGTCAATTGACCCATACGTGAGCGTGCTCACCGGAATCACCGACGCCATGGTCGCCACGGCGCCATCCATCGGGGCCGTTGTGCCGGCGTTCCTCGAGTTCGCACAGGGCAGCGTGCTGGTCGCGCACAACGCGCCGTTCGACGTGGGATTCCTCCGCACCGCGTGCACCACCCTGGACGTCGTGTGGCCGCGGTTCGAGGTGATCGACACCGCGGTGCTCGCGCGCCGCGTTCTCACCCGCGACGAGGTCCCGAACTGCCGGCTGCGCACCCTCGCGATCTACTTCCACGCCGGAACCGAGCCGGTGCACCGCGCGCTTGCCGACGCACGAGCCACGGTCGACGTGCTGCATGGGCTGCTCGACCGGGTGGGCAACCTCGGCGTGCAGTCGCTGCCGGAGCTTCGCGCCTTCACCGCGCAGGTGTCCGACGCGCAGCGCCGAAAGCGGCACCTGGCCGACCAGTTGCCGTCGCGCCCCGGCGTGTACGTGTTCCGGGACGCGCGGGGCGAGCCGCTCTACGTCGGCACCAGCCGCAACCTGCGCGCCCGGGTGCGGCAGTATTTCGTTGCCAGCGAGACGCGCAGCCGCATGGGCGAGATGGTCGGGTTGGCCGAGCGCGTCGATGCGATCGAGTGCGCCCACCCGCTCGAGGCACAGGTACGCGAGCTGCGGCTCATCGCCGCGTACAAGCCGCGCTATAACCGCCGGTCGAAGTTTCCGGAACGCTCCATGTGGCTCAAGCTCACCGATGAGGCGTTCCCGCGATTGTCCATCGTGCGTGAGCGCCGCGACGACAGCGCGTCGTACCTTGGCCCGCTGCGCTCGCGCCGCCAGGCCGAGACGGTGCGCGACGCGATTCACGATGCCGTGCCGCTGCGCCAGTGCAGCGATCGTCTGTCGCTGCGCCGCTTCGTACGCGCAGCGTGCTCGTCGGCGGGCATCGGCCGTTGCTCGGCGCCGTGCGAGCACACCGATGCCCGCCCTTACGCCGAGCTGGTCACCATCGTGCGCGCGGCCTGGACGGGCGACGTGCGCCCGCTGGTCGAGCCGCTGCGCGAGCGGCTGGCTCGGCTGTCCGGCGAGCAGCGCTTCGAGCATGCCGCTGTGGTGCGCGACCGGGTCGCTGCTCTGGTGCGGGCCTGCGCCCGGATGCAGCGCCTCGACGCGCTGACGGTCATCGGTGAAATGGTCGCGGCGCGCCCCGACGGTTCCGGGGGGTGGCAGCTGTCGGTCGTTCGGTACGGACGCCTCGCCGCCGCCGGCGTCGCTCCCCGCGGCACGCCGCCGTGGCCGGTCGTTGACGCGCTGATGGCCACCGCGGAGACGGTCACCGCCCGCGCCGGGCCGCTACGGGCGGCGCTGGCCGAGGAGACAGAGTGCATCCTGCGGTGGCTCGACGAGCCCGGCATCCGGCTGGTCCTGACCTCGCAACCCTGGGCATCGCCCGCCTTCGGCGCCGGCGGGATGCGCGCGTTTCTCGGCAGCGATGCAGGCCGCAACACCTTCGACCCATTCGCCGACCGGCGCCACCTGCCCATGTCGCACCGCCCGGCGCGCGCGTCTGCGTAGCGACCGCTTCTACGATGAGCGGCGACGAGGCTCGGGCGAAGAGCAGGAGCAGCCGTGATCACCGCGATCGTGATGGTGTCGGTCGAGACCGACAAGATCCCCGAAGTGGCGCAGCAGATCGCCGACCTCGACGGGGTCAGCGAGGTCTACTCGGTGGCAGGCGATGCCGACCTCATCGCTGTGGTGCGCGTGCGCGAGTTCGACCAGATCGCCGAGGTCATCGCCGGGCGGCTGTCCAAGGTGCCCGGCGTCGTGCACACCGACACGCACATCGCGTTCCGCGCCTACTCCCGTCACGATCTCGACGCGGCGTTCTCGATCGGCGTCGAGTCAGCCGACTGATTCATCCGCCTGGCGCGAGCGCGCCGTGTGGTTTGCGTCTCCACTCGCCGCGTGATCTTGGACTTGTGGTCGCTATTCGACCAGAAGTCCAACGTCACGAGCCATGGGCCAGGTTCCGTGCCCCCTGGCTGGCTGCGACCCACCGCTCGAGCAGGTGCGCGGCCGCGCCGGAGTCGATAGCGCGGCGTGCCTCGTCGATGCCCGCAGCGATCGCGGTGTCCACTGTGGACGGTGCGCCGACACCGTCGTAGGTCGCAATGGCCGCCCCGGCGTTGAGCAGAACGGCATCCCGGGCGCCGCCGCCGCGCCCGGCGAGTACCTCGCGCACCACGCTCGCGTTGTAGGGCCGGTCACCGCCACGCAGCTCGTCGGGTGCGGCTATCGCAAGCCCGAATGCGCGCGGGTCGACGGTCGTCTCGTGGACGCGGCCGTCGGTGGCGACCCACATGCTCGAGGTCGTGGTGGTGGTCAGCTCGTCCAAGCCGTCGTCGCCCCGGAACACGAGCGCGGTGTGGCCCCGCCGGGCGAACACCTCGGCCATCAACGGGGCCATGCGCCGGTCCGCGCAGCCCACCGCCGACGCGGCCGGCTGCGCCGGGTTGGTCAGCGGACCGAGCACATTGAACGCCGTCGGGACACCGATCTCGCGCCGCGGCGGTCCGGCGTGGCGCATGCCAGGGTGGAATACCGGTGCGAAGCAGAAACCGATACCTACCTCGGCGACGGTGGACGCCACCCCGTTCGCGCCCAGGTCGATCGCCACGCCCAGCTCTTCGAGGACATCGGCCGAGCCGCACTGCGACGACGCGCTGCGGTTGCCATGCTTGACGACCGGCCGGCCCGATCCGGCGACCGCCAGGGCGGCCATCGTGGTGATGTTCACCGTGTGGGCGAGGTCGCCGCCCGTGCCGACGATGTCGACGGCCCGCTTGTCAAGCCGTACCCGCGTCGCATGCGCCAGCATCGTGTCGACCAGTCCGGCCAGCTCCTCGGTGGTCTCACCCTTTGCACGCAACAGAACGACGAACGCGGCGAGCTGGGCGGGCGTCGCCGCGCCACTCATGATCTCGTCCATCGCCCAGGAGGTATCGGCCGCCGCCAGCGACTCGCCGCGCATGAGCGCGCCAAGCACCGCAGGCCAGGTGTGCTTCATCGCCTTATTCCGCCTTGGGCCGAGCCGCGTCAGCGCTCATCGGACGACGGGGATGCCCGACAGCCGTTTGCGTAGCTGCTCGGCCACCACCTCGGCCGCTGCGATGGGATCCAGTGGCTGGATGATCACGCCGTCGGCAAGCGACCAGTGCGCAAGCCACTCGTCGTCCCGGCGTGCGACCAGGACGATGATCGGAGGGCAGTCGTCGATCTCGTATTTGAACTGCCGCGCCAGCCCCATACCGCCGGTGGGCTGCGCTTCGCCGTCGAGGATCACCAGGTCGATCTCACCCAGATCGATCTGCTCGACGACCTCGGCGCTGGTGGCGCACTCGATCCAGTCGATGCGCGGCACGTCCGGGGCCGGGCGCCGTCCCACCGCGGTGCGCACCGCGGCCCGTATCTCGGCCCGGTTGCTGTAGACGACGACGGTCGCCGGAACGCTTGTCTGCGCGGCCATGCCGGCATCGTATCCGCGGCCGGGCGGCCGGGCGGGACACGCCCTACCCCCCTGTCTCCGCCCGCTACGCGCACCGCAATAATGCGATCTGTGACCTCGACTGCCAGTGCGCCGCGCTTCGAGTCCGGGCAGGTGCACTCGCTGACGCGGCCGAACCTGGTCAGCGTCGGCACGATCGTGTGGCTCTCGAGCGAACTCATGTTCTTCGCCGGCCTGTTCGCGATGTACTTCACGATCCGTTCGGTGCACTCCGACCAGTGGCCGATGTGCCTCAAGCCAGTAGGTGCGGTCGGGGCTGCCTGCGACGAGAACGTGAATCTCGCGCTCTGGCACGGCATCCCGGCCTACGCGCTGCCGTTCACGATCATCCTCGTCGCGTCGAGCTTCACGTGTCAGTGGGGTGTGTTCGCTGCTGAGAAGGGCGACGTCTTCAAGCTGCGCCGCTGGTTCACGATCACGTTCGTGATGGGCCTGATCTTCGTGCTCGGGCAGGCGAACGAATACCGCATGCAGGTGAACGACGGCAACACCATCTCGCACACCGGCTACGGCTCCGTGTTCTTCCTGACCACCGGTTTCCACGGCTTGCACGTCATCGGCGGGCTGGTCGCGTTCGTCTTCTACCTGATCCGTACAACGCTGGGACGATTCACGCCGGCCCAGGCAACGGCGGCGATCGTCGTCTCGTACTACTGGCACTTCGTCGACGTGGTGTGGATCGGTCTGTTCGCGACGATCTACTTGATCCGATGACTAGCCCGGGAGAGGAGGGCCGCGTGAGTCACGACGTGGACGAGCTGGGCTTCGAGCCCGCCGTCTCGGCCACCGGCGCCGATCCCGAGCGTCCTGCGCTGAGCCGGAAGCGGACGCGCAAGCCGTGGCGCCGCCGCGTCGCTAGCGGCATGGCACTGCTGGTCGCGTTGGGCGCTGTCGGGGGTATCTACACCATATTCGCCGGCTCGTCCGGAGCGAACGACTCACACACCAGCCAGCACGACGTCGACGCCGGGCGCCTGCTGTACAACACGGCGTGCATCACCTGCCACGGCGCCAACCTCCAGGGCGTGCCGGGCCGTGGCCCGTCGCTGATCGGCGTCGGGTCCGCCGCGGTGTACTTCCAGGTCAGCACCGGGCGGATGCCCGCATCCGCGCAGGGTGGCAGCATGCCGCGAAAGACCTCGAAGTTCGACGCGGAGCAGATCGACCAGCTCGGCGCATTCGTCGAGTCGCTCGGAGGTGGCCCGCAGGTGCCCACGGGCGATCTGCGGGTGCCCGACGCGCAGCTGGGCGAAGGTGGCGAGCTGTTCCGGCTCAACTGCGCGTCCTGCCACGGGTCGACCGGCAAGGGCGCGCCGCTCTCCGCCGGCAAGAACGCGCCGGGATTGCGCAGCGCCAGCGACCAGCAGATTTACACCGCCATGCTGACCGGCCCGGCGAACATGCCGGTGTTCAGCGACAACCAGCTGACCCCCCAGCAGAAGAAGGAGATCGTCAGCTACATACAGACCCTCGAGGCGTCCAAGGACCCGGGCGGGAACGGCTTGGACAGGATCGGCCCGGTGTCCGAGGGTCTGGTTATCTGGATTCTCGGCATCGGCGCGCTGATGATCGTGATCTTGTGGATCGGAGCGAAGACGTGAGCTCGACGGGCCCGGACGTCCCGAGCGAGGACGAGCTCCGGGAGATGAGCACCGAGCAGGCGATGCTCACCGGCGCGGCCACCGACGGCGTCTACGCGGTGCATCGGCGAGACCGCTTCCCGGTACCGGGGACGAAGGCGGAGAAACGATCCGAGCGCGGCGTCGCTGCGCTTTTCACGATCGCGGCGCTGGCCGGCGTGGCGTTCATCGTCGTGTTCGTCGCGGCGCCGTGGACCTGGAAGCCGCCGGGAAACAGCCAGATTTTCCGATTCTACACACCGCTTCTGGGGACGCTGCTCGGCATCATGCTGGTCGGTCTCGGCGCAGGCGCGATCCTGTGGGCCAAATGGCTGATGCCCGAGGAGGAGTTCGTCCAGGAGCGGCACGACGAGCCGCAGCCCGGCGAAGGCGCCGACCAGGTGATGACCGGTGCCACGCTCGTCGCCGGCTACCGGGACACCGGGCTGCCCCGCAGGTCGCTGCTCGTCCGGACGCTCGTCCTGGCAGGCGGCGCGCTCGCGACGGTGCCGCTCGTCGCACTGATCGGAGGGCTGATCAAGGCGCCGGGTAAGACGCTGTTCCACACGCTGTGGAGCCCGCAGCCGGCAAAGTACCCGAACGGCATCCCGGTCGTGTACTCCAGCGGGCGACGGGTCAGCCCCAACGACCTGCAGGCCGGGGGCCTGGCCACGGTGTTCCCCGGAGTGCCGGGCGGGGTGAAAGATGCCAGCTCGCCGACGCTGCTGATCCGGTTGCGGCCCGGGCAGGGCAAGGACGTCGAGGCCCGCAACGGGCAGGCCAACTGGGGCTGGGGCGACTTCGTCGCGTACTCGAAGATCTGCACCCACGCGGGCTGCCCGGCCTCGCTGTACGAGCAGCAGACGACCCGGCTGCTGTGCCCGTGCCACCAGTCGCAATTCGAGGTGCTACGGGATGCCAAGCCCGTCTTCGGACCCGCGACGCGCAGCCTTCCGAAGCTTAAGCTCGACGTCGAGGTGGTCGACGGGGTGCAGTACTTCGTCGCGCCGCAGGACTACCAAGAGCCCATCGGGCCCGGCTTCTGGGAGCGCGGATGACAAGTACGTCCGAAGCGCCGTCCCGCCGCGCCAGCCGGCCCCGCACGCCCGCCGGCAAGACCGGCATGTGGCTCGACGAGCGCTTCAAGGCCGCCGGTGCGACCCGCAAGTACCTGAACAAGGTCTTCCCCGACCACTGGTCATTCATGATGGGCGAGATCGCGCTCTACTCGTTCATCATCCTGATCCTCACAGGCACGTACCTCTCGTTCTTCTTCGACGCCTCGATGGGCGACATTAGGTACAACGGCAGCTACGTGCCGCTGCAAGGCGTCGAGATGTCACGGGCGTACGCCTCCACGCTCAACATCTCCTTCGACGTTCGCGGTGGTCTGGTCATCCGCCAGATTCATCACTGGGCAGCCCTGCTGTTCGTCGCGGCGATGCTGATCCACATGCTCCGGATCTTCTTCACCGGAGCGTTCCGCAAGCCGCGCGAGCTCAACTGGCTGATCGGACTAAGCCTGCTCGTGCTCGGCGTCCTCGAGGGCTTCGTCGGCTATTCGCTCCCCGACGACCTGCTGTCGGGCACCGGGTTCCGCATCGCCGACGCGATCATCCTGTCGATCCCGGTCATCGGTACCTGGACTGCGTTCATGGTGTTCGGGGGCCCGTTCCCCGGCACGCTGATCATCGGCCGGCTGTACATCGTCCACGTGCTGCTGATCCCGGGCATCCTCGTCGCCCTTATCGCCGTCCACCTGGCGATCATGATCCGGCAGAAGCACACCGACTTCCCGGGGCCCGGCAAGTCCGAGACGACGGTCGTCGGGCACCGCTTCTACCCCAAGTTCTCGGCGCAGGCGACCGGCTTCTTCTTCATCGTGTTCGGACTGCTCTGCGCGCTGGGCGGCCTGGCCCAGATCAACCCGATATGGCTCTTCGGGCCGTACAACCCGGCGCAGGTGTCGTCCGGCTCGCAGCCCGACTGGTACATGGGCCTGCTCGACGGGTCCACGCGGCTGTTCCCCTCCTGGGAGATTCGGCTGTGGGGACACACCGTTCCTGCCCTGTTCTGGCCGACGGTGGTGCTGCCGACCATCCTCATCGGGCTGGCCGCTGCGTACCCGTTCATCGAGGCGCGCCTGACGAAGGACCGTGCCCGCCACAACCTGCTGCAACGCCCGCGTGACGTTCCGGTGCGCACCGCTCTGGGGGCGATGGCCTGCACGTTCCTCGCCGTGCTGTTCATCTCCGGCGGCAACGACCTGATCGCCAAGGCGTTCGACATCTCGCTGAACGCCATGACGTGGGGCGGGCGGATCGCGACGTTGGTGCTGCCGCCCCTGGCCTACGTGATCGTGTATCGGCTCTGCCTCGGGCTGCAGCGGCACGACCGTGAGGTACTCGAACACGGCGTCGAGACGGGCATCATCAAGCGGCTTCCGACCGGCGAGTTCATCGAGGTGCACCAGCCGCTGGGTCCCGTCGACGAGCACGGCCACGGGATGCTCACGTACGCCGCCGCCGCCGTACCCAAGCGCATGAATCGGCTGGGACGCGGGCGGCTCGCCCACGTGCGCGGGTTCTTCTACCCGGTGAAGGAGAAGCCGGAGATCGCGGAGCGCCTCGCCGCCCTCGAAGACAGCGAGCACGCCGAGCTGGAAAGTCCCGAGCGCGAGGCCGAGCTCACCGACTGAGCTAGCTCGGCACCCGAACGAGGAACAGCCAGGCGTTGATGACGCCGCCGATTAGGCTCGCCGCAGCAGCCGGGATCAGCCAATACAACCCGCCACCTGCACGCACAATGACGGTGACTCCGGCGACGCCGACCAATATCGCGGTGATCGTGTTCGGAGAGAACCGCTCGACATATCGGGCTACGCCGGACTCGCGGGCATGACCGGCACGCCGGTCCAGTACGAGCAGACCGGCACCCGACAAGACCGCCACCGCCAGCAATTGCCAGCCGACAGCTGTCGATGGTTGCGGGGCCACTAACACGACGGCGGTCATGACCGATGTCATGAACAGCACAAGCGTCTGAGCGGCGCGAGAGCTGAGCGCCGGTGATTCGACAAGCGCGCTCCCCTTGACGGACACCGCCACGAACAGCAGACCGGTCAACGCACCGGCAGCCGCTGCCAGTGCTCCCCCGAAGGCGGCCCATGCCCCGGGCACGTATCCCATCGCGGTTCACCTCCGAGGGTCCGGGCTTCGGGTCGGTGGGATTTTCTCAGCCGAGGACGCCGGTCTCGGGTTTCGAGGGTGGGTTCGCCTGTACCGGCTGCCGGCGCAGCCCGGCGAACACGGATACCCAGCCGCTGAACGAGAGCTCCCGGCAGTGGGTCAGGAAAGCGGCCGCCGCCCGCCGGTGTAGTACTCGAAGAGCAGCCCGCCGACCGTGCCCAAGAGGCCGATCACACCCACGAACACCAGCCAGATCTGCATAAACGCAAGACCGGTGCCGATGATTGTCGCGGCCAGCGCCAGCGCGAACGGCCAGTAGCTGCCCGGGCTGAAGAAGCCGAGTTCGCCCGCGCCTTCCGCGATCTCGGCGTCGGGCCGGTCCTCCGGTCGGGGGTCGATGCGCCGTGACACGAACCAGAAGAAGGATCCCGCGATGCCCAGCAGCCCGCCGGACAGGATGAGGGCCGCGAGACCGGCCGGCTCGACATGACCGTCGCTCTTGTCCGTCCAGATCCCGTAGACGATCGCGATAACCCATAGGAACAAGGCGATCGCCAGAAAGACCCGAGCCTCTATCTTCATGCGCAGCCCACATTCTGCGACGGGGCACGGCTAGTGCGGCTGGTGTTGAACGGATGGGTCGTGGTGGCGCACGGCGCCTCACCGATCGCCTCGAGCGCCTCGAACTGGCGGGCGGGGTTGGCCGGCCCGAGGCGGCGCAGCGCGCCGAGGTACTGCACGAAGGTGCTCGGGTCGACGACACGCACCTCGAAGTTCATCTGCGAATGGTACGTGCCGCACAGCTCGGCACAGCGTCCCACGAAATGCCCGTTGGACGTCGCCGTGATCTCGAACTGGTTGTCGCGGTCGGTGCTGGTCGTGCCGTACGGGATGACGTCACGCTTGAACAGGAACTCCGGCACCCAGAACGAGTGGATCACGTCCTCGGAGTGCTCGACGAAGCGCACCGTCTCGCCACGTGGGATAACCAGGATCGGGATTTCCGCGGACGATCCGACGGTCGACAACGGCAGCGGCAGGCCGTCGGCGCCGGTCTGTCCGGGGTAGCTGTCGACGACGGTCTGGCCCTGGTCGTTGTGGTGGCTGACGTACTCGAACTGCCAGTTCCATTTGAACGCGTCGACCTGGACGACGACATCGGGGTTCTTGGTCCGCTTGTTGACGTAGTTCTCGGTGACGACCGTGTAGTAGAACAGCCCGGCGATGATCAGGAAAGGAGTGATCGTGTAGGCCCATTCCAGCGGCAGGTTGTACTTGGTCTGCTTCGGGACATCGTCGGTCCTCTTCCAATACCGACCGCAGCACCAGAAGATCAGGAACCACACGATGCAGCCGACGATGAGCGCCGTGACCGAGGACCAGGTCCACAGCACACGCATCTTTTCGGCCTGCTTGGTGACGCCCGTGGGCCACCCGAAGCGCAGCTTCTTCTCGATGTCGCTCGACGAGCAGGCAGAGAGCGTGAGGGCGGCGACGGCGGCTAGCGCACTCAGCCGGACGATGCGAGTCCATCGCCTGCGCTGCACTACGAACCGCCTCTCGTCGAGCCCTGCCACGGATCATCCGGAGCGTACTTGACGCCCTCGCCACCGCCGTTCACGGGGCTAGCTTGGACATCGTGCCCGCATACCTCGACGCCGCCTCGGCCGCGCCACTGCATCCGGTCGCCCGCCAGGCACTGATCGCGGCGCTCGAAGACGGCTGGGCCGATCCGGGACGGCTCTACGGCGCTGGTCGCCGCGCGCAACTGCTGCTCGACCCGGCGCGCGAATCCGTGGCCGAATGTATCGGCGCCCGGCCGGACGAGGTGAGCTTCACCGCGAACGGCACCCAGGCCCTTTCCGCCGCGGCACTCGGGACGCTGGCGGCCAACCGGCGGCACGGCGACACGTTCGTGCACACCGCGGTCGAACACTCCGCGCTGCTGCACGCCGCCGAACTGCACCCCGGACCCGTCGTCTCGGTCGGCGTCGACACGCTGGGACGTGTCGACGTCGCCGCGTTCGTGGCCGCCGCACGGGCGGGCGCCGCCGCGGCGGCGGTGCAGGCAGCGAACCACGAGGTCGGCACGACGCAGCCCGTCGGCGAGATCGCCGCCGCCGTCCCGGACGTGCCGCTCATCGTCGACGCCACGCAGACGTTGGGCCACTCCGCGCTCCCGGCGCACTGGTCCGTGCTGGCCTGCGACGCGCGTACGTGGGGCGGGCCGCCCGGGGTCGGTGCACTCTGCGTGCGAACGGGCACGCGCTGGCGCTCCCCCTATCCGGCCGACGACCGCGAGGGCGGGCGGGTGCCGGGCACGCCGAACGTCCCGGCGATCGTGGCGGCTGCCGCGGCGCTGCGGGCGGCGTGCGCCGACCAGGCGGCCGAGGCGGCCCGGCTGTCGAAGCTGGTCGATCAGATCCGGACGACCGTCGCGGCCACCGTGCCGGACGTGGAGGTGCTGGGCGACCCGGTCGACCGGCTGCCGCACATCGTGACGTTCTCGTGTCTGTACGTGGACGGTGAGGCATTGCTCACCGCCCTGGATCGTCGCGGGTTCGCGGTCTCGTCCGGCTCGTCGTGCACGTCGTCCACGCTGCAGCCGTCGCACGTGCTGGTTGCGATGGGCGCGCTGACGTCGGGCAACGTGCGCGTGTCGTTGCACCACGCGACGACGCAGGCCGAGATCGACGAGTTTCTACGCGTACTGCCCGACGCGGTCGCGGACGTCCGCGCCGAGATCGGGGCGCCGTGAGCGAGCATCGCAGGGTCGCCGCGCCGGGCCGAGAAGCGCAGCTCACGGCAGCGATGAGCGCTCGCGCGAAGAGCCAGAAGGCTCCGTGAGGCTGGATTGCCGGGGGCGGCGCTGCCCGCTGCCGATCCTCGACCTGGCAAAACACATCGGCGACGTGGCCGTCGGCGAGACAATCACGGTCGAGGCCGACGACCCCGCGGCAGGGCCGGACATCCTCGCCTGGTGCCGGATGCGCGGCCATGCGTACGCCGGCGCGTCGCGCGCCGCCGACGGCACACCCGCCTACACGGTGCGTCGCCTCCACTAGCCTGGTCGGCGTGTGCGGTCTGATCGGCTTCCTGTCGGCGAGCGGCGACGCGGGCAGCGTCAAGGCGGACATCGAGGACTCTCTCGCGTGCATGCGGCACCGCGGCCCGGACGAGGGCGGGGTGTGGGCGGACGACGACGTGGCGATCGGGTTCCGCCGTCTGTCGATCATCGACATCGACCTGTCACATCAGCCGCTGCCCTACCTGAACGGCCGCTACCACCTGATCTTCAACGGCGAGATCTACAACTACCTCGAGTTGCGCGAGCGGCTCACCCGCGAGTTCGGCGCGCGCTTCGAGACCGACGGCGACGGTGAAGCTGTCGTCGCGGGTTACCACTACCTCGGCGAAGACGTCGTCCGCGAACTGCGCGGCATGTTCGCGTTCCTGATCTGGGACGCCCAGGAGCGGGTTCTCTTCGGTGCCCGTGACTGGTTCGGCATCAAGCCGTTGTACAGCTATGCTGATGAACGCGGCACGTTCTTCGCCAGCGAGAAGAAGTCGCTGCTGCGCGTCGCGCGTACCGCCGACGTCGACGGCACCGCACTACAGCACTACCTGACTTTGCAGTACGTGCCGGAGCCGGCATCGATGCACCGCCAGATCCGCCGGGTCGAGTCCGGCACGTGCTTCACGATGCGCAGCGGAGAGACTCCGGTCTTCCGGCGCTACTTCCACCCCGACTTCGCCATCCGGCGCGTGGACGATGCGACCCGGCTGTACCGCGAGATCACCGATGTGCTCGAGGACTCTGTCGAGAAGCACATGCGCGCCGATGTCACCGTCGGGTCGTTCCTCTCCGGCGGTATCGACTCGACGGCCATCGCGGCGCTGGCCAAACGCCACAACCCCAAGCTGCTGACGTTCACCACGGGCTTCGAACGTGAGGGGTACTCCGAGATCGAGGTCGCAGCAGAATCGGCAGCAGCCATCGGCGTCGAGCACATCACCAAGGTCGTCACGCCGGCCGAGATGATGAACACCCTGCCGCTGATCGTGTGGTACTTGGACGATCCGGTCGCCGACCCGGCGTTGGTGCCGCTGTACTTCATCGCCCGCGAGGCGCGCAAGCACGTGAAGGTGGTGCTGTCCGGCGAGGGCGCCGACGAGCTGTTCGGCGGCTACACGATCTACCGCGAGCCGATCAGCTTGCGTCCTCTGGAACGCCTGCCACGTTCCGTACGCCGAGGTCTGGGCAGCCTGGGTGGCGTGCTGCCGGATGGCATGCGCGGCAAGGATCTCTTGCGCCGGGCGTCCATCGGAATCGAGGAGCGGTACTACGGCAATGCGCGGATCTTCCGGCCGGACGAGATGGGGCTGTTCCGGGGCTTCGACCCGACGGTGTCCTACATGGACGTGACCGCGCCGCACTACGCCGCAACCCGGCACCTCGACGACTCCACGAGAATGCAGTACATAGACCTGTTCACGTGGCTGCGCGGCGACATCCTCGTGAAGGCCGACAAGATGACGATGGCGAACTCCCTGGAACTTCGCGTGCCGTTCCTCGACATCGAGGTATTCCGTGTCGCATCTTCCATCTCGACCGGCGAGAAGCTCACCCGGCAGACCACCAAGTACGCACTGCGCCGGGCACTCGCCGACATCGTGCCGCCGCACGTGCTCAACCGTGCGAAACTCGGCTTCCCCGTGCCGATCCGGCACTGGCTGCGCGCCGAGCTCTACGAGTGGGCGCGGGCGATCATCGTGGATTCGCAGGCGGATGCCTTCATCGACCGGCAGGCCGCGCTCCGGCTGCTCGATGCGCACCGCGACGGCAGCATCGACCACTCGCGCAAAATCTGGACCCTGCTCGTGTTCATGATCTGGCACGGGATCTTCGTCGAGAACCGGATCAGCCCGGACGTTCCGGAGCCGGTGTACCCCGTGCGGGTCTAGCGATGAGCGCTCACGCGATGGGCGACGTCTGACGCCCGGCGTCTGACTAGTCGATGCCAGCCAGGTGCGGCAGCACCTCGGCGGCAGTCTCGTCTCCGTACGACTCGGCGAGCCGCGTGGCGAATCCCTCGCGGGTCAGCTCGTACTCCTGGGTGCCCACCGTCTCGAGGACGAGGGTCGCCAGCAGGCTGCCGACCTGCGCGGCGCGTTCCCATGACAGCCCCCACGTCCGGGCAGCGAGGAAGCCGGCGCGGAAACCGTCGCCGACACCAGTCGGATCGACCTTCGCGCGCTCGCGCGCCGCCGGCACATGGACGGTGGGCAGATCGCGGCCGCGGATCTCGACGCCCTTCGCTCCCAGCGTGGTGACCTGGACGCCGACGCGAGCCAGTACCTCCGCCTCGGAGTATCCGGTCTTCGATTCGAGCAGGTTCTTCTCGTAGTCGTTGGTGAACAGCAGGCTGGCGCCTTCGACGAGATCGCGGAGCTCCGCGCCGGACATCCTCGCGATCTGCTGGGACGGGTCGGCCGCGAAGCGGTAGCCGCGGTCGCGGCATTCGGCGCTGTGGCGGGTCATGGCGACCGGGTCATCGGCACTGATCAGCACCAGCTCGGCTCCGGTGCGTTCGACGGCCGGCGCCAGCTCGATGTTGCGGGCCTCGCTCATCGCGCCGGCGTAGAACGACGCGATCTGGCACATGTCCTCGTCGGTGGTGCACACGAACCGGGCGGTGTGGCACTCGGTGGAGATATACACCGACCCACAGTCGACGCCGTTGCGCTCCAGCCAGGCTCGGTACTCGTCGAAGTCGTGCCCGGCGGCCCCGATCAGCACCGGCGACTCCCCCAGCTTGGCCATCCCGAACGCGATATTGGGCGCCACGCCACCGCGCCGCACGACCAGATCGTCGACGAGGAACGACAGTGAGACCCGGTCCAAGTGCTCGGCGAGCAGTTGCTCGCCGAACTTGCCGGGAAAGTGCATGAGGTGATCGGTCGCAATGGAACCGCTGACGAGTACGGGCACGGGACCTCCTGCTGCTCTTCGCGCGGGCGCTCCTCGCGGCTCACAGAGCACGCTACCGGGCGATCTCCTGAAGACGAAACGGCCGGCCCCGAAGGGCCGGCCGGGTCACACGTGGATCAGCCGCAGAAAGAGTTGCCGCAGGCACACCCGCCCGTGGCGCTGGGGTTGTCGATGGTGAAGCCCTGCTGCTCGATCGTGTCCGTGAAATCGATCGTGGCGCCGGCCAGGTACGGGGCGCTCATGCGGTCGACAACGATCGGAACGCCGTGGGAGTCGATGTCGACGTCGCCGTCGAGGACCCGCTCGTCAAAGAACAGCTGGTACTGCAGGCCGGAGCAACCGCCGGGCTGCACGGCGACGCGCAGCCGCAGGTCGTCGCGACCTTCGTGTTCGATCAGGGCGCGGACCTTGACCGCGGCCGTGTCGGTCAGCGAGACCGTGCTGGACTGCTCGATCGTGGTGGTTTCGGTGCTCATCAGGCTCCCCGGTCGTGGACGGACGTAGAGCTACGGTACGGCAACCTGGCCGGGCCAGGCCGCTATTCCAGATCGTACCCGCCCGGGTCAGGTGACCCGGACTTCGCCGCTCACCACCGTCACCGGCACCTGCGTGAGGCCCGTCGTCGCGGGCCCGTTGAGCAGCTTGCCGTTCGCGTCGAACCGGGAGCCGTGGCACGGGCAGGTGAATCCCGTCGCCGCGGACTCGAAGCTCACCTCACAGCCCTGGTGCGGGCAGGTCGCGTCAAATGCCGTGAACTTCCCGGCGCTCAACTGGAGCACCCAGTCGGTGTGCCCGGTATTCGGATCGCGCACCGGCGCGCCCCCGCCGACCGGCACGTCAGACGCCTTGGTCAGTGCCCCAGTGGGCGGCAGAGCGGCGGAGCGCTTCGGCGCCGGCGCGCGCCGGAACGCCGCGGCTACGCCGGCGAGCACAACGCCGGTCAGGGCCATGCCGCCGATCACCAGCGCCCGCCGGGTCTGATCGTCGGCGACGCCGGGATGCCGTTCGCGAGCACGAGCCAGCCAGCCGTCCAGGGAGTACTCGCCGGCGCCGGCCAGCAGCAGGGGCGTGAACGCGAACAGGTACACCAGGTCCGCGCTGGTGAACCACGGCTCGGCCTGCCAACTGACCGTCAGCCACAGCGACAACGCGATCAACATGCCGCCGACGGCAGCCACCCGGGTGAGCAGACCGAGCAGCACGCCGAGGCCTACCGCGATCTCCGCAAACGCCATGAACAACCCGAACGCGAAGCTATGATCGACTACCGGACCCAGCAGCCCGCCGATCGGGCTGGCGCGCTTGACCGCCAGTACCTGGGCATGGATCGAGGTCGGCGAGGTCCCCTCGAGGAAGCGCCGGTCGGCGATCTTGGAGATCCCGGCGTAGAGGAAGACGATGCCCAGGAACCCCCGCAGCGGCAGCAGTGCCCGGCCATCCTTCAGCTGGATCACGCTCTCTTCCTCTCACCGTGGGCGCGGCCACATTGGAGCACGCCCGCATGTGTGCAGTACGTAGATTGGTGGTGTGACGTTCACCGAACCGCAAGCTACGCCACTGGCGCTGTTGCTCCTGGGACGAGGCAGCGACCCGGACTCCGAGCGTGGCGTCGACTGCCCGGGTGATCTGCCGCCGGCGTCAGATCCGGATCTGGTCGCTCGCGCGCGGGCGGCCAAAGCGGCGCTGGGCGATCGCGTGTTCGTGCTGGGCCACCACTACCAGCGCGACGAGGTGATCCAGTTCGCCGACGTCACCGGCGACTCGTTCAAGCTGGCCCGCGATGCAGCGGCCCGCCCCCAGGCCGATTACATCGTGTTCTGCGGCGTGCACTTCATGGCCGAGTCCGCCGACATCCTGACCTCGGCCAGGCAGCAGGTCGTCCTCCCCGATCTGGCGGCCGGCTGCTCGATGGCCGACATGGCGACCGGGCAGCAGTTGCTCGAGGCCTGGGATGTGCTGACGGACGTCGGCGTCGCCGACGTGACCGTCCCGATCACGTACATGAACTCGTCCGCCGCGATCAAGGGATTCACCGGCGCACACGGCGGCGCGGTCTGCACATCGTCGAACGCGGAGCGGGCGCTGCGGTGGGCGTTCGGGCAAGGCGACAAGGTGCTGTTCCTGCCCGATCAGCACCTGGGCCGGAATACAGCCGTGCTGCAGCTCGGGATGTCGCTGGGCGACTGCGTGCTGTTCGATCCGCACAAGCCGGGCGGCGGACTGACGCCGCGGCAGCTGCGCGACGCGAAGATGATCCTGTGGCGCGGGCACTGCTCGGTGCACGGGCGGTTCACCGCCGAGAACGTCGCCGAGGTTCGTGCGCGCATCCCCGGCGTCAATGTTCTGGTGCATCCCGAGTGCCGGCACGAGGTCGTGCTCGGCGCCGATTACGTGGGCTCGACGGAGTACATCATCAAGACGATAGAGTCCGGCTCCCCCGGTTCATCCTGGGCGGTCGGTACCGAGCTGAACCTGGTGCGGCGCCTCGCCAACCACCATCCGGACAAGCGGATCGTGTTCCTCGAGAAAACGGTCTGCTACTGCTCGACGATGAACCGCATCGACCTGCCGCACCTCGTTCACTCGCTCGAGTCACTGGCGCGCGGCGAGGTGATCAACCAGATCACCGTCGCGGAGTCGGTCGCCGTGAACGCGCGCACCGCGCTCGATCGAATGCTCGCATTGCCGCAGGCCACCACTACCCTCAATTGACGTGAAGCTGTTACGCCGTCGCTCGGTGGCTCCCGAGCCAGAGTCCGCGCCCGACGAGCCGACGTCCGACGTCGTCATGGGCAAGGGCCGTCCCACCCCGAAGCGGCGGGACACGACGCCGCAGCGTGGACCGGTCAGCGCGCCGCGCAGCCGCAAGGAGGCGGTGCAGTGGCAAAAGCAGCAGGCGTCTCGCAATCGCACCACCGGCTCTTCCGGCAAGCTCAGCGGGCAGGCCCACCGAGAGGCGCTGCGGCGCGGCGACCCTGATGCGCTACCCAAGCGGGACCGGGGTCCGGTGCGCAAACTTGCCCGAGACTGGGTCGACTCGCGGCGGATGTTCTCGAACTACATGCTGATCCTTTTCCCGCTGTTACTCGTCGGGTACTTCATCCCGTACCTGAACATGGCCGTCTTCGCGTTACTGATAGTGATTGTCGCCGAGTGGTACCTGGCTGGACGCCGCATCCGCGCGCTGGCCGTGTCACGGCTCGACGACGTGCGGGAGGGACCGTGGTCGCTCGGCTTCTACGCGGGCAGCCGCGCCTACATGCCACGCCGCTGGAGGATGCCCGGCCCCCAGGTCAGCATCGGTGACGATATTTGATCCGCCGGAGGCGGCGCATCGCGTCGCCCTACGGGCGGACCCCGACTACCCCGCCTCGCTTCGTTCGGGCCGCGGCGCGGCCGGCCGGCTCTTCGCGCAAGCGCTCATCGCACCCGTGGTCACGAACACTAGGGTTACGTTTCGCCCCCGGCGGCTAGGGGGCTGTTCTCTGGAGGGCGAGGGCAGCGACCTTGGCCATGACGGCGCCACGCCTGGAGGGTGCCAGCAGCGTGTCCACAACGCTCACCGCAACCGTGCGCTGCCCGGACGCGACGACGAGCAGCGGGACGTCGTAGCCCGCGCCGCTGCCTCCGACCAGTAACGTCCCGTCAACCCCGGACACGGTGGCCGGCGACTGCGTCGCCCCGTGGCTGCGGTAGTCGTCGATCGTGCCGGACAGCCGTGTCTGCGCCTGCTGTGGCGTGTTGTACAGGCTGACGCCGATCTCCGTGTCCGGAGCGCCGCCGGCACCGGCGCTGATGCCGTAGCGGCAGTTAAGGTAACCGAGGCGGCCGATGTTCTTCTCCGGCACGCCCACCACGAACGCAGTCTTGCCGGCGAAGCGCACTCCCATTGTGTCCTCGACGTCGACCTGCGGCAGCAACGAGTCGCAACTACCGGAGAGCTTCTTCATCAGCTTCGGCGCCGCGCTCGTGGATGCCGGTCTGCTCGAGGGCTGCGTGCTGCCGGCGGTCGACGCCGTGGGTGTGGTTGTTTGCTGCGTGTTCGACCCGCCGGAGCTGCAGCTGCTCACCGCAACGAGAACGGCGACAGCGCCCGCAGCGCAGGCGACGCTTCTGCCCGTGCGCACGGTGTCACCGTAACTGCGGCGCCTGCCCGGACCCGTTATCGACACGATTAGCGTCCAGATCGTTGCGCTCGGTCCGTCCTTCGAGGAACCGCAGCAGCTCGACCGGGAACGGCAGAATCACCGTCGAGTTCTTCTCCGCGGCCACCTGCACCACCGTTTCGAGCAGTCGCAGCTGGAGCGCCGCCGGCGCCTGGGCCATCGCGGCCGCCGCCTCCGCGAGCTTCTGCGAGGCCTGCAGCTCCCCCTCCGCCGAGATGACCCGAGCCCGCCGCTCGCGTTCGGCCTCAGCCTGCCGGGACATCGACCGCTTCATCGCCTCTGGCAACGCGACGTCCTTGATCTCGACCCGGTCGATGTGGATGCCCCAGTCCAGCGCCGGGCTGTCGATCATCAGCTCCAGGCCCTGGTTGAGCCGCTCCCGGTTGGAGAGCAGATCGTCCAGGTCGCTCTTGCCGATCACCGAGCGCAGCGACGTCTGTGCGACCTGGAGCACGGCGAAGCGATAGTCCTGGACGTTGATGATCGCCAGCATCGGGTCGACGACGTTGAAGTACACCACCGCGTCGACGCGTACGGTCACGTTGTCGCGGGTAATGCCGTCCTGCGCGGGGACCGGCAGCGTGACGATCTGCATGTTGACCTTGCGGAGCCGTTCGATGCCCGGCTTGACGAACGTCAGCCCTGGACCGCGCGTGTGCTCCAGCACCCGGCCCAGCCGGAAGACGAGCCCCTGCTCATACTGCTTGACCGTGCGCGCGCCCACCAGGAAGTAGACGCCGACGCAGGTCAGCAGCACGAGAACGAGGACGAGGATGGCCATCGCGACCTCCGCATCTACGGCGGTGCGGCCCATGGTAGCTCCGGTGAGTCGGTCGATCAGCTCTCCGAGAGGGGCATCGGGCCGTACACGAGTTCGCCGTCGTCGTAGAGACTCACCTGCGCGACGCCCCGCGCGGCAAGATCACGCCAGCTCTCGCCGAGCCAGCTCTCCGCATCGGACTGGCTCGCGTGCAGCGGCGAACTCGGCGCGTTCAGCGGGCTTCCGTCGGCCGCCTCGAGTCGCCAAGTCCAGCTCATGACTGCCGAGCCTAGGCCGTGTCGATAAGGTGCGACGCGTGCGCTCGCCCGCGGCCGGACTGCTCATCGGCACCGCCCTCGACGCGCTGGTGCCCGATCCGCGCCGCGGTCACCCGGTCGCGATCTTCGGTGTGGCGGCGGGCACGCTGGAGCGCCGCTGGTACGCCGACAGCCGGATGCGCGGCGTGGCATTCACGGCGGCCTGCGTCGGGACCGCCGTAGCGCTCGGCGCGGCCCTCCCGGGCGCGACCGCGACCACCGCTGTAGCGACGTGGGCCGTACTCGGCAGCCGGTCGTTACGGCACGAAGCGGGCCGGGTGCGTCACCATCTCGACCGCGGTGATCTTGACGCCGCCCGGCACCAGGTGACGCACCTGGTGAGCCGCGACCCGAAATGCCTCGACGCGGACGGCATCGCCCGGGCGACCGTCGAGTCCGTCGCCGAGAACACCAGCGACGCAATTGTCGCGCCGCTCTTCTGGGGTGCGGTTGCCGGCGTGCCGGGACTGCTCGGGTACCGGGCCGTCAACACGCTCGACGCGATGGTCGGCCACCGCACCCCGCGGTATCGGCGGTTCGGCTGGGCCGCCGCCCGCCTGGACGACGTCGCCAACGTCATCCCGGCACGGCTGACCGCGGCGCTCGTCGCACTGGTCAGCGGGCGCCCGGCACAGACGCTGCGAGTGGCCGTCCGCGACGGCCACCGGCACCCGAGCCCGAACGCCGGATACGCCGAGGCGGCGTATGCCGGCGCGCTGGGGCTGCGCCTGGGCGGCCGCAACGTCTACGCGGGCCGGGTCGAGGAGCGCCCGCAGCTCGGGGACGGGACACCCGCGGGCCGCGACGACATCCCCCGGGCCACCCGGCTGTGCGCCGCCGCGACGGTCGCCGCCGCCCTCACGGCGGCGCTGATCGCCCGGCGTTGCTAGGGTGACTGCGTCCCGGGAGCGCCCCGGGATGACGCAGCTGCAGCGAAGACCGGTGAGAGCCCGGCGCTGTCCCGCAACGGTACTGCCCCCTCGAGGGGCGAGCCCGGACGCCTGCTCTGCGCCGCGAAACCAGTCCTCGGAGGAAGGGCGGTTCGTTCGACGCCTCCAGGTGTCGCAGCGGGCGCACTTCGTCCTCCGCGATGCCGATGGAGGATGAGCATGCTCAGCAACACGCGACGGGCCCTCGCGGGCCTGGTCGCCTCGGTCGCGGTGCTGTCTCTGGCCGCGTGTAGCAGTTCGGGCGCTCCGGCGCCCGGTTCCGCACCAGCTCCCCCGACATCCAGTGGCGCCGCCACCCAGTTTCCGTTGACGGTGCACGCCGCGAACGGTGACGTCACGATCACCCGCAAGCCGACCGCGATCGTCTCCCTCTCCGCCACCGCGACCGAGATGCTCTTCGCGATCGGCGCCGGTGCGCAGGTAAAGGCCGTCGACCGAGACTCCGACTATCCACCGAACGTGCCGCGGACCACCTTGAACGCCCTCCAGCTGAACATCGAGGCGATCGCGGCATACCAGCCGGACCTCGTCGTGGCGGCCGGGCTGTCCAAAGCGCAGTCCGAGCAGCTTGCCAAGCTTTCCATCCTGGTGCTTGACGAGCCGGCCGTCACGAACATCTCGCAGAGCTACCAGCAATTCGCCCAACTCGGGGACGCGACGGGACACCGCGACGGCGCCGCCGCCGTCGTCGCACGCATGAAGCAGCAGATCGCCGCGATCGCGCACGCCACGCCCAAGCAGTCCGCGACCTACTACTACGAGCTGGATCAGACGTACTACTCGGTTACGTCGGCGACGTTCATCGGGCGCGCGCTGCGCCTACTGGGACTGACCAGCATCGCCGACCCCGCCAAGGGGGCGGCCGCCAGCGGCGGCTACCCGCAACTGTCGGCCGAGTTCATCCTCAATGCCGACCCCGGTTACGTGTTTCTCGCCGACACGCGCTGCTGCAAACAGTCGTTGGCGACCCTGGCACGCCGTCCGGGCTGGTCTTCGCTGGCGGCGCTTCGCGGCGGGCGTGTCGTCGCCCTCGACGACGACATCGCCTCCCGCTGGGGGCCGCGCATCGTGGACTTGCTGCGCACAGTTTCCGACGCGATGCAGCAGCACCCCCTGCCATGACCGCTCGCCCCCACCCGGTGCGGCTTCCGCTGGCGGTGTCGACGCTGGTGCTGCTCGCCGCGATGCTGCTGGCGACGGCCGTCGGCCCGGTTGCCATCGGCGCGGGCGACGTCGTCGGCACGATCCTTGCGCACCTGTCGTTGCTGGACGTCCACACCGCGACGCCCCCGGTCGACCAGGCCATCGTGTGGCAGCTGCGATTGCCGCGGGTCATTCTCGCGGCACTGGTCGGAGCGATGCTGGCCGCGGGCGGCACCGCGTACCAGGGAGTGTTGCGCAACTCGCTCGCCGACCCGTTCCTGCTCGGGGTCGCCGCCGGAGCCGGGCTCGGCGCCACCGCGGCCATCGTCAGCGGCCACAGCGGTCCCGTCTTGCTCCCCGCGGCTGCTTTCGCCGGCGCGGTGCTCGCGGTGGCGCTCACGTACCTGATCGCGACGGCCGGCGGCGCGCCGGCGCGCGGGTACGCGATCCTGCTCGCCGGAGTTGCCATCGCGGCCATGCTCACGGCAGTGCAGACGTATCTGCAGCAGCAGCACACCGAGGAGATCCGGCAGATCTACAACTGGATCCTCGGTAGCTTCTCGGTCGCATCGTGGTCGGACGTGCGGCTCCTGCTGCCGTACGCCGCGGTGAGCGCCGCCGTGCTGCTGGCCCACCGGCGCATCCTCGACGTGCTGCGGGTCGGGGGCGAGGAGGCAGGTGCGCTCGGCATCCACCCGGAGCGCAGCCGTCTCGTCATCGTGGCCGCCGCCACCCTGGGCACGGCGGCCGCCGTGTCGGTCAGCGGGCTGATCGGCTTCGTCGGCATCATCGTCCCGCACGCGGTGCGGCTCGCATCCAGCGCCAGCTACCGAGTCGTGCTGCCGGTCTCGATGGTCTGCGGGGCAGCATTCCTGGTACTCGCCGACCTCGTCGCGCGCACCGTCCTGGCGCCGACCGAGCTGCCCGTCGGCGTGGTCACGGCGGTGGCCGGTGCTCCGTTCTTCCTGATCGTGCTGCGCTCGCGGCGCACCCGGCAGGGCGTGCTCTGATGCTGAGCCTCGAGCGAGTGACGGTGCGCTACGGCGCATCCGTCGCCGTCTCCGAGGTGACCGAGTCAGCGGCCAAGGGCGCGTGGGTGGGGCTGATCGGCGCCAACGGCGCAGGCAAGTCCAGCCTGCTGCGAGCCGTGGCGCAGCTGGTGCCGCACGAGGGCGCCGTGCGGGTCGCCGGCGAGACGATGGACCGGCTCTCCCCACGCCGGCGGGCGCGGCTCGTCGCGTACGTGCCGCAGCAGCCGGAGCTGCCCGCCGGCATGTCGGCGATCGATTACACCCTGTTAGGGCGCACCCCGCACATCGGCTACTTCGGCGTCGAGTCCGCGCAAGATCGCCAGGTCTGCGCCGAGGTCCTCGAGCGGATCGGCCTTGCGGGCCTGGCCGAACGGCACCTCCCCACTCTTTCCGGCGGCGAGTTGCAACGAGTGGTGCTGGCCCGGGCCTTGGCACAGGACGCACCGGTGCTGCTTCTGGACGAGCCCACAAGTGCGCTCGACCTGGGCCGCCGGGTCGACGCCCTGGAGCTTGTCGACGAGATGCGCCGCGAACGGGGTCTGGCCGTGCTGAGCGCGATGCACGACCTGACACTGGCAGCGCAGTTCGCCGACCGGCTCGTGCTCATGTCAGCGGGCCGGGTCGTGGCGGCGGGCGCTCCCGCGGAAGTGCTGGACGAGCAGCTGCTCTCAGCCTGCTTCGGCGGCCGGGTCCGCGTGCTCACCGACGACGAAGGGCAGCTGCTTGTGGTGCCGCAGCGGACACGCCGGAGGATCGGATGCTGATCGCGAGCCGGGTCGAGGACGGGCGGGAGCTGCCCATGCTGGTCTGGCGGTTCGCCGCTGCGACAACGGTGGCGTCGACCGCATCGTGCGGCGGTGGGCTGGGCGCCCGGCGCTGGCTCATCAACGCCCAGGTGCCGCACGACTACCGGCGCCGCGATCAGTCCCGCCACGGCGCCGAACTCGCCGCCGCTGCCGGCATAGACCAGGCCGACGGCACCGGCGTGGTGATGTTCACCGCGGTCGATGTCCGACGCGTGCAGGAACGCACGGAGGGAGGGCTGCGCGTCGACGCGACGGTCGGGCTCACCCTGCCGGTCTGGGCCGCCGCTCCTGAGATCGCGGTGGAGCCGGCGCCCGGCACGATCAACATCGTGGCCCAGCTTCCCGTGCGGCTGACCGACGCGGCCCTGCTCAACGCGCTCACCACGGCCACCGAAGCGAAGTCCCAGGCGCTGCTGGCCGCCGCCGTCCCCGGCACCGGGACCGCCTCGGACGCGGTCACCGTGGTCTGCCCCGCGAGCGGCCCGGCCGAGCCGTTCGGTGGCCCGCGCTCGACCTGGGGCGCGCGGCTGGCCCGCGCCGTGCACGACGCCGTGCAGGCCGGGATTTGACGTGGATATCAGCCATCACGGCGACCTGGACGTGGCGCCCGGGCTGGTCGATCTCGCCGTCAACATCCGCCCGGGCACGCCACCGGCCTGGTTGCGGGAGTTGCTCGGCCGCGTCGATCTGGCCCGGTACCCCGACCAGCGGGACGCGCTCGCCGCGGTCGCCGCCCGGCACGAGCGCGACCCGCGCGAGGTACTGCTGACCGCGGGCGCGGCCGAGGCGTTCGTGCTGCTCGCCCGGACGCTCACGCCCAGCCGCCCGGTCGTCGTGCATCCGCAGTTCACCGAGCCGGAACTGGCACTGACTGCCGCCGGCCACCCGGTGCATCGGCTGGTTTTGCCGCCGCCGTTCACCCTCAACCCTGCGCTGGTGCCCGACGACGCCGACCTCGTGATCGTCGGCAACCCGACCAACCCGACCTCGGTGCTGCACCCGGCGTCGGCGATCCGTTCGTTGCGCCGCCCGGGTCGGATCGTCGTCGTGGACGAGGCGTTCGCCGACTGCGTCCCGGGCGAGCGGGAGTCACTGGCCGATGATCCCGGCATCGTCGTCGTCCGCAGCCTGACCAAGACCTGGGGACTTGCCGGGCTGCGCGTCGGGTACGTCCTCGCCCCGCCGCCGCTCGTCGAACGGCTGCGTGCCGCTCAGCCGCATTGGCCGGTGAGCGCCCCGGCGCTGGCCGCCTGCGTCGTGTGTTCGACGCCCGAGGCGGTGGCCGAGGCGCAGACCTGGGCCGGCGAATTGGCGGGCCGCCGCGCGTACCTCGCCGCGCTGCTGCGTTCGCGGCCGGACCTTGCGGTCGTGGCCGGCGCGGCCTCGTTCCTGCTCGTTCGCGCCGATCGGCCCGGGTTATGGGATCCCTTACGCGCCAAGGGCTTCGCGGTGCGTCGCGGCAACACCTTCCCTGGTCTCGATGCGCACTGGTTCCGCGTAGCGGTGCGCGACGAGCCGACGTCCAATGCCTTCGTGGAGGCGCTGCATGAGCTTGCTTGACGAGACGATTGCCGCGATCGGCCCGCTGGATGCCGCCGCGGTCGCGGCCGCACGGGCCCGGCAGGACAGCCTCACCAAACCACCCGGCTCGCTCGGCGCGCTGGAGGACGTCTCGGTGCGGCTGGCCGGGCTCGCCGGGCGATGCCCACCGCCGCTGCCGGAGCCCGCCGCGGTCGCGGTGTTCGCCGGCGACCACGGGGTGCACGCGCAGGGCGTGACGCCGTGGCCGCAGGAGGTCACCGCGCAGATGGTCGCGAACTTCGTCGCCGGCGGCGCGGTGATCAACGCGCTGGCCGCACAGTCGGGTGCCGAGGTGCTCGTCGTGGACGTCGGCGTGGCCGTCGCGGTGGACCCCGTGCCGGGTTTGCTGGTCCGCAAAGTGGGACTTGCCACCCGGGACATGACCCGCGAACCAGCCATGACCCGCGCGCAAGCGCGTGCCGCGCTCGACGTCGGCATCGAGGTCGCCCGGGACCTGGTGTCGCGCGGCATGCGCTGCCTGCTCACCGGCGACATGGGGATCGCGAATACAACCCCGGCCGCCGCGATGATCGCCGTGTTCGCCGGCGCGGCGCCGGCGGACGTCACCGGGCGGGGCACCGGTGTCGACGACGCGACGTTGGCTCGCAAGATCGGCGTCGTGGCCCGGGCGCTCGCCCGCCACCATCCTGATCCGGCCGATCCGCTCGGCGTGCTCGCCGCCGTCGGAGGCTTCGAGCACGCCGCGCTGGCCGGCTACGTGCTGGGTGCGGCCGCCGCCCGGGTGCCCGTGGTGCTGGACGGGGTGATCGCCTGTGCGGCGGCGTTGGCTGCCCGCGCCCTGGCACCGGACAGCACCGCGGCCATGATCGCCGGCCACCGTTCGGTGGAGCCCGGCGCGTCCGTGGCGTTGGACGCGCTCGGCCTCGCCCCACTGGTCGACCTGCGGATGCGGCTCGGCGAGGGCTCCGGGGCGATGCTGGCGCTGCCGATCGTCCAAGGAGCGGCCCGGGTGCTCCGCGACGTCGCCACGTTCGACGCGGCCGGCGTGACCGAGAAGTGAGCCGCACCCTGGTGCTCGGCGGCAGCCGGTCCGGCAAGTCCGCGTTCGCCGAGTCGCTGCTGGCCGACGCACCGGCTGTCGAGTACGTGGCGACCGGGGTACCCGTCCCCGGTGACGCCGAGTGGACGGCCCGCATCGCCGCGCACCGGGCTCGGCGCCCGCAGCGCTGGTCGACGCTCGAGACGAGCGACCTCGCCGGCGTACTGCGCCGGGACGGGCGGCCCGTCCTCATCGACTCGATCACCCTCTGGCTGGCCGCCGGCCCGGACGACCCGGCACGGATCGACGACCTTTGCGCCGCCTGGCGCGCCAGCGCGCGACGCGTCGTCGCAGTGAGCGACGAGGTGGGCAGCGGCGTGGTCCCGGCGAGCGACGCCGGACGGCGCTTCCGCGATGCACTCGGGCTGCTCAACCAGCGGCTGGCCGCTGCCGCGGACGACGTCCATCTCGTCGTCGCGGGGCTCCCGATGCGGCTGAAATGAGGACCGCGCTCGCGCTCTTCACGATCGTGCCGGTGCACGATGCGGAGCAACTCACCCGCGAGCGAGCTGCGGTCGCACTGCGCTGGCTCCCGCTGCTCGGCGGCGGCCTCGGCGCGTTTGCCGCCCTGCCGCTCACCGCCATCCGGACCTGGGCACCGCACGCCACGCTGCTGGGGGCAGTGCTCGCGATCGGGCTGCTCGTCCTCGGAAGCCGCGGCCTGCACCTCGACGGCCTGGCCGACACCGCCGACGGCCTCGCCTCGCGCGCGCCCGCCGACCAGGCCCTGTCGATCATGCGCCGGTCCGACATCGGCCCGTTCGGCGTGCTCGCGGTCGTGCTCGCCATCCTGGTCGACGTCGCGGCGCTGGCCGCGTTCACCGGTTCCGCTTGGCGTCCGGTCGCCGCGCTCGCGCTCGCCGCCGCGACCGGGCGGCTCGCCGCACTGCACGCCGCGCACCGACGCGTACCGGCGGCGCGCGCGACGGGGTTCGGGGCATACGTGGCGGGCTCGGTGTCGACAGCCGTGGCAGTGCTCGAGACCGGCCTCGTGCTCGGCGCCGCGACCGGACTGGCCGTGGCGGTGCACGCCGGCGTGGCCGGGTGGCTCGCGGCGCCGGCCGCCGCGCTGCTGGTCGTCGCAGGCGTGCGCCGGCATGCGACGCGGCGGCTCGGCGGCGTGACCGGCGACGTGTTCGGGGCGCTCATCGAGATCGGCACTGCGCTCACGCTGACCGGTCTAGCGCTCCGCTGAGCGCCCGGCATGATGTGGGCCGTGGACGACATCGCGACCATCGCGGCCGAGGTGCCCTGGCCCGACCACGAAGCCGAGCAGGTTGCGCGTCAGCACGCCGCGGGCCTGGGCCGGCTCGACACGCTCGCCGAATGGCTCGCCGGCACCACGGGCGGTTGCCCGCCGCACGACCCGCAGCGGGTGCGCGCTCTCGTCTTCGCCGCCGACCACGGCATCGCGACCGCGGGCGTCTCGGCCTACGAGCCGGACGCCACGGCGCGATGGGTCGCCGACATCACCGCCGGCGCCGCGCGCGTGAACGTCCTCGCCGAGCTGGCCGATGCG
>DASXSF010000106.1:0-20488 GCA_036506155.1 Jatrophihabitantaceae bacterium
CTCGTCACAGTCCCGTCCACCCGGCCGGCCAGCGTCGCGTCCATCCGTTGCCCTGGTCTGAGCTGGAGGTCGCAGTGACAAGCATGAGCCCCGATCCGCGGCGGCGTCGAGTGGTCATCGGCGTCGACACCCACAAACACGTCCATGTCGCGGTGGCGCTGGACGCCATCGGTGGGCGACTAGACGCTCGATCGTTCGCCGCCGACCGCAGCGGATACGAGCAGCTGATCGAGTGGGCGCTGGCCTTCGGCGCGAAGCAGTTGACGTTCGCGATCGAGGGCACCGGCTCCTACGGAGCAGGGCTGACGGCGGCCGTCCGGCGCCGTGATGTGGGTGTGGTCGAGGTACTGCGAACTGACCGTCGCGACCGTCGGCTGCGTGGCAAGTCCGACACCCTCGATGCCGAGAATGCCGCTCGAGCGGGTCTGGCCGGACAGGCGAACGCGGTCCCGAAGACCAACGACGGCACCGTGGAGATGCTGCGCCAGCTCAAGATTGCCAAAGACACCGCGGTCAAGGCGCGCACCTCCGCAATGATCAGCATTAAGGCAGTTCTGGTCACTGGCCCGCCTGCGCTGCGGGAGGAGCTGCAGCCGCTGTCGAAGATGAAGCTGATCAACCGCTGCGCGGGCCTGCGCCCGGGCACGATCGACGACGTCCACGCCGCGGCCAAGCACACCCTGCGCTCGCTGGCGCAGCGCTAGCAGCAGCTCGATGCCGAGGTCAAGCCGCACCAGAGGCTGCTCATCGAACTGACCACCGCCCTGACTCCCCAGCTCGTCGACGCCTTCGGCGTCGGGCCGGACACCGCCGCTGAGCTGCTCATCGTCGCCGGCGACAACATCGACCGTGTCCGTTCCGAACCGGCCTGGGCCAAGCTTTGTGGCGTCGCTCCGGTCCCGGCCTCGTCGGGCATGACCACACGACACCGGCTCAACCGCGGCGGCCACCGACAGGCCAACTCCGCGCTCTACCGATCCGTGATCGTGCGCATGCAGCACCACGAACCAACCAAGACCTACGTCGCCCGCCGCACCGCCGAGGGCAAGACCAAGGCCGAGATCATCCGCTGCCTGAAGAGACTGCTGGCCCGAGAAGTCTGGGCACTGATGCGGCCGCTACGCACCGTGCCGAAAGAAGATCAACACGCGGCTTGACAGATATAGGAGCGTCAACGCCATGATCGAATCGTTCTGGTCGCGCATGCAGGTTGAACTGCTCGACCGCCGACGATGGAACACCCGTATCGAACTCGCCAACGCGATCTTCGACTACCTCGAGATCTGGCACAACCGCCAGCGCCGGCACAGCCAATCGGGCATGCTCAGCCCGATACAGTTCGAAGCAGCATCAGCACTCGTAGTCGCATAACCGCGGCAGGCGCCCGTGTTCGCCGGCGCGCAGGCCGGTGGTCAGCACGCCTTGCTGCTCCCACGACGTGGTCACCGTCTACGCGCCGCCGGTGACGCGATGCGGGGAATGCTGCGGATCGCGCTGGCTCTCGCGCCATGGCTGCTGGGTGCGGCGCGGTTCCGGGATCGCTGTCGCATCAGGTGGGCCGATCGATGCGTCGGGATGCACAGCTCTTGGCTGGTCAGGTCCTTGTGATCGGTCTGGCATGGGATGTGTCATTTTCGGAAAACCCTTTCCCGCAAACAGGTTCTGAACACCTATTCCCAATCCGGCTCCCCCGGTGACACGCCCTGCCATTACTCGGGCGCCCGTGAGCAGAACGACGTCTCGCACCGTCTTGAGTGACCCGGCGATGAGCCCGACGATCCGGGTCTTCCAGCTAGTCAGCCGCCACAGCGCCATCCACTAGTCGCGTCGGGAGCCGCGGCGCGACTGCAGAGGGAGACCTTGGCAGATCGTGCTGGGCGCGCCTGCGACAGCCCTTGGTGCGAGTGTCAACCACTCGATGCACTCCTCATCGCGGGTTCGGGGTGCGGTGGTGCCGGAGCCGGAGATGGTGGGGACGGGGGCGGCAGCGGGTCAGGTATCGGAATGGGCGGCGGTTCTGGATCCGGTATCGGGGCACCCGGGTGGGGGCGTGGGCTCGGCGGCTGTGGTTCTGGCGGCCGTACCGCAGCTGCCGTCGTGTCGCGCTGGTCTGTGAGGCGTTGCCGGGCGAGCCGTTCGAGCAGTTCGGGTAGCGCTGGGGCGGGGGTGCCGGCCAAGTCAGCACGGCACTGTTGCACGATGCGGTCGATGTCGGCGTGGGTGAGGCCGGGTTGGTGCTCGGCGTAGAGCCGGTCGGTGAGGGTGGCCAGCGGGTCTGGCATGGTCGCGTGCTCCCTCCTGGTCGGTTACGTAATCGGGTTGTTTCGGGCGTCGAGTTGGCTGCGGAGTGCGGTGTTGTCGGCTTCGAGGTCCAGGACGTGGGCGATGCCGGTGAGGTTGAGCCCGGCGGCGAGCAGTTCGACGATGCGGCGGAGCCGGTCGATGTCCTCGCTGCTGTAGCGGCGGGTGCCGCCGTCGGTACGGGCCGGTTCGAGCAGCCCGCGGCGTTCGTATAGACGCAGACTCTGCGCATCGACCCCGACGAGCTCGGCGGCCACCGAGATCCCGTACACGCCGCGGGCCGGATCGACTCCGCGATCAAGCGCGGTGTCTTCGGGGCCGGTCATCGCAGTCTCCGCTGTGTTCGATCTCGGGTCTTGCGTCAGTCTAGCCGTCGTGTTATAAGAAAGCTATATCGGCCGCCACAGGTCGGTGGTGGCCGTAGACATAGGTAGCGGCATCGACAACTGACTGTGGAGGTGAGGGATCGATGTTGATGCGCACCGACCCGTTCCGTGAGCTGGACCGGCTCACCCAGCAGGTGTTCGGCACCATGGGCACCACCGCGCGCCCGGCGGTGATGCCGATGGATGCCTGGCGCGACGGCGATGAGTTCGTCATCGAGTTCGACCTACCCGGCGTGGACCCGGGAACCGTCGACCTGGACGTGGAGCGCAACGTCTTGACGGTGCGCGCCGAACGGCCCGCGCTGAACGGCAAGACGGAACTGATCGCCGCCGAACGCCCGCGCGGGGTGTTCTCCCGGCAGCTGATCCTCGGCGACAACCTCGACACCGACAAGGTTCAGGCGAGCTATCAGGCCGGGGTGCTGCGGCTGACGATTCCGGTCGCTGAACAGGCCAAGCCCCGCAAGATCGCCATCAGCGCGGCCGACGAGCACCAGGCCATCGCTTCCTGACCCGTCCGCGTCATCACGACGTTTCCATGGTGGTGATCAAGGTGAGCACGCTGATCGCGTCGGGCCCGGCGCTGCACGCCCGCACGGTGGCAGATGCGGTGCAGGCGGTGGGCATTGATGAGGTGCAGGAGAGGTTTTTCGAACTGGTCTATGCGGACGAGGAACTGCTGCGCGCCGAGTTCGACGCGATCATCGCCGAGGAGTGGGGCCAGCCCACCCCACCGGCCCGGCGACGCCCTACTCACCCGCCGGACCCGCCCAAGAGGCGCCGCGAACGGCACGACGGGTCGGCGGGCGGGCTGACCGGGCGGCCCGGCCGGCAGCACCATCCCGGCGGCGAAGCACGCTCCCGGCAGCGCGCACCCCCGGCCTTCAGCCAGTAAGCCCGCGATGCACCGGATGTCTTAGCGGAACGGTGGTGATGCCCTCAGCGTGAACGATCAATTCAGGTGACCACGCGCCGCCCGGCACGTTTTTGCCATCATGATCGCCCGCTGACTTCCGTGGCCGAACCGTCGCCGGCCACCACGGACGCCGGGCGCACGCCGCAGGGCACACCTCCATCCGCCGGGCCGCGCGCGGTCTCCCCTACCTCCAGCAGTACGTGCGCTAGCTGGTGCGGCCTGCCTCCCCCCGCCGGGCCGAACCACCCTGACCACACCTCCCGATCGTTGATCATGAGCAGCAGTGACCAGCCCGACCTGTACGCCGTGCTCGGCGTCGACCCCGACGCCAGCGGCGAGCAGCTCACCCACGCCTACCGCGCCCTACTGCGCCGCCACCACCCCGACACCCGCGCCACCACACCTGACGTCGACGACCACCCCCACGTCGAGGACGCCCGACTCCAGCAAGTCATCCACGCCTACACCGTGCTGCGCGACCCCGCCCAGCGCGCCCGCTACGACCGCGAACGCCGCCCCACCCCGCCACGCCGCCGCGAGCAGCACCGCACGGAGCCGGCGCCTGCGGCCACGGTCGTGATCGGCACCGTCAACGAGACCAATCCCGCGTGGATCGCCCCCGTCGACACCACGCCCAGGACTATGAACAGGCTGGCGCCCAACGAGCTGCTCCAACGGCTGCTCCACGATCTGTTCGACCCACCCGGCTGAACACCCTGACACCAGCACACTGGCATACACGGCCCGCGTTTCACCGCGCGGCGACCGTCGAGCGAGGGAGGCCCGCGTGGAATCAGACGACGTGGTGCAGCTGTCTCAGGAGTTCGCCGAACTCGGGCGCGAACTGCACGGCCCTGGTGATGACCAGGCAGCCCTGCAGCGGATGGTGCAACTCGCCGTCAAACACCTCGACCCGTGCACCGGAGCCAGCATCACCGAAGTCCGCGGTGGACGCGGGACCAGCCTGGCCGCCTCCGATCCGGTCGCCGCCCTGGCCGACACCCTGCAATACCAGCTCAACGAGGGCCCCTGCCTGGGCTCGGCCCGACTCGACACCAACTACCTGCTCTTCGACGTCGCCACCGACACCCGCTGGCCCCGCTTCAGCGCCGCCCTACTGGAGCACACTCCCTACCGCAGCGTGCTGTCCCTGCAGCTGGAAGCCGAAGAAGCTGCCGCAGTAAACCTATTCGCCAACGAGCCCGGCGCCTTCACCGACGCCGACATCGACACCGCCGCCGTGCTCGCCGCGCACATCTCCACCCTGGTCGCCCTGCACGAAGCCGAACACCACGCCGCCCACCTGCACACCGCCCTGCAATCCAACCGCGAAATCGGCGCCGCGATCGGAGTGCTCATGGCCCACCACAAGGTCACCGAGCCAGCCGCGTTCGAGCTACTGCGCACTGCCAGCCAAACCCTGCACCGCAAACTCCGCGACATCGCCGCCGACGTCGTCCAAACCGGAACCCTGCCCGACCAGCCCTCCCACCCCCCGCAGCGCTAGCCGCCGCAGAGCGGCCCAACGATCGCAACCGTTACGTCGACGCCTGATCTGTCCGCCCGCACTCAGGACGGCACCGTGACGTGTCATCGCGACAACGGGGACGTGTCACGCCGAGTGCCTGGCGGCGGCAAGATGCCTGTAGATATTTGACGTTGCGGCGGCTGAGGCCATACCGATGCTGGCCCCGACGATGGTGTCGCTGGGGTAGTGCACGCCGGTGTGTACCCGGGAGTACGCGACCGCGGCCGCGAGCAGCTGCAGCGGCAGCGCGATTCGCGGCAGGCGGGTGCCGACCGCTGAGGCGAATGCGAATGCCGAGGCGGAGTGCCCGGACGGGAACGAGGTCGAGTGGGGCATCCGCACCTGACGCGCCACGGGAACGGCGGCCGTGCTGCGGTCCGGCCGTTGCCGGCGCAGCAGCATTTTCGCGATTACGTTGACGCTCACCGAGGCGACGCCGATGCTGGCCGCGCCGAGCAGCGCTGCCCGTCTGGGGCGGCCGGGGACGAGGGCGAGCGCGACGGCGATCGACAGCCACAAAACCGAATGGTCTGCCGATCGGCTTGGGCTGCGGCGGCGAGCAGTGCTGCGTGAACGGTCATGACATATTCTTCCGTGCCTCCCCCAACCAGCGGCGGTGCGTGAGGCGTTCGCCCCGGTGAGCCCGTAGCTCCTCGAGGAGGAATGCCTCCTATCTAGACACTGATGCCTGTCATCAGAACTGGGCCCTAGTATCAGCAATGATGGTTGGATAGTCAAGGCAACGGCGTGGGCGGACCGCAAGGCAGAGATGCGGGAGGCGGCGGAGCGGGACGGTGCCCATGCACCGGTGCGCGAGGCGGTGGTCCGTACGGGACGCTGCGTGTGCTCGAGTAAGCTACCGACGAGGCTGTGGATGACGTCAGTGTTGTATGATCTGATCAGTGCTGATGTTGACACGTCGGCGCGGCCGGTGGCCGGGATGTGGCCAATTGTGTTGCTGGTGAGTTGCGAGGACGGTGAGGGTGACGGTGGCGTCGACAAGCCAGGCGTCGGCAGTCAGCCGGCTGGACCGACGGAAGGCACGCACGCGGCAGGCGCTGATCGACGCCGCGGCGCGTCTGATCGCGGTCGGCCGGGGTGAGCGTGCGAGCATCCAGGAGATCACCGAAGAGGCCGATGTCGGGTTCGGATCGTTCTACAACCACTTCCCGAGCAAGGAAGAACTGTTTCTGGCGGCGTCGTCGGATGTACTGGAACGTTGGGGGCAGATGATCGACCAGGCCTGCGCCGGGATCAGCGATCCTGCCGAGGTCTTCGCCATCTCCTTCCGGATCTCCTCGCGGCTGGGCTGGACGCACCCCGAGATCGCCCGGTTCCTGCTCGGTGCCGGCTTAGACCTGCTCGACGCGCCGAACGGGCTCGCGCCGCGCGCACGACGTGACATCAAAGCCGCGCAGGCGGCCGGGCGTTTTACCATCGCCAACGCCGAGATCGCGGTGGCCGCGGTCGCGGGGGACCTGCTCGGGCTGCTCTGGCTGCACCAACGTCACCCAGACCAGATCGACGAGGCCTCTGTCGACCAACTCACCGAGGCGATCCTTCGTCTTCTGGGTATCACCGCTCGCGAAGCAAGGCGACTGGCAACGCGGCCTCTCCCAGCCACCGCCGCCTGGTAGCACCGCCTCGCACACCCGCCCTGCGCTCCGCCGCGCGGGCCGAGGCGGCGACGCCAATAGTGCCAACACGGTCGGGTGAGACCCAGCGCGACCGGCAGTCGACACACCGCTGACGGCACGCCAGCGCCGGAATTCGCTAGCGCGGCACTCCCACTGCTTCGGGCCGTGCGGGACAGAGCCGCCCGTCATCGCCACGCCGCCCGCCGACGCCTCGCAGGACACCGAGCCGCACCGGCAGGGGCCAAACGGAAATGCCACGCCAGACCGAACCGGAGGGCCGACCGGTCCGGTGCTGCATCATCTAGCTCCTCTGTTGCCCCGGGCACACATCACGTCTCCTGCCGCAGCTCTCGCGTTGACATGAGCTGTCAGTTCTGTAATGCTTCATCAGTACTGTTAGTAGCGTCGCAAGTTGCGACAGACGGAAGGAACGGAGTCATGTTCAAGTCACTCAGCAGATCTCTGATCGTGCGCGGCATCCTTGGCGTCGGCATCGGGATCATCGCGTTCGCCTGGCCCGGGGTCACGGTCTTCGCCTTGGTCATCATGTTCGCCATGCTCGCCTTCATCGGCGCCGGTCACGAGGCGATGCGGGCCTTCAGCAGCACCACCGCGCGCCCGGTCATCCGGCACCTGATACTCGGATTGATCGATGCGGCCGCCGGCGTGATCGCACTTATCTGGCCGGCGCCGACCGCCCTCGTGCTGGTGCTCATCGTCGCCAGCTGGGCGCTGGTCAGCGGCCTGTTCGAATTCGTCGCCGGGTTCCGCCGCCGCGAAGCCGCCGGAACACGGGCGCAACTCATCCTCGGCGGGCTGGTCTCGCTCGCGTTCGGCGTGGTGCTGTTCGCGCGCCCGGACATGGGCGCGATCACCCTCGCGCTGCTGTTCGGCATGTTCAACCTGATCTACGGTGTCTGGCAACTCACCCTCGGCATCGACCTGCGCCGAACCGGCAAGACCCTGCACGCCCTCCCGCGGCAAGAGCCAGCCGCCGCCTAGCAAATCAGATCCTCGCGCCAGCACCGCGATTGCCTCAACCTTCTGCGCTTCTGACGTGACCGCAGCGCCGGAGCACCCCAGCGCCACCGATCGGCGCCAGCAGCGAAACCTCAAAACCGAAACACCAGCCCAACTGACATCGCCAGCCGGGCACTCACATCAATCCGAGGAGTAATTGTCATGTCCGACCCGGACAACGTCGTCGTGGTGTCTTTCGACAACGACAGCAAGCCCTACCAAGCACTGAGCGCCCTGAAGTCTCTATCCGAACAAGGGCGCCTGGCCGTCAACAACGCAGCCGTCGTGCAGCGCGACGCCAACGCCATGCACATCGCGGACGGTTCGACGCCGAAACCGGCGAGGCCACCGCAGAAGGCAGCCTGATCGGCATGCTCGTCGGCGTGCTGGGCGCGTCGGTCGGCGCGTTGCTCGGCGCCAGCACAGGCGCACAGGTCGGCGGCACGTTCGACCTACAGCGGGCATCCGGCTCGGATGAAATACTCAGGCAGGTAACCCTGCAACCCGGCAAGACTTTCGTGGTCACCGAAGTCACCGAATACACCGTCGAGGTGCTCGACGGTGAGATGGGCTCGCGCCGCACGTCTGTCGCGCCCGATAGCGAGCGTCGCTGGCAAGATCAGTCCGGCAGGTCACCCGGACGGTCGCTGGCGAAGCTGCGCACGCAGGCCCGCCGACACGGCGCAGCACGTCGGCGCGACCAGACGCACCGCGAACCAGGAAGGACCGACGCCCGCGCATGGTTTGTCCGGTGCTGGAGGCGGGCATGCCATCGTCGTGGGAAGGAGTGCGTGATGCCGCAGCAATCATGGAGCGCCAAGCGTGAGCGCCAGTACCAGGACATCAAGAAGAGCCTGCGTGAGCAGGGACGACCCGAGGGTCTGGCCGAGGAGATAGCCACGCGCACGGTGAACAAGGAGCGTGCGCGATCCGGTGAGTCGCGGCAGGCCAGCCGCACGTCGACGCGAGACATCTCCTCGTCGCAACGTGGTGGGCAGCGCTCGCACACCGGCTCGGGTGGCCGCACGAAAGAGCAGCTGTACCAGGAGGCCAAGCGCAAGAACGTCAAGGGCCGCTCGTCGATGAGCAAGGCCCAGCTGGAACGCGCGGTGGGGCGCTGACGCGGACCGTCATGCCCCGACCGACCAGCTTTCGGAGTATCAGCGCAGGTATGCCTTCGCAGAGACTGCGGAGCCGCGGCTCGCAGTCGCCGGTGCCGCCGCGAGCCGCGCTTGGTGGTGCAGCACCGTACCGGCTGGGCGCGGGCCCGACCGTGCTACTCGGATGAGCCGAGGCACTGCGACCGCTGCTGTACAACGCTGCAGACGCCTCGACCCCCGGCCGCGTTCGGTTGCACCTCGGCGGCTGCAGGAATGCGCGCGACAATGCACGACACCCTGATCCCGATGCGGGCCGGTGGGCGACTCGGCCTCATCGCTTTGCGCACCTATTCGCGCAACGTTGCCACCGCCACGGTTCGGGGCAGGTTTCGCACTGATGTCAGACGGGAATGCCGAACTTGGCCGTCGGCCGGCGAGACGGGATACGTCGTGCGGATCGGATACTTCCTCTCGAGTGAGGAGTCCACGCCGGCTGAGCTTGTCGAACAGGCTCAGCTGGCCGAGCACGCCGGTTTCGACGCGTTGCGGATCTCTGACCACTACCATCCGTGGAATGCCGACCGCGTTCGTGCGCAGTGCGCGCGGTTCGCGGCTACGGCGCACCTCGACCCGGCCCGGCAACGACGCGGGTCTCGAAAACCGGGGCCGGGCGGGTTGCCGGGCCCGCGATGATCGTGCCGTCGTCTGTGCGGAACCGACTGCCGTGCCGGGGACAGGTGATCGTGCCGTCCTCGACCGACCCGTCATGTAACGGGCCGCCCCGGTGCGTGCACCGATCGGCCAGCGCGACCACACCGCCATCGCGGCGTAGCAGCAGCACGGGCACGCCCTCGGCGTCGGCGCGCAGCGGCTTGTCGGCTACCACGTCGAGTTCCGCGGCGACGTCGGTCCAGTCCGGGGGTGCATGCTGGAACGCCGTGGTGTCGACGCCGACGCCGAGGCCGTAGGCCAGGTGGGCGCCCAGCCAGCCGGCGGCACCCAGCACGCTGTCCTAGCGGCGGCCGCGCCCACCTGGTCCTCCGAATGGAAATCCAGCTCCGCGGGCCATTGCGGTTGGCTCTGCCCGGGGTGCGCCGGCGGATGCAGCGCGAGCTCGAGCGCGACATCGCCGCCATTAAGGCGACGCTGGAAGGCAGCGAGGCGACCTCTTGAGCGCTTTAGGTAGGAAGGGGCTTGGGACAATCTCGAGCAAGGCGTCAGTGCGCCGACCTCGGGAGCGCTGCGGACATCGAATGACGCGGCGTGATCGCCCGCGAGGCTGTTCGCGGTGGCCGCCTCCAACAGCAGGCAGCGGGAGGACCGTCATGAACCCATCTGAAGTCACGGAACGAGAAGGCGGCGGCCAAGACCACGTCCTGGGCGTCGGCCCGGCTCCTGACCGCGAGCGCGGGGTCACCGTACGGCCGTTCCCGTCGAGCCGCCGCCTGGTGACTGCGGCGGTCCGCTCCGGTCGCCGGATCGTGCCGATGCATGGACTGTTCGACGTCGACGTCACCACCGCGAGACGCGTGCTCGCGGAGGCGGTCCCGCCGGTGTCGCTGACTGCGTTCGTGGTCGCGTCGGTCGGCAGGGCGGCCGCGATGCATCCGCAGGTACACGCCTACCGCGATTGGCGCGGCCGGCTGGTCGAACACCGACATGTCGACGTTCAGACGCTGATCGAGGTGCCGACCAGCCAGGGGCCGTTCGGGCTGGTGCATGTCGTGCGGGACGCCGACCTCCGCAGCGTGGCCGAGATCAGCTCGGAACTGCGGTCGGTCAAGACCGATGCCGCCGCCACGACAACCGGCCGCCTGCTGAACACGCTGGCTCCCGCCGCCGGGCGCCTTCCCGGCCTGTATCGGGCGATGTATGCGGCGATGAGCCGCTCCCGCCGCGTCCATCTCGCCACCGGCACGGTGCAGGTAACCGCGGTCGGCATGTTCGCCGACGGTGGCGGCTTCGCCATCGCCCCGCCCACCCTCGCCTCACTCGTCGTGGTCGTGGGCGGACTGAGCAAACGTCCCCGCGTCGTCGGCGAGCGCATCGAAGTCCGGGAGGTGCTCGACCTCACCGTCACCATTGACCACAACATCGTCGACGGCGCGCCCGCCACCCGATTCGGAGCCGACCTGCGAAAGCTGCTGCACACCGCCGCAGCACTGACATCAACGCCGCAGGGGTGAACGCTGCTGTCGCGCGGCCAGACGCGGGACCACCCAGAACACGCTGTTCCACAGGTCGAACCCGTTTGACCTCGTGCGCGGCAGTCGCCGATCGCTGCGATGGCGATGTGCGAGGTGCGCGCTGACGGCGCCGACTCCGCGTCACCGATCGATTAGGCGCTCTCGGCCGGTTGACCGGTCGGCCGCGTCGAGTTTTCGGGCCGCGCCGAAACGTTATGCCGATCGCCCCCAGTGAGCCGCCCGAGGCGAGGTGATCAGCAGTGTTTGCGGAACGCACTCGGTCCGGGACGAGCGTGAGGTTTACCGGAGGTGAACTCCGGTCTCCTGGCGAGCGATTCTGCTCTCGTTCTGATGCCCTTCAGCATCCGGCGTTCCATAGCGAAGTCGCCGAACTCCATCAAGATCAAGTTAAACGCCGCCAGCCTCGGCGTCCTCCATCGGTAGTCCTGCTTCATTCGGGTGACGAGTCGTGTGCCGCGGTCGGGCAACGACGTGAGCCGCCAACTCCATGTGCTGTCAGCCGGCTCGTCTGCGTGCGGGCGATGCACCCAGAGCATCCAGTCGTTGCTCTGCAAGGAATCGACCTCGTACGCGATCGCGAGACCGTGAGACTCGTGGAACATCGGTATCAGGTCGCCAACCTCTATGTGTTGGTACTTGTCGACGATCCGGTCTGCGCTGCGCTCACCTGCATTGTCAACGAGGTCATAGGTGTAGAAGCCTCCGCGGCGGTAGCCGAGTTGCACGATCCACGGCCACACCTGCTCCGGCGTGGCCGCCACGGTGATCGCCCGCGTCGCGTTGAATCGCGCTCTTGGAACGACATCGTCACCCGGCATCCGCGCGGCGACCTCAGCCTTCGTGGCTCCCCACCGCATATGCCACGGCCTCAGCATCGGAGTGACCGCCCAGATCGGCACAGCACCCAACGTGTCGAGCACCAAGCTTCTCTTCGCGGCGGGCGAAGGGAACGCGACCGCCGACGGCTGCAACTCAGGCATCTTCGATCTCCTCAAATGCCGACACGTCTGACAGAGCAATGCTTGAAACCTGTGGATCGAGTTCCGGGGCTGGGCACGCGAGCGGGCGTACCTTCCCGGTGATCGAGTAGGTCTCTCAAGCAGGCCGGCGCTGCAACGCTGGCTGGGAAGGCACGCCCATGCTCAAGGTAGTGCACCGCAACGAGGAAGCGCAGACGGCGGCGGCGGTGCCGTCCGGGTCGCTGCTCGACGAGATCGCCCGCGAGGGTGCGCGGCGGATGCTGGCGGCGGCGTTGAAGGCGGAGGCCGACGCCTACATCAATCGGTTCCTCGGCGAACTCGACGAGGACGGCCACCGGCTGGTGGTGCGCAACGGTCACCACGATCCGCGCACCGTCGTGTGCGCGGCCGGGGCGGTCGAGGTGCGGGCGCCGCGGGTCAACGACAAGCGCGTCGACGAGAGCACCGGGGAGCGGGTGCGGTTCAAGTCGGCGATCCTGCCGGCCTGGTGCCGCCGGTCACCGAAGATCACCGAGGTGTTGCCGCTGCTCTATCTGCACGGGCTGTCCGGCGGGGACTTCGTGCCGGCGCTCGAGGGATTCCTCGGCTCCTCTGCGGGCCTGTCGGCCGCGACGGTGACGCGGTTGTGTGAGCAGTGGCAGGCCGAGCAGAAGGCATTCGCGCAGCGCGACCTGTCGGGCGTGGATTACGTGTACTGCTGGGCCGACGGCATCCATGTCAACATCCGCCTGGGCGAGGACAAGCTGTGCCTGCTGGTGTTGATCGGGGTGCGCGCCGACGGGTCGAAGGAGCTGATCACGCTCGCCGACGGGTACCGCGAGTCGGCCGAGAGCTGGGCGGACCTGCTGCGCGACGCGAAACGGCGCGGCATGCGCGCCCCGGTGCTCGCGGTCGGCGACGGGGCGCTGGGGTTCTGGCGCGCGCTGCGCGAGGTGTTCCCGGAGACCCGGGAGGCTCGGTGTTGGTTCCACAAGATCGCGAATGTCGTTGCGGCGCTGCCGAAGTCGGCGCATCCGGCGGCGAAGAAGGCGCTGGCCGAGATCTGGAACGCCGAGGACAAGACCCACGCTCTGGCCGCGGTCAAGGCCTTCGAGGCGTTGTTCGGCGCGAAGTACCCCAAGGCCGTCGCCAAGATCACCGCCGACCTCGACGAGCTGCTCGCCTTCTACAACTATCCGGCCGAGCATTGGATTCACCTGCGGACCACAAATCCCATCGAGTCGACCTTCTCGACCGTGCGGCACCGCACCAAGATCACCCGCGGGCCGGGGTCGAAGGCCGCCAGGCTGGCCATGGCATTCAAGCTGATCACGGCCGCGCAAGACCGCTGGCGGGCGGTCAACGCACCCCACCTGGTCGCGCTCGTCCGCACCGGCGCGAGGTTCGTCAACGGCAAACTCGTTGAACGACCAGAAGATCAACAAACCGTCACGCCCTCAGTCGAGACCGCGGCATGACCAAGATCGATCCACAGGTATTGACAATTGCTCCGTCTGACAGGCTCGGCAGAGCTGCCTGCTAGTCACAGCGCACCACGCATTGTGCCCTGGCAGCAGGGACGCAAGGCCTATCAAGCCAAGAGACCTGACTGTCCGCGGTTTGGCTGCAAGCCGAGCACTGATATGGAGGCTGGTTCTGTCAAGGGGTATGGGTGAGCCGCCGCCAGGGAGTATGCCTCGGCGGCGGCTCGTGCTTCGTCGTTGCGTTGTCGTGGTGAGCGTGTCGTTGGCGACGCGCGGTCAGGCTGATATGCGCGGGTTGGTTACCGCAGGACGGGGCGTTCGGCAGGAGCTTGGCCGCGTGTCTAATGGCGGGCGTCGCCTGTCCGGGGATGTGCGGGACGGGTTACCCATAGTGCGTTCGCGGGTCGCTCCACGCGCTGCCACCACCGGCGCGGGACGAAGCGGCTGAGGGGATCGCTAGTCGAGGACGGCCAGGGACCAGCACCAGCTGGCGAGTTCGCGGGCGATGGCGGCGTTCGCGGTCACGGCCTTCTTGCGGCGCAGGTTGAAACTGACCCAGCGGGCGTGCAGCCGTCGGTTCCCGGCGTCACCACGCTGGCGAGCGGCGGCGGGGGCGAGTTCACACCGGTCGCGCAGGGGTTTGCCTGGCAGGTAGCGGGTTCGGTGGTGCCAGGCGGCCTCGACGAGCAGCCGGCGGGCGTGGGTGTTGCCGGTCTTGGTGATCGAGCCTTGCACCCGCGACGCGCCGGAGGAGTGCTCGGAGGGGACCAGGCCGACGAATGATCCGATGCTGTTGCCGGTGAACCGGTGCCAGTCCCCGATCTCCACCGCGAGCGCGAACGCGGTCAGCGTCGCGATCCCGCGCAGACAGCCAAGCCGATACACGATCGGGGTGAACTCACTGTCGACGGCCATCGCGGCGATCGCGGCGTCGAGCCGGTCCCGGCGAGCGGTCACCACCTGCACCGTCTCGTAGTCGGACTCGAAGGTCAGCGTGACGGCGGGGCTGGCGAAGCGTTGCTGTCGCAGCCAGCGATCATGCGGGCCGGTCCAAGCGGCTCCGCCGGAGTACACCTGACCGTGGCGCAGCAGCAGCTTGGACAGCCGGTGCCGGGCGCGCATCAGATCCCCGCGGCAGTCTTCGCGGGCCCGGACCAGATCCCGTGCCGCCTCCTGATCCACCGTCGGCACCGTGACCGGGGTGATCTCCCCGAGCCGCAGCAGCCGGGCCAGGTGCACCGCGTCCTTCGCATCGGTCTTCATGCGATCGCCCGACGGGCGTTGCAGTTTCGACGGCGCCGCCACCACGCACCCGATCCCGGCCGCGGTCAACACCCGATACAGCCCGAACCCGGTCGGGCCGGCCTCATAGGCCACCGCGACTGGGCCGTCCAACTGCTCGATCCAAGACAGGATGTGATCGTGGCTCGGCGTCAACCGTGCCCGCCGCAACTCGCCCGTCACACCATCGATCGCCGCTGCAGCAACCGATCGGGCATGGACATCCAGACCAACACTCGTACGCTCAGACTGCACCGGGGCCTCCCACGCATGTCGGATAGGCCGAGCAGGACGCCCCTGCCCGGCAACCCACGAAGTTGCGCGAGCGAGGCCCCGGCCCGCAACCACTCACAACCGAGCGGTCACTCCATACCGTCTAACCAACACCGCGACCGGCTCGCGCGCTCCCTCCCACAGAACGTGGAGATGTTCGTCGCTGTCGCATTGTCGCAAGACGAATAGTCGGCAGGAGCAGACCACCGCGTATCCCGGTTGACCCGACGGTGAACGCGGCACGATCGATCTCCAGCGGCACGCTGATCGCGCACAGCCATATGACGACACGACCCGGCGCAGGTGCGCCGGCGGGCTGCCGCTAGCTCCGCTTGCGCCCTCAAACAAACCCGTTGCGACCGCCCTGCCAGAGGCGAGTGGCACGTGGGCCCGGGCGCCGCGTAGTCGCGCGCCATCGGCGGCATGTGCGTGCGCTTCTAGTCGCTGTCGTGATGCCGCGTCAGGACGTAGTTCTCCGCGTCGCAACCAGGGCGCTGTATGCCTCATGCCGTGACGCTGCTGATGGTTGCCGCCACGCACGAAAACTGTCGTGACGTATTGCTGATGTTCAGTGAGCGGGCGTACCGTCCTGCCACTCGGTGAGGTGCTCGCCCGTGCCTCACCAGGTGGTTCGTTGTGGGGGACAGGGAATCCGGCCGAGGGGGCGGCACGTAGTGGGGGATCGGGGAAGCGCGCCGGTCAATCGGTGGTCCCCCGCGCGTCCGCGTCGCTTGCCGTGATTCGCGCGGCGTACGGCTAGGTCTCCGGGGCCAGACTGTCCATATGTCGGGCGTGCCCGGAGCCACCGGCCAGCCGAAGCATTTCGCTGATTTCTGACGATTAACAGGGGGCATGACATGTATCGAGTCAGATGGCTAGCGGCCGCGGCCGCCGCGATTGCCGCCGCTGCATTTATGACTGGGACGGCCAGTGCGGGCAGCGGCGGACAGCTGCGGATCGAGAAGGCCTGGTACAACGGCCACGAGATAACCTTCTTGCAGCCATCACTGTTCAGTGCGAACCCCAACGGTGGCGTCCTGGCATGCTTCGGACTCGGGCCGGATATGGCAGGCATCAGCCGACCGACCCAGCCGCTGTATGTCATCTTCGACGACACGGCCACCGAAGATCACTGCGACGGCCAACCAGCCGTGTTGCGTCACGACCACATCCTGCCGGTCGCACCCGGCGATCCCGGCTACACCGGAGCCTGGACGCTCACACTGCTCATCGAGGCGACCCCGGGCAGTATCGACCTCGCCACGCACCCGATCACGACGGCTGCGCAGGTTCGTGCGGGCCTCGCCGCCGGGACGCTGATCGACGTGACGTCGGCGCTGGCGCCGGGGGGGCCGGTAAAGATGGTCGCACCGGTGATCGGCGGCAGCTAACGTCACGCGCGCCATCGCCGCCGCCTAGCCTGTCTGGCAGGGGAGGCGCGGGGCCGCGCCTTTGGCCTGTTGTGGAGAGGCCGTCGTCGACCATTCGTCGTCGTGTTGAACAGACCCAACCGAGTGTTGGTGGGCGCGCGATCGGCCTCACGGCACCATAGTCGTAGCGGCGACCGTCGAGGCAATGCATCCACTTGCAGCTGCTGGCGCGCACAACCGTCCCTGGCCGAGCATCGACCCGCAGGACATTTCCTCGCTCCGGTCGCGGCGGAAGTTCAGCGGTCTGGTCGTGGTCATCGCCGATACGGCGATCAGCATGTGAGGTTCGAGCACGCTCCGGAGCAGGGTGAAGCCGAGGACACCTCCGTGACGACGGTGACTCGGCCGCTGCACGCGGTGCGTTCGATCACGAGTGGTTCGGGGGCCACTCGATACCACCCCCGTCGTCGATGAGGCAGACATGCCGGGCTTCCCGCCCGGTTGGGCGAAGATCACGTTTGATGACCGCGAAAGCCTGCGTCTGCCGCTTGATCCGCGACTGCCGCTCGGCGACGTGTTGCGACGCATCGCCCGGGCGTGGCCGTCGACGAGCTAGGTGGATGTGCGGCGCCAGCAGTCGAGTGGAAGGCGCTGCAGATGGGTGCAGCAGTTGGCAGGCTTGGGCGGGGTGCTAGACGGTGACCGGCCGGGCTCGTATCGTTCGGTCCTGCGATCTCGTTCACCTGGCATCCCTCCCGCCTGGCGACCGGGGTCGGCTACACGAGCGATCCGTCGGCGCAACGAATCTCTTCGAATGGTCCGATATCCATGTGGGGGTTGGTTGGTCAGAGTGCTCTGACCCGGACCGCGGTCGGCGACGGAGACTCGGTCGGGCCGACCGTAATGTCAGCCGGTCGGGCCGACCGTAATGTCAGCCGGTCGTGCCTCCCGAGGCGGCGAGTAGCCGCTCGAAGAACGAGCGGTAACGCAGCAGGCCTTGGCGAAGATCCTCGGTCGAGACGTCGTCGGCGCTTGTCCAGCGGGACTCGAGTTGGTGGTGTTCTGCAGCGAACATCCGCACCACACGCTGCATGATATCCACGACGAGCGCATCGGCATCCTGCACGGCCGCTCGCGGCTCGTCCACGAAGCGCGCTTGGTTGTCCCTCCACCGCGCGATGAGCCCCTGCAATTCCTCGCCGCTCAGTAGCTGCCCTCGGGGCTCGGCGTCCTCGGTGTCGTCCACCAAGCCACCACCGACGGGACGTTGCGGCTCCTGCGGCCGCGCGTCGGCGCCGATGTCATCGCGATCGGTCGTGCCGGCCGACGCGATTTCTTCGGTGGTCAGCCCGCGGTCGCGAGCAACTTGCTGATCGGTCATCGGGTACCTCGCTGGGTCGGCTGCTGACTAGGTTCCGCGCGGTCGGATACGTTGCGAGTACGGCTATAAGCCTCGTTGTGGCTGTCGGTCTCCCCTGACTGCAATAGGTCGTCGAATAGGCTGCGGTAGTACAGCAACGCTGCACGCAAGTCCTCTGTGCTCACCTGCTGGGATCGTGCCAGCTCGCAGACCGCATGCGCCAATCGATAGTTCTGCACAACGGTGGGATGATCGACCGAGATCAGCTTGGCCTGCCCCGCGAAGTTGTCCGTTGGGTAACCGAGCTCGGACATCACCCGGTCCACCAGGCCGTCTGCGGCCACGACCGCATCAGAGGGCTGGTCAACGAACCGCTCCTGAAGCTCACGCCACTCGGCTGCGAATCGAGCGCGAGTCGCTTCGGCGAGTGGCCGGATGTCGAGCCGTTCACGCTGCGTCTTCCGGTCCCGCAGGTCGGCCTCGGCCGCGCGCCGGTCGTCGTGCTCCTGGAGAATACGGTCATATTCAGGGCCGAATCGTTCGCGCAACATTGTTGTCCTGCGCTGCCGCATCACCTTCGCCAGCAGCGACGCGACGACAACGATGATGGCAACTGCGATCAGGAGCCACACCCAGGTAGCCATCAGGCCCTCCTGCGTATTCGATGCCGCGCTGCTACCCGTGACCGCTTCAGCGTCTAACCCAAATCAAGTTTGACCGAGGCTGCCCAGCGCGGGGCGGATGCTACCGACCCGGCACAGTGTTGTCATCCCGCCTTCGACAGGGTTCCCAGACGGGCTCCCACGACGTGTCGACGACTGCCGCCAACTGCGCACCGCTGACCACTCGGCATAAGTCCGGTATTCGTCCCTCGCCACCGAGGCGCCACTGCGTCCTCTTGAGCACGTCGAACCATGGATCAAAGGGCCCAAAGCTTGCGCGCATGCTGAGCCCCCGTGAGCCACCGAGTCGCTCCCGGGGAAACCTCCGGCTTGGCAGAGCGCATGGACACGATCCGCGCTCTCATGGCAGCCGAACTGGCGCACGAGCAGAGGATCGGCACGGAGCACGCGGGCCGACACGCGGCTCGCACCGGATTTTTCGACCACCGCACGCGGCGCACAGACCCATCGGCTTCGCGCGCACACAACCAAGCCCTGCCCTGGTGAGTGACACACCCGAGGGACCCGCCCGCACGCGTGCGTCAAGGTCGCTGATCGTCGCCCGCAGCGACCGCGCGGAGAGCTTCGCATGGCAAGATCGCGCCAGCGCCGTCTCGGCCGCGCTGAGTAGGCGTAGCGTCACGCTCCTGGCGGTACGGGCAGCAGGGGCCCGGCATCGCCCGGGAAGGTGCACCTACGGTGGCCAGGATGCGGATCCGCGAAGGCGCGCACGCAGGTTTGGAGGGCGAGCTGATCGCCGAGCTGAGCGATCCGCAGCTGGCCTACCTACGGATACAACTCGGCTTTGGACGCACCGCGCTGCTCGTCGCGGAGCGCGCGAAGCTTGAGCCGGTGCCAGCTCCGCCGGCCCACACCGTTGCTGCGCCGCGCCGGCGCTAGCGCCCGATCCACACGTCATACCCCCCAGCCGTGGACGGCGACACCCTCGCCCGCGACGACCCGGAGTTCCAGGCCCGGGTCGCGGACTACCTACGCCACCTGCACCCGTGCGCTCACCCCGATCGGCGCCGACGCCACAGCCAATACTTCGAGGCCATCCACTGCAAGGCCCAGATCGCGATGAAGATCGAGGACGGGCGCGCCGGGCTGCCTCACCCGGCGCGGCTGGTCGACCACTGCGGCCTCCTCTACGGGTGCGACACTGCCGGTTGCACAACCACCTCGATCCACCGCCCAACGGGTAAGAAACGAGCATCGCCGACCAACACGCAGTCCGCCCGGGAACGCGGCACACAACTGCGCTGACACTGCGCGCGTCCCGCCCACGCTGGGGCAACGACCGGTCGACGGCTACCGCCGATCGGCCGATCGATCCTGTGCAGGCGTTGCCGCACATCGCTGCCGACCCGAGCAGACACGGGCTACAGGAACCACCGCGCTCGTGTGGGTTCGCGGCAGTGGCAGTAGCGCTGCAATGCCAGAAGACGGCGTGTGCGGCCTTGATCTCGTGCTGTTTGGCCAGCTCAGTCATCAGCTGCCACGCCTCACACAGCGGCTGGCGCGCGCACCTGAGGCTGCTGGGACTCCGGCCAGCTCACTCCGATGCCGTGCCCACGCGACTCACCAGCCGGTCCTCCGGCAGGCTGACACGAACACTCTCCCGAATCTCCAGACCAGCCGCCCGCAGCTCCAGCACAACCCGGCCATCGACATGCACCACCCGCTCTACCCGCTGCACTTGAGGATCGTCGACTCGAACAACGTCACCCGCCCCGATGTCACGGGCTGCGACATCCACTATCGCCACCCGCCCACCGTAGAAGGCCACCGAATTACCCGTACACGACCGGTCCATGAAGGTTGCTCAGCGTGACCGACGACCCAGCGGCAGCACGCAGATATCCGTCGATCGCGCGTGCACGGGCAGCAGCGGCGGCGCGCTCAGATCGGACGTTCTGGCGACGACCCAAGGTGTCGCGGTTAGCCCACGTTCACCGGGCATTTCATCGGGCGGGTCTCACGGGACGGGCCCGTGGTCGTTGC
>DASXSF010000107.1:0-9034 GCA_036506155.1 Jatrophihabitantaceae bacterium
TCGCGGGGATTGTCGGCCAGCCAGGCGGCGATCAGCTCGTCGACGGTCCGGCGCAGCGGGAAGTATGACGGGTTAGCCGTGGCGCCGGTGTCCAGCAACAGCGCCTGCGAGTTGCCGAACAGCAGGAACATGAACGGGGCCGCCTCGTGGCTGACCGACTTGTTCTGCCGCAGAATCACCGTGTGCGGGTCGTAGGCGTGCATCTGGATCTCAGGTGCCGGATCGTGCTTGGCCGACGGCCAGCCCGCGTGCCAACTGACCTCGAGGTTCCCTGCCTCGGCCGAGCCATCACTGAAATCCAGCATGCGCGCATGCTAGAGGACGAGGTTCGACATTGGCCGCCGGACCGTTGAGCGTGTATCTGGGCCAGTGGGCTGGAGACTCTCGTCTGACTCAACATCCGCTCGTCGGGGTGGTCTCAAGGGTCGACGCAACACTTCTCTGACTGATGATCGAGGAGGTTGCGGTGGGTCGTCGGAGTTATCAGTGGTTGACGTCGGAGACGATTGCAAGGGTTCGACCGGTCGCTGATGCGAAAGCAGGGTTCAGAGGAGACGTTGAGTCCGCGCTCGCCGGCGCCGTGCCGTAACTATTTTCGGCGCGGCCCGGGTCCTTCCACCGGAGCGAACGGGCTCGAGGGCTCACCCGTCCTGGAGGTAGCGCAGTACGGCAAGCACCCGGCGGTGGTCGTCGGGAGATGGCTCGAGGCCGAGCTTGAGCAGGATCTGGCGGATGTGGGCCTCCAGGGTGCGGTCGCCCATCCTGAGCCGCAGGGCGATGGCCGCGTTGGACCGGCCCTCGGCCATCATCGCGATCACCTCGCGCTCTCGGGGGGTGAGTCGGTTCAAGGCGCTCGCTGCTGGCCGAGGGCGCAGCAGCCGCTGCACGATAGTCGGATCGACGACACACTCGCCCTCCGTCACCCGGACGAGGGCGTCCACGAGGACTGCCACATCCGAGACCCGGTCCTTCAGCAGGTACCCGGCGTGTTCGGGCGACTCGGTCAGCAGCGTGGTCGCATAGTGCGACTCCAGGTACTGCGAGAGCATGAGGATGCCTAGCCGCGGGAAGTCCTGACGCAGCCGCGCCGCCAGGGCGATGCCTTCGTCGGTCTGGGTCGGCGGCATCCGGATGTCGACGACGACGGCGTCCAGGTCGGGGTTCGTGACGACCTCGCGGAGGAGGGCGTCGGCGGTGTCGGCCGTCGCCACCACGTCGTGGCCGGCCTCCACAAGCAGGCGCGCCAGCCCCTCGCGCACGATCATCGAGTCGTCAGCGATGGCGATCCGCAGCGATCTCACGGCCCGTCCTCCCTGACGATCGGAAGTCGCGCGGCCACGGTGGTCCCGCGTGCCGCGCCGCTGTCCACCTCCAGCGTCCCGCCGAGTGCCTCCACCCTGTCGGCCAGGCCGCGCAGCCCCGAGCCAGCCGGATCGGCACCCCCGTCTCCGTCGTCGCTCACGGTGAGCACCGCGTGGCCGTCGCGCTCCTCGGCCCGGATCCGCACGGTGGTTGCCCGGGCGTGCTTGGCGGCGTTGGTGAGCGCCTCGGCGCAGACGAAGTACAGGGCCGACTCCACGGCTGGGGCCAGGCGCCCGACGACCACGTCGGTGGCCGCGGGCACGGGGGACCGCTCGGCCAGCACCGCGACGGCTCCCGGCAGTCCGCCGGGCTCGAGCTCACGCGCCCGGACGCCGCTTGCGAGGTCACGCAGGTCCCGCCGGGCCTCGGCGAGCTCTTTGCGGAGCTCGCTGGCCGGCAGCGTGGCCAGCAGCGTGTCGACGCGGGCCAGGTGGCGGTCGGCCCCCGCCTCGAGCCGGCTCGCGATGGCCGCCCGCTCCCGGTCGGCTGCCTCGACGAGACGACGACGCGTGGTGGACAGCTCGTCCATCTGCTGCTGCACCCGCGCCCGGAGGGAGGCGTTGCCGACGGCGAGACGGACGGCTGCGACCGCGGCCTTCATCAGCTCGGGGTCGTCCAGCGCCGTCGCGGCGTGCACCAGTACCGCGACGGGACTGCCCGCATCCTCCACGGCGGTGACCACCTGGTCGCCGCTCGGCCGCTCGTCGAGCGGCCGGCCGTCCTCGTCGACGTAGGTCGCGTGTTCGGGGGTGTGGTAGCCGACGACCAGCGTGGGGTCCCCGAGAGCCGAGCGCAGCGCCGACTGCACACCCCGGGCGTCGGGCTCGCCGCCCAGCTGGGTGACCAGGTCGGCGACGGTGGCCTCGGTCCAGCGGCCGGTGAGGAGGTCGAGGGTGAGCCAGGCCGCGACCAATATGACGACGGCGTCGTAGCTGATCGCCAGGGTGTCGTCTAGGCGCAGGTCGAGCAGTCGGTTGACGCTGCTCGCCGCGAGCACGGCGGCGAACATAAGCGCCGAGACCAGCGCCGGCGCGCCCGCCTGACGCGCGTTGCCCGAGGAACGCAGGTAGATGTCCAGCGCCGCCACCGTGACCAGCGCGCCGAGCAGCAGCGTCAGCCCGGGCACCGGGCGCAGCCCTTCGAGCAGGCCCACCCCCACGCGAGCAGCACCACGGCGCCGGCCAGCCGCCGATGCAACCGGCCGGTCGGGTAGCTGACATGCAGCTGGACCAGCGGCCCACGGTGCACGAAGGCGAGCGCGCCGATCACGCCGCCGGCGAACCAGCAGGCCGCCGCCACCACCTGCAGGAGCCCCACGCGGCTGCGGGGCCGTCCGCGCCATGCCACCGCACCGGCGAGCAGGAGCGTCAGTCCGGTGAGGAGGTCCAGCGCCGCCAGCACGGCGTCACCCACCGGGCTCGAGGAGGGCAGCCAGGGTCTGCGCTGACAACGCATGCTTGTCGACGAAGCCGCGGGCGGGCGAGTGGGCCAGCCGGTCGGCGTACGACGACGCGTCCCGGCTGGACGTCAGCACCACGGCCGGCCGGTCGGCCCCGGCCGCGAAGAGCCGCTCACAGACCTCGAACCCGTCCAGGCCGGGCAGCATGACGTCGAGCAGGACTACGTCGGGGTCGAGCCGGGCGGTCTCGGTGATTGCCGACGGGCCGTCGGCCGCCTCTCCCACGACCAGCAGTCCTCCGGCCTCCATGAGCTGCCGCGCGAACCCGCGGAAGCCCGCGTGGTCGTCGACTATGAGCAGCGTGGTCGCCATGGCTCCATCGTGACAGCGATCGCGGGCCCGCGCCTCCGGGTGGACCCGGAGGCGCGGGCCTTGGTGAAAGCGTCAGCGCTGGCGCGAGAACGGGTGCGTCGTCCACACCACGGTGTAGGGGCTCGGCTCGTCGGAGCCGTTCAGTGTCAGGTCGCTGATCACCAGCTGGTCCACGTCGACACGGTAGGAGGCTCGCAGCTCGTCCTCGTTCCCGCTAGACAGGACCAAGCCTCGGAAGGCGTCGTACGCCGCGCGGTACCCAATCGTTCCGCTGGGCTCGGTCACGGTGACCTGGCCGTCGGCGAAGGTGAGGGTGAACTTGCCGGCGGGACCGTCCATCGCCGCGTCCTCCCAGTCGCTGGTGCTCAGCGTGGTCGTCCAGGTGCCGGCCAGCTCATCCGAGTCTCCAGAGACCGCGTCGTCCGGTGCAGACGACGTGTCGTCGCACGAGGCCGTGTCGGGACCGACCGACAGGGTGCTCTTGAGGGTGCGGATCCGCTGCAGCCATTCGGCCGACCTGGAGTTGGCCGCTATCTCGTCGTACGCCGGCTGCTCGGCCTTGGCCAACGCCGCCAGCTGGGCGTCGCTGGCGTCCACCATCTGCATGCCTTGCTGGCACAGCTGCTGGCCGGCGTCCGCGTCCTCGGCACGCGAGGCGTCGAGGGCGGGCATCACGGCGGCCACGCTGGCCTGCTCGAGGGCCGCGCGCTGGCTGTCGCTCAGCGCCGCGATGGCCTCAGCGTTGCCGAGGATCGCCAGCGGACGGGGCCAGAGGTTGAGGTTGCCGGTGACGTACTTGGCCTCCGCGGCGTAGCCATTGCCGTTGATGGAAGCGAGCTGCTGCTCGTACGCGTCGAGACCGTCCAGGCTCGCGCCGCTGGGCTCGGCCTTGGTCGTCGCGCCGAGCGCCTCCAGCGACTGCTGGCTCAGCGCGGAGCTCTGCATGCCGACGACGGTCCCTCGGAAGTCGTGAGGGGCCCGGAACGGCTTGGTGATGCCGAGCACCTTGCGCATCGGGCCGGGAAGCACTGCCACGCCGCTCACGCCGAGGTCCGAGACGCCGGCGAGCATCTCCTCGGGGATGCCCTCCTCGAAGACTTTGGCCTGCAGGTCGTAGCTGTCGACGAGCATAGGCGCCAGCAGCGCCTGGAAGTCGGTGTCACCGGCTAGGTCGAAGGTTCGGACGCCCACCCAGCCGAGGTCGACCTTGCCGGCCCTGACGTCCGAGATTGTCCCGGTCTCGTTGGCGGTTTCACCGCGCCGCCAGTTGTTGCGGAACTGGATCTTCACGGATCCGCCGGAGTCCTTCTCGACCAGGTCGGCCCAGGCCTGGAGCTGCGTCGGCACGCCATGGTTCGCCTGCGCCATCGTCAGCGTGGTGACCGGGTCGGCGGCCTTGCCGCCGGCCCGGTCAACCGCCGAGCACCCGGCGGCTCCGAGGGCCAGGGTGGCGAGGGCGGTAACGGTCGCGCATCGCGTCAGCATCGTCGGGAAACTGTTCATCGGGCACCTCCTCAGGTGATGCCGCCGACGCTAGGAACGAGCGAGAGCGCCCACATCCGGGAGAGCCTCCCGGTCGTCTTGCCATCAGCATCCGTGCTAGCCCGGGTGCGCGGCAACGTTCCGGTGCGGCACGCTGATGTGCATGCCCGCCCGCCGGACGACCCTGGCCCCGTGGGTCGTGCTCGCCGCCGTGGCTGCGGCCGCCGCGGCTTGCGTCATTGCCGTCGATCTCGCGGTGCGCAGCCCCGGGTTCTCGACGGCGGGGTCGGTGTCCGACGGTCCCCTGCTCTTCGTCGCCCCGGCGGCTGCGTGCCTGGTCGCGGCGGTCGGTCGGTGGTGGCGACACCCGGACCGATGGCGCCCCGGGACGCTGGCAGCTGCGGCGGCTGCCGCGTGGGCCCTTGCGCAGTGGGACAACCCGGACGCCAGATCCGCCGTGGTGTTCTCGTTGGGCCTGGCTTGCTACGCGTCCGCACCGGCGGTGGTGCTGCACGCCGCACTCAGCAGTGCTCGGGGCCATCTGGACAACGGGGCGGGCAGGCTGGTGGTGGCTCTCGGGTACGCCGTCACCGTCGGCCTCCAGGGCGTCTACCTCGCGGTCCTCTCCGACCCGGCGGCGGCCGGGTGCGCGAGTTGTGCGGACAACCTGTGGAACAGCGCCGGCCCCTCGGATCGACTCGCGGCTGTCGAACTCGCGGGCGTGCGCGCCGGGCTCGTCTGGTCGGCACTCGCCACGGTGGTGCTCCTCGTGGTGCTGGCCCGCGCGAGCGCGACGCGTCGCCGTGCAGACGGTCCTCGGTGGCTGGGAGCCCTCGCGTTCCTGGTGCTGACCGTCGCGTCGTACGTGCACTCTCTGGGCCGCGGATTCCTCGGCGCGGACGCTGTCGACCGGCGGATCTGGGCGGCTCAGGCCGTCGCGCTGGGCATTGTCGGCACTGCCATGGCAGCAGAGGTCCTGCGAGAGCGGCGCGCCGAGCGGGCGCTGGCGCGCCTCGTCGTCGACCTGTCGGGGGCCACGTCCGTCGGCTCGCTGCGCGAGGCCCTGGCCGCACGTCTCGGCGACCCCGGGCTCGAGCTGGCGTTCCCTGTTGGCCGTGACGGCGAGCAGGTCGACGAACGCGCCCGGCCGGTGGACCTCGGTGCCTCCAGCGATCGGGTCGCCACCGACCTGCGGTACGCCGGGCGTCGGCTGGCAACCCTCGTCCACCGTCGCGGCTTGCTCGGAGCCGCGAGTCGGTCGACGACCTCGTTGCCACGATCCACCTAGGTCTGGAGCACACGCGGTTGCAGGCGGAGGCGCTCGCCCAGGTCGGCGAGCTACGCGCTTCCGGTGTCCGGCTCGTCGAAGCCGGCGACGACGAGCGGCGCCAGCTCGAGCGGGACCTGCACGACGGAGCCCAGCAGCGGTTGGTCGGGCTGGCGCTCGGCCTGAGGCTGCTGGCCTCGCAGACCGGTGACCCCCCGGCCGTCGTGGAGGCCACCCACGAGCTTCAAGAGGCCATCGACGACTTGCGCGGCCTGGCCCGCGGGCTCGCGCCGTTGCTCCTCAGCGAGGCAGGGCTCGGCGTGGCGGTTCGCGCGCTCGCCGAGTCGCGGCCGATCCGGGTGGACGAGGTGACGTCGGAGAGGTTCCGCCCGGTCGTCGAGACCACCGCGTACGCCGTCGTCGACCGGGCCAGCGCCCACACCCCGGCAGCGGTCGCGATTCGGGTGGAGGCGGGCGTCTTGCACGTGTGGGTCACGGCCCTTGACGAGGGATCGGACTCGCAGCTCGACCCGACGGGCCTGGCCGACCTCGCTGACCGGGCGACGACGCTGGGTGGCGGGCTGGAGGTCAGCCGCCACCAGGTCCGGCTCACGCTGTTCGATCTGAGGCCAGGCGGTGGAGAACGCACGGCCTCAGGGCGTGGTGCCCTGGGTGAGGCTGGGCTGAGGTCCATGCCGTCCTAGCGGCACTCGGCGCCACAGTGTGGCCCCAGCACCCGGGTCACCAGCGCGACCGCGCAGAAGTCGCAACATCCACCGGGCAGAACGACGCGGGCGTCTTCGAGTTCAGCTTCCGCGACGAACGCTACATGCCATGCGAAGGTGCCGGCGCGGTCTCCGACTGGCGACTGGAACTGCCGAAGAACGTCCCTCGACTGATGAACAGCCCGACAGGAACGGCCGTCAAGCTGCGGCTCACCGAACGACACCTCCCGGTCTTCCTCCGGAGCAGAGCCATCACCGTGACGGCAGCCAGGCTTCTTCTCCGCACCAGGACGGGGCAGTCAGTCGGCACCGCGTCCTTTACTGTTAACAGCGCCGCGGTCAGCGGGTTCGTTCCTGACACCGACCTCGGCAACCTCCCCGCGGCCGACGTCACCACCGCATTCGCCGACGGCCTGACCGGCGACCACACCCTCACCCTGACCAACGCCGGCGACCTCTCCCGGGACAACCCACAACCTGGTGACCCAACCGCCCTGCACCCGGAGAAACTCACCGACATCCTCCTCCACGTCGAACTCCGACTTGTCTAGACGCCAGGGTCTGATCCAAGAAACGGCAGATCCAGGCATCGGACTGGGCTCTATTTATGTCCGTACCGGAGCCGACCATGAGCCGTACGGGCTGGGAATCCTGCGCACCAAAGTGCTTGCGCGGTGGATTGGAATCATCGTTGTACTTTGGTCAGTCGTCACCCTGATACGAGTCCTACCCCATAATCAAGGCCCCGCTCTTTTACGAACCTGCTCTACTGCTGATCGCAGTGGCTTTATTGCTGACGCGAAATCAGGAACCCGGCCCAACCGAGGCCTAGCCTAGCCATCGGTGGGGGGCTTCCGAGGTGTCCAAGCACGGATGGCCGGCGGGAGATGAAGTTCCCGTAGAGGTCTTCGGCTGCGATGAGGATGTCGGCGGCCAGGCCGAGGTAGCGGGATGAGGGTGACGAGTCGGCCAGCGCCGTTCACCCCTGCTAACGACAGCACGGTGCAGGTGCCCATAATGCCCGGTCGAGACGATGACCTGCCGTATGCGCCTCGCGACGGCTGGCAGGCGGTCGAGCTGCTATGCGCACGGCGCGACCTGACCATGCCCACCCTGCCCGGAGGCGCTGTGACGGCGACTCGTACAGCGATCGTCCGACGGCGTGTCACGAGTACGACACCTGTGCGTATCACGAGCGAGGCGTGCGCCTCTACGTGAGCAAGAGGCGGTTCACAGCACTTGGCCGGGGGCCGAGGTGCGCCGCGCAGCTGGGGGATCCGTGGGTGACAAGCGGAGCGAAAGGTGGTTCTGCCGCCAGCCTGTGACCGGAGCAGGCCCGAGGAGGGGCTCCCGATGAACGGCGGATATGTCGGATTCGTCGCGGACCATGACCCGCTGCACGACTTCCTAAGCAAGATCGTCCGCGAGGACATGAGGGTGCACGAGCCGCGGCCGGCGTTCCGCGCCTTCCGGTTGTCCGGCAGCAACGTGGTCTACGCGTACCAGGAGAAGTCCAGCGGGGCGAAGATCATCTGCAAGTTCTACGGGCCGAGGTTCGGGTCGGACCGGGACAAGGCAGTCCTAATGGCACGCCAGGAGTTCGAGGGGCTCCAGACGCTGCGCCGATACAACCTGGTCGGGTCGCCGCACCATGTGATTCGCCCGTTCGGGTTCAGTCGCGATATCAACGCTGTGCTGGCTGTTGAACACTATGCTGGCGAGGAGTTCAGCCACGCGATCGCGCGCGCGACGCACCAGGGGGACGACGCGCACCTCTACTGGCGGCTGAAGGCGCTCGCATACTTCCTCGCCACGCAGCACATTCGCACGGCCAACGGGGCAGGCGTCGATTTCGATCACGACTGCAAGTACTTCGATAGCATCGTCAGCAGGCTCAAAAAGGCCAACCGCATCGGACAGTGGGACATCGACGAACTCTCGTTCTTGCGCGACCGCTGGCGGGACCGGCCGCGGATGTGGTGTGACAAGCAGGTGTGGCTGCATGGCGACGCGACCCCGGCCAACTTCCTGTTTGGTCATGGCATGGACGTTGCCGCGATCGATCTGGAACGCATGAAGCGGGGAGACCGGATGTTCGATGTCGGGCGGGTCGCCGGCGAGCTCCAACACGCCTTCATGCGCACAGTCGGTGACTGGCGCCGGGCGGAGCCGTTCATCGGACATTTCCTCTGGGAGTACTGCTGTCACTTTCCCGACCGCCGGCGGACATTCGAGTCGATCACCGCACGGGCGCCGTACTACATGGCGTTGAACCTGCTGCGGATCGCGCGGAACGACTACATCGGCTGGGAGTATCGGGGCAGGCTCGTGTCGCGCGCGAAGAAGCTGCTCCGAGCTGCCTGAGCGGCTCGCGGTAGCGGAATCATCGAGCACACAGGGTGACACGCGCCCGCGCGCCTGCCGCGG